>DJHE01000006.1 GCA_002432945.1 Synergistaceae bacterium UBA5827
GCTGCTTCAGCCATTTCGGATCATGCCTCCTTCCCCCGCCCGATTCCGAGCTACCGTTCCCCTTGCCGCCTGGGGCAGTCTTGCCGGTTTTCTGGTGTCTGAGCGAATCCCACAGATAGTTCCAGTCGAGTTCGCAGGGAGCTCTGCCCGACCGCCCAAACCGCTCCAGGGCCTTCGAGATTTCCGACTGGACCCGGGAAGGGATGTGCAGCCTTTCCAGGGCCTCAATCCTGGCCAGCTCTTCCCTGGAAATCGAGCCTCTACCGGTCTTCAGCAGGAAAAGGTCATAAGTCTCCCGAAACGCAGCAGGAATCCGTTCTCTGGTCACCTCGGGGTTTTCCCTAGGTTTATCCCTGCTCCCCGGAGCATGCCCTGTCCCTCGATTTCCAGCCAATTCACCATTCCCAAGGGTTTCTTCCAGTTCTGGTCCGACAGCTGGTACGGAAGAGGCCTCAGGAAAACCCCTAGGCGAGTCCGCGCCTCGGGCGCCTGAAACTTCGTCAGAAGTTTCAGGTTGTTCTTCTGGTTCGGTTAGGTTAGGTTCGGTTAGGTCTACCTCGCTATTCCGCGTTCCTTCCGCGTCACTTCCGCGTCTATTCCGCGTCGCTTCCGCGTCTACACCCCGTCTATTCCCCGTCCCATTCGGTTCATTCACCGGGTTTTCCCCAGAATGTCCTCTGGCATTCCTGACCCATTTGCTTTTTCGGACCCTTTCTCTCTCCCTGATCTCCATAAGGCGGCCGATATATTCGTCCCAGTCGTGAATCACCAGTTGCCCTTCCCTTACGTCGATGAAGCGGGCATCGACTAGAGCTTTCACGAAAAGATCCGGATCGCCAGTCCACATGGCTCCATCGGAAATATCAGCGCTGTCGTATTTGGCCATGCAGCCCTTCTCGGCATAATTCAGGGCCCACCACCAGAAACAGTGCAGATGACCGATGACCTGGGGGATGGGAATGCTCAAGAGACGGGCGGCCTTCATCGTCTTTGGATGACTTCTCAAGCCTTCGTGGGACTCTATCCAGGCCATGCAACCACTCCCCATTGGGAACACATAGGTATTTGAGGCGGAAACCGACCAATATCGTATTTTTGATGCTTCATACCGATAATTAGAATAATCACGTAAAGTTTTATCCTTTTTCCCCTTTGCCTTAGCGGATTGCATGCTTTATAATGCGATTCGATCAGGGGTACCCCTCCTGTTCGAGTCACCTCCACTGAGCCCGCTCTGACCCAGCGGGCTTTTATGATGCCCTGCAGGAATTCGCCTGCCCGTTACTCATGGCGGCTTGAACAAAGCAGGAAAGGTCAACCTTTTCTTCCTCTTCCTGCACGTCCGCCCAGGACGCGAGATTGCTCAAGTGCCCCACGGTCCAGAATTTTCTTGATTCCCTCGGACATCTATCCCCGTCGCATAAGGATCGAATCAGACCGCGCACGTCCGCCGCGTTCATAAGGAAATTCATGCCGCCGCTCGCCTTCCGGCCAGTAGGGTTGCCACGTAGTCCCTGCCTTTGGGGGTTACCAGGGTCTTCATGCAGGTGCGGGGTTCGCCCTCGATAATCTTGTTGACCCGAATCACTCGGAAGCGTTTGGCATCGATGTGTTCCTGGTGGGGAACCCAATACCCGTCCAGACGGTATAGGACCCCGAGGCCTCCAAGGGCCTCGAAGATTTTCCTGGGCCCCATGCCAAAACGGGCCAGCTCTTTCCCTAGAGCCTGCAGAGACATTTCCGAACCTTCAAATGCAGTGGCCTCCCAGGCTAAAGCCCTGGGCGCCAGGTAACGGTTTTCCTCTTGCAGCAAGACTCTTTTCTCTTCAATTTCCGCAGCCAGCCGAAGGGCTTCGGGAAGTGTCCTGGGGATACGGGAATCTTGAAAACCATAGGATCCCCGGGAGCGGATCTCCGGCAGAACGACATGGGTGATCCACCTTTTAAATCGCCGGGCCTCTGGTTTGTCGCTACGTAGGATCACTGAATAGAGACCGGCCTCGTTGACGAGAGTCAGTTCCTGCTTTCCTCCAAGGGTGTCCATCAGGCGGACACCCTTTTCGTCATCCTCGAGACGGGCGGCAACATTGCGGGCATTCGAGATTTCCAGAACTTCACACACATCGGCAAGAACCCACCAGGGAGAACCGTTCTCGTCGACCGCGACCCTCACGCTCTTTTGGATAAATCCTGCCCCTTCGAAAGGGACCCCATACCTGAAAACCTGCATTCCGTTTTTAGTCATTCATGTCACCTCACTCGGTGAATAGGTCGCAAACTTCTCCCGGCCAAGTCAGGACATCGAGCGTGGCACAGGGCTTCTTTCCCCCGGACGCCCAGGAATCCCAGAAGGTGCATCGCCTGCAGCAAGGAGCGTCGGCCACCTGGGGAGCGCTATGAATTTTCACCACGGTTTCTTCCATGCCTATCCCTCCTCACAGACTGCAAGCAACCTTTTGTACCTTGCTCGGGTACCACTTCGCCCCTCCCGAATAGGCTTCAAGGGCCCTGTCCATGCTCTTGTACCGGTTGAGGTAATGCCGAAGGATCCATGCTCCGGCCAAAATGGACCTGCGGGGTTCAAAGAGGTCTTCTCGATCAAAGATCTCGGAGTGCTTCTCTATGAGGTCCTTCTTCCAGACCGGCCAGTTTACCTGGGTGAGGCCGATGCACCCTTTGTTTGTCGCTCTGGGATCCGCCCGAGATTCCGTGTAAATAAGGCCGGCAAGAATAGCCTCGGGAAGGTCATAACGGTTGGCGGCTTCCTGGACCGCATAGGCCATATAGAGTGCGGTTTCCGGATCCAGGGCGGGGTTCGTCCCGGCGAAGAACCGCTTCAGGTTTTCTGCTTGCCTTGTCTGTTCCGAGTCAATTGAGGCCGCCATAATCGCTGAAGCAACGAAGGCTTCCTGTTTAGCCTGGCGCCACTCGGAAATTACCGTGCCGACTCCGGTACCGAAGGCAATCCCCGACAGGAACAGAAAAAGGGCAAGCTTCCCGTGGCGTTTCATGCGGCCCTCATTCCTCGGAGATACGCCGCCAAAGCGTGAAGAAGAGCAGATACACCGGTGATATCCCCGCGGCTTTTCGTCTGCGAAGGCTTGATGTTTCCATCCGCGTCCTCTTCAAACTCGAGATTCGAGACCATCCAGGACATGGCCGGGTTGCCGTCATGGACCAA
Organism: Synergistaceae bacterium UBA5827; assembly: GCA_002432945.1. GTDB lineage: Bacteria > Synergistota > Synergistia > Synergistales > 79-D21 > 79-D21. Next base: position 3,182 of record DJHE01000006.1, read on the forward strand.
CCCTCCGCGCCGCAAAATCCGGTCCAGCGATCGGCACGGGTGGGACAAGTGCGCAAAACCCTGTCTGATGGGGACTGTCATGATGTCCGATTCTCCGAGAAGAGCGGCAAACTCTCCTGCAGTCCAGGGATCGTAGGCAACGCCGAAGGCTCCGGAGTCGCTCTTCACCCGGTTCAGGATCTCGCTGCTGATCTGCTCGTAGTCGATCAGGTCTCCTGGGGTTGTCGTTATCCAACCTCCGCTCACGAGATTCCTGTAACAGGCATATTCGGGATCCTCCAGCACCTTTACGGGAATCCAGAAACGGAAACTTGCCGCAAGGCGGTCATCCGCAAGTGGGCTAAGGAATGCCGCCGCAACCACTCTGCGTCCTCCAACCGCGATCCCGATGTAGGGTGTTCCCAATTCCATTCCTGATACGGGGGCGCTGCTGCACAGCCAATCCGAAACGGAGATAAGTCCGAGGCCGGAGACTGCAGGAGGTGTTGAGGGGTTCACGGTTAGGCCCAGTTTTGGTGCACTTTGGACAACCTTCGCGAGCTCTTCGATAAGGTTGACGAGCTTATCGGCCCAGGCCGAAAATTCGCCCATTCCCTCAAGCGAGAGCCCCAGCCGCACTCTCTTCGGGGGTTCTTCCAGTTCCCGCAAAAGACCACCACGTTTGAAGTATTCGAAAAGGGCTCGACCATCCACAGGGTTGATTCCACAGTTGATGTTGACTCTTTTGTCTCTGTTGTTGTCCAATGCCTTCACCTCCGGTAGAATGAAGGCGGCAGGCCCTACTGCCACCTTGTAGTACCCTTCCGTGCCCGCCCTCGTGGCGGGCATAACCATCTCCCTGCCTCTCTCCTCCTCTTCCTTGTCAACCGCTGCGGGTCATCCAGGCACTGTTTGCTGTCCTGCCGGTTAGCCATTTCAGTTCTCCCCGAGCTGGGCGATCAAGGCCCGGATGTCCTCCGCTTTCCAGACCGTGATGTTTCGTCCCAGCTTGGTTCCCTTCGGAGCCTTACCTTCGCGGCACATCTTCCACCAGGTCGTAGGACAAACCGGAATAACCCCAAGGATCTGGCGGAGCCGAACGAATCCTGTTTCCGGAAAAGCGGGTAAAGCCCGAGTTTGAACTTCTCCTTGGATCAAAACGTTCACCCCCTTGTTCATGAAACTTTCGTGACTTGGTGCTACCCTTTCGAAGGCTGCGGGTTCCTGTCTTTTGAGAGGAGGATTTTCATGACGATGATCGGAATGGAGCCCAAGTTCCTCGAAGTCCTGAAATCCATTGACGAATCCTTGAAACGTATCGCTGAAAACATTGAGAAACAGACTGCCCTTCTGGAAAAGATGGGGCCACACCATCCCCGGTAGCCTGACCCTTCTCAATTAGCGCCCAAGGCCTCGTTGAGCCCGCAGCCTCACGTTCCTTCCCTATAGATCCGACCGGGGAAAATCTACCGAGTTAGAGCACGACACTCCCTGCTCGATCGTCTTGATGGCTCGTTCGAGGATCTCTCTGGCTTCCTCAAATTTCCCCTGGGCCCTTACGTCGAACCCCTTCTCCCCATCCCAATCGCTGAAGGTCACCTGCAGGAGCTTCGCCATTCCATTCACCCCCTTCCTACCGTTTCCAGGAACATGCGTCCCTGGTCCATGAGACCGTTGATTCCCTCGATGAAGCTTCTCGTTCCCGGAAGATCCGCAATCCCGTCCTGGAGATCCGCCACGTACCCCAACACTTCCGCTGGTTCGTCGATCAGGGCGGCTATCGCACCGACTGCGGGGATCAGGCAGCAGAGTGCGTTGACGCCCCGGTTGTTCGCCGCCGTCGCGCCGGGGCCTCCGTAGGGTTTCCTATCAGGTCGTCTTTTGTGCAGCCGAAAAGCTCAGCGATCTGGATAAGCCGTTTAACACCCGGATCCTGGCGGCCGGTTTCCCATCGCGACACCGTTATTGCGGAAACGCTTAAACGGTTCGCAAGATCTTCCTGTGTCATGCTATGCGCTTCTCGCATATTTGCTATACCCGGCAGGCCCTTCTGGTTTCCCACTGTAACCCCTCCTCTCTAAAAAACAGTAGCCCTATACTATGCGCAGTGCGCCTAGTTTTCAATAGGGCTGATGGCCCATTTAAGCGTTATGCGCATGGGTCGATAGGCGCATATTGCGCATTGAATTATTAGTCGTAAGGCGCATAATTTTTGTATGGTAAAGAGAGTGAAGAAGCCTGAGGCTATGCGCATTGGGAAAAGAATTGCCTATGCAAGAGAGGTCGCCAAGCTAACGCAAAGCGACCTCGCCCTTGCTGTTGGGGTATCCTCTATAACTGTTTCCCGTTGGGAATCGGGTTGGCAATCTCCCGATGATGAAACCAAGAGGCGTTTAGCAACTGCCCTTAATACGACCATCTCTTACTTGATGGATGAATCTGAAACAGCGCCGCTTCCCGACGAACCCAGCAACGTCAAGGGTCCCTTCAGGGAACT
>DJHE01000009.1 GCA_002432945.1 Synergistaceae bacterium UBA5827
AGCACCTATAACACCTCCCATCCGGGATCGAGGCCGTACATAATACCGTACATGCCCCCTCTAGCATGTCCATACAAATAAGCTTCATCACTGTTTCTGACCAACATTATGTGATAGTCCTTGGGACTGCCACTTTTAAAAAAGGTGTTCCCCGCAGGATTGCAGGGAACACCTTTTTTCATTGCATTTTGCCCCGGAGGTTCATCGATTCTTTTGATACCCGTGAATTTTATTATTTCCCTTGACGTTAAACCACGCTTGCGACAAAATCAGGAATGGCATCTCGCATAAAGCTCCCGGTGCCGTTAAATTTTGAAGGACCGTGCTGGTCCGCAGGAGGTTAGGCTTTATGGAACAGGGTGTCGTCAAGTGGTTCAACGGAACGAAAGGCTACGGCTTCATCACCCGCGACAGTGGCGGCGATGTTTTCGTCCACTACTCCGGAATCCAGATGAACGGTTTCAAAACCCTGGAGGAAAACCAGAGGGTTTCCTTCAAGGTCGTGGACGGCGCGAAAGGACCCCAGGCTGTCGAGGTAACTCCCGTTTAGGTTTTTTAATTCTCCCTGAATCCAGCGGGCGGGGCGGGCTATTGCCTACCTCGCCCTTCTTCTTTGCCGCAATTGCCCACACGCGGCATCGATATCCTCTCCGCGTTCCCGCCTCACCTCAGCTTCGATCCCCTTGGAAAGAAGGACTTGCCGAAACTTTTCTACTTTCTGCGGTGAAGGCTTGCGGAACGTCTCGCAGGTCGTATTCCATGGAATGAGGTTCACAAAGCTCTTCAGGCCCCTCAATCGCGATGCCAACCTCTCGGCCTGGGCCTGCGTGTCATTGAGGCCGTCAATGAGCAAATACTCGATAGAGACGCGGTCGCCTGTTTTCTCCTGGTAAAACCGGATAGCGGAAAACAGTTCCGACAAGGGATATCGGCGGTTGACAGGCATGAGCCGGTCACGAAGGTCATCGTCAGGTGCGTGCACTGAAACGGCCAGCTTGATGCCAAGGTTTGATTCGGCCAGGGCAAGGATGCCGGGAACCACTCCAGCCGTGGAAACAGTCATCCTGCGGGCCCCTAAACTCCTCATTTTCGGGTGCTTTAGATTTCTTACCGCTTTCAGGAAGGCTTCCATGTTCAGGAGCGCCTCCCCCATACCCATGAAAACCAGGTTATCGATAAGGGATCCCTGGTCTTTTTCCATCGCGAGGAATTGCCCTACGATTTCTCCACAAGAAAGGTTCCGGACAAACCCTGATTGTCCTGTCGCGCAAAACGAGCAGGCAAGGGGGCACCCCACCTGGGTGGAAATACAGGCCGTCTTCCGGCCATCCTGCTCCAGGAGGACCGATTCCACCGACTCTCCATCACGAAGAGACCAGAGGATCTTTTGCGTCCCGTCCCGCTTGGAGACCTCAACTTTTTCAATTTTTGGAACAGCCGGCCCGAAAGTCTCCGATGCCTTCCGCCGCAACTCCTTTGAAAGGTTGGTCATTTCTTCGAACGAAAGGGTTCGCCGTTCGTAAAGCCAACCACAGATCTGGTCCGCCCGGAAGGGGGGTTCGTGCCACTCCTCCATGCAGAGGGTCCGCCATTCTTCGTAATCCAGGTCCAGTGGAAAACGCATTTTGATCACTCCCGTCCATGCCTTGGAAACGGAAAAGGCCTGTCCATAGGGACAGGCCTGTATTAGCTGGTGGAGGTGAGGGGATTCGAACCCCTGGCCCCCTGCATGCCATGCAGGTGCGCTCCCGCTGCGCCACACCCCCCAGTCGAACGGGCTACATTATACGAAGCCCGTTCTTGCCTGTCAACCAATGGATTTGCCACTTGCCCGGCGCTGTCGTTCGTGCAAGGATGATTCCATGACGAGAATCAGGTTTCGTTCCCTGTACCTGGCCATCCTTCTGGTTGCATGCCTTGTCACTTCACCGGTGGAAGCCGCAACGGCTCACCTGTCGGAAAGCCTTCCGCGACACCTGCTTATGGCTCTGGAAGACACCGCAAGGGAAGGGCAACCCCTCCTTCGCGTCCAGAAAGAAACTCCGCAGGTGTCAAGAAGGGTCGTTCTCATGGCCGCCTTTGAAACACTAGGCTGGGAACACGAATTGGCCCTCGCTGAAAAACTCTGCCCCGAGGGCTTTCTTGCGTGTTTTTCCCGTTTCCTGGAACCGCCGCCCCCCTCTTCGTTCCTCGAAGATCCCAGTGCCCTTCTCAAGGAGGACGACCTTCGCGAACTCCTGGATTGGATGCGAGCCTGCCGCATTTCGATGCGTTGGGATTTTTCGGTTGCAGGCGAGACTTCCACATTGCGCGTTCACCGGGAAGGTACGGCAATCCTGGAGGATCTCTGGGAAGTCCGTATCCAGGAAGAGATCGAGAAAGATCTCGCCCTTGAAGGACTCTTCAAGCTCGATGAAGCCGGTTTCCCGGTCTGCCTTCGCCAAACGGAAACGGGTCGATTCAACCTTGTTGCCGGTCCATTCGGGAATTTTGCAAATGCCCGGCAGGTTTACGCTGCCCTTCCGCCGGTCCCTGGGATGCTCCTTGTTCCTGCCCCCACACTGGCTGGATCCCAACCACTTTTCTGGGCTGCCATCCAGGTACGCAACCTGGATTCTCTCCCCAGGATTCGTTTCGCTTCCGAAATGGGATCCGCAAGGGCTGAGCTTTCAATGATTGCAAGCGCTGCCGGGGCAGAGGGAGGGATTAACGGAGGCTTTTTTTCCGCTTCCGGTCCCATAGGAACCCTTGTCGTGGACGGAATTCCACTTCGCCAATCCTTCGGAGATCGGTCCGCATTGGGCCTGTCACGCGGTTCCCCACCTGTCTTCGGGAACGGAAGGTTAAACCTTTCGCTTGAGACGGCAAGCTTCCGCCTACCTATCGATCGGCTTAACGAACTTCCCCTAAAGGATGAAGTTGCCCTCTTCCTGAAGGATGAACGTTTCCCGGTTCCCCTTCAGCCGGAATCGGGGGACAGTTATTCCGTGCCGCTCATCGTGTCAGTTTCAGGAGGTTTTTCCCTTTCCGAGGCTGAAGCGGTTCTTTTCGCGCGAGGGCGTGGAATCGAGTCGCTCAGGGAGATTGGAGAAGGAGGGGAAGCACATGTTTACGCAAGTTGGATGGATCCTCGCTTCGATCGAAGTGATATTGTCCTGCAGGCGGGCCCGGGGATCGTCGAAAACGGTGTGTCGAACGCGGCCTCGGAATCCTTTGACGAGAAGACTCGCCTGCAAAGGCATCCCCGTTCGCTTGTAGGGTGGGATGGGGATTCACTATGGTGGATCGTCGTCGACGGGCGCAACCCTTCACACAGCCTTGGGGTGACGCTTCCGGAATGCGCGGGCCTCGCTCTTTCCCTTGGCTTGCAAGATGCCCTTAACCTGGACGGAGGGGGGTCTTCAGCGCTCTGGTGGAAGGACAGCATCGTCAACTTGCCACCCGGAGGGAAAGAGCGCCCACTCCCCTATGCAATCCTGTTCGGTACGGCTTCGGGCTCGCTTTTCAAGTGAACGTCCAACCGCGGGAAAGCGATGGAAATTTTTGCCTCGTCGAAAGCCTGCTTCAACCGAAGCCGGTAATTGGCTGCGATTTCCCATTGCGCACCGGGAATTGTCTTCAGGAGAATGCGTAAAGTTACCGAACTGGCTTCGTATCCGAGAATCCCTTCCAGCACCGCGGGTTCCTCGATGACCTTTCCCGGCATCTGCAGGGCAAGGTCTCTCGCAACACTGTCCATGATTTTCAAAGCCCTGGGAATATCCGTTCGGTAGTCCACACCGACCTCGATCCGGGCACGAGACCACTTCTTCGTGAAGTTCAGCACGGTTGAGATGCTTCCGTTGGGAATCGTCACCAGTTCCCCGTCAAGGGTCCTCAAGCGTGTGGTCCTCAGGGTGAAGGTTTCCACGACGCCGGAGTTGCCTTCTATCTTCACGACATCCCCCACGGCGAACTGGTCCTCGAAAACGATGAAGACTCCGTTCAAAAAATCCCTGATAATGTTCTGGGCAGCAAGGGAAATAGCAAGCCCGGCGATCCCAAGGCCGGTAAGGATAGACCGGACATCCACGCCAAGGCTGCCTGCCAGGGTCAACGCTCCTATCACGGCAAGGGACCATCTAAATAATTGGAGGGAGATGCCCTTCAGAGTGCGAAACCTTTTCTGGCTCGCTTCCCTTTTTGATTCCCCTCCCTCGGAAATTTCAAGCCCTGCCTCGGCCTTCGCGAAAATGCGCCGGATCCCCCTTGCTCCAAGATGATCAAGGATCCACCAGCCCAGGACAATGCCCCCAGGACGAGCCAGGTCATGCATGAACTGTCGGGCAAATTCGTAATCCAAGGCACTCTCCCCTTTCCCAGGAACCTTGTCCCCCGCCCATGCGGAGTGACATCAAACAAAGGGGGAACGGTTTTCCCCGTTCCCCCTTGAAAAGTGCTACTCTTCCTTCTGCTGCCCTCTCGCTGCAGCCCTGTCCCTGCGGGCCAGGTGGGCAGGCTCAAGCGAAACCCGATCTCCCTCGAAGAGGGGGATCAAACCCTCGCGGGACAGTTTCTTCTGCTTGTCGCAGAATGCGGCGCAGTTGGAAGGGCAATGGCTGATCTTGTCATCCGGTTCCGTGTATGTGGTAAACACGCCTTCATAATTCCTCAGGATGACCCGCTTATCGGACATGGAAACGATATAGTTGGGCAGAACAGGGATTTTACCCCCGCCGTTGGGGCCGTCGACGATGAAATACGGAACCGCAAGCCCGGAAGTGTGCCCCCTTAGATATTCCATGATCTCGATACCCTTTGCCACGGGAGTCCTGAAATGCTCGATCCCCTGGCTTAGATCGCACTGGTAGATGTAATAGGGGCGAACCCTTATCGTCAACAACTTCTGGTTAAGTTCCCTGAAAATGTAGGGACAATCGTTGACCCCTTTTAGAAGTACCGATTGGTTTCCCAAGGGTACCCCGGCATCGGCCAGCTTCTCGCAGGCTTCCCTGGAGACGGGCGTGATCTCGTTGGGATGATTGAAGTGAGTATTCACCCAAACCGGGTGGTATTTCTTCAGGATCGAGCAAAGGTCGTCCGTTATGCGCTGGGGCATGACGACCGGGGTCCGCGTCCCGAATCGGGCAATTTCGATGTGCGGGATCTTGCGGACCTCTCCCAGCATCCAGTCGATCATTTCATCGCTCATAAGGAAGGGGTCTCCCCCGGTGAAAAGGATGTCCCTGAAAGTGGGGGTCCTCCGGAGGTAATCCAGGCAAGCAGAAATCTGGTCCTTGGAGTAGGCCTTGTCGGTCTCGCCCGCTTTTCTCCTGCGCGTGCAGTGCCTGCAGTACATCGAGCACTGGTCCGTAACCATCAGTATGCCGCGGTCCGGGTATCGGTGGGTCAATCCCGGGACAGGAGAATCCGTGTCCTCGTGGCAAGGGTCCAGCAGGTCCGATTCTGCGATGTGGGTTTCCTGGATAGTCGGAACAGCCTGGCGGCGCACGGGGTCTTCCGGATCTTCCGGGTTGATCAGGGAAGCATAATAGGGAGTGATCGCCATCCTCAACTTGTTCAGGCTGTGGCCGATAACCTCCTCTTCTTCCCCTGAAAGGGGCAGGACCTGCTTCAGCTGATCGACCGTGGTGATCCGGTTGTTCACCTGCCAGTGCCAGTCCGACCAGTCTTTCTGTGATACGTCCTTCCAAAGCGGAATCGTGCGGTAATCCCTCACGGCATTGCACCTCCTCTTCGAAAAAGCCGGCGGGAGAAAGCCCCGCCGGCAAGCCCGTACATTAGATTTTATAGAATAACCGGGGGTTTCGCTACCCTTTCTTGACCTTTACGGTTTCCTTGTAGACCAAACCCCTTACCGCCTGCTCCTTCATGACGAACTCGTACAGGTTGTCGTCTGCGGCGAGCTTTTCAGGTGCCAGCACACCCTTTTGCCCGATGAGTCCCTTCTGGATAGCACGGGCAAAAATGGCGCAAGTGCAACCCGTGCAGCGCCCCATGGAGTTCGTCCACGAATTTTCGTCAAAACGGTCCCAGAGATCCCAGGTGTAGGTAATCTCATCCTTGCCCTTGAAGCCATGCACTTCCACCTGCATGATCGTGAGGTCACGGTCGCCCTTTTCGGGGTCCATTTTCCACATCGGGAAAAGCAAGTCGCATGCCACGTCGCGGGGAACGACCTCAACTCCTCCCAGCTTACGGGGGGTCTCGTCGAAAAGTCCCATTGAACGGAGCAACCGCATCTGTTCGACATGCCCGGGCCACCGCAAGGTCCGCTCTTCCATCCGCTTTGCCTTGAGGTTCGTGATCAGTGAACGCAGGCCATCAGTGATGAAGGTTTCCAGTTCACCTACCCTCGGGAATTCGCGAAGGGTCAAGCGGTCCATCGCTTCGACCGTCACTGGCTTGCTTTCTTCGACAAACCGGGCGGGGCGGGTGTATTCCTCGATGACGTCAGCTGGGGACCAGGTGACCTGGTAGTTAAAGGGCGGCACCTTTTTCTCCGGTATCCCCCCGACGTATATGACTGCGTCTTCCACCTCGTCCAAGAGTGCACAACCACGACCCATCAGGTAGTTCGACATCCCGGGAGCCACCCCGATATCGGGAACGACAACGACGCCCCTTTCACGGGCGAAATCGTCAAGAAGTTCGAAGTCCTCTGCCATGAATGAAATGTCGCTCAAGTTTTTCCCGAGTCCAATGACCGTTTCCATCATCTTGTAGCCGAACCGTCCCGGAACCCCGGCCGTCACAATATCGGCATCCTTTAGCAAGGGAGCCAGGATTCCCGCGTCGATGCAGGACCCAACCACCGTCTTGACGGACGGGACCTTGGCTTTGAGTGCATCGAGCGCTTTCTCGTTGAGGTCGACAACCGTAACGTCGTAATCTCTCGCCATGTCTGTCGCAATAACGCTTCCGACCAGGCCGCAACCGAGCTGAACCGCTTTCATGCAAGGACCTCCCTTAAAATGGACGGATTTTATTGACCGATTTCAAGATAGCATACAAATATACAAGGCGTCAAGGTTGCACGGTTCCGAATTCGGAACCGTG
>DJHE01000005.1:0-188 GCA_002432945.1 Synergistaceae bacterium UBA5827
CCCCTTCGAGGGGCGGGGCCCCCTCCTTTTAGTTAAATACGGTGGACTTCCCACGGGGGGGATGGCGGATGGTCGAAAGCGAAAAAGGGATCTCACGGCAATGTGCCGATTTCATCGCTCACCTCAAGTACGAGGACCTGGACGAAAGGACGGTCCAATCGGCCAGGAAATACCTGCTGGACTGGCTT
>DJHE01000005.1:209-13765 GCA_002432945.1 Synergistaceae bacterium UBA5827
GTCCTCGCAGGATCGACGACTCCTGCTGCGTCCATGATAGGTGGCCTGGTGGAGGAAATGGGAGGGAATCCCCACTCCACCCTGGTCGGAAGTTTCCGGAAAAGTTCCGTTCTCCAGGCGGCCATGGTGAACGGGTATAACTGCCACATTCTCGAGATGGACGATGTCCATAAGGAATCCATAACCCATCCCGCGGCTCCCGTGATCTCGGCAGCCTTCAGCCTGGCCGAGAAACTGGGATCTTCCGGCCGGGACCTGCTGACAGCCATCGTGGCGGGTTACGATGTCATGATCCGCATCGGGGAGGCGGTCACGCCGTCCCATTACCGGATCTGGCATACGACGGCGACCTGCGGGGCATTCGGTTCGGCCGCTGCGGCTTCCAGCCTCCTGGGGCTGGGTGAAGCCCAGGCGCTGGATGCCCTCGGAAATGCAGGCTCCCAGGCGGCCGGTCTTTGGGAGTTTGCCACGGACAAGGCGATGACAAAGTTCATGCATTGCGGAAACGGGGCGAGAAACGGCCTTTTTGCCGCCCTGATGGCGAGCCGCGGATTTACCGGTGCCCAAAGGATCCTCGAGGGAGACAGGGGTTTCTTCCGTGCCACCTCGAAAGAAAAGGACGAGTGGGAGCACTTCAGTGACTTGTTCGAGACGTTCCGGATCAACGATGTGAGCATAAAGCCCTACGCTGCCTGTCGCCACGCGCACGGGGCCATAAACGGCGTGCTGGAACTCAAGGCGCGCCACGGGCTTGCGCCGGAGGAAGTGGATTCGATCGTCGTGGAAACGTATTCCAACGCAACCCGCATGGCGGGCAATACCGGGTACGGGAGCGAACAGGAGGCGAAATTCAGTACCGTCTACTGTGTTGCGTGTGCCGTGGTTCGAGGAAAGGTCGGTCCGGCGGAATTCTCCGAAGAAGCCAGGCAGGACCCGGTTGCCAGGGAACTGGCGGCAAGGGTGAAACTGGTGGTGGCGGACGACCTGGACGCGCTCCATCCGCAAAAATGGCCATCCCGTATCAGGGTTAAGACGAAGGCGGGGCAGGAATACAATCATTACGTCGAATACCCGAAGGGAGACCCGGAGAACCCGGTTTCAGCCCCGGAACTGGAAGAAAAGTTTTTTGACCTGGCCGGGCTGGCACTGACGAGGGAGCAGTCTTCGATCCTTTGCGAGCGATGCCGGAATATCGAATCGCTCCGGGACGCGAGGGAGTTCTTCTCCGGGTTCGGGGAAGTTTCGCAGGCTTGAAGCCAAAGACGATAGGTGGGCGTGCCGGCACGCCCACCTATCGTCTTTGGCGTTTGGGTTTACGAAAACAACGCAAGGATGAGAGTCTCGATCTCGGGACGGAAAGTGTAGTCCCCTTCCTTCCAGGCGTACCTGACCCGGGAATCCTTCCCGACTGCAAACGCGGCCGTAAAGGGCAGTTCCCAAGAGGCAACCCCGTTGAATTCCCCGGCAGTTCTTCCTATCCGTCCGTAGGCGTCGACAATTGGCTCCGGGAGGCGAAAATCAAGCCCGAGTTTTTTCGCATAGGAATTACCGATATCTGACAATAACTCGAACCCGAGGTCCAAGAGGGCCTTGAGTTCCCGGTTTTTTGAAGGGAGCATCGGGGAAATGCCGACCAGTGTGCCTCCCCGCTCCCGTATTTGGGAAATCTTTTCGTTGTAAGCCTGCAACTGCAGGCGGCAAAAAGGTCACCAACTCCCTCGGAAAAAGAAAAAAGCCAGGGGGCCGGTTTCCAGCAGGTCGGCGGACGATACGTTGTTACCCGCCTGGTTTGCCAGGTTGAAAACGGGCAGCGTGTCCCCGACTTTCGGGGTCTTGCGTTTCATGATTTCTGCCGATAGGGACTCCCGAAAGCGACGAACCAGGTCTTGCTCCGCCTGCGACGGGAAAGTGGAAGACGGTGTCCTGCGAAGGATTTCGAGATTTTTTTCCAAGTCCATGCCATTCCCTCCGGGTCGATTGGGATTTTGTTTTAGTTTAATCAACGCTGTGTTACTGTATATTTCTTTTGAAGGTCTGGCTACAATGCAATTTTAGAGGGCGAGAGGCGCTTTATGCGAAAAAGACATTTCCCGATCCAGTATAAAATCATGCTCCTCATCGTGACCATCATCGGCTTGTCCCTCGTGGTTACGGGGCTGATTGTCGAAAGGGCGGTCGTGCCCCGCTTCGAGAAGCAGATTGCCCTTCACGCGAGGGACCTGGCCTTCACTGTCGCCGAAATCCCGGAGGTCAAGAAGTACGTCGACTGGCCGGAGGCGGAGCATCTCCTGGAAACCATTCTTGAGGAGAGCGCCATGAATTCCAGCGCGAAATTCATCCTTGCGATCGGCGGTGAAAACGCGGAACCTGTCCTTGCCGGCGATCCCTATTCCAACTTGCCCGAGGTGACGACCCTTGGCCCGACGGTGCGGGCTTACGTTCCAGTCAGCCGGGACGGGAAAAAAGTCGGCGCCGTAGCCGTCTATTTTTGGACGAACGATATCAACCTGCTGATCTGGAACCTGAGGAAAAAAATCATCATGGCGATTATCTTTGCCATGGTGCTGGGCATATTCTTTGCGCATTTGCTTTCGAAAAACATCAAAAGAACGATGCTCGGGATGGAGCCTCACGAACTGGCCGCGCTCCTCACCGAGCGCGAAATACTGCTCGAGTCCGTGAAAGAGGGAATCCTTGCCGTCGATAAAAATGGCTTGATCCTGTTTGTCAATACGAACGCCAGGTCGATGATGAACTTGCCCCCCATGGAATCCCTGATCGGAGAGCCGCTTGAAAACTACATCCCCAATTCCAGGCTGAAAGAAGTCATCCAGTCCGGGGAAGCGGAGACGGACCAGGAGCAGGATGTGGGGAAAGGACGGATCATTACGAACCGCATCCCCCTGAAAGTTCAAGGAAAAATCTACGGGGCGATTGCCAGTTTCAGGAATATCGACGAGATGCAGGTCCTGGCCGAGGAGCTGACCGGGGCCCAGAAACTGGCGGAACTCCTGAGGGTCCAGAACGAGATCCTGCGTGTCCAGAAACATGAATTCCTGAACAAGATCCATGCCATTTCCGGTCTTTTGCAGCTGGGGGAGAGCCAGTCGGCCCTGAGCCTGATCAGGAACGAATCGATCATCCAGCAGGAAACGATCGAATACATCACGACCCGGGTCAGGCAGCCCGCTGTTGCAGGCCTAATCCTGGGCAAAATCGGCAGGTGCCGGGAACTGGAAGTCGATTTCGTCTTCGACGGAAAAAGCCACCTTGGCCCGGATGCAGCCACGGACCCGGAATCCATGATCATTTGCATCGGGAACCTGATCGAGAACTCGATCGAGGCGGTGCTTTCCCCCAAGGCAAAGAAAAAGGTCATCACTCTCTACATATCCGACCTTTCCGGGGTCTTGGAAATCCGGGTCAGGGACACAGGGACGGGCATCGAGAAAAATAACCAGCAGAAGATATTTGAAAAGGGGTTCAGTTCCAAAAAGGGAGGAAAGAGGGGATATGGCCTTTTCCTCGTAAAGTCGATCGTCGAATCTTTCGGCGGTACGATTCGTGTCCTTTCAAAATACGGCAATGGAACATGCATTACGATAAAGATACCCGGAGGGCAAGAGCATGGTGAGCCAACCGATTAAAACCCTGATCATGGAAGATGATCCCACGGTTGCGGAGCTCCACAGGCGTTTCCTCCTCGCAATCGACGGTTTCTCCCTTGTCGGGAAGGCAAAAAACGGCAAGGAAGCCCTTTCATACCTTGACTGCTGCCAGGTCGACCTGATCCTGGCCGATATTTACATGCCGGATTGTGACGGGATGGAGTTCCTTCGCCTGTTGAGGGAAAGAAGAGAAAAGGTCGATGTGATCATGCTGACGGCCGCGCAGGAAGGGGAAAAAATCGAAGAGGCCATGCGGCTCGGTGTTTTCGATTACATCCTGAAGCCGTTCGACTTTTCGAGATTTAAAAAAACGCTGCTTTCCTTCCAGCGCCACCTTGAAGAAATAGAGAGCAAGCAGAATGTGCGAAGCCAGGAAGATATCGACCGGGTCTTCTCGAGCAGGGCAATAGCTGAACGGAGCAATTCCAGCAACCTGCCCAAGGGCATCCAGGCGAACACGGTCGAAAAGATTCTCTCGGTCTTCAAAGAGGACAACAGGAGATATTCATCCTCGGAGCTCGCACAAATGTGCGGGTTATCGAGGGTTACCGTCCAGCTTTACTGCAAGTACCTTGTCCAAAGCGCCCTTCTCGTGGAGGAAACTTGCTACCAGCAGGCAGGCCGGCCAGTAAAGAAGTATTTCAGGATTTTTTAGCAGGTAAAAAGGAGGAACCATGACAAAAAGAATCGTCGTCATCGGAACCGGAGGTGCCGGCCTCGTGGCTGCAATAGCAGCCAGGCAGGCGGGGGCCGAGGTTGTTCTCCTGTCTAAAACCAGGCGCGGGCTGGGGACCTGCACGGCTTATGCCGCCGGCAAGTTCACCCTTGCATGTGGAGGGCTCTCACCCGAAGAGCATTACGGGAAAACCCTGGAAATCGGGCACGGGATAAACGATCCGCTGCTTTTGAAGGTTTTGACCGAAGAGGCGGAACGGGCCATGTTGACTATCGCCGGATGGGGTGTCCAGGTGAAGCTGGGCAGGGGAACCGCCACGGTTCGATCGACAGCCCCGAATGAACTTATGGGTGGTGCCGGCTTTATTGGGGAACTCGTTTCGATCGCTGAAAAGGCCGGGGTTGAATTCGTGGATTGGACCGTCGCAACAAGGTTGATTGTCAAGGGAAATCGAGTATGCGGTGTCGATTTCCAGGACTGGCGCACGGGAAAAACTACCCGCATGGGTGCCGGTTCAGTCATCCTTGCCACGGGCGGCGGCGGCCAGGTTTACAGCCAGACGGACAACCCGGCCAGGATAACGGGCGACGGCTATGCGCTGGCTTTAAACGCGGGTGCGAGCTTGCGGGATATGGAGTTCGTCCAGTTTTACCCTATCGGGTGGGCCGAGCCCGGTTTCCCGAGATGGATGGCGGACGTTGCACTGGTCGACTACCTCAGGATAACGGATTCCGACGGCAAGGAGTTCCTGAAAGAGGCCCTGGACGATTGGGGATTCAAAAACGGGCGCGAAGGCAACCTCTACGCACGTGACCGATGTGCGCAGATCGTGGCGGAAAAAGACAGGACCGGCGGCGCGTACGCACACCTTGAGGATTTGACCGAAGACCAGTGGAAAGATCCCCACCTGCAGTTCTGCCTGACACTGGATCCAGGCTTTTTCAGGGATTACAGGCGCCCGATGCGCATCTCCCCCCTGGAGCATTATTTTTGCGGGGGTGTCGTCATCGATAGCTTCGGGCGTACCTCCGTTGACGGGCTTTACGCGTGCGGAGAAGTCACAGGTGGCGTTGACGGCGCAAACCGGGTCGGGGGTAATGCGCTCACCAACATCGTCACTTTCGGGCTGAGGGCGGGAATGGCTGCCGGCGAAGAGAGCGAGGATGCCGGCTGCCAGGGTGATGGCGGCGCATTCGACGGGTTGCTTGCCGTCTCGACCAGTGCCGAAAAACCCGGGAACCTCCGGCGCGAGCTCCAGGAAAAAGCCTGGACCGCGCTGGGCCCGATTCGGCAAAAAAACGAAATGGAAGGGTTCCTTGGATACCTGTCGGACTTCAAGAGCAGGAAAACCAGGATCGAGTCTCCAACGGATCGCCTGCACGCGCTCGAGATGGAAGGGCTGTTCATGACGGCAAAAGCAGTTGCCGAGGCTGCCCTGAAGAGGGAGAAAAGCCTCGGGACACATTTCCGGATCTAGCCAAAACCAATTTTCAGAAGGGTTTGCCGTCCCAAGGACTTGTTTTTTCCGGATTAGTGGTATATTTCTTACCGTTGGCTGATAGAGATAATAAATTCCTAGGCATGGAAGAGAGGCACCTTTTAATGTTTGTTAAGACCAAGAAGACGAGATTGTTTGAAGATATTGTCAATCAAATTAAATCACTGATCCTGGATAATACCCTGGCCCCGGGAGACCAGCTGCCTTCGGAAACTGAGCTTGCGGCTCAGTTCGGGGTCAGTCGCGTAACGATACGGGAGGCTATACGAATTCTTGAGATTTCGGGAATGCTGGAGACCTATCGTGGAAAAGGGACGATTGTTACTGCGGTAACGTCGAAGGCTGCGAAAAAGCGCTTTTCTCTTTTTTCGCTTTGCCTGGCAAAAGATCTATCGAATTTGCTGGAAGTCCGTGAAATCATTGAACCCGAAGTTGCAGCGCATGCTGCTACGGATGCGACCAAACAAGAGATCGGTCGTATGGAAGCTGCCCTTTCAAAAATGATTCGCGATATCGACCAGGGAGGCCCGGGTGTTGAGGGGGCCTTGAAATTCCACCATGAAATTATCAAATCCATAAATAACGACATACTTTCGAACCTCATGGATTCAATCATGACGATGATTGAACGAAGCACCCACATTACGCTGAACCTTCCAGATCGCCCGAGGATATCCTACCAGGAGCATTTGGAAATTCTGGATGCCATCCGGGAACATGACGAGGAAAAGGCTCGATGTGCGATGCGTGCACACCTGCATGCCGTTAGGGATGAACTGGAGAAGGGGTAGGCAATTTTTTTTCGGCATAACTTGTATGACAAGCAGTCAGGATATGTGTTAGAATGTTTTTTGTTTATTCGATCCAAAGAAGTGAAAAATAGGACAGATTCGGGAAGGAAGGTGAGAGGATGGGAACGCATGTGATCGACAGTCTTCTTTTTCAGGATCAGTTCAGTACAAAGCGCATGAGAGAAATTTTTAGCGACGAGAACATGGTCCAGAAATGGCTCGACGTTGAGGCAGCCCTTGCAGAAGTGCAGGCTGAGATGGGAATTATCCCGGAGAAAGCCGCCAAAGAGATATCAAGAAAAGCAAGAGCGGATCTAATGGACTTTGTAGAGATGAAAAGACAGGTCGATATCACCGGACACCCGATCGTCCCGTTGCTGCGATGCCTTAAGAATGCCTGTGAAGGCAATGCTGCCGAATACGCTCATTGGGGGGCTACGACGCAGGACATCATGGATACGGGCATGATCCTGCAGGTGCGTGAAGCTTACGGGGAAATCCTCCAAAAAACAAAGGCTTTGCAGGCCAAGCTCTGTGATATGGCAAAAAAACACCGGGATTTGGTGATGGCAGGGAGGACTCACGGGCAACATGCCTTGCCGATTACACTGGGGTACAAGATTGCGGTCTGGGCGGCGGAACTGCTGCGCGATATCGAACGCCTGGAACAGTGCAGCCGGCGCCTGTTCATGGGGCAGTTCTCCGGTGCCGTTGGCACGATAGCTTCCCTTGGATCCGAAGGTCTTGAGGTGCAGAAGCGCCTTATGGATCGGCTTAGGCTTGCAATGCCGCCAATTTCGTGGCACTCCTCACGCGACACGATTGCCGAGTTCATTTGCGTGCTTGGGATATTGACGTCCACCCTGGGAAAAATGGCGAACGAAGTGGCCACTCTCCAGAAAACGGAATGCGGCGAGCTTGAAGAACCTTTTGCGATGGGCAAGGTCGGCAGCAGCACGATGCCTCATAAGAGAAACCCAATGTACTCCGAAGGAGTGGTAAGCCTCTCCAAGAATATCCGTTCAACAGTCCCGCTTGCGATCGAATGCATGGTTGGGGAGCACGAAAGAGATATGCGTCCGTGGCAGGCCGAGTGGGAGTTCATCGGGCGGGTTTGCTGCATGACAGACGCAGCGGTGAAAGAATCGCTGCATATTTTCACCGATCTTACCGTCCGGCCAGAGCACATTGAGGAAAACCTCCATAAACTCCACGGGCTTATGTTGTCAGAGGCGATCATGATGGACATGGGCAAGCGCATCGGGCGCCAGGAAGCGCACGAGATCGTCTACGAAGCTGCGATGGAAGCCTTCGAGAAAGGCATTCCCTTCAAGGAGGTTCTTCTTAGGGACGAACGAGTACTTCGAAATTTCGAGATCGCTGAGATCGATTCGATTCTCGATCCGCATAAGTACACTGGCCTCGCTGGGGAGTTTGTCGATCTTGTTACAGGAGAAAGGTGAATTTCCAGAGTTGTTCCTTTGGAGGGATGAAGAGCAAAATAGCAGTTATTCTAAATCATCCCAGTATATTATATACATGTCGCTTGTAAATTGACAGGCTTTTCTGTTTTGTTCAAAATAGTTGTCATACAAGTAGGCAACCATCTTGCTAGACTGGGGAGGGCTTGAGATGCTAACGGTATGGGCTGTCGGTTCGGTAGTCAGTTGGGTCTTGCTTTATGTAGTCCTGAAGATGATGTTCAAGAACGATTAAAGCTTCTCCTTACACCTATTTGCGAGAAAAGGGGTGGAGTGTATGAATTATGGATTGATATATTTTGTAATTTATCTCTTCGTCGTGGCATGGCTTTCCTGGGTAGGAATGAAGAAGACGAAAGATTTGAGGTCGTTCGCAATAGGATCTGGTGATGTTAGCGCAATCACTACGGCAATCACTTTCGCCGCCACGTTTGTTAGTGCAGGGACCTTTTTGGGGTTGACCGGGCAGGCATACGCCATCGGGATGAGCGTCATCTGGTTCCCCATGGGGCAATGGCTACCGGCAATGCTAGGTTTGGCTCTTATGGCTGCAGGCTACCGCCTCGTTAGCGACAAGATGAAATCGCTTACCGTCGGGGACTGGTTGGGCGATCGATACAACAGCCATTTCCTTCGGGTGTTTGTGGCATTGGTAACGCTCCTCAATATCCTTTATGTTGGTGCTCAATTTGTGGGTGTCGGTATCATCATGCAGCAATTCCTTGGGGTCTCCTACCAGGTTGGAGTCGTAATCGGGATCGCGATAGTCGTTGCCTATATTTTTGTCGGGGGAACTTACGCCCACGTCTACACCAATGTTTTCCAGGGGGCCATGATGGCTGTCGTCGCAGTGGCAGTCGTCGTTGTCGGTGCCATGAAGTTCCCAAATATCATGCAGTCGCTGCCAGCCGCCCTAGCGGAGCAGGACCCTAAACTCGTCGGCTACCTGAACCCCTCGTTCCCTGCATATGCCACACCGGTTGCCATCATCGGGATTTTCGTTGCCCATCTATTTTGGGGGATCAACCCACATCTCATCAACAAGGTGCAATATTTGAAAGGTAAGGGTGAAATCAAGAAATTCATCCTTTGGACCGGTTTCTTCATGTTCCTAATGGGGATAGTTACCTTCGGCGGCCTTTACGCACGTGTTCTTGTTCCCGGGCTTCCGAAACCCGATGCGGCGATCCCTTCATTAATTGGTGTCCTTTTCCCGAAGGCGATCGGAGGTCTTTTCCTCGTAACACTGGTTGCAGCTACCATGTCTACCACGGATGGACTTATGGTTTACTTGGCGACGGTTTTTGGAAACACTCTCTATAAGGAGACTTGGATAAAGTACCGGGAGTTGAAAGGTGAGGTCATTGACAAGCAGCGTGTCGATAAAATGGCTTACGAGATTTCCAAGTGGGGGACAATCGCAATCGGGATCCTGGCTCTTCCCGTTGCCTGGTCCCAGCCTAAATTCCTTATCACCCTCCTTTGGGTAGGGAGTTGCGGAGTCCTATCAACAGTTGCGGGACCCATCCTGGTGGGAGTCTGGTCGAAAAAGGCTCACAAGAAAGCGGCTTGGGTCGCCGCGGTCGGAGGTCTCGTGGGATACCTCTATCTCTACATGGGAGGCATCACCAAGAGCGTTTATCTCGCCGGAGCCCAGGGATGCACGATCAGTATCGCTCTGATGCTCATAGCAACTTATATAATGAAACCTTACCCGAACGAAGATTATTCGGAATATTTCCCTGAGCAGGTGGAAAAGGCATAAAACTTAAGGAGGGATTCGGAAAGATGAAAACGTTCAAATTTTTTACTTCTCAATCGATCGTTTTTGGTTGTGGTGCCTTGGATCGACTTGGGGACGAGATCCTCGGGTTCAACTCGAAGAAGGTTTTCCTGGTGGCGGATCCGGTCCTTGAGAAACTTGGGATTGTCGACCGCGTTAAAAATGCGATCGAAAAGAGCGAGATCGAGGTGGTCTTGTTCACGAAAGTCGAGCCTAACCCCACGATCGAACTCGGTGAAGAGGCTGCGGAAATAGTGAGGAGCCAGAAAGACATTGGTGCCGTCATTGGTCTTGGTGGGGGCAGTTCGATGGATGTCGCGAAGATCAGCGCGATGCTTGCCAAAAACCCGGGTTCGGTGAGGGATTACATCGGGGTTGAAAAGGTCAAGCAGTTCGGTTTGCCCACGATTATGATACCCACCACCGCGGGAACAGGCAGCGAGGTTTCGAACGCTTCGATCCTTGCGGATAAGCAAAAGCATTTGAAGCTCGGGACGATGAGCCGTTTCCTTACACCGTCGCTTGCCCTAGTCGACCCTTGCCTGCTCACGTCGCTTCCGCCTTCCGTGACGGCCTCAACGGCTATGGATGCCCTAACGCACGCAGTAGAAGCTTATACCGCCAACAAGGCCTACCCCATGACGGACCTGTTCGCCTTGAAGTCGGTCGAACTGATCGGCAAGTACTTGAGGCAGGCCTATTCAAACGGGGAGAACCTCGAGGCCCGCTACAACATTTCCCTCGCTGCGCTTTACGCGGGAATCGCAATTGCGACCGCGAGCGTGGGTGCGGCCCATGCGCTGGCCTACCCCGTGGAAGGGGAATACAACCTGGCTCATGGCGTCGCCAACGGCCTGATGCTTCCCTATGTTGCCGAATTCAACATGTTGAGCAACTTGGGGAAATACGGCGAGATCGCGAAGGCGATGGGAGAGCGCATCGAGGGGCTTTCCGAAAGGGATGCAGCCCTGAAAGGGGTTGAAGCCATCAAGCAACTCTGCGTCGATCTGTCGATTCCGCTTCACCTCCGGGATTTCGGTATCAAGGAAGACGTCCTGGATCACCTATCCGAACAGGCTTTCGGGATTAAAAGGATTATCGACAACAACCCGCGCAAGCTAACGCTGGCAGATATCAAGAAGATCTACACGATGGCGCTTTAACGGATCTCACGTGGGGGCGGGAAACCGCCCCCACCTTTTTAATGGAAGAAAAGGGGAAATCCTACGATGAAAATTTTGAGGGTGGATCTTTCAACCAGGCAGGCCAGTAAAGAAGATGTTCCGCCGTGTTACCAGGATCTCGGTGGGCGGGCGCTGATTGCCGAAATTCTCTCGCGAGAGGTAAACCCGAGATGTGATGCCCTTGGTCTGGAAAATCTCCTGATCTTCGCCCCGGGGCTCTTGGCGGGGACAAGCATACCCTGCTCCGGTCGCATCAGCATCGGCGGGAAAAGCCCCTTGACCGGCGGGGTCAAAGAGGCGAATTCCGGAGGCAATATCGCTCATTACCTCGCTCGCATGGAAGTTAAGGCGCTTATTATCGAAAAAAAGCCTTCGGACGAACGGAAATATATCCTGCATGTCAAGGAAGCGGAAGTGAAATTCATCCCGGCGGATGACTATCTCAATAAGGGTGTTTTTGAAACGGCCGAACTCCTGAAGGAAAGGTTCGGCAAGAATATCCAGGCTTCTATTATCGGTCCGGCCGGTGAGAAGATGCAGCTTGCGGCGGGAATCGCCAATTTCGACAACGAGGGCAGGCCAAGCCGCTACTCGGCAAGAGGAGGGCTTGGGGCGCTAATGGGGTCGAAAGGGATAAAGGCGGTTGTTTTCGAGGCTCCAAAATTGACAACTGTCCAGCCGCTTCGCCAGGAAAAGTACAAGGAAACTCTCAAGAAGTATGTCGAACTTATCATGACAAGCCCCGCCACAGGCCAGTCCTACCCCAAATACGGCACTTCCGCTGCCGTGGATATCGTCAATACATTGCAAGGGCTTCCAACCAGGAATTTTAGCGAAGGCGAATTCGAAGGAGCGGCGAAAATAAACGCCAGCGCCCTTTACGACCTGATCGTATCAAGGGGTGGGGAGGGCTCTACGACTCACAACTGCATGAGCGGATGCATCATCAAGTGCTCGAATATCGTCCCAGGGCAGGATGGAAAGGAAATCGTATCCCCCCTGGAGTTTGAAACGATAGGCCTTCTTGGCTCCAACTTGGCAATTGACAGCCTGGATGACATTGCCAGGATGAATTGGCTATGCAACGACCTGGGGCTGGACACACTTGAGGTTGGGGCTTCGATCGGGATTCTCATGGAACAGGGAGTGTTGCCTTTCGGTGATGCGAAGGGTGCAATTCATATCATCGAGCAAGCCGGTGAGGGGTCCGTCCTTGGCAAGGTGGTTGCCAGCGGGGCGGAGATAACAGGGAAAGTGTTTGGGTCCCGCCACGTCCCGACAGTCCGGGGCCAGGCCATGCCGGCTTATGAACCCAGGGCGATTAAAGGGTTTGGGGTGACTTACATCACTTCCGCCATGGGGGCCGACCACACGACAGGCCCCACTCACCGCATGAATGTGGACCATAAGCAAGGAACCGGTCAAGCAGAGGCGTCAAGAAATTCCCAGGTAGGTTGTGGAATTTGCGATTTGCTGGGGCTATGCCTTTTCGTCGGCTCCGGGATCGGCCCGAACAGGCAAGTATTGGTCGATCTATTGAATTCCGTTGTTGATAAAGATTACACGGTAGATGACCTTAACGGAATGGTAAAAAGGTTCTTGGCAAGGGAAAGTGACTATAACGAGTTAGCAGGTCTTCCGAGGATTGCGAGGTTGCCTGAGTACATGTATCTTGAACCTAACAAGACGACGGGAACCGTTTTTGATGTCCCTATGGAGGAACTGGAAAAGTACTTTTTGTGATTAATACCGCTGAAACGGGTGAGATGAATGTCCCTTTTCGTCAAGGCCAAGGGAAAAAAGCTTTACGAAGAAGTGATGGCCCAGATAAGGGAAGTCATCATCAACGGCCAGCTGGCCGCAGGTGACTTGCTGCCCCCGGAAGGGGAACTCGCGGGCAGCCTGGGCGTAAGCCGGACCACCATACGAGAAGCCCTTCGTGCCCTGGAGATCCTCGGCATCCTCGAGACCCGGAGGGGAGTCGGGACCGTCGTAAGATCGATCACGGCCAAGGAAGTCATGGAAAAGATCGGGATAGTCCTTGCGGATATCAACGATGTTTTGTTGAAGGTTACGGAGGTTCGGGCCATTATCGAGCCCGAGGTCGCCAGGCTCGCCGCCCGGCGCTGCGACCGGAAATGCGCGGAAGAGATGCAAAAGGCGCTGGCAATGATCGAAAAGGACATCGACAGCGGCGGGACCGGGAACGAAGGCGCGGTGATTTTCCACAAGGTGATCTGCGATTCCATCGACAACGAGATATTGAGCCACTTTGTCTCGGAAATCCTGGAAATCGAGAAGAAGAGCCGGGAAGTAACCCTGCAGGTGCCGGGGAGAAGGCACAAGTCCCTGAGGGAGCACGAGGAGATCTGCGAGGCGATAATCGCGAAGGATGCAGGCAAGGCCGCGGACTTGATGAAGAGGCATATCGACAACGTGCACCTGGTGCTGAAGAGTATCCGTCAGGACAAGGCT
>DJHE01000005.1:13817-30190 GCA_002432945.1 Synergistaceae bacterium UBA5827
TACGCCCTGATCGAAAGATCGACGAAGGGCATCTCGCCGGACGTGCGGGCGTTGCTGGAGGGGGCCCTGGAGAGGGAGAGCGATGAAACCCCGAAGAGCATGCTGCGGGCGATGCTGGAAAACGAGAAGAAGGCCGGGGAACAGGGAAAGCCGGTGTGCCAGTCTCCCGGTTTCCCGACGGTGTACGTTAGTTTCGGGGACAATTCCCTGCCGGGGCAGGACCTGAAGAAGATCTGGGCGGAAGAGCTGGTCAGGGGGACGAAAAACCAGCTGCTCCGGCCGAGCATGGTCCACCCGCTCACGCGGGTGAACCCGGGCGACAACTCGGGAACGGGCGTGCCGAACTTCGAATTCGACTACAACCCGGGCCAGGAATACCTGGAGATGATCGTGAGCTTCAAGGGATGCGGGGCGGAACTGGCGAACGCCATGCAGATCTTCACGGTGGCGAAACTGGAGAAGGACAAGAACTACGCGGGACTGAAGCGCTGGGTGCTGGACACGGTCATCAAGGGAGGCGGCAAGCCGTGTCCCCCGGCGGCCATCGGCATCGGCCTGGGCGGGCAGATGGACGTGGCCTGCAAGCTGGCCAGGAAGGCGGTCAGCGTCAGGCGTTGGGACGACGTGAACCCGGATCCCATGTACGCGGAACTCGAGAGAGAGCTGCTGGAAAACGTCAACAGCCTGGGGATCGGCCCCGCGGGAACGGGTGGCAAGACCACGCTGCTGGCGGTGAAGGTCGAGGGAGTGTCGACGCACACGGCCATCGCCCCCGCGGCCATCACCTTCCATTGCTGGACCGCCCGCAGGGCCGGGATACGGCTTTTCCCGGACGGCCGCGAGGAAAGGATATTCTAGGAGGAGAAGACCATGGCTGAAAAAATCCTGAACATTCCCCTGAGCGAACAGGACGTGCGGGATCTCCGCGTCGGAGACGTGGTGTATCTCAAGGGCCGGATTTTCACCTCCCGGGACATGGGACATTTCACGGTAAAGAAACTCATGGACGAAGGGAAGCCCCTTCCGGTGGATTTCGAGGGAGCGGCGGTATTCCACGCAGGCCCCGTGGTGCGCAAGCGCGAGGACGGCGGGTACGACCTGGTGGTGATCGGCCCGACGACGAGCATCCGGATGGAGCCTTACCACAAGATGGTGGCGGACCTGAAGATTCGTGCCATCATCGGCAAGGGAGGCCTGGCGGAGGGCAGCCTGAAGCAGTTCGAGGAAAGCGGGCAGGTCTACCTGCAGGCGGCCCCCGGCTGCGCGGTCGTCCTGGCGGAGGGCGTCAGGAGGATAGAGAACGTCTTCTTCCTGGAGCTGGGCGTGCCGGAGGCCCTCTGGGTCCTGGATGCCGAGAAGTTCGGTCCCCTCGTCGTGGGGATGGATGCCCACGGGAAGAGCGTCTACGCCGAGATCCGCAAGGAAGCGGACCAGCGCAACGCGGCACTTTACGGTTAAATCATCCGACCAAGGAGGAACGGGAAAATGGATTATCGCATCGAGAAGGATTCCATGGGGGAAGTCCGGGTACCGGCGGACAAGCTTTACGGGGCCCAGTCCCAGAGAAGCATCGACAACTTCCGGATCGGCTGGGAAAAGATGCCGGACGAGATCATCAGCGCGTTTGCTATCCTCAAGAAAGCCTCTGCCCTGGCCAACCTGAAGCTTGGGGTCCTTGACGAGGCCCGGGCGCAGGCCATTGCGAAGGCGGCGGACGAGGCCCTGGAAGGGAAGCTTTCGGGCAATTTCGGCCTGGCCGTCTGGCAGACGGGAAGCGGGACGCAGTCGAACATGAACGTGAACGAGGTTCTGGCGAACCGTGCGAACCAGATCCTGAACGACCCGGAGAAGAAGGTCCACCCGAACAACCACGTGAACAAGTGCCAGAGCTCGAACGACACCTTCCCGACAGCCATGCACATCACGGGGGTCGTCGAGCTGGAGGACCGCCTCCTGCCCGCCCTGGCGAAACTGAAGGCGACCCTGGCGGAGAAGTCCGCGCGCTACATGGACCTGGTGAAGACCGGCCGGACGCACCTGCAGGACGCGACGCCCCTGACCCTGGGCCAGGAGATCAGCGGGTGGGTGCGGATGCTGGAGCGGGACGAGGAGATGATCCGTTCCAGCCTTGAATTCCTGAGGGAGCTGGGGCTGGGAGGAACGGCCGTGGGGACCGGCCTGAACGCCGCGGCAGGCTACGACGTGGAAGTGGCCGCGCAGATCGCAAGCCTGACCGGCAAGGCCTTCCGGACGGCGCCGAACAAGTTCCATTCCCTGACGAGCAAGGACGAGCTGGTGTTCGCCCACGGGGCCCTGAAGGCCCTGGCGGCGGACCTCCTGAAGATCGTCAACGACGTCCGGTGGCTGGCGGCGGGTCCGCGCTGCAGCATCGGCGAGATCCGGATTCCCGAGAACGAGCCGGGCAGCTCCATCATGCCGGGGAAGGTCAACCCGACCCAGTGCGAGGCCGTTTCCATGGTCGTGGCCCAGGTCATGGGCAACGACGTGACGGTGGGTTTTGCGGCGAGCCAGGGCAACTTCGAGCTCAACGTCTACATGCCCGTTTTGATCTACAATTTCCTGCAGTCGGTTCGCCTTCTGTCGGACGCCATGGTTTCCTTCAACGACAACTGCGCCGCGGGACTGGAAGCCGACGAGGAGAAGATCACCCATTTCGTCACGAACTCGCTGATGAACGTGACGGCACTGAACCCGATCATCGGCTACGACAAGTCGGCGGAGATCGCGAAGAAGGCGCACAAGGAGGGAACCAACCTGAAAGCGGCCGCCATGGCGCTGGGATACCTCACGGAAGACGAGTTCGACAAGGCGATGGACCTGAAGGCCATGTGCCACCCGAAGAAAGCTTAAGGAGGAAAGGGAAATGCTGACGAAGGAAGAACTGATCGCGAAAGCTGCCAAGCCTGCCCAGGACGCCATGGAGCTCCATCCCTTCTACAAGGGGAAGATGCAGACCGCACCGAAGTGCTGCATCCGGGACCTGAGCGACTTCGCCGTGTGGTACACGCCCGGGGTGGCGGCTCCCTGCAAGGCCATCAAGGAAGACGTGTCCCTGTCGTATGAATACACGAACCGGGCGAACCTGGTGGCGGTGGTGAGCGACGGAACGAGGGTGCTGGGACTGGGCGACATCGGCCCCGAGGCGGGCATGCCGGTCATGGAGGGGAAGGCCCTGATCTTCAAGTACCTGGGCGGGGTGGACGCCGTGGCGATCTGCCTGGACACGAAGGACCCCGACAAGATCATCGAGACGGTTCGGCTTTTGGCCCCGAGCTTCGGTGGCATCAACCTGGAGGACATCTCCCAGCCGAAGTGCTTCTACATCCTGGACGAGCTTCGCAAGGACTGCAAGATCCCGGTCTGGCACGACGACCAGCAGGGAACCGCCGCGGTGAACCTGGCGGGGCTATACAGCGGCCTGAAGATCGTCGGGAAGAAGATCGACGAGGTAAAGGTGCGCTTCTTCGGGGCCGGCGCGGCCAGCATCGCCACGGCCCGGATTTTGATCAGCGCGGGCGTAAGACCGGAAAACGTCATCATGGCGGATAGCAGGGACACGCTCCACAAGGGCAGGACGGATCTCCAGGGGCAGTACGACGTGAAGGGGCACTTCGCCGAGATCACGAACCCCGAAGGGATCACGGGAGGACCGGAAGTGCTCTTCAAGGACGCGGACGTGGTCTACTGCTACACCAAGCCGGGGCCTGACGTGGTGAAGCCCGAATGGGTTCGTTCCATGGCGAAGGATGCGATCCTGTTTGCCTGCGCGAACCCGATCCCGGAGATCTGGCCGTGGGAGGCGAAGGAAGCCGGCGCCCGCATCGTGGCGACGGGGCGTTCCGATTTCCCGAACCAGATCAACAACTCCCTGGGCTTCCCCGGGATCTTCCGCGGGACGCTCGACGTGCAGGCTTCGACGATCACGGACGAGATGTGCATCGCCGCGGCCCAGACCCTTTCCGCCTGTGCGGAGAAGGTCGGTCTCCGGGAGGATTACCTGATCCCGACGATGGACCAGGCCTGGGTTTACCCCGAGGTGGCCGTTGCCGTCGGAATGAAGGCCATCGAGCAGGGAATCGCCCGGAAGACCTTCACCCGGGAGGAACTGCTGAAGATCGCGACGGACCAGATCCAGTACGCCCAGAACATGACGGCGTGCCTCACTAAAAACGAGTTCATCAAGCTTCCCTGATTTAAAGATTGTCTAGGGGAAGGAAAATTCCAGGACTCGAGGCTCAGCGTTTTGAAGGTTGAAGTCGTGTTTGTTTCTATGGAAATCTTCCACGGCAGGAATTCTCTCTTCGTTACTCTGCCCGAGAATGCCACAGCTGAATTTCTGTTGCGCTTCATGGAAAGCGAGCAGGTTGAGAAGAGTTATAAGCTTGAGACAGATGGTCAATGGAATGTATTAGGGGTTTTGGACGGATGTGTAATAGGTCCAAACCATGTGTTGAAAGACGGGGATAAGATCCAGTTTTTCCCCGCGATGACCGGGGGTTGAGTTGAATGGGAGCGCGATTAATTGACCAGACAGGTCAAGAACCGCGCTCCACTTTTTTGGAAAGCAGCAGGAATTCCGCCAGTTCCAGGTCTTCCGGGCTGTCGATGTTCACGGATTCCTCGGGCCTCATGACGTAGGGCACACAGCCGGATCCGTAGCCCATCGTCCCGGTAAACCAGGTTTCCGCCCAGGCCGCATAGATGGCCCCGTTCCGGGTATAGGTTGGCGGAAGGTCCTGCCTTCGTGGCGGGACCTTCCCTGTTTCCAGGAATGGAAACAGGGTGCCGTCCCGGATCGAGAACTGCCAGGAGGGGTGGTAGTGGCCGGGAACCGGCGTCACGCTGACGACGCTGCGGGCACCTGACGAAACCAGCAGGTCCAGGGCCTCGTCTATGTGGCGGGCCTGGCGCAGGGGCGCCGTGGGCTGGAGAAGGACGAGGATGTCGGGACGTGTGCCCTCGTTTTCCTCAAGCCACTTGAGCGCGTGGACGATCACGGGAGCTGTCGGGGTCTCGTCTTTGGCCAGGTCCGCCGGCCGCAGGAAGGGCACCTCGGCCCCGGCTCTCCTTCCTTCTTCCGCGATGGCCTCGGAATCCGTCGAGAGGATCAGCCGGGCCAGGCGGAGGCTCTTGAGGCCGCTTTCGACGGCCCGGGCCACCAGGCTCCTGCCTCCGAGAATCCGCAGGTTCTTTCCGGGGATTCCCTTCGACCCGCCCCTGGCCGGGATCAAGCCGAGGATCTCAAGCCGTTTCTCTTTCAAGGTCTCTCCCCCGTTCCACTCTTTTTCGCACCCTGGTGAACGGTGCCGTTCGGGTCGACGAAAACCGTTCCTTCCGGCAGCCTTCCCTCGATGCCGTCGAAGGCGCGGTGCCGGGTGAGAAGGACGACGACCCGGGCTTCGGCGAGGGCTTCCTCGAGCCCAACCAGCCTGCATCGGGCAAGCCCGGCAAGCGAGTGAGGGAGGGCCCGGATATGGGGTTCCACGATCCGGACCGTGCCGTTTCCGTTCTCGCACAGGGCCTTGGCGATGAAGACGGCCGGGCTCTCCCGAAGGTCGTTCACGTCTGGCTTGTAGGCCAGGCCGAGGCAGGCAACGGCGGGGGTTTCAAAACGAGAGACCGATTCCTCGATTCGCCGCAGGACCCATTCCGTTTTCGCCTCGTTGACCTTCCTGGCCGATTGGATGAGCAGCGTTTCCAATGGGGCGGATTCCACGAGGAACCAGGGATCGACAGGGATGCAATGGCCTCCCACCCCGGGTCCCGGTTCCATGATCCGGACACGGGGGTGGCGGTTGGCCAGGCGGACCAGGGCCGAGGAATCGACTCCCATGCGGCTGCAAATCATGGAAACCTCGTTGGCAAAGGCGATGGAAACATCCCTGGAGGCGTTTTCCACCAGCTTGCACATCTCGGCGGTGCGGACGTCCGTGGAATGAACGGTTCCCTGTACGAATGACGAATAAAAACCGGCAGCGCTAGAGGTCGATTCCGGGTTGATCCCGCCTACGATCCGGTCCACCCCTAAGAGTTCTTCCAGGATACTGCCCGGAAGGACTCGTTCTGGGCAGTGGGCGACTAAGAAAGAGGGGGTTCCCTTTTCGGAGGCAAGATCGGGGCGTTTCTCCAGCAGCCGGCAGGCCATTCGTTCGGTCGTGCCGACCGGGACGGTGGACTCGATGACGACAAGGTTGCCGGGTTCCAGGCAGGGTGCGATGGAGTCGACAGCCTTCTCGACATGGGAGAGGTCGGCACGACGGTTTTCGTCCAGCGGCGTGGGGACGGCCACGACAAAGATTTCCGATGGGGAAACCGTTTCCGCGGGATCAAGGAAGCCGGAAACCACGGCCTCCCTGCCCAGGGCATCGAGAGAGGGTTCAATGCCTTCGAGAGTTCCCGACCGGATCGCTTCGACCCGCTTCGTGTCGGTGTCGACTCCCCTGACCCGGTGTCCGGACCGGGCCAGGACCGCGGCAAGGGGAAGGCCGATGTAGCCGAGCCCAATCACGCAGACCTTCATGGAGAAGCCCCCTAAATGAATTCTTCACTTCTCCCCTATTTTGCTTCGAAGCAGGTCGCTTCGCAACTCCGACCCTTGCGGGGTTTGCCGTTTGGGGCTAGATTCGTTTTATGGAAATGGAGAATAGGCCCGGTAATTCAAGCTTGAGGCCGTATGCCGAAAACGACTGGTCAACCCTCAGGCCCTTCATCCAGAGCCAGTGGGGGGCGGGTCACCCCATGGCCGAGCGCCGCCTTTTCGACTGGCAATTCCGGGGTTTTGGCCACGAGAGGGAGACGGTGCGCTCCCTCCTCCTTTTTATCGACGGGGAACTGGCCGGTTTCAGGGGGATCATCCCCGGTCTCTACCAGGTGCCGTCCCCGAGAGGCGTGCAGGTCCTGCCGGGGGGCAGCCTGGCCATGTGGATGCTCCGGGAGGAATTCCGCGGCAAGGGGCTCGGAACAATCATGCACGAGGAAGCGGAACGGCTGTGTCCCGTCGTCACCGGGGCGGGTTCGAACCCCGAAACATCCGTTCCCATCTACCTGCGAAAAGGTTTTCGGCTGCTGGAATCCATGAACCGTTACCTCACTGCGCTGGACCCGGAAACGTGCGTCTCGTGCTTTGGCAAGCCGGCAGCGGTGGTCCCTTCCCCGGCCCGGGGGAAGGGAGGGGCACCCCTCGCCCCGTCAGGGCCCGATGCGGCTGTCCTGGCCGAAATTTGGGAAAGATCCGCTTTCGAAGCCGGGTTCTTTTCGCTTTACCGGAACGCGGAATTCTGGCGATGGAGAATCCTGGAAAGCCCGGGGTTTCGCTACGAGACCTTCGTGGACCCGGAAGGTTCCGGTTTTCTCGTGGCAAGGGAAGAAAAACTGCTTGAGCCGGCTGGAAAGCCGCGGGACGGCCATCGAAGTGTCTTCCGGCTGATCGACCTGGTTCCCGCAAAGGCTTCGACATGGCACGGTTTCGAAGACGCGCCTTTCGCTCGTTTCCTGGAGCGCTGCCTGGACTGGGCACTGGAAACGGGATGCATCGCCGCCGATTTCCATTGCACGAGCGGCGTTTTCGCGCCGATCCTGTCCAGGGCGGGTTTTGCCAGGGAACAGGACCTCCTCGAGGGGGACATCCCTCCCCTGCCGAGGTTCTTCAACGGCGGCCCTGGTCCCGGACGGCCGATCAACGCCCTGGCCAAGGCCCCTTTCGGGGTTTCCTTCGAGAGAAGCTACATGGTCAAATCCGACAACGACATGGATCGTCCGAGGAGGCTGGATGCCGATGGGAACGTCCTTTACTGAAGCCCTTTCAAGCGGAAAGTGCCTGGTGATCGGGGAGGTCGCCATGGCCCACGACGGGAGCCTTGGCTTCGCCCATGCCTTCATCGACGCGATCGCCCGCGCGGGGGCCGATGCGGTCAAGTTCCAGACCCATCTTGCCGATGCAGAGGGAACACGGTCGGAACCGTTCAGGGTGTCCTTCAGCCCCCAGGACCCGACGAGGCGCGACTACTGGATCCGGACGGCTTTCACGGAGGAGCAGTGGGCGGGCCTCTCCAGCCACGCGGCGGAGAAGGGGCTCCATTTCCTCAGTTCCCCGTTTTCCCCCGAGGCGGCGGCCCTTCTCCGGCGCATCGGGGTTTCCGCCTGGAAAATCCCGTCGGGCGAGACCGGAAACTCGCCACTGCTGGAAGGGCTTCTGGCGGATGGGCTTCCGATCCTGGTTTCGACGGGAATGAGCCCCATGGGGGAGATCGACGGGGCCGTGAGGCAAGTCAAGGCGGCGGGGGTCCCCATGGCGGTGATGCAGTGCACCAGCGCCTACCCCTGCCCGCCGGAGAAGGTCGGCCTGAACATGATCCCGGTTTTCAGGGAGCGTTACGGTTGCCCTGTCGGCCTTTCGGACCACTCCGGCACGATTTTCCCGGGGCTTGCCGCCGCAATGCTTGGCATCCAGGTCCTGGAGATCCACGTGACCCTGTCCCGCGAGATGTTCGGCCCCGACGTCGTCGCCTCCGTGACGACCGGGGAACTGGCGACCCTGGTGGAGGGGATCCGGTGGATCGAACGGATGCGGGCCGCCCCTGTGGACAAGGACCTTGCGGCGGAGGGAATGGCCCCGCTGAGGAGGGTTTTTGTGAAAAGCCTCGTTGCCGCCGGTCCCATCCCTGCAGGGACGATCCTGGACCGATCCATGCTTGCCCTGAAAAAACCGGGGACCGGGATGCCGGCCTCGAAACTTGCGGATGTCATCGGCCGCCGGGTCAGGACCGGGCTGGAACGGGACGACTTCATCCTGGAGGAAAACCTCGAATGACGCGCAAGATCGCCGTCGTCGTGACGGCCAGGCCCAGCTACGCGCGGATCAAGACAGCCCTCGCGGCCATGGAGGCCCACCCGGGCATCGAGCTTCAGCTCGTGGTGGCGGCGTCCGCCCTTCTGGACCGTTACGGAGACGCTTCCTCCGTGATCGGGAAGGACGGGTTCCGGATCGCTTCCCGCGTTTTCATGCTGCTGGAGGGGGAGACCCCACAGACCTCGGCCATCACGACCGGTTTGGGGCTCGTGGAGATGGCGACGGTTTTCGCGAACCTGGAGCCGGACGTCGTCGTGACGATCGCGGACCGGTTCGAGACCCTGGCCACCGCTACGGCTGCGGCACTCATGAACATCCCGCTGGCCCATGTCCAGGGGGGAGAGGTGACCGGCTCGGTGGACGAGAAGGTCCGCCACGCGGTCACCAAGCTTGCTGACCTGCATTTCGTCGCCACGGACCTGGCCCGGGAGCGGGTCATCCGGATGGGGGAGGATCCCGGCAGGGTCTTCATGACCGGCTGCCCCTCCATCGACCTTGTCGCCCAGGTTGCCTGTTCTCCCGAAAACGGCTTCGACCCCTTCGCCTTCGGAGTCGGGCCGACCCTCGACCTGTCAGGGACCTACCTGGTGGTCATGCAGCACCCGGTCACGACAGAGCATACCCTTGCCATGGAGCAGGCCCTGGAAAGCCTGTACGCGATCGAATCACTGGGGCTTCCCGCCCTTTGGTTCTGGCCGAATCCCGATGCGGGTTCCGATGGGACCTCCAAGGCCATCCGCTGGTTCCGGGAGCACGAATCGCCCGCCAACATCCACTTTTTCCGGAATTTCCCCCCGGAAACCTTCCTGCGTTTGCTCAACCGCTGCAGCTGCATCATCGGGAACTCCAGCGCGGCGATCCGGGAGTGTGCCTTCCTGGGTGTCCCGGCGGTCAACCTGGGGACCCGGCAGGAAGGGCGGGAACGGGGCCGCAATGTCCTCGACGCCCCTCACGATCGGCAGGAGATCTGCCTGGCAGTGAAGGCGCAGCTGGCCCATGGCCGTTTTGCCCCGGACCCGGTCTACGGGGACGGTAGGGCGGGAGAGCGGATTGCGGAACTCCTGGCCCGTGTTCCCCTTTCCGTCGAGAAGAGGCTGGCCTATTGAACCCGGGAGAGCCGGAAATCCTGGTCGTGACCTATCATTTCCTTTCGGGCAGGGGTTTCCCGGGCGGGGGGATCCATCCTTTCGGCGCGGAACGGTTCCGTGAACAGGTGGAACTTTTGGGGCGCACCTCCCGCTTCCTCTCCCTGGAAGACCTTGAAGGCCCGAGCCTGCCGGGGTTGGGGGGATCCGCAAGGTATGCCCTCCTGGCCTTCGACGACGGCCTGTCCGAACAGTTCGAGATCGCCTGGCCGATCCTGGAGGGCATGGGGATTCCTGGGGCCTTTTTCCCCTGCACCTCTCCCCTGCAGACGGGGAGACTCCTGCACGTGCACCGGCTGCATGCCCTTAGGGGTGCCATGGACGACAGGGACCTTCTGGCCCTCTTCCTGGACCTGGCCGGGAGCCTGGGTTTCGAAGAAAGCATTCGGGCCATCGAGAGCAGGAAGCTGCCTGAAGCTCCCTATCCCTACGACGCTCCGGAGGCCAGGGCCCTGAAGTCGCTTTTAAACTACACGCTGCCCCTGGCTGAGCGTGAAACCCTGTCGGCCCTGGCGTTCAACCGGGTCTACGGGGATGAAGCCCCCTGGGCGGAACGCCTCTACATGACTTCCGAGGTGATCCGGGAACTGGCCCGAAACGGTTGCCTGGGCACCCACACCCACGCCCACCGGCCCTTGTCCCGCCTGGATCGGGAGGGAATCCGGCAGGAGATTCGCGAAAGCCTCGACATTCTCGAAAAAACCTCCGGGGTTCGTCCCCGTGCTGTGAGTTATCCCTACGGCAACAGCCTCTCCGTTTCGCCGGAGGTTTTCGAGGCCGCTGCGGACTGTGGCCTGAGGTGTGGTTTCACGACGGAAAGAAGGGCCAACCTTCCCGGGACGGACCGGCTTCAGCTGGCCCGGTTCGACGCGGAGGACCTCCCTCCCGGGAAGAGGCCGATCGCCTGTCTTTAGCCTGCTTCGGCGGGATTCGGAAGGAGTGCGGTAAATGGTCGAGTTCGTGCTTGCGGATCCCCAGGCGAGGGTTTTTGAGGCTGGAGGAACGGTTTGGATGGTCGCCGGTTCCGAACCGGCCCTGTTCGAAAGAACCGTCGAGCGGGAAACCGCGAAAGGCCGGGAAACGCGTGAAATCCTCCAGGCCCTTTCGCGCGAAGCGGAAGAGGGGACCTTTGCCGCTGTCGATTCCCCCGGCGGAGCGCAGGAAAGGGCGACCCTCTTCAAAACGCTTGCCTCCACGTTCGAACTCTATTTCAGGGTCCACGGTGACCGGGTCCAGGTCTTCGATCATTTCCGGAACGCCGTGTCGTCCGTTCCGGCTGCCGATCGGGTTCCCGACGAAGGCGCCTTTGCCGACCATCTCCTTTTTGCCTACGAATACCTTCCCGGGACCCATACGCTCGCCAGTGGAATCCACAAGATGACTCCCGGCATGATGGCGGAAATCGGGCCGGATCGGGTGATTCGCTTCCGGCAGGCAGAAACGCTTTCCCTCCCGGAGGAGGGTGGGGGCCCGAGCCCGGAGGAGGCAGTCGACCGACTGGAGGAAATCATGGAAGAGCGGGTCGCCGCATACGTTGCCTTGTATGGCGAGCCGGCAGTGCTCCTTTCCGGTGGCGTCGATTCGACCCTGGTCCTTTCCTGCCTGGGGAAAGGGGCACCGGCTTTTACGGTGGGACTGGACAGCCCCGAGTACACCTTCGAGATGGAATACGCCAGGATGGCGGGACGCCTGCTGGAGGCTTGCCACACCCAGGAGATACTGGAGGAATCCAGCTTTCGAAGCTTGGCCAGGGAAGTCGTGGAGGCGCTGGGCCAACCTACGGGAACGGTGTTCCTGCAGCCGATGGCCTTCCATCATGCCTTCAGGTCGGGGCCTCCCTTCTTTCTCTACGGCGAGACGGTGGATGCCCTTTTCGGTTTCAACAAGCTCGCGAAGATCTTCGACGACGGGGAGCTCTCGCCCCTCGAGCGAAAAGCCCTCGACCGGCAGCCGGGAGACATGGCCGGCTTTGCCGCCCGGTGCGGCCTCAGCCCGGATTTCGAAACGGCCCGCGAGGTGCTCGGTACGGCCTTGGTGGAAAATCGCCTAGAGAATCGCCTGGACTTCGCCCTCGGGCTCTGCCCGGAACTGGCCTCGCTCGAGCCGGGACGCCGGAAGGCCGGCCACGCAGAGGCCATGGCGATCTTCACCGGTTTCGGCCACATTCGGGAGTACATCGGCCGGACGCGCCAGCAGGCCCTTTGCGCGGGAAGAACCGTGATGTCGCCGTTTTCCTGCCGGAGCGCCCTGGAGCTTGCCATGTCGATGCCCATGCCGGGGCGGATCCTTAAGGACGGGGTGGTCAAGCACGTGGCAAAGTCGCTCCTGGCAAGACGGTTGCCCGGCTACCCTGTCAATACCCGCAAAGGGGGCAGCGATGTGCCCAGGACCCGCTTCCTGCAGGAAGGCCCGCTGAAAGGGATCTTCCTCGAAGAAAAGCTCCCGCGCTTCTGGCCGGGGGAATTTGCCGAGATCCTCCTCCGCCCGCAAAGGGAATCCAGTTTCCTCGCCCTCAACGCCCTCGGTTACGCGCTCTGGCAGAATCGCGTCCTGGAAAACCCGGACATCAAGCCGGTTCCCGGAACACGAAGCACCACTGCAGGAAATAAAGAGGACAAACAGCAATGATCATGGTCGAGCTGGCGGATCCCGGTGCTTTTCATGCAAAAACACCCCGGGGGGACTGGTTCGTTTCCGCCGCGAACGCCGGGCGGTTGCAGGAAGAGCTTGGAAAATCCCCTTTCCTTGCGCTTGGGGGAAAAGAACAAGCCGAAAAGCTCGGAGCGCTCGCAGACGACGGAACCCTCCTGTACGTTCCGTCCGACGGTTCCCCCCTTAGTCTTTACAGGACGATCAATGCCACAAGGGAACTCTACTTCCGGCGGGGTGAAAAGGGGAACTGGGTCATCGGTGACCATTTCCGCAACATGCTTGCGTCCGTACCGGTAGACGGGCGCCGGCAGGACGAAAACGCGCTGCTGGATTTCCTGCTGTTCATTTACCCCGCAGGAAACTCCACCCTGCTGGCGGGAATCCGGCACCTGGTCCCGGGGGAGAGCCGGAGCCTCGATGCCGGGACCGGGGAAGAGCGATCCAGGCAGGCGGAAACATTTCCCTGCGAACCGGTCGAAATGGGGCTGGAGGAGGCCGTCACGGAACTCGAAGAGGCCCTGCGCCAGGCCTTCGGGGAGCCCGAGGGGGACGAATGCGTCCTCTTTTCCGGGGGAGTGGATTCCACTCTGGCCCTGCTCTTCCGGCCAACCGGGACAACGGCCCTGACGATCGGCATCGACACCCCGGAATTCGCTTTCGAAGGGGAATACGCGAGGGAAGCGGCCCGGTTGCTTGGCTTGAAGTGGTCGCTCATCTCCCTGGAGGAGTCGGGTTACCGGGAACATTTCGAGGAAACCATCGTGAATCTTGGGCAGCCCGTGCACCCGAACTTCCAGGCCGTCTTTTTGGACCGGGCCTTCCAGGAGTCCTTCGGGGTTTTCTGGGGAGCGGACACCTCGGACACCCTCTTCGGCCATCCCCAGACGAGAAAGATCCTCGACCCGGAGAGCCGGAAGCTTTACGAGGCCCTTCTGGCGGAGCCTTTCGATTCGCCCCGGGGCTACGGGGCCCTTTCCAACACGGGGCCCGACTTTCGGATCGTCCAGGACCTCTTCGGCAAAGAGGCGGTTTCCGGGCGCATCGAGGCTCGCCTTTCCCAGGTCCTGGCCGCCGCAAAGGTTCGTCCGGGGAGCCGGGTCGAGGAACATGTCCAGATGGATTCGCTGGTCGAGTTCCTGACGAGCACCGCCTGTGTTGCCTGCTGCAAGAGGCAGGCGGCAGCCGCTTTCGGCAGGGAGATCCGGGAACCGTTCTGCTCCCGGAACATCCTTCGGATCGCTTCTGCGATCCCGCCGGGCAAGAGGTTCTTTCACAACGGGGAATCCAAGCCGGTTCCGAAGGCGCTCTTGAGGAAGCTCTTCCCGGAATATCCCTTTTACGGCAAGAAAGGGGGGAGTGACATCCCCCGAACCCGATTCTGCCAGTCGGGCCCCTTCCGCGACTTTTTCAGGGAATCGGCCTTCCCGGATCTTTTGCCCCCGCGGGGGAAAAACTCCTGCTGGATCCCCAGTGGGATTGGAGCTACATGACCCTCGCTGCCGCCGCTTTTTCGACCTGGCAGGAAAAAGCCCTGAAGGCCCATTGGATCGGGCGGGTTCCCGGTACAAGAGTTTTTTTGCTGGAAACGCGAGGGGAAAACGCGAATCCCGAGGCATGGAAATGAGGAAAAAACTGGAGGTCCTCGTTTCGGACCCGGTAAAAAGGGTTTTCGAAACCCCCGCCCGGAAGGTGACGCTGGGAGGAGTGTGGGAAAAAAAACTTCCCGATGCCGGCCGCTTCATGGAACTTCCCCCGGAGGAGGCCCTTCGGCTGCTTGCGGGATTGGAAAGAGACGGCATCGCCGTCCTTGCGGAGAATGACGCGGAAGGGAACCTCGCTGAACTCTACGCCTACAGGGGACCGTCAACCGGATGCGAACTGTTTTTCTCCTCCTGGCCGGGAAACCGCCTCGTCGTTTCGGATTCCTTCCGGGAGATCCTAGAAACCCACCCGCCTTCGTCCAGGCCCCCTTCCCGGGAGGGGTTCATCGATTTCCTCCTTTTCCAGGGCAGCCCTCTCCCGGAGACCCCGATTGCTTCCATTCGCCGCCTGGGCCATGGGAACATTCTGAAGGCGGGCCGGGACGGATCCGTCACCGAAAGGCCATTCGAGCTTCTTTCCGCGGTAAGATCGGCCGGGACTTTCGAGGACGGGGTCGAACGGGTCGAAGAGGCCCTGTCAAAGGCCCTGGAACTTCTGCCGGCGGGAACGGTGAACCTTCTGTCCGGAGGGGTCGACTCGACCCTCGTCCAGGTCCTCCTCGGGCCAGGGCACCGGGCCGCGGCCGTGACGATCGATTCTCCCGAGTTCGCCTTCGAGACCGAAAACGCGAGGCTTGCGGCCTCCCTTTGCGGGGTTTCGCTGGAGGAGCAATTCCTGGAGGAAAAAGACTACCTGTCGCTCCTGGAGAAGGAGACGCCCCTGGGCGCCATGCCTCTTCCGCTGCCGCAAGTTGCAATGATCGCGTCGGTGTTCGGCCCGGGAGGGTGTGCTTTTGCCTCGGGTTTCGATTCGGATTCGCTCTTTTCCCTGCCCAGGGCAAAGCGCAGGCTCGTTCTTGAGGGAGAGAATCCCTTGTCTTTCGCGGCCCGAAGCTTTTCCCTTTCCCCGGAATCCGGTCTGGTGAAATCCTTTTTTACCGAGGAAGAAATCGCAGACCGGGTTGCACGCAGGCAGGCGTATGCCCGATCCAGGGTGAGAGAACCGGAAAACCTGCCCGAGCTGGAACAGGGCTGCCTAACCAGCCTCTACTGCAGTTCCTTTTCCGTCTATCGCCACTTGGCGTCGGAAAGAGGTAAAGGGCTTTTCACCCCGTTCATGGACCGGGAAGTCGTGGAAGCGGCCTTGCGGGTGCCCCTTCCGGAGAGGGTTTTCCGCAACGGGGTCTTCAAGCCCGTCTTGAAAAACATCCTGTCCCGCCACCTGCCGGGCTTTCCTTCCGACAGGGAGAAGGGGGGCTCCGGCCTTCCCCGAACCCGTTTTTGCGCCGAGGGGCCCCTGAAGGGGTATTTCAGTGAAAACCCGCTTCCGTCCTTCATCGACCCGGATAAGGCGGATCCTGTCACGAACCCCACCTGGGAGTCGAGTATGACCACGTACCGATGCATCGCCTGGTCCGCCTGGGAGAAAACGCTCAAAGCAATGCCCTGGAGGGAAAACCGATGGGAATAAGAGTCGAGCTGAAAGGGCCGGAAAACCAGGTCCTGGAGGTTGAAGGTGGAACCTGGCACCTCCTGGCGGACCGGTTAGCCACTCCCGAAGACTTGCCCGACCCGTCACGGGGCCCGGTCGACTGGGTCCGTCTCGGCAGCCTTTTCGAGGAAGTGACGGCGGTTTTCGTCCCTTCCCGGCCGGACGGGAACCTTCCCTCCCAGGCCTTCAGGAGCCTCTTTTCAGGCTACGAGCTTTTCCGGACAATGACGCCGGAGGGGGATCTCCTTCTAACGGACGATTTTCGGCTGGCCGGAAAGGCAAACCGGAAAAGAAAAACATCTGTCACGTCCCTCCTGGATTACCTCCTTTTCCAATACCCGGCCGGAAACAACACCTTCCTTCCGTGCGTCGAAAACCTGGTTCCTGGAGAAGCCCTATCCGTAAACTTCCACGAAACCGATCGGCCGAGGTTCAGGCAGGCCGAGAAGCTTCGGCTTCCGCCGAAGCTTTCTCCCGGGGAGGCTCTTGAAAAGGTTCGGGAGGTTCTTCCCGCC
>DJHE01000005.1:30229-47562 GCA_002432945.1 Synergistaceae bacterium UBA5827
CAGTCGAAAAGGCCCTTCAAGGGGTTCCCGAGGCGGCCGTCCTCTTTTCCGGGGGCATCGATTCGACCCTCCTGGCGCTTTTCGGTGGCCGCCGTATCATCGCGCTCCACGCTGCCATCGATTCCCCGGAACTCTCCAACGAGGAGGATTTTGCCGAGATCTCCTGTCTCGAGATGAAAAGGTCCCTGGCAAGGGTGCTCTTTTCCGAGGCCGGTTTCCTGGAGGAAATGGAGGACACGGTTCGCAGGTTGGGAAGGCCGGTCCCCGTCACCAATTTCCAGGCTGTCTTCCATAACCGGCTCTTTCGGCTCCCCTACGGTCTTTTCCTTAGCGGGGACACGGCGGACAGACTATTCGGGCATGCGCTCGAGCCCTGCGGAAACTGGATGGACAGCCCTTTTTCCAGCCTTGTTCGCTACTGTCCCCCCGGGCTTCTCTGCGACATTTTCGGCCGGGATCTTGTGGAAAGCCGGGTCAGGCTTTACGAGGAGAACCTGGAAAGGCTTACGGGACAAGGCCTGGGAGCCTTTACGGAGAGCCTGGAGATCGATCTGTCGGTTTTCTTCGGGCTCCCTTACTGGGTGCATTATTTCCGTCCTCTCGCGGCGGTATACGGGAAGCGGTTCATAGCCCCCTTCGCCAGGAAGGGCGTCTTCGAGGCGGCGATGTCCTGCCCCGAACGTCACGGCCCGGGAGCCAGCCACCCGAAGCCACTATTGAGGGAGATCCTGCTCGAGGCCTTGCCGGGTTACCCGGTTGACGCGAAAAAAGGTGGCACGGGAGTTCCGAGAACCCGCTTCTGCCAGTCTGGCCCCATGAAGGACTATTTCAGGACACACGAACTGCCGCGGGGAATCGACCCTCGTTTTCTGCCAATTTTCCAGGAACCAAAGTGGGAAACGAGCGCCCTCGTCCTGCAGGCGGCAACCTACCGGATATGGGAGGAAACACTGTGAACGGCAGGCCCGTCAACTTTTTTGCCCCGCTGTCATCCTACAATCTTTTCCTTTCGTTTGCGATCGCATCCACGGAAACCAAGGGGGAAGAAAACATCCTCCTGCTTCCCGATTACAACGAGGCGAACGAGAAAAGCCTGGCCTACCTGGGAAGCCGGATTCCCGCCTTTTCGGGTGTCATCAGGCTCATCAGGGGGAAAAGGCGCGAAACCTGCCTGACCCGGCCTTTCCGGAAAAGGCAGTTTTTCAGTGCTGTAGACGAACTTTTCAGCCAGGCCCGCGTCGGGAAACTCTACGTTTTCAACGACTTGAAATACCAGAGCCAATATGCCATTGCGACTTTGGCCAGGATGCAGCCCGGCTCAAGGCGCATTTATGTCGAGGATGGAACGGCGGATTACTGCGGTATCCATACCAGGGAAAAAGGAAGCCTGAGAAGGCTCAGGGACCGGACCCTTTACAGGGAGTGGTGGAGGGAACTCCATGCTTTCGGAACCCATCCACTGCTCGACGAATACCGTTTTCTTTTCCCGGAGCTTTCCAACCTCTACGAAACTGCGGACGAGCGCCCGAAGCGCGGGATCAGCAACGAGGGGATCCCTCGGCTTGCCTGCGAGGAAGAGGCAAGACGGTGCTTTGGGCCGATCGATGCGGAGGCGATCTCCAGCAGGGAGTCGATCATCCTTTTCCCCGATGCTCTTGGATTTGCCCGGGCGCATCCCGGCTATTTCGACAAGCTCGCCCAAACTTGCGAAAGAGCCCTTTCCGAAGGAATGAACGTCTTGTTCAAGGGGAAGAATCGGAACGATTACCCGAAAATGGGTTTCGAAGGGGATCCCCGCTTCTTTGACATCCCCGCCGATATCCCTTCGGAATTGGCTTTGCTCTGGTTCAGGGGGGGTATCCGTAAAATCTTCGGGGGAAAATCGTCGGCACTCGTGACCGCCAGGTGGCTGGTTCCGGAGATCCCCTGTTTCAGTATCTGCCCGTTCACGACCGAAAAGGAATCGCGGCTCGGTTCCCTTTTCCGCAGCATCGGTATCCGGCCCTGCGAAAAGGGGGAGGCCTGGTGAAGATGGAAAAATGGTTTGAACACCGCTTTTCCAACCCGGAGATCGTCGTCTCGAAGATGACGGCAGGGACCTGGTTTATCTCCGCTGCCGGGGCCAGGTTCCTTGAGAAGTCCGTCATTGAGAACGGCAAGCACGGGCTTTCGCCCCTCGGGATTATCGAAAGGCTTGCTCCGGAAATGGAGGAAGGGACGATCCTGTTCCTTCCCTCGCAGGGGTTTCCCGACACCCGGATCCTGGCTTTCAAGTCGGTCA
Organism: Synergistaceae bacterium UBA5827; assembly: GCA_002432945.1. GTDB lineage: Bacteria > Synergistota > Synergistia > Synergistales > 79-D21 > 79-D21. Next base: position 32,511 of record DJHE01000005.1, read on the forward strand.
TCTGCTCGAGGGACCTTTTCTGGGCATCGCCCGGGGAAGGCCGTTTCGTCATGGCCGACCGCCTGGCAGACCTCGTTCCCGAGTTGCCCCCTCATGCCCGAAAGCTTACGGACAGGCGAGCGGTTCACTTTCTCCTTGGCTGTAATATCCGCGGGGATTGGACGCTCCTCGAGGCAGTTCATCGCGTCGGGCACGGGGAACTGCTCCTCTTCGCTCCGGGGGAGAAGGAACCCGTGAGAAAACGCATTCAGCGCTTTTCCTGGGATTCGACCGTGCAGGATGAACAAGAATCCCTGGATGCGCTGGAGATTGCCCTGGACAGGGTCTCGAACCTGCTTGCCCCCGTTGAAAACAAGGCCGTGATGTTTTCGGGCGGGATCGACTCGATGCTCGTCTGGGCAAGCCTCAAGCCTCGACTCCCTGCCCTGACGGGTTTTATCGACACGGATCCGGCAGAAAGGGACACGGCCCGGGCTGCGGCCTCACAACACGGGATCGAACACAAGATGATGCAGGTCAGGGAGAGTGATTTCCTGGAGGAGTTCCGTGGGGCCCTGGAAGACGTGGGGCTGCCGTTCATCATTTCCAATTTCCAGATGCTCTATTACCTGCAGGCGTTCAGGCAGGGATACGCCCACCTGGTTTCCGGCGAACTGGCGGATTCCGTCTGGGGGATTTCCCATACCGCGAGGATTTTCCAGGAAAGCGATGCAGGGGAATACGCCAACGCCATGGCATCCTCGCCCCTTTCCCCGGAAGGCTACGGAATCCGGGTTCACCTCCTGCTTCCCGATGACCTGCCCCTTCTTTCCAGGGTCTATGGCGAAAGGACGATCCTGGACTTGCTCGGCTACAACCTTTCCTACGCGCTGGGGTGCCTGGATCCGGCCGTTCCCCTGGACAGCGATTTTCGAAAAGGGCATGCGGACCTCGGGAGCCTGTCCTTCATCCTGAATGGCTCGTGGAGGAGCAACTACCGGCAGGCGGGGTACGTTTACGGGGTGGGGCTATCCTTCCCCTTCGAAACCCTCTCGATGGTCCGGGCGGCGCTGTCCATTGCCCTGCCTGAAAGGATCCTTTCCGGGGAAGGCCAAGTCAAGCCGCTGATCCACCGGATGCTGGCCAGGAAACTGCCCGGGGCCGTTTCACCCCGAAAGTCGGGTTCCGGCCTGCCGCGAACCCGCTATTGCCAGGAGGGCCCCCTGAAAGAGTACTTCAGGGAACACCCCATTCCCGGTTTCTGGCCCGATGAATGGCGGAGCCTGCTGCAAAGCCCGACCCGGGAATCCAGCTCCCTGGTCCTGAAATGCGCTTCACTGCAGATGTGGGAAGAAGAGATGCTCGGAAGGGATTGACGATCTTCAGGTCCCGGACCTCATGGATACCCGGATTTCTCCCTCCTTGTCTTACTTAAGATAAACAACTATCCTTGTGAATAAGACATGTCGCAAGACTGCTCCTTGCGCAGATTCTTTCCTGTTTGATTCGAAGAGAGGGGGTCTTCAAATGTGCCTGGCGAAAAGGGCTGTTTTCTTGTTCATCTTTGCGTTGTTCCTGGTCCAACCGGCTTTTGCGGCGGATGTGCCTGGCAGCAAGGACCACCCGCTGCTGCCCCGACTTCCCCGTTACACCATCGGGGATTTCCAGCAGGTCGCCTTCGGTTCCCACGATTTTATGGATCCGGAAGGCAACGATGTCCGGGTGGAGGGGCGATTTACGAAAATCGAGTACAACCTTGACGCGGGGGTCCAGCCTCCCGGCGACCTGCATGTCATCGCCAACTACGAGCAGGCGATCAAGGGCGTGGGAGGCCAGGCCTACCGGCATTCGGACTACCTGGCCTTCCTGGTGCTGAAAAAGGACGGGGCGGAAACCTGGGTTCGCGTCAACAGCCAGGGAGACGGTGAGACGTACTGGCTCACGTTCGTCGAGAAGGGCGAGGTCGAGCAGCAGGTCAAGGCGGGGGAAATCCTGCAGGCCCTGAAGACGAAAGGGAGAATCTCCCTTTCGATTCACTTCGAAACGGGCAAGGCGACGATCAGGCCGGAATCCCGGCCGGTTGTCGAAGAGATCGCTAAAATGCTTAAAGGCGATCCTGCCCTGAAGGTCCGGGTGGAGGGACACACCGATTCGATCGGGGAAGCGGCCGCAAACCAGGAACTTTCCGAGAGGAGGGCCAAAGCGGTGGCGGAGGCACTGGCGACCCTCGGAGTCGACCCCGGTCGCCTGGTTCCTGTCGGGTTCGGTGAATCGCGCCCCGTGGCGGACAACGGCACCGAGTCGGGGCGGGCGAAGAACCGGCGGGTCGACCTGGTCAAGCTTTAAGGCTGGCGCCATGAAAAGGGCAGGAAAAATTCTCCTTTCACTGTTCCTCTGCCTTGTCTTTGCACCCCTTCCCGTCACTGCGGGAGAGGGGCCGGGTTCGCTGCCGGCGGACCTTCCGCTTTCCATTCACTTTAACGGTTCATGGAACACCGATGACGGGAAGAGCCAGCTTTTCGAAAAAGGCTCCTGCAGCGTTCACGTCTACGGCCGAATGAAAAAGCTTGAGGGTGACAACCCCTTTTACGCCACCTATGTTCCTGGCGGGGTGACCGCTTCCTTCAACTACTCGGAAACGATCGTCGCACGCCCCTACGACGGGAAGGGTCCCTGCAAAGGCGTCGTGGGGCGAGTGACGGCTTCGGGGACGGCGGGCCTGGGCGAGGAGGTGGAATTGGGCAAGGGGTCCCTTTTCCTCCAGGCCTTTTCAGGCCCCCTGGGGATCGGGGCCTTCATGCAGGCCACGGGGGATCCGGGGCTGGCCGATGCGGGAATCGTGATGGAGAAGATGCAGAAGGACCCGGCACGGGCCCTGTACGCCTTCAGCCTAAGCGTTCCGGTCTCGGCCGTTGTGAAGGAAAAGCCGGGCTGTGAAACGCTAAACGCAGCGCGCCTGGATTTTCCCATCGTCCTGACCGGTATCGCCGAGATGGGACGTTCAGGCCTGACGGGAAATTTTTCATGGCCGACATCGGACCGCCCGAACACGGGTGCTTCGGTGGAAGCGGTTGGGGAAAAGGTGGAATTCGGGCCACAGCCGGAAGGCAGAAAGGTCGGGCACGCAACTTTTTCGTGGGCGTTTGGGCAGGTGGAGCCCACCGTTGCCCTTTACCTGGCCAGGGGTGATGAACGACTTGAATTTACGGGCGAGGAGGCGGAGGTCCTGGCCGGGAGGAAAGTGAGGCTTATAGCGGAGGTGTTTCCCTACCCGGACGAAGGGACGGGAGGAAAATGGACCCTCCCAGCTTCGGCCATCGCCGGGTTGGACGGTTACGACCGGGACAACTCCCGAGGGAAAGTGATTCCCCTCCAGGAACCGGCTACGAGGAAGAAGACCGTGGAATTTTACTGCCTTGACGGGTCTTTCGCCGGGAAAAGCGTTCCCGTTTCATACACGGCCACAGTGCGGGGCAAAAAGGTCGAAGGAAAGGCAAAACTGAAGGTTTTCTCACCAGAGGCGGAAATCAAGGTCCTCCCGGAGCGTAGGGTTTCCATCGGGAAAGTGAAGACGGGGGCACACTGTTCGGCCTACCTGGGCCATGTCGGGGGCGGCCAATCTCTCCCCGGAATCGAGATCAAGGGAAAGGTCCGGTTTCCCCCTGGATTCGACGAGGGGGAAGCCGGGCATGAACTGGCCGTTGTCCAGCTTTTGAAGGAAAACATCTTGGAGCGAAAGGGAAAATTCGGGCAGGAGGGCGGGGATTATTTCCAATCCCTCTCCAGGGTTTATGCCCTTGACACCGGGTTCCCGTATGCCGGGTTGAAGGGGAAGGGAAACCTGGACGTGCACGATGTTCCCGGAGACGAGATCGGGCCGATGACCCTTTCGATACACCATGCCCAGGATTTCCGCACCACTCTCCTGGTCCGGCCCGGGAACCCGGAGGACGCGATCTGGCTTCCCATGGCGACCGTTCCGTGGAGCTGGCGCTTCAGCCTTGAACGGGCCAAAGACAACCCCGGATGGGACGAAACCTGTGACCCGGGGAATTTCAGGCTTTCCGGCGTGACCCTCCGCCTGCCCGGGCCACTCGAGCGTTTCAGCGGAAAACCCGAGGATGTACCCCAATGGGACACGATCCTGGACGAAAAGACCGGTGCGTCCCACCACACGGACGATGCGAAGTGGAAAATGGAGGTGGAGTCGTTCCTGGCGGAAAAAAACTAGGAAGTGATCGCGTCGTACCCGGTTTCTTCAGGCCCAAATCGACCTCATGCGGAAAAGCTCCGCCCCGTCCGCGGGTCGGAAGATCCCGTGAAGGCAGGCGAATCCCGCAGCCGTTTCCCCCTCCGGTCGGGCCACCGCTTCAAGCACCTCACCGAACCGGCTTTCCCCGTGAAACTCCGCATCGAACCCCCTGAAGGTGCGGGAAGCAGGCCAGTCGGGCGGCAGCGTCGCCACGGCCCAGTCCAGGTAGCGGACGTGGTTCACGTGGCCGTTGGCGTCCATATCCGATTCCTCCACGCCGAGAGAACTCGCCCAGGGTCCCTCACTGCACGGCTGGACCTTCTCGAACTCGAACGGGATGGGAGGGTTCGTTTCCTCGTGGAGGTTCGGCAATCCCTTCTCGATCCGGAAAGGCTTGCGGCTCGCAAGGTCGACGAGAACCCAACAGGTCTCGGCGCGGACTACGCGTGTTTCTCCCGAGTAAAGCTCGAAGGCCCTCAGGGAATAGAGGCGGCCGTGAGGGAAATGCCAGGTGCGCAGGGCAATCGTCTCACCCGAACGGGGCAGCCGGGCGACTCGGAGTCGGTATTTCACAAGCATCCACGTGAATCCAAGCGGCAGGATCTGGGGGACCGATGCCCCAAGCTTCGAGGCCGCTTCGTTGGCCGCGTCCTGGAGGTGGTCGGCAAGGGCGGTCAGCGTCACTTCTCCCCTGTGGTCGCAATCTGACGGATCAATCGCCAATTCCTTTAAATGCATGAAGGGCCCTCCCCGGCGCGGGAAATTGTCGCTTCTCATGATACGCCACCTTGACAGGAAGGACAATATCGCCTATATGTTTGATATATAGCAAACAAAGGATGTGAATGTTTATGAAAAAGGCGATGGAGGCCTTTGAGCGGGCCACGATCGAAGAACTGGCCGAAGGCGTCATGGAGGATCCGGAAACGGGGGAGCTGGTCTGTCTCGTTTGCGGGAAGGGTTTTCTTCCGGGAGAGGTCTTCCCGGTCGACGGGCGCTTTTTCGATGCCCGGTCGGCAGCGCGGATGCACGCGGAGCGGGAACACGGATCCCGGTTCATGTCGCTGCTGAACCTCCTGCGCCAATGGGGCGGGCTGTCCGAGATCCAGGCCCGTCTCCTGGAGGCCTTTTTCCTGGGACACGACGACGAAAGGATCGCGAAGGAACTCGGCATCAGCCGATCCACCGTCCGCAACCATCGCTTCCGCATGAAGGAACGGGTGCGCCAGGCGAAAGTGTTCCTGGCCATGAACCGGATCCTGGAGCGGAACCAGAAGGCGGAAACGCGCCTGGTGGAGTTCGGGGCGAAGGCCCGCATCGTGGACGAACGTTTCGCCCTGACGGAGGAAGAGTCCGAGCAGCTGGTCCGCAAGTACTTCAGGGAGGACGGAACGCTCGCCCTTTTCCCGACCAAGGCGAAGGCGCGGGTCGCCCTCCTGAGGAAAATCGTCGAGCGTCTGACGCCGGGAGTCCGGTACTCCGAGCGGGAACTGAACGCGATCCTCTCGCCGCTCACGGAAGACCACGTCATCGTCCGCCGTTGCCTGGTGGACTACGGCTTCGTCAGCCGCTTGCCGGACGGAAGCGCCTACTGGGTGGAGATGTAGATGATTATCAGCGCCAGCCGCAGAACGGACATCTCGGCCTTCCACTCGGAATGGTTCATGGAAAGAGTCCGGCAGGGGTGCGTCGACGTGAAGAACCCTTACAACGCGAAGCAGATCTCTCGGGTGGTTCTAGACCCGGAATCCGTCGACGTTTTCGTTTTCTGGACGCGGAACCCCGTTCCTCTTCTTCCCCACATGGACGAACTGGAGGACCGGGGCTTCCGGTCCGTCTTCCTGGTCACGGTCATGGATTACCCGCCCGCGATGGAACCGGCCACCCCCGGCGTTTCGGCCGCCGTCGAGGCCCTCTCGAGGCTTTCCGAAAGGATCGGGGAAAACCGGATCGCCTGGAGGTACGACCCGATCCTGCTGTCTTCCCTCACCCCCGCGCCCTTCCACGAAGAAGCCTTTTCGCGTCTTGCCGAAAAGATTGCCCCCTTCGTTTCCCGCTGCATCGTTTCCGTCTTCGACCCGTACTGGCGGGCGCTGAACCGGCTCAAGGCCCTGGAAAGCCAGGGTTTCCGCCTGTTCAACCGCAAGGAGGAGCAGGAGTCCCTGGCCGGGCTCCTGCCAAAAATTGCTGCCGTGTCGAATTCGCTGGGCCTTGAAATCCAGTCCTGCTGCGAGGGAGACCGCCTTGCCCCCTGGATAAAGCCAGGGGCCTGCATCGACCCCCTTTTCCTCCAGAAAGCCTTTGGCCGGACCTTCCCCTCCGCTAAGGACAAGAACCAGCGCAGGGGCTGCCTCTGCGCCGGTTCGAAGGACATCGGGACCTACGGCACGTGTCATCACGGATGCCTCTACTGCTACGCGGGACGGCTGTAGAGGCCAGCCAGGGCGGGGAATGGAATTCCGCTCAGCGGATTGGAATTTGACTCAGCCGAGCAGGATGCCCGAAATGACTGTTAATATTCGTTGACCGAACGGGCACTTGCGTTGCTGCGTGAGTTGCTATTAGACGTTACCATTTTTTCCCCTTCCTCTTACCCCGAACCTATTCCAGTGTTATTTTGACCTTTCCAACCAAATTTATGAATCGGAACCGACCTAAGATGTCGCACTAAGAAGATATGGTTTTGAACCAGGTTAATGTTTTTTTGAAACAGCTTTGAAGAGGTGCTATAATCCCGGTTGGATTAGATTAATTAAATTTTAGTGTGCATTTCTTTTTCTGTGTTTTCAATTCAGGAGGCGAGACATGAATGGATCGTCCCGAGATCATTGCTCATGTCAAAAAAGACGAAGTTGGGCAGTGGGAAACGCAGACCCTAAAAGACCATCTTGAAGGCGTGGCAAAACGTGCAGGTGATTTTGCGGAAGAATTCGGGAACCGGGATTGGGGAGAACTGATCGCCTTCTGGCATGATCTTGGAAAGTTTGTCCCGGATTGGCAGAAGCATATTCGAAAGAGTGCCGGTTTCGATCCTGAGGCACACATAGAGGCACTTGGAAACAAAGTTAACCATAGTGCTGCTGGTGCGATTATTGCCTTCAAAAAACTCGGAAAATCTCAATTTCTTGCCCGTGCCCTTGCCTACCCGATTGCCGGTCATCATACAGGGTTGCCGGATTGGTTCCCTGAAACCGCTAGAGGGGAAACGTTACCGGAACGCATTTTCAGGAATGCACTTAACCAGGAACTGGAAACGAGAGATATCGAGCAGATCGAAAAAGAACCTCAAGCGATAGATTTTTTAAACAAACCCGTTGGAAAATCCGCCCCGATGAACGTGGAAAAACTCTCAAGGGACAAAACAGGCGATCAGCTTCACCTGTGGGTAAGGATGCTCTTCTCCTGTCTTGTCGATGCCGATTACCTCGATACGGAAGCCTTCATGGACCCGCAAAAAAACCTTGAACGAATCGGCTATTGTTCCCTATCGGAATTAAAGGAACGCTTCGATCTTTTTATGGAGAGAAAAAGCAGTGAGGCTCAGGATTCTCCCATCAATAGAAAACGGCAGGGGATCCTTGCCCTTTGCAGAGAAAANNGAGAAAAGGCGAAGCTTCCCCCGGGCATTTATACGCTGACCGTTCCTACAGGGGGAGGGAAAACGCTTTCCTCAATGGCTTTTGCCCTTGAACATGCCCTTTCTCACGGGAAACGGCGGGTCATCTACGCGATTCCCTATACGAGCATCATCGAGCAAACCGCGAAGGTGTTTAAATATGGCACCGACCGGGATGAGGAAATCGAACAGTCAATACAGCGCGGAATCCCCGGTTTGTTCGGAGAGGAAAATGTCCTCGAACACCATTGCAATCTTGACCCGGAAAAGGAAGATGCCAGAAGCCGCCTGGCCGCCGAGAACTGGGATGCTCCTATTGTCGTTACAACAAACGTTCAACTATTCGAGTCTCTCTTCTCATATAAAACTTCTGCTTGCCGGAAACTCCATAACATCACCAACAGCGTCATTATCCTCGATGAGGCCCAATTGCTTCCTCCAGAATTCCTAAGACCTATCCTATCGGTCCTTAAAGGGCTTGTGGAAAATTTCGGGGTCACCCTTGTGCTTTGCACTGCGACCCAACCGGCTTTAACGGGCAAAATCGGGTCGGGACAGGCGGTATTCGAAGGGCTGGAGAACGCGACGGAAATCATGGATACCCCTCTTGGTGGGGAGGATGCTTTTCGCAGGGTCAGTTTTCATTTCCCCGACACGAAAACCGCTGAGAGAAGGGAATGGGCCGACCTAGCTGAAGAACTGACCCAACTTGAGCAAGTCCTTTGTGTTGTGAACACTCGCAAGGATTGCCGGGAACTCCACTCTCTCATGCCTGAGGGAACCCTGCACCTGTCAGCCCTGATGTGCGGGGAAGAGCGAAGTGATTTGATCAACGTGATCAAAAAGAAACTAAAAGCGGGGGAACCCTTGAGAGTTATCAGCACCCAGCTCGTAGAGGCGGGGGTTGACATCGATTTCCCGGTTGTTTACCGGGCAATGGCCGGGCTCGATTCGATCGCTCAAGCGGCTGGCCGCTGCAACAGGGAAGGGATCTTGAACCGATCTGGCCAACTGGGGAGGGTCGTTGTGTTTAATCCTCCCAAGGCTGCTCCTCCAGGGCTTTTGAGGAAGGGAGAGGACGCTTGCCTTGAAATTCTAGGGAGCGGGAGATTCAAGACACTCGATGAGAACGGTTTCTCGGAATATTTTCGTGCGTTTTATGGAAAAGCGAATGTGTTGGACAAGCCCAGGTTTACAGAGCGACTGGTCAAAGAAGCTTGGGGAGAGAAATACCCTGAATTCAAATTTCAATTTAGAAGCTTCGCCCAGGACTTCAAGATGATTGATGACCAGACCCAGCATAGTGTTGTGGTGTTTTATGAAAATTCGTCAAAGGGACGATCAGGTTCATCGTTGATCGAAGAACTGCGGAAAAAGGGACCCAGCAGAAGCCTTTTCCGAAAACTCCAACGGTTTACGGTAAGCCTTCCTCAAGGTGAATTCGAAAGGATCCGGCAGGGGGGAATGGTTGAAGAACTGCACGGTTTATATGTCCAGTGTTGCAATGGCCTATACCAAAACGGACTTGGGCTTATGACGGAAAAAGATGGTTGGAGCAAGGAAACCCTGTTTGCCTGAAGTGTCTTTCAGGAGAAAGGAGGTCAAGGTGGCGGAGAATTTTTACAACAAATCCTTTTGCCTTGAGGTTTGGGGAGATTATGCCTGTTTCACCCGGCCAGAGATGAAAGTGGAAAGGGTGAGTTATGACGTCATCACACCTTCCGCCGCAAGGGGCATTTTCGAAGCGATTTTCTGGAAACCGGCGATCCGCTGGAGGGTGAAGAAAGTCGAAGTTCTCAACCCGATTTGCTGGACGTCGGTCCGTCGGAACGAAGTGGGTTGTGTCATGACGGAGAGGAGCAACGGTTTTTTCATTGAAGAGCAGAGGCAGCAACGGGCAGGGGTTTTTTTGAAAGGCGTTCGTTATCGACTGCATGCGGAATTGGAATTTGTTCCGCCATCGAGAAGGGCTGCCTCTTTTTGGAAAACACCGGCTGAATTGCTCGATCCAGCGGAATCAACGGAACCAGGGAGGGACGAGAATCCGGGAAAATACAACGCCATGTTTGAAAGAAGGGCGCTGAAAGGACAGTGTTTCAACCAGCCTTACCTCGGGTGTCGGGAGTTCAGCGCCAATTTCAAGCTCGTTCAGGATTCTGCCGAGGAGATAAAAGCGATTGATGAAACACGAGACCTTGGTTTCATGCTTTACGACCTCGATTTTTCCGACCCGGCAAATCCAATCCCGGTCTTCTTTCGCGCGAAATTGGAGAATGGCGTGATGGCTGTTCCTGACTGGGGAAGCGATGAGGTGAGGCGATGATCCTCCAGGAGCTTTATGATTATTACCAGAGAAAGATGGCGGAACCGGAAAGCAAAATTGCCGCTGACGGATGGGAATGGAAAGAAATCCCTTTCATTATTGTCATTGATGAAGAAGGGGGGTTTCGATCCATCCAGGACAACCGTGAAGGAGAAAATAAACAAAGAACAACGAAAAAATTTTTGGTGCCACAGTCAGAAAAAAGGACGGCCAGCATCAAGGCCAACTTGCTTTGGGATAACGTCGAATATGCACTGGGTGCGAACCCGCGGGATAGAAGCGATGTAAAGCTGCGCCATCAGGCGTTTAAGGATAGGATATCAAAAAATATTCAGAATTTTGATGACCCGAAGCCGGCAATGGCTGTATTAAAATTCTTAAGCCAAGACCCCTTAAGACAAATAAGCAATAATGCTTTAGTCGCTGATCTGTGGAAAGAAGCTTTTTCAACAAATGCCTTTGTCACTTTCAAAATTTGGGGCTTAGCAAACTCTAGTATTTTCGACGGAATAAAGTTAAAGAATGAAGTAAATGGAAAAAACGGCAATGAACAAATATGCCTCGTCACTGGTGAGAAAGATCAAGTTGCCCGATTGCATGCTTCTATAAAAGGTGTGATGAAATCTCAAAGCTCAGGGGCAGCCCTCTCTTCTTTTAACCTGCCTGCCTTTTGTTCTTATGGGAAACGGCAGAACGAAAATGCCCCGATTGGAGAAAAGGCAGCGTTTGCATATACAACGGCCTTGAATGCGATGCTAGGGAGAGACTCTAAAAACAAAACAAATGCTGCGGATGCAACAATTCTCTTTTGGTCTAAACAGAGCGAATCCACAGGCTACGATTTTGAGGAGGACTTCCCATGGATCGTCGCCGATTCTCCCAAAGACGACCCGGATCGCGGCGTTTTGGCGGTGAAAAGCCTTTACGATGCTGTCTATTCAGGCCGACTTCCCTCAGATAGCGACAATCGGTTCTTTGTCCTTGCTCTGGCTCCTAATTCCGCTCGAATTGCAGTGCGTTTCTGGCGAGAAGGGAAAGTCAGGGATTTCGCAGAAAAGATCCTGAAGCATTTCGAGGATGTGTCGATCACGCATAGCCCGAGGGAACAAGAATACGTTTCCCTCGCTCGCTTGTTAAGGTCAACGGCTTTGGCATACAAGATGGAAAATATCCCTCCAAATATTGCAAGTTCAGTTATTTCCAGCGTACTCGATGGAACTCCCTATCCTAGGACGCTGCTCCAACAATGCATTCGGCGGATACGTGCAGAAAGTTCTGTGACTCGCGAGCGAGCCGGTATCTTAAAAGCTTGCCTGAACCGTCAAAGGGATAAATCAGCCCAGAAGGAGGTTTTACAAGTGTCTCTTGATAGAGCAAACACAAACGTTGCTTATCGTTTAGGCCGTCTTTTTGCGGTTATGGAGAAGGCCCAGGAGGAGGCAAATCCAGGAATCAACGCCACTATCCGCGATCGTTTTTATGGAGCAGCTTCGTCCAGCCCGGTTGCTGTATTTCCACAACTTCTCAAGTTGAAAAACCACCACATCGCGAAATTGGCTAATCCAGGCCGAAGGGTAAATCTGGAGAAAGAGATAGGCGAGATCATGGAAGAGATCACAAAATTTCCTGGACATATGAGCCTTGACGAGCAAGCTTATTTCGCAGTCGGCTATTATCACCAAAGGCAAGATTTTTTCATTTCTAAAAATAATAAATAGGGGGGGATTCGGCAATGAACGATATTACTAAACGGTACGACTTTATGTTTTTTTTCGATGTCATGGACGGAAACCCAAACGGAGATCCAGATGCTGGAAATTTACCGAGACTAGATGCAGAAACGGGCTTGGGACTTGTCACAGATGTTTGTCTTAAGAGGAAAATTAGAAACTATGTTCAGATTTTAAAAAGCGATAGGAGTGGATTAGATATATTTGTAAAAGAAAAAGCAATTCTAAATAATTTAATAAAGGAAGCGCATCAACAAGAAGAGGTAAAAAAACAAGAAAAAGCAGAGAAGAAAACGGAAGCAGCAAAGGCATGGATGTGCAATAAATATTATGATGTACGGACCTTCGGGGCAGTAATGAGTACGGGAGAAAACGCTGGACAGGTTCGCGGCCCGGTTCAAATCACTTTCGCCCGGTCTCTGGAACCTATCATCGCTCTAGAACACAGCATTACCCGCATGGCAGTCGCGACTGAAGCCGAAGCGGAGAAACAAAGTGGTGACAACCGGACGATGGGTCGTAAGTACACGGTTCCCTATGGCCTTTACAAGACCCATGGCTTCGTTTCCGCGCACCTAGCCGCGCAAACCGGATTTTCCAAGGAGGACTTGGATCTCTTCTGGAAAGCCCTCCTTGAGATGTTTGAGCACGATCACTCCGCTGCCCGTGGATTGATGAGCGCGAGAGCTCTGGTTGTTTTCGAACACGACACCGCTTTAGGGAATAAGCCTGCACATGAGCTTTTTGAACGCGTCACATGGAAAAGGACAACAGAGGGACCGGCGAGGGGCTTTTCGGATTATGCCCTATTCCTTGACGAGAAGCCCCTAAAGAAGACATTCGAAGTTGTCCCTGTTGGAAAATAGTGCGAAGGGGATGTTTTCCGAAGACGACCTCCTGCCGATCTCTGCCCTTCAGCATTTGGCCTTCTGTGAAAGACAGTGGGCGCTCATCCACCTTGAGCAGGCATGGAGTGAAAATGCATTGACGGCAGAAGGCCGCATTCTCCACGAAAAGACCCATGAAGAAAACAACGAAAGCCGGGGGGATATCCGGATAGCCCGTTCCCTCCGGCTTCACTCTTTCCGCCTTGGCCTGGTCGGGCAGGCGGACGTGGTTGAGTTTCCCAATGGCAGCCTCGCGGGCTTTCCGCCGAAAATCGTCGAATACAAGCATGGAAAACCCAAGGCGATTGATTGCGATGAGGTACAGCTTTGCGCCCAGGCGATATGCCTAGAGGAAATGATGGGCTTGCACATGCATGAGGCCGAGCTGTTTTACGGAAAACCCCGAAGGCGCCATGTCGTCGTGCTGTCGAAAGAACTCAGGGAAAGAACGGAAGCCTTGGCCTTCAGGCTTCATGACCTTACGGAAGCCGCATTGACTCCTCGTGCAGTCTGGAGTAAACGGTGCGAGAGCTGTTCCCTGTTTGAAATCTGCCTGCCCGGAATCGCCAAGGGTAAGAAAAGTGCCGTGAGGTACCTGAAATCATTGATTCTTTCCTCCCTGGCTGGAGAGTCAGGCGATGCTGGAGGTGATAGCGTTGAAACACCTTCTTAACACCCTTTATGTCCTGACCCAGGGATCATATCTCTCCAGGGATGGCGAAACCGTGCTGGTGCGAGTCGGGGAGGAGACCAAGGTCAGGGTCCCGATTCACACCTTGGCGGGAATTATCTGTTTCGGCCAGGTTTCGTGCAGCCCATTCCTGATGGGCTTGTGCGGGGAACGGGGCGTTACCCTTTCTTTTTTGACTGAGCACGGCCGGTTTCTTGCGAGGGTTCAAGGCCCGGTTTCGGGGAATGTTCTCCTTCGGCGTGAGCAGTACCGCCGAGCGGATGACCCGGAAAAATGCCTTTCGATCGCCAAGTCGATCGTGATCGGGAAAATCGTGAATAGCCGAACGGCACTTCTTCGAGCCGCCAGGGAAAACGAAGGGGGAGAATCCGAAGCGCTTTCCCAGGCGGCGGCACGTTTGGCGGAAATCCTGCGTAGCCTTGAACCAACGGCTGATCTGGACACGTTGAGGGGAATCGAGGGGGATGCGGCAAGATCTTATTTTTCGGTTTTTGATGCCTTTATTTGTGCGCAAAAAGAGGATTTCTTTTTCCGGGAACGAACTAGACGGCCTCCCTTGGACGCGATGAATGCCCTGCTTTCGTTTTTCTATACTCTTTTGGTTCACGACACCGCTGCGGCACTGGAGTCGGTTGGTCTCGATCCTGCCGTGGGTTATCTTCACGCAGCCCGCCCGGGAAGGCCTAGCCTGGCCCTCGACCTTATGGAAGAGTTCAGGCCGTTTATCGCGGACCGCTTGGCGTTGTCCTTAGTCAATCGACGGCAGGTCAAGGGAAACGGATTCAAGAAAACGGAATCAGGGGCTGTTTTGATGGATGACGAAACGCGGAAAGAAGTCCTGGTTGCTTACCAGAAGAGAAAACAGGAAGAGATCAGCCACCCCTTTATCGGGGAAAAGATCCCCGTGGGCTTGATACCCTACGTCCAATCCTTGCTGTTGGCCCGTCATCTCCGGGGTGACCTGGATGCATACCCGCCATTCCGCTGGAAGTAGGTGATCGAAGCGATGATGGTCCTTGTTACTTACGACGTGAATACGGCATCAGAAGGAGGAGCGAAGCGATTGAGGCGGGTGGCGAAAATATGCCAGAATTACGGGCAGAGAGTCCAGAACTCAGTGTTCGAATGCCTTGTCGATCCCGCGCAATGGGCCAGTTTGAGGCAACGCCTGATAGAAGTTCACGATCCTGAAAAGGATAGCCTGCGGTTCTACTTTTTAGGCGCAAATTGGAAGAATCGTGTTGAACACCAGGGAGCAAAGGCATCTTATGATCCCGAAGGGCCCCTGGTGCTTTAAAGAGGATCTTTGCGCGGACCATAAGCGAACATGGAAATTCTAGGAGTTTCGCGAACAAGGGAGAATCATTCGGGTTAAAAGGATCGGAATAAAGACAAAGCGTGAAAAATGACCAAGAAAGGAACATTTCTTGTCAGTGCGCGAAACAAGGGCAAAGAGATGTTGATAGTAGCAACTTTGAAGAAGCAGGCGTCGCCCGCCCCGCGCGGGCGTGGATTGAAACAGGCTCGGAATCCCGAAGATCGACGAGCAGTATGGTCGCCCGCCCCGCGCGGGC
>DJHE01000007.1:0-32498 GCA_002432945.1 Synergistaceae bacterium UBA5827
TGTGTGTGGTTTTGCGGTCGTGACAGGGGGATCCGACCATTCCAGGCCTGTGAAGTGTCCACGTTCCCTTCAGCGCCTTTTCTGGTCTTTTCCTCTACCCGCTCGATCCGCCTTCTGAAATCCGCTCTCCCTTGTTGGCTGGGGGTTGGTGCACCTCCTTCCGTGCCTTCCGGGGTCGTCGCGGCATTCGAAGCAGAATAATCCCAAGGTAAAATTTTCAAAGAACTTGAGAAATTCTAACATGGGTGATCTAAGATGGGAAACAACACAGGAAAGGCCGAAGGAGGGTTTGCGAGATTTCCCTTTTTCCATTTCCGTGCCATAATCAAGCCAAGGACCGCTTTTAGTTCACGTTAATGCAAGTTTTTCGGAGATCCTTGCCGTACAAATAGCCGTGTAACAAAGTGATAGTAAGATTGACTAGAGGGCCTAATCGGGGTTTTTGTGATAATCGGTTGTGATGATTGTCTGGGAGCCAGAAGAGTCTAGTCCCATCGGCTGATGGGGCTTTTTCATTTGGAGGATCGGAGGGCTGCCGGTGAAAAAGCGGAATGTGAGGGTACTGTTGGCCCTCTTTCTGGTTGGATTCCTGGGATGGCGTGCAGTTACGGCAAACGCGCAATCGATCGTATACGTCCCGCTGGATGACCGTCCGTACTCCCTTGACCGGGTGTTGGAGGCTGCCGCAGCCCTTGGGGTTGGAATCCAGCTACCTCCTGAATCGTTTTTCAGGGGGCAGGAAGGGATTCCTGATTTTGACGGGCTTTACGAATGGCTGGCCTCCCACCGGAAAGACGGTCCCTCTATCGTTGCGGCGGATGCCTTCCTTTTTGGTGGCCTCGTTTCGTCCCGGACCCATGAACTGGACCAAGAGGAAATATCCCGACGCTTCGAAGGGCTCAGAGCCATGAGTTCGGCTTTATCAAAGCCTCCCTTTGTCATTTTCGGGACTCTTCTCCGGTTGCCGAGGCAGAGCCAGGGGATCCTGGATGCCGAATTCAACGCAAAGTGGGCTCCCCAGTTGTTTAGCCTGGCCCGTTTGCAAACTGCGGCTTCTCGGGGACTTTTGTCCGATGAGGATTTGGCTTCCGCCGAACGCCTGCTCAAGACAATCCCCGTGACTGTGCTGAAAGAATGGGCGAACCGTAGAAACCAAAGCCTTCGAGCTGCGAATAGGCTCCTCGCCCTGCATAGTTCAAGGGGAATCGATTTCGTGGGCATTGGGCTTGACGATAACGTTTCTCCCCTTTGGCTGGAGCAGGAATTCAGTTCGATGGCCACGACGATCGAAAACGCGCCCCGGTGCCGGGCAGCGGTCGTGCCGGGAGTGGACCAGATGGGCCTTCTCCTTTTTGGAAGGGTCTTCCTCTGGGACAATCCTAAGCAGAAGGTCTACCCCTATTTCCCCGGCTTGCCCGAAAAAAATCCCATGCCGACTTACTCGGGATTCTCCCCGAAGGAGTCGCTCGAGATCCAGGCGGATGTCCTGGGAGTGCAGCTGGTTTCGGATCCGGAAGAGGCCGACCTGGTACTCGTGGTCAATCCTCCAGCCGATGGCCGGACGAGGGAAGCTTCTTCCCCGGTGAACCGGCGTATTGCCGACCCGCTTGACATTGCCATTGCCGGTGGAATCGAGGAATTCCTTTCGTCCGGCAAGCCGGTGGCCCTGGCGGATATCGCCTTCGACAACGGGGCCGATAATGGACTGATGGAAGCCCTGCGTGAAAGGAAACTGCTGGGTCGGCTCGCGGCGTATTCCGGGGGAAACACGTCCGATAACGCCATCGGCCTTGCGCTTGCCGGGGGAGTCCTCTCCCGATGGATGACGGAGCCCCGAAGGAAGTGGATCCTGTTTGCCCGCTTGCTGGACGAATGGGGGTACCAGGCTAATGTCCGTCCAGCCGTTTCCTCGAAAGGGCCTTTCGGGGGTCAAGCTTCCCCCGGCCAGCTTGAAACGCGTATCCATGAGCAACTCTTGGCTTTTTCGCAATCGGTTCTTGAGGATTTCGGGACCGTGGGTTTCAAGGTTAGTTACCCTTGGGGCCGTCTTTTCGAAATCAGGATCACGAGCAAGGAAAAAGGAGACGATTGATTGTCCCTCCAGCAGGTGCAGGGGCCCATGAGGCTGAAATTATTTGGGTCTTGCGGCAAATTGTACGCCATGTTATCAATGATATGAATCCTAAGGGCCAGAATCGAAGTCAAATTCGGGAGGCGGAATAGCGGATGAGAAAGAACTGGGCAATCGCGGTTTTCATGGCGTTCCTCCTTGTGGGTACAGCGGCTTGGGCAATCGCCCCTGTACCCGCGAAGGAGATCAAGGCCGGTTTCGTTTATGTCGGACCGGTTGGAGACGGTGGCTGGACCTACATGCATGACAAGGGACGCCTTGACATGGAGAAGGCCTTCCCCGGGTTGACCTCGAGCATCGTCGAGTCCGTGCCTGAAGGCCCGGATGCCGTTCGGGTCATGGAGACCTTCGTGCGGAACGGGTCCAAGCTTGTCTTCGCGACCTCCTTCGGGTACATGGACTTCGTCCAGGAAGTGGCGAAGAAGCATCCTGATGTCGTTTTCATGCACTGCTCGGGCTACAAGTCGGCGCCAAACGTGGGGACCTATTTCGGCCGGATTTACCAGCCGCGCTACCTCTCCGGTCTTGTTGCCGGCAAGATGACGAAGAGCAACGTCATCGGCTACGTGGCCGCAAACCCGATCCCCGAAGTCATCCGGGGGATCAACGCTTTCACGCTAGGGGTGCGCAAGGTCAACCCCAAGGCGAAGGTGAAGGTCATCTGGCTGTTCTCCTGGTTTGATCCCGGCAAGGAGAAGGAAGCGACCAAGGCCTTGATCGACTCGGGCGCAGACGTAATCGCCATGCACGCCGATTCCGGGGCCGCACCGCAGGCCGCCGAGGAAGCAAAGGTCTGGGTTGTCGGGTACAACAACGACATGAGCAAGTATGCCCCGACTCGTCACCTGACCGCACCCGTCTGGGACTGGGGGAAACTTTACAAGTACACGGCGGACAAGGTCGTCAAGGGAACCTGGAAGTCCGAATCGATCTGGTGGGGGCTGAAGGAGAAGATGGTCGGCCTGGCACCCTTTGGCAAGTCCGTCCCGGATAGCGTGAAAAAGATCGTTGCCGCTGAGCAGGCGAAGATCGTATCGGGCAAATGGGATGTCTTTACTGGCCCCATAAGGGACCAGGCGGGCAAGGTCAAGATCGAAGCCGGGAAACGGATGTCCGATGGGGACATGCTTTCCATGAGCTGGTTCGTCCAGGGTGTCGAGGGGACGATCCCGAAGTAGGCTGGGGAAACAAACCGTCGAAACGAGGGAGCCCCGTCGAAGGGGCTCCCTTTTCTTGTCGAACGTTGACAATTCGGGCCTTTGAGGCAAACTTGGATGGTTGCAAAGAATTTTCTTCCCGGGAGAGTGGACCCCGATGGATTCCTCAATGCAGCAGGCGCCGCTCGTGGAAATGCGGGGCATCAGCAAGGCTTTCGCCACTGTCAGGGCGAACGCGGGAATCGATTTTGACGTCAGGCCGGGCGAGGTTCATACCCTGCTTGGCGAGAACGGCGCCGGCAAGAGCACGCTGATGAACATCCTGAACGGCCTCTACATTCCCGATTCGGGAACGATTCGGGTCAAAGGTGAGAATCGCCGCTTTTCCTCCCCGAGAGATGCCATTGCTGCCGGGATCGGCATGGTTCACCAGCACTTCATGCTCGTCCAGGTCCTTACTGTCTGGGAGAACATGATCATGGGGTTACCAGGCTTGGAGGCAATTCTTCCGAAAAAAACAGTCATCAAGCGGATTCAAGACATTTCTACCCGTTACGGCCTGGGGGTTGAACCGGAGGCACGTGTCTGGCAGCTTTCCGTGGGCGAGCAGCAGCGCGTGGAAATCCTGAAAATGCTCTACCGCAGAGCCGAAATCCTGGTCCTCGACGAGCCGACCTCCGTGTTGACCCCACAGGAAGTCCACCACTTGTTCAACACGATTCGGCAAATGACTGCGGAAGGGCATGGAGTTGTTTTCATTTCCCACAAGCTCGACGAAGTCATGGAAATTTCTGACCGTATCACGATCCTCCGGAAGGGCGAAGTTGTGGAAACCCTTTCCGGGCGGAACGTGTCCAAGGAAGAGCTGGCGGAGAAAATGGTGGGACGGAAGGTCGTTTTTGCGGTTGACAAGACGGTCCTGAACCTGGGGGAAACGGTTCTTGAAACCGATGGGGTATGTGCCCTGAACGACCGGGGGTTGCCGGCGGTACGAAACCTCAGCCTTTCCATCCGGGAAGGCGAGATCCTGGGGATCGCCGGTATCGCAGGCAACGGCCAGCGGGAA
Organism: Synergistaceae bacterium UBA5827; assembly: GCA_002432945.1. Classification (GTDB taxonomy): domain Bacteria; phylum Synergistota; class Synergistia; order Synergistales; family 79-D21; genus 79-D21. The sequence continues at coordinate 4,355 of DJHE01000007.1, forward strand.
CTGTGCGAGGCATTGTCGGGACTGAGGCCTATCCAGTTCGGCCGGGTCATCCTGATGGGAGTCGATATGACGGGAGCCCATCCCATAGAATTCATCAAGGCGGGTGTGGGTTATATACCCGCCGATCGCAAGGGAACGGGCCTTGTTGGCTCCATGAACCTGCGTGAGAATTTCAACCTCAAGAACTTCTGGAGGAAGCCATACTCCCGGGGCATCTTCCTGAGCTGGGAAAACGTGGCCGGGGAGACCGGCCGGATCGTGGAAAGGTTCGGGGTGGCAACCCCGGGCCTGGGGGTACCCGTGAGGAACCTGTCTGGAGGAAACCAGCAGCGTCTCATGCTGGGCCGGGAACTGTCCGGGACGCCGCGCCTCATCGTAGCCATGCAGCCCACCTGGGGACTCGACGTAGGCGCGACGGAATTTGTAAGGGATCAGCTTCTCCGGCAGCGGGAAAGAGGAGCTGCGATCCTTCTCGTTTCCGAAGACCTGGAAGAAGTCATGGCCTTGAGCGACCGGCTGGCCGTCATTCACAAGGGGGAAATCATGGGGGTAGTCGACGATCCTCGCGGGGTTACGGAGGAAGAGCTGGGACTGATGATGGCTGGGATTCCCATGTCCGCCGCGGTAAGAGGGGAGAGAAGCCTATGAGCGCTCCTTTCAGGGTGGAACGCCGCCTTGACTGCCCCGCCTGGCTAAACTGGGCGATTCCCGTGGGTGCGGTTGCGACGGCTCTTCTGGCAGGCGCGGTCCTGCTGTTTTTCCTTGGAGTATCCCCGCTTGCAGCCTACACTGCCATGTTCAGGGGAGCCCTGGGAGATGCCTGGGGCCTGAGTGAAACGATCGTCAAGGCGATTCCCCTGACACTTGCAGGGCTTGCTGTCGGGCTTTCGTTCACCATGGTCGTCTGGAACATCGGTGCCGAAGGGCAGCTCGTCATGGGGGCGCTCGCCGCGGTTGCGGTGGTTCGCTACGCCTTCGTGGACAGCGCTCCCGTAATGTTTTTCCTCATGTTCGTGGCGGCAGCTTTGGCGGGAGGGCTTTGGGCGGGCTTCGCAGGATTCCTGAAGGCCAGGTGGAGCGTCAACGAGATCATCACGACCTTGATGATGAATTACATCGCCATCCTCCTGACCGAATATTTTATCTACGGCCCCTGGCGGGACCCTTCCAGCCTGGGTTTTCCGATGACCGCCCCTTTCCCGGCTGCGGCACGGCTTGCCGTGCTCGGGGGAACCCGGGTTCACGTGGGCCTTATCCTGGCGATTTTCCTTGCCCTCCTTTTCAGGGTTCTCTACCGTTGGACGCGCTGGGGTTTCGAGCTTCGCGTCATCGGGAACAACGCCAATGCAGCCCGTTACGCGGGGATGGACTACATGAAGAACGTCCTCCTGGCCATGTTCGTATCGGGTGCCGTGGCGGGAATAGCCGGAATGATCGAAGTTGCCGGGCTCCAGGGGAGAATCCAGCCCGGGTTCTCGGCGGGGTACGGTTATACGGCCATCATCGTGGCCTGGCTTGCTCGGCTGAACCCCGTAGGAACGGTCTTTGTCTCCTTCCTCCTTGGGGCACTCCTCGTCGGGGGGGATACCCTGCAGGTTGTCATGAGGCTTCCTCTGGCGAGCGTCCAGGTCCTACAGGGGCTGATCCTGTTCTGTGTCCTGGGGGGAGAGTTTTTCAGGAATTACCGGATTGTACCGGTCGGCAAGGGGGAATAAGATAAATGGAAATCCTGGTTCCGATCCTTTCTGCCGCGATCCGGAGCGGAACGCCCATCCTTTATGCGACACTTGGCGAGATCCTGACCGAGAAGGCCGGTGTCCTCAACCTGGGACTCGAGGGACTGATGCTCCTTGGGGCCTTTTCCGGGTTTTCCGCGACGATGGTGACGGGGAACCCGTGGTTGGGATTAGCGGTGGCGGTGCTGGTGGGAATGCTCGTTTCGGCCATCCATGCCTTCCTCTGCGTGAGCATGGGAGCAAACCAGGTGGTCAGCGGCCTGGCGATCACCATGTTCGGTACAGGCCTTAGCGCGCTGCTTGGAAAAGCCTACGTAGGGGAGACGATCCGGGGCATCGGAGTCATGCCGGTCCCTTTATTGGAGAAGATCCCCATCCTCGGACCCGTCTTTTTCAACCATGATCCCCTGGTTTACGCTTCCTACCTTCTTGTTGGCTTTCTCTGCTGGTTCATCGCTTCCACACGTTGGGGGCTCACCCTGAGGGCCGTCGGGGAAAACCCGCGGGCCGTCGATTCGGCGGGGCTGAACGTCACTCTCCTGAGATATGCCTACACGATGATCGGAGGTGGGTTTGCGGCCCTGGGCGGGGCATACCTTTCGGTGGTCTATACCCAGATGTGGGTGGAGATGATGACTGCCGGGAGGGGATGGATTGCCGTGGCTCTCGTTATATTCGGGATATGGAATCCTTTACGGGCAGCTTTCGGTTCCTACCTGTTCGGAGGGGTGGGTGCCCTCCAGCTTCGCATACAGGCCGCCGGAACAACGATACCGGCCCCGCTTCTCCTGATGCTTCCCTATGTCCTGACCATCGCGGTGCTTGTGGCGATCTCCATCAAGAAGGGAAAAGGGATCCTTTTGGGGGCTCCTGCCGCACTGGGGCAGCCCTTCCACCGGGAGGAAAGGGACTAAATCCTCCCGATAATCGGCTGGGAGAAGGAAAACTCGGAATCCCAGGGAAAGAGGATCCATGTATCCTGGCTGACCTCGGTGATGAAGGCGTCGACAAGGGGGCGACCATCCGGTTTCGCGTAAACCGTGGCGAAATAGGCCTCCGGAAACATCTGCCTGACCAGCTGGGCCGTTCGCCCGGTGTCCACCAGGTCGTCGATGATAAGGCAGCCTTGCGGGGCACCTTCAAAAGAGGCTGCCTGCTTGAGTATGGCGGGTTCGCCCTGGGTTCGGAGGGTGTAGCTGGAGACGCAGATGGTATCGACGAAATGGATGTCCAGCTCGCGGGCGATGATGGCCGCGGGGACAAGCCCGCCTCGGGCAATAGCGAGAATGCGGTTCCATTTTCCCTTTTCGTGTAGCTTCCAGGCCAGTGTCTTGCAATCCCTGTGGAGCAGGTCCCAGGATATGGGAAAAGTCTTTTTGTAACGCGCGGAAGTGTCCACCAAAGATCGCTCCTTCCCTTACGGCCGGTGCGATAACTATAACAGCCCGACGTGGCGGCCGCAACGGATTCTGGCCCTGAGAGGAAAGGAAAGGAATGTCCTGCATGATGTCAATGAACGACGCCCTTGATTGGTTCCAGGCGTATACGCGAGAATTCGAGTCAGAAGGAGGAGGCCTCGAACCTCTACTGGCCCTGAAATGGAGCCACAGCTTCAGCGTTTCCCTTGAAGCCGGACGCATCGCCCGGGGGATGAGATTCGCACCGGACAGCATCGTTCACGCAGAGATACTCGGGTTGCTTCACGATGTCGGGCGGTTTCCCCAGTTCCGGGATTTCGGAACGTTTTACGACGCTGCCTCCGTGGACCACGGGGAATTGGGGTGGAAAACGGTCTCGGAAGCCCTGGTCCTGTCTTCACTTGAGGATGCGGCTCGGCTAGCGATCCTGGACGGGATACGCTACCACAACAAGAAGGAAATCCCCCTGGATATCCGCCCGTCAAGCCTGGGTATGGTCAGGCTCATACGGGACGCGGACAAGCTTGACGTGTTCGAGTTGGTGCAGCGGTACCTCGACGAGGGGCGCATCCGGGAACTTCTTCCCCGAATTCCCGAAACGTGGGAGATAAACGGGGCAGTCGTCGATTCACTGATGGAAACGGGACGGGCCTCATACAGCCAGGTCAGGTCGGTGGCGGATTTCCTCCTGGTCCAGCTTTCATGGGTTTTCGACATGAACTATCCCCCCGCTTTCAGGAGAGTCCTGGATCGGGGCGTGATCGAAAGAATCGAGACGCGACTTCCGCTCGAACCCCGTGTAAGGACGATCATCGAAAAAGCCAGGACCTTCGCCAGGTCCTCGGCAGCGGAAGGGGAAGTGGCCTGATGGGAGAGCCCTCAAAGGCAAGGTGCAGCTGGAAAAATGACTCGCTCGGAAGGAAAAGCCTGAACTCTTTCAACGGACTGAAGACAGCCTTCTTCATGGAAACCGCCATTGCCCGGGAAACCGCGTGCGCATTTTTGTTGACTGCCCTGGCGATCTACGCCGGGAAGGGGAATTTCTGGCTTGCTTTCCGGGTTTTCCTGCTCAGCCTGGTCCCGATGGTCATCGAGCTGATCAACACATCCCTCGAACTATTGATCGATAGTCACGTGGGAACCGATTTCAACGAGGATGTGAAGCGAACAAAGGACATGCTCTCGGCATCCGTGCTCCTTGCCCTTGTGATCAGCTACGGAGCGGTTCTTGCCTTGATTGTGCCGAATTGGAAATGAAAAGACTGGAAGGTCATCGGGAGGGAAAAGGCAATGAAGTTTGTTCGATTTGAAAAAGAAGGCCAGGTTCGTTTCGGCATCCTGGAAGGGGACACAGTCACTCCCTTGTCGGGGGATCTTTGGGATGAGAAGCCCCTTTCCGGAAATGAACTCCGGCTTGCCCAGGTTCGGCTGATGGCCCCCCTTGAGCCGGGCAATATTTTCTGCATCGGCCGAAACTACTCGGAACACGCAAAGGAGCTCGGGAACGACCTGCCCGAGGAACCCCTGGTCTTTATGAAGCCCACGGCCTCCCTCCTGGAGCCCGAGGGGACGATCTCCGTTCCCCTGTGGGCCGGACGAATCGATTACGAGGGAGAACTGGCCGTGGTCATCGGCAGGATTTGCCGCAACGCTTCGGAAGAGGAGGCGGAGGAAGCGATTTTTGGCCTGACCTGCCTGAACGACGTCACGGCAAGGGATCTCCAGAAGAAGGACGGGCAATGGACCCGCGCCAAGGGTTTTGATACGTTTTGCCCGTTGGGACCTTGGATCGTCAAGTCTGCAGAGACAAAGGGCAGGAGAATAGAGACGCGCCTCAACGGCCGTGTAGTCCAATCGGCCAATACGGACATGATGATCTTCCCTGTTTCGCGCCTGGTCTCCCATATAAGCCGCTTTACAACCCTTCGTCCGGGAGACGTGATCGCAACGGGAACTCCCGCGGGTGTCGGCCCCATGAATGCGGGTGATGAGGTGGAAGTGGAAATCGAGGGAATCGGGCTCCTGCGAAATCGCGTGGTGGCGGAAGCTTCCTAGGGAGGCGATCCAGATGCCGAGGGACAGGAAAACCAGGCTCCGTTCGGGACCTGAAAGAAGGAAAGCAGCTCCGGTTCCCGGGAAAACCCCCAGGCTTAGCCTGATCTCCTACGATGCCGACCGGTTCTGCGAACATGTCTCCTGCAGCCTGGAAGAGTGCCTGGCATCCTGCGACGAGGACGGGATCCGGTGGATAAACGTTGACGGTCTTTCGGATCCCGCGCTGCTGGAGACGCTCATGGGCAGGTTCGGTATTCACCCCCTTGTCATGGAGGACGTCACCGCCCTGGAACAAAGGCCCAAGCTTGAGGACTACGGGAAATACCTTTTCGCGGTCCTGAACATGCTGAGTATCGAGGAGGAAACCGGACGCCTCCTTTCGGAACAGGTGAGCATCGTCCTCGGGGACCGTTTCGTCCTGTCTGTCCAGGAAGAGGTCGGAGACTTGTTCGGGCCAGTCCGGGAGCGCCTGAGGACAGGAAAAGGCCGGCTCCGGAAGATGGGTGCGGATGCCTTGGCCTACAGTCTCCTGGATGCCGTGGTGGACGGTTATTTCACGATCCTGGAAACAATCGGGGACCAAGTGGAATCCCTGGAAGAGGAACTCGTGACCAACCCGACCCGGCAGACTCTTCATGCCCTCCATGGGCAAAAACGGGAATTGATCTTCCTCCGGCATTCCATCTGGCCCCTGAGGGAATTGATCGGGAGCCTCGAGCGGGGGGAATCTCCCCTGCTCAGCGAGCAGTTGGCTCCTTACCTGAGAGATCTATACGACCACACGATCCAGGTGCTTGAAACCGTGGAAAGCCTCAGGGACACGCTTTCGGGGCTTCTCGATATCTATCTCTCCAGCATCAGCAACCGCATGAACGAGATCATGAAGGTCCTGACCGTGATTTCAACCCTTTTCATCCCGCTGACTTTCATCGCCGGGGTTTATGGGATGAACTATCGCTATATGCCGGAACTGCAATGGCGCTGGGGCTATCCGGCTGTCCTGGCCGTCATGGCAGGGGTAGCCGGATTGATGCTTCGTTACTTTCACCGCAAGGGATGGCTCTAAGACTTACGAGTTCTCGCCAATGATGGGCGGACGGCCGATGGAGTAGTAGGTGAAACCGTGGCGCCTCATTTCCTGCGGGTTGTACTGGTTCCTGCCGTCGAAAACCACGGGTGAGTTCATGAGCTGGGCCAGCCTGTCAAGGTCGGGTTGCTTGTAAAGGTCCCACTCCGTGACAAGGACGAGAGCATCCGCCGCCTTGGCGGCTTCCAGGTGATTTTTCGTGAACTCGAGGTTCGGATGGGGCAATAGGGCCTTTCGCGCCTCGGGGATGGCCACCGGGTCGTGTGCCCGGACCAGGGCTCCAGCCCGAAGCAGGTCCTCTACAAGGACCAGTGCCGAGGCCTCACGGGTGTCCGAGGTGTTCGGCTTGAAGGAAAGCCCCCAGATTGCCACGGTCTTGCCCGCCGTGTTCTCGAAATGCCGGGCGATTTTCTTGAACAGGATGTGTTTCTGGACGTTGTTGACCTTTTCCCCGGCTTCCAGGATGCGAGGGTTGCAACCCAGGCTGGCGGCGGTCTGGATGAGGGCGCGAACATCCTTGGGGAAGCAGGAGCCGCCGTAGCCGCAGCCGGGCGAGATGAAAGCGTAGCCGATCCGGGAGTCGGACCCGATACCGAGCCGGACTTTTTCCACGTCTGCACCGACGCTTTCGCAGATGCCCGCGATCTCGTTCATGAAGGATATCTTTGTTGCCAGCAGGGCGTTGGCCGTGTACTTGGTCATCTCGGATGAAGGGATATCCATGAAAAGGAGCTTTTCCTCGTCCAGGAACGAGTAAAGCATGGAAAGGGCTTCCCTGGCTTCATCGCTTTCAGTTCCGACGACCACGCGATCGGGGTTCATGAAGTCGAGGACGGCGGATCCCTCCCTCAGGAATTCCGGGTTGTTCGCGACCTCAAATGGGATTTCCAGGCCCCGTGCGGAAAGTTCCCCCCGGATAAGCGCCTTGACCTTTAGGGTTGTCCCCACGGGGACGGTCGACTTGGTCACGACAATCTTGCCCTCTTCCATGCATTGGCCGACAGCCCGGGCAACCTCCCATACCGTGGAGAGATCGGCCGATCCGGTGGCGTCCGGCGGGGTTCCCACGGTGATGAAAACCATCTCCGATCCGTTGACGGCAGAGGCGAGGTCAGTCGTGAAATCCAGGCGCCCAGAGGCTATGTTCGACCCCATCACGTCGGAAAGGCCGGGTTCAAAAAAAGGAACTTGTCCGTCTTTCAGCATTTCGACCTTTTCAGCGTCAACGTCGACGCAAACGACATCGTTCCCGAAATTGGCGAGGCAACTTCCCGTCACGAGACCGACATAACCTGTTCCCACCACAGCCAGCTTCATGCCTTCATCTCCTTCCCCTGCAAGGCGACCGTTCCTGCCCGCCCCGGGAGTTCGCCAGGTTCGAGGGCACAGGCCGGAATTCTTTTCTCACCCAGGGATTGTACGATTTCCCCGAGGGTCGAGAAACACGTTCCCCGGGCCAGGCATTCCCTGAGAAAACTTTCAAAAAGGTCGATTTGGCCAATACCCTCCATTTCGGCGTGGAAAGTGTGCACGTTGATTCCATCGCCCAGTCCGCTGAGAAGCGTTGCGTTGGCCTCTTCCGGTTCTTGTCCGTCGAGGCCGAGGATCTCGTCCAGGGTCGGCAGGGTTGAAGGGACCTGGAGAGTCGCATACCGTCGTCTCTCCCAAACCGGGAAGAAGGGGCATCTGCCGCGGCTGTCGCTGCAGTAATCGAGGCCAAGTTCGTCCTGGATCGAGAGGCTGTCCCCGGAAACCTTCCAGGCCGGGGCGGCACAGGATCGGGCCGAAAAACCGGCGACGCTTTCAAAAAGTTCGAAGGCCTGCCCCATGGAAAGGCGAATGGCATCGGGGCTCATCCGGTCGAGTTCGTCCTGCCACTCGACGTGATCCCAGGCATGGACGGCGCACTCGTGCCCTCGCTCAACAGCCTGGCGGAGGATCGACGGGTCGGAATCGACGATGCGGGGAGCGGGAAGCAGCGTGCCGTAAAGCATCGTTTTCAGGCCGTATGTGCTCACGGCCCGCGTTCGTTTCATTTTCGACAGGAAACCCTTGCGGAAGATGCGGCGAATGGCCTTGCCGCTGTTGTCCGGCCCCATGGAAAAGAAGATGGTGGCGCGGATATTCAGCCGATCAAGCAGGTCCAGGAGAGCGGGAACTCCCTCCCTGTAACCCCGCAGGGTATCGACGTCCAGCTTGAGGCCTAGGATCACGCTCATGACGGAGTTCCGGCGGAAACCATCGAGGAGATTGTCTTGCGTAGGGTGTCCTCGAGTGAGGTTCGGGGTTCCCACCCAAGCAGGCGCCTTGCCTTCTCGATGGAGGGGACGCGGTGTTCCACGTCCTCGTAGCCTTCACCGTAATAGGTCGCGCTTGGCGTGTCGAGGATTGTCGCCTGAAGGGCCTTATCCCTGAAGGAAGGGAAGGTCGCGAGAACTTGCTTAAGGGTCTCGGCGAGCTCTCGTATGGAGAAGTTGTTCCCGGGGTTGCCGATGTTGAAGATCTGTCCGTCGGCAACCCCGCCTTCGTTCCGGAGGATGGCCATCAGGGCCCCGATGCCGTCGTCGATGTCGGTAAAGCACCTTTTCTGCTCGCCCCCCCCCACGAGCTGGATGGGCAATCCCTGGAGCATGTTGTAGATGAACTGGGTCAGGACGCGGGATTTTCCTTCTGAAGCCAGGGTGTTGTCGTCAAGCCTCGGGCCGAGCCAGTTGAAGGGGCGGAAAAGGGTGTAGCGCAGTCCCCGCTGCATGCCGTAAGCGGCGATGACCCGGTCAAGCATCTGCTTGCTGCAGCTATAGATCCACCGGGTCTTGCATATGGGGCCCAGGACCAGGTTGCTCTCGTCTTCCTTGAACTCGGGATCCTGGGACATCCCGTAGACTTCGGAGGTTGAAGGGAAAACCAGGCGTTTCCCGTATCGGTCGCAAAGCCTTACGATCTTGAGGTTTTCCTCGAAATCGAGTTCGAAGATGAAAAGCGGGTCTTCGACATATTTTTTCGGCTGGGCCACGGCCACGAGGGGAAGGATGACGTCGCACTCGGAAACCTGTTGCTCGATCCATTCCCTGTCCTGTCTCATGTCGTTTTGCCTGAAGGTGAACCGGGGGTGGGGCAGGCAGGCTTTGAGGTTTGTTGTCCGCAGGTCGTGCCCCCGGATTTCCCAATCGGTCGTGGAAAGTATTCTTTCGGCCAGGTGCGACCCGATAAACCCGTTGACTCCCAGGATCAGTACTTTCACAGGTGGTTGCCTCCCAACTTTTTTCCCGGCTGGAGTGATCTTGCGGCGAATGCCGGACCGTCCATTTCAGTTTCTCCCTCGAGCTGGCAGCGATCAACCCTAAGTGCACCCTTGCCGGTTCCAACGACGAAGGGCTCCACATCCAGGACCTCACCGGGCTTTCCGTTCCCGTAACCTTTGAGGGGAGCGGTTTTCCAGATGAAAAGCTTCTTCCCTTCGAGATAGGTGAAAGCCCCGGGGAAGGGATGGGTGACCGCGCGAACCAGGTTGTAAATTTCCGTTGCCGCAGCGTTCCAGTCAATGAACCCGTCCTGCGGGCCCCTTCGGCCGAACTTCGTTGCCTGCGTTTCGTCCTGGGGCCTGCGCTGGGCGCGCCCATCCCGAAGCAGGGGCCAGGTTCTTGAAATGACTTTCCTTGCGGCGTCCCTGACCTTCCAAAAAACGTCCTGGGCCGTGTCCGTGAATTCGATGGGGACGGTTTCCTGGTCGACGATATCCCCGGCATCGGCCCGGGGGGTCATCACGTGGAGGGTGACCCCGGTTTCGTTTTCGCCTTTCAGGACGGCCCAGTTGACGCAGGCGCGTCCCCGGTAGCGGGGCAGGAGGGAGCCGTGCATGTTGTAGGCCCCCATGGGCGGGATCGAGAGGATCTCGGGGGCAATCATCTTTCGGTAGTAGAAGGAAAAGAGGAAATCTGGCCTTAGGGCTCTGATTCGTTCGATTTCGGCCGGGGCGTTGATATCCTCGGGGGTATAAACGGGGATCCCGGCCTCAGTGGCAACCCGGGCAACCGACCGGAACCAGATTTCCTCAAACTGGTCGTCCGCATGGGTGTAGACCCCGACAACATGGGCTCCCTGGGCTAGCAACTCTTCCAGGCAGACGACGCCCACCTCGCTGTAGGCCGCGAGGATGATGCGCGGCTCATTCGTCACGGCCCCATACCTCCCTTATCACGAAGCGTGGCCTTTCCCGGACTTCCTGGTAGATCCGCCCGATGTATTCCCCCACGAGACCGACGGAGAAAAGGGTGATGCCCATGAACAGGAAGTTCAGGGCCATCAGGGTAAAGACTCCCTCGACCTCCGGTCCGACGATCAGGCGGCGGAGGAGAAGGAAAACGCTGAAGAAAAAGCTCAGGGCCGATACGATCATCCCAAGCATCGTCACGGCCTGGAGCGGGATTAGCGAAAAGCCGGTCATGAGGTCGAAGTTGAGGCGGATCAGGCGGTAAAGGCCATACTTGGACTCCCCTTGCTCCCGCTCGGAATGGGCAATCGGTATCTCAACAGGGTTCATGGCGAATTTCTGGGCCAGGGCCGGGATGAAGGTCGTCGTCTCCTTGCACTGGTTGATAAAGGTGATGATCCGGCGGCTGTAGCCGCGCATCATGCATCCGTAGTCGTTGAGCTTCAACCCGGTGATCCTGTTGGAGACCCGGTTCACGATCCGGGAGGCGAATTTCCGGAAAAACGGATCCTGGCGGCCGGAGCGAACCGTTCCAACGACGTCGTGCCCTTCTTCCATGGCTGCGACGATCCGGGGGATTTCTTCGGGCGGGTTCTGGAGATCCGCATCCATCGTAAGGATCATCTCTCCCCTGGCTTCTGCGAAGCCTGCCATAATCGCCATGTGCTGCCCGAAATTCCCGTTGAAGTCAATCACGACGACCCGGCCGGGGAACCGGTCCTTGCAATCCAGGAGGAGGGCGAGGGAACGATCGCGGCTGCCGTCATTGATGAAGACGACTTCATACGGCCGCCCCAGGTTTTCCATGACCGGCATCAACCTGTCAAAAAGCAGGGGCAGGCTTTCCTGTTCGTTATAGACGGGGATGACGACGGAGACGAGAGGATCGCTCACGCTTTCACCCCTTTCTTAAGGTGCTTTCCCAGTATGCCCTTTACCGCTTCGATAACGTCCTCCACGTCCGAATCGGTCATCGAGGGGAAGAGGGGAAGGCTGAGGATGCGTTCGGACACTTTCTCCGCGTGGGGGAAATCTCCAGGCCGGAACCCGAAGGTCTTCCTGTAGAACTCGAAAAGGTGTACCGCCTGGTAGTGGTAGGCCGTACCGATGTTTTCCGCCTTCATGAGGGCCATGAAGTCGTCGCGGGAGATATCAAGCCGGTCAAGCTGCAGCATTGGGGTGAAGATATGCCAGGCGTGGGTATGCTCATAGGTCGGCGTGGCGGGAAGAATGATTCCTTCTACACCAGAAAAGGCTTTCCTATAGCGCCCGACAATTGTGGCTCTACGGGCGTTGAAGGCCTCGAGTTGCCCTAGCTGTCCTAGGCCGATTGCCGCCTGGATATCCAGCATGTTGTACTTCAGGCCGGGCAGGGCGACATCGTAGTGGGGAGTTCCGGTCACTGCATAGCGGCTCCAGGCCCCCTTGGACATCCCGTGTTGGCGAAGGATCGAGATTCGTTCTGCGACTTCCTCGAGTCCCGTACAAACCATGCCGCCTTCCCCGGTCGTGATGTTCTTGGTGGGGTGGAAGCTGAACACGCTGACATGCCGGGGGTCTGAACCGACGGTTCGTCCTTTGTAGGAAGCGCCAAGTGCGTGGGCACAGTCTTCGATAACCGCGAGCCCGTGCCTTTCAGCCACCGCTTCAACCTCGTCCATGTCCACCGGCAGGCCCGCAAAGTGAACCGGCACGATTGCCTTCGTGCGGGGAGTCACCGCGGATTCGAGTTTAGCCGGATCCATGTTGAAGGTTCCCGGGTCGATATCGACCAGCACGGGGCGGGCACCGGCAAACACGATCGTGTTCAGGGTCGCGACAAAAGTCATAGGAGTCGTGATCACTTCATCTCCAGGGCCGATTCCCAGCGCCAGGTGTGCAAGGTGAAGCCCTGCGGTGGCAGAGTTGACCGCCAGGGCGTAAGGGATCCCGATGCGGTCCCTGAAAGCGTTTTCAAACCGTATCGACTTGGGCCCTGTTGTGATCCATCCCGATCTCAGGGATTCACAGACGTCTTCGATCGTCGTTTCGTCTATGCAAGGCCTGGCAAAGGGAAGGAAATCTTTCCTTTTCATCTTTCCCCCTCCTTTTTTCGATTCGTTACGACAACCGCATCGTTGGACCTTCCCAGGACGTGCATGTTGTCCACTCCCTTCTCCATCATTTCCCTAAATCGTTTTTCCCTGAAGATGACGATCATGTGGCGGCCCGACTCCCAGCGTTTCATGAAGGTTTCCCGATCGATGAACCATTCCGACTGGTCGCCGATTTTGCTGCCGAATTCAAGTTCCCCCAGCCAGTTTACCAACACGACGCGTGTCTTGAGGTAGAAGGGGATACCCTGGTCGTAGTCTTCGTAACTGACAATCATGTCGCCCGGTTGCCGGGCCTTTTCGATGATCTCGGCCGTCTGCCTGGCTGAAAGGAAGGTTCCATAGAAGGCGAACCCCCCCTTCAAGGCAAGGCAAGTGAAAAGAGCCCCGATGAAAAGCGAGGCAACGACCGCGTTGGTCCGATGTTTTCTCCATGAAGCCCAAGCCGCGAAAAGGGTCAACAGAAGAGTTCCAGCCAATGGGACAGTGACCCTTAGGAGAACTCCGGCGGAAAACCGGTCCTGGAAAAAAGGATAGGCGAGAAGGGCGCCGGACAAGAGTCCCATCAGGAGGGTTGTCATGACCAGTTCGGTGCCGATGCCGTCAGCATGCGGGTGGGTGAGGTACCGGTCCAGCTTGTGGCCCGCGAGGATCGACAGCGCGGGGAACACCGGGAGAATGTAGGGGATGAGCTTGGAGCTTGAGAGGGAAAAGAAAATAAAGATGATCGCAAACCAAAGGGACAGGTAGAGTCTTTCCCTTGATTCGCGAACACCCAGGAGCGGGCGAACCCAGAAAGCCGTCCAGGGTACGCCACCCGCCAGGAGAATAGGAATGAAGAACCAGGCTGGCTCGTAGCGGCCATGGATCCTGGTGGTGTATCTCAGGAAGTGCTCCCTGATGAAGAAGAAATGGAAAAATTCGGGATTTTTCATGCAAACGGCAATAAACCACGGCAGGGTCAGGGCGAAAAAGAGAAGGATCCCCCAACCGTAAAAGGTTCGCCGGATCAGCCGCCAGTCTCGCGTTAGAAGGATCCAGCTTCCGGCAACGGCACAGGGAAGGACGATTCCGATGAGTCCCTTCGAAAGCGTGGCCAGTGCCATCCCCCCGTAAAAGAGGAGCAAGTGTCGCCGGTCGTGGCACGATCCCATCAGGAACCCAGCCAGGGCGATGGTAACGAAGACGGACAGCCCCATATCGATGATGTTGATCTGGGCGAGGGCAAAATAGACCCAGGATGTGGCAAGGACCAGTCCCGAGAAGAAACCGGCCCGCGTTCCGTAGAGGGATGCTCCGAGCCAGAAGGTGACCGCCACACCGAGAACCCCGAGGATGGCCGGCCAGAAGCGGGAAGCGAACTCCGTGTAACCTAAAATCTTGAATGATAGGGCGGTGAGCCAGTAGTGGAGCACTGGCTTCTCGAAATACTTCACGTAGTTGAGCATGGGCGTTACGTAGTCTCCCCGTTCGATCATCTCACGGGGAATCTCCGAGTATCGTCCTTCGTCCGGTTCGAGAAGAGGGTGGTTTCCAAGAAAAAGGAAAAACAGGAAAATTGTCGCCAGCATCAATATGGCAAAAGCCCTGGACCGATTCCTTAGCATGACTGCCTCCAACGTGACCCTCTAGATTCGGGCCACCCGATGAATGATACCAACTGGCAGGAGTGCGGTAAACCGGGAAGAGTGCGGGTTTCATGGTATCCTTACGCAAAACGGGTCGGAGGAGGTGTTTTAAATTGAAGATAGAACCTTTTGGCGTGGAAGAATGGATGAACGCCTACGAGGAAAAGGCGCGAATCAACGTAGCGGAAACATGCGTGGAATCACTGACCGTAGGAGAATTGCTCGATCTTTCCGGCGGAAGGGAATCGTTTCTTGACGATTTTTTCTCACGTAAGCTCACTTACGGGGAGATACCCGGCAGCTTCGACCTGCGGGCCCATATTTCCCGCCTTTACGATACCCAGGACGAGGGCAACCTCCTCCTGGCTCACGGCGGGATCGGCGCAAACTTCCTGGCACTATACACCCTGGTGGAGCCAGGCGACAGGGTCGTCGTCGTCAAGCCTACCTACCAGCAGCTTTACTCCGTTCCACGAGGATTCGGCGCCGATGTCCGCATCCTGTCCCTTCGTCCCGAGAATGCCTTCCTGCCGGACCTTGACGAACTGGAAAGGCTTGCGGGGGACAGATGCAGGCTCATCGTGCTCAACAACCCCAACAATCCGACCGGTGCCCTTATGGATGGGGCATTCCTTAAAGAAGTTGCAAGGATTGCTGAACGTTCTGGTGCATGGCTCCTCTGCGACGAGGTCTATCGGGGGCTCGAGCACGATCCGCTGGAAAAGACGCCTTCGGTCGTCGATCTCTACGAAAAGGCGGTTGCCACCGGCAGCCTTTCAAAAGTCTTTTCCCTGGCGGGTTTGCGGCTTGGCTGGGTCGCCGGCCCCAGGGACTTCATCCGGGAGTGTTTCAGCCGCCGGGATTACACGACAATCAGCTGCGGGATGATAGACGAAATGCTGGCGATGAGGGCCTTTTCCCATAGGGAAAAGATACGGGAACGCAACCTTTCGCTGGTGAGAAGGAACGCGTCCATCCTCGACGGCTGGGTGAACGGGGAGCAAGGGCTGTCCTATGTACGCCCAAGGGCGGGGACAACGGCGTTCATTCGCTACGATTTCCCGGTTCCTTCGGAGGACTTCTGCAAGAGCCTATTCGATTTCAACGGGGCTTTCATCGTCCCTGGCCGGGCGTTCGATTTCGAGGGCTGGTTCCGACTGGGCTATTCCTGTGCGACGGAAACCCTGGAAGAAGGACTGGCGGCCATCTCGGATTACATAAGGACACTTTAAAGGCAGGAAAAAGGGCCCGGCGGCTGGCTTTCGGTCGCCGGACCCTTTTTCCTGCCATCAGGGCAGGTCGATCCTTTCGTAGAGGCGGCTTCCCAGGCTTATGGCTTCGGCATGGGCGAGGCACCGCTCCCAGTTTCCGTCCGGGTGAAGGGCCTGGAACTTGTCCCCGTGCAGGATCCCTTTCTCGTGAAGGGCACTCCCCGGAAGCAGGGGAGCGCCGTTCACGAGGTCGACCGAGGCCTGGTCCAGGGCAACGGGGTCTCGGGAGGCCGTGATGCCGATGTCCGGGACGATGGGGGTATCGTTGTGGTTCCAGCAGTCGCAGTTTGGCGATACGTCCATGATGAAGTTGGCGTGGAGATGCGGCTTTCCCTTGAGGACCGCGAAAGCATACTCTGCGATCCTCTCGCCCAGGGCCCCCGCGCTGCCCCAGGTGATCTGTGCGGCCCCCGCAGGGCAGACGACGACGCACTGCCCGCACCCGACGCAGAGATTCTCGTCGATGAAAGCCTTCCCGTCCGGCCCGATCCGGGCCGCATCGTGGGCGCAATTCCGGACGCATTCGCCGCATCCGATGCACTTGGCGGCGGATATGCGGGGCGGGGAATCGCAATGCATGGCCATTTTCCCTTCCCTGGATCCCGAGCCCATGCCGACGTTCTTCAGTGCCCCACCGAAACCCGCCTGTTCGTGTCCCTTGAAATGGCTCATCGAGATGATTACGTCCGCTTCGGCAACGGCCGATGCGATTTTGGCCGAAGAGAAGTGCTTGAGATTGATCTCGACCTCGCGGTAGTCGAAGCCCCACAGCCCGTCGGCGATAAGGACGGAACAGCCTGCGGAAAGGGGATTGTACCCGTTTTCCATGGCGGCCTGCATGTGGTCGATCGCGTTTGCCCGATTTCCCTTGTAGAGGGTGTTCGCATCCGTGAGGAAGGGCTTGCCGCCCCTTTCGCGGATAAGACGGACCAACCGTGCCACGTAATTCGGCCGTATCGTGGCCAGGTTGCCCGGTTCCCCGAAATGGATCTTCACCGCGACCATCCGGCCCTTCAAGGGCAAGTCGTCCAGGCCGGCAGCGAGTAGAAGCCCTTCAAGGCGATCCAGCATGTTTTTTCTTGCACTGGTCCTCATTCCCGTATAGAAAACTTTTGAAGGCATCGTTTCCGTCCCCTTTCCTTGGCGTTTCCCATTATCTTAGCCGGAATGGCCTCATTCGGGAGGATATAATGTCCCCTGGAAGGGAGGCGAAAATCCTTGAACCCCGGATATGAAACGATCATTGCGAAGGTGTTGTCCAGGAATGGAAAAGAGGTCCGCCTCGGACTGGAAGAAACGCGTTTCCACGCTTCGGGAGGGGGCCAGCCAGGAGATACGGGCCGCCTGGTCGCTCCCGGTTTTTCCGCGGATGTCACGGATTGCTTCCGCGAGGGAGAAAGCGTCGTCCTGTCCGCCAAAGTCCGGGAGGGTGAACCTTCCGTGGGGCTGAAGGTCAGGGCGGAGGTTAACCTGTCGAGGCAAGCCCTTCTTTCAAGGATGCATTCCGGGGAGCATGTCCTTTCCCGCATCCTTGAAAGCAGCCACGAAGGGCTGGAGGTCTACAAGGTGGCTGTAGCCGAAGAGGAGACGACGGTTTTCCTGCGCTGGAACGGCGAGTTGGGGTGGGACCTGCTTTTCGAGGCGGAAAACGGGGCAAACGAGGTGATTTCCCGTGACCTGCCCGTTTCGACCCGTTTTTGCGAGCCCCGGGAAGCGCGGGAGATCCACGGCTTGAAGGCGAACTGGGACCGTCTCGGCGACGAGCCCATCAGGGTCGTGACGATTCCAGGGTTTGACTGCATCGCCTGTTCCGGAACCCACGTTTCCTCCACCGGGCAGATCGGCGGGATTCTTGTCACCGGCTACCGGGGAACCGCCCCTGAATGGGAGGTCAAGTTCACTGTCCACCGGGAGCGTGCCCTCGAAGAGTATTCACGAGTCATGCGGGTGCTGCTCCGGAAAGTCAGCTGCCCGCTTGAAAAGCTCGAAAAGGTCTATGACCGGCTACAGGAGGAAAAGCAGGCTCTTGGCCGTGCGCTGGACAAGGCCAAGGGAATGCTTGCCTTGCCCTGGGAGAAACAGCGGACCGGGTCGAGAACCCTCTCCTTCGTTTTGCTGCCCGGGTTCCTTCCCGAGATGGCCGTTCCTGCCCTAAAGGCTCTCATCGAGGGGGATCCTTGTGCGATAGGGCTGGTGCTCGTTCCCTCCGGGGAGGGGCATGAAGGGAACTTTATCATGGCCTGCGGTAACGAAGCGGGAGTCGACCTGAGGGATGTTCTCAAGAGGCACCCGGAGCTAAAGGCAAGGGGCGGCGGTGCTCCCGCCTGGGTCAATGGGGTGACGGGCCTTGCGATTGCTTCCCGTTGGGTGGATGTCCTTAAAACCGAAATGGAATAAGAAAGGGGGGAAGGCCCGGCCTTCCTCCCTTCGCATTTACGCGCGCCTCGATCCCCTGGGGTAATCGCCGGGACTCCGGAGAGGAGGCCCTTCCCATGATTCCTTTCCGGGTTCGGTTTCCATTCTTTCCGCTGCGAAATCCAGGGCCAGCCGAAGGAGAGCGTCCGCCTTCGGAACGCCCGTTTTCGGGTCGCACCCCCGCAATGCGTAATAGGCATCAAGCATGGCCTCGTGCCTGGCGAACTCTTCTTCGGCCCATTTCGATCCCACGAGATCCCACTTGACGGGGAAACGGTCATTCTTCCGGCGGATTCCCTGCCTGGCATTGAAAGCCATTTCCAACAGGTAAACCCGGTCGGATGCGGCCTCCAGTTCGGCCTCGGTGTAGGGGACTCCCGTAGCGGCTTCAAGAAGAAGAGCTTCTCCCTTGAGCAGGGGATGGCTGGAAACGAGGGGTACCGCGCTCGCCCAGTTGTTCACTGCGCCCTTGCAGCGGCCGATCATGTCAGTCAGCGTGACGGCCCTCTCGGATATGAAAAGGGTCTCCACCGGGTCCGACACGGGGATGAAACCTTCCCTTATCAGCATGGGCCAGATTTCCGGGTCGTTTTCCCCGAAGGCCCAGCTGCGCCCTCGCAGGTGGTCGGCTCCCCGGGTCGACGTCGCATGGGCCAGGGCGAAGATACCGGCGGGGTGATGGCCTCGGCTCAGCCCCTTGACGTGGTAGCAGAAGTCCATCGCCTTGCCGCCGACGATCCGGGCCAGGTTCAGCAGTCCCTCGGCGACGAGGTTCCCGAAACCCTGTCTTAGGGCGACCCTGTGGACCAGTTCGACCTGGGCGTCCGCGTTTTCCCAGGAAAGGTCCAGCCCTCCCGTTTCTTCGAGACCGAGGAGACCGTGTGCGAAAAGGTCCTTTGCAAGGGCGATGGCATTTCCCAGCCCGATCACGCACATGCCGTACTTGTCCGCGAGGTTCTCCATCGTCATGATTGCCACGGGATCCGTCACGCCGCAGTTCGTCCCGAGGCAGTGCAGGCATTCGTGTTCCATGGCCTTTCCGATTTCACCGGCATAGGGCCCGGAAGGGATGCGGAAGACGTCCTTGCAGGGGACGACACAGCCCGCGCAGGCCGTTCGTCCCTCTTCATAAGCTTTCAGGGCTTCGGGAAGAAGCGCGCCTGGCGATTCACCCGGTCCGAGGTAACGTTCATTGTTCCGAAAGCCCGGAAACCACCGGACCATCCCGATATGGCTCCCGATGCGGGCGATCGTGTCGCGCTGGAAAGGGTCGTTCCTGAGGAAATCTCGATCGATCCCTGCCAGGGCCCGGAAAGTCTCCGGGTCCGCCAGGGAGGTATCGAGGCGGCCCCTCACGGCAACGGCGAGGAGGTTTTTTGAGCCCATGACCGCTCCGCTTCCCCGGGCGGCCGAGTTGTGCCGGTCAAAGATGACGGAAGCGAAGCGGACGAGGTTTTCCCCTGCCTGCCCGATGGCGGCAATGGAGTATCCCGTACCGTATCTCTGCCGCAGCAGGTCGGTTTTTTCCCAGGTGGATGTCTGGACAAGGTCTGGAGCTTCCTCGAGCCGGGCGCCCATATCGTCAACGATGAGGAGGACGGGTTTGGGGGAAGCTCCCGTGAAGACGAACTGGTCGTACCCCGTCCGCTTCATGGAAAGGCCGAAGGCCCCTCCCGCGTTGCCGTCCCCCAGGATCCCGGAAAGTGGAGAAAGCGTACTCACCTGCACGCGGCTGGTGGAGGAAAGGGAGGTTCCCGTAAGCGGTCCCACGGCGAAAGCAAGGATGTTCCGAGGCCCGAGGGGATCGATGCCGGGGTCGACCCGGTCGAAAAGCACCCGGTCATTCAGGCCCCTGCCGCCAACAAAGCACCGGAGGACTTTGGGGTCGCTATCGCGCGTTTCCAGCCGCCCCTTCTCCAAGTCCACCCAGAGGGCCTTTCCGTTCCATCCGTCCATGGGGATTCCTCGCTTTCTTCCCGCCAATTTAAACAACGGGAACGGATCTTCATTATAAGGCCTCAACATGAAGTTGAACGCGGCGATAGCCTGGTTTCGTTGTGAATGCGATGCGGCGGGCCCTGTTTTTGATGATGCTTTATAATGCTAATATGAATAGTTGCAGTGAGGGGTGAAAGGAATGGACGGACGCGTTCGTGTCGTCATCGGGAAAGTCGAGCCGTGCGTCGAGGAGGGGGGACCTGTAAGGCGCTGCCCGGGGGAGGAAGTCCGTGTTTCTGCGGACGTGTTTTCCGACGGGCATGACGCAGTTCGTGCGGAACTTCTCTATCGCCCGGTAGCCCAGGAAGAATGGATCGCCGTCCCGATGGATTCAATCGGGAACGATCGGTGGGAAGGCACATTCAGGGTTGAAGCCCGGGGAGAGGTCGTCTTTACCGTAAGGGCCTGGGTGGATCGCCTGGAGACGCTTCTTCGCGATCTCCGAAAGAAGGATCCCGGCCAGGTAGGGGAAGTCGATTGCAGGATCCTGGCAGAAGAAGTGCGAGAGATTTCCCTCCGGGCATCGGGAGGGGACTCGCGGGCTCTTGAAAAAGCCGCAGCGGAACTGGAGGCATCAGGAAGCTTCCAGGAGGCGGACGGCATCCTCGGTCGCCCGGAAATCCTCCGGTGCTCCTGGTGCTACCCAGACCCCCATCTCGTTAGGCTGTTTCCGGAAAGCCGCAGCGTCACCGTCGAAAGGCGCAAGATGCGCTTCAGTTCCTGGTACGAGTTCTTCCCGCGTTCAGCCTGCCTGCCTTTCAGCCGGGAAGGGACGCTTCGAGAGGCTCGGCTGCGCCTGGGAGAGATTGCCCGAATGGGTTTCGACGTCGTTTACCTGCCTCCCATCCATCCAATTGGGGCAAGCGGCCGCAAGGGTCGTAACAATACCCTGGTGGCAAAGCCGGGCGATCCGGGAAGCCCCTGGGCGATCGGTTCCGCCCTGGGAGGACACGACGCGGTCGACCCGGGACTTGGAACCCTGGATGACCTACGGGAGTTCCGGACCGAAGCGGAATCCCTCGGCATGGAGGTGGCCCTTGACTTGGCCTTCCAGTGTTCCCCCGATCACCCCTACATCCACGAGCATCCGGAGTGGTTCCGCTGGCGTCCTGACGGGTCGATCCAGTTTGCGGAAAACCCCCCGAAGAAATACGAGGACATCGTTCCCTTCAATTTCGAGACCCCGGGATGGAAGGCCCTCTGGGAAGAGCTTCTCCGGATCGTTCTGTTCTGGGTGGGGGAGGGATTCAGGGTTTTTCGCGTGGACAACCCCCATACGAAGCCCTTCGCCTTCTGGAAGTGGCTTATCGAAGAGGTGAAGCGGCGTGATCCCGATGTCCTTTTCCTCGCTGAAGCTTTCACGAGGCCAAAGGTCATGAAAAAACTGGCCCGGATAGGCTTCTGCCAGTCTTATACCTACTTCACGTGGAGGAATACGCGGGAAGAACTGGAAAAATACATGCGAGAGCTGACCGAAAGCGACATGGCGGAGTATTTCCAGCCTAATTTCTGGCCCAACACACCGGACATCCTGCCGGAATTCCTTCAGTTCGGAGGACGCCCGGCATTCCTGATCCGGATGGTGCTGGCAGCGACTCTCTCGTCCTGCTGGGGCCTTTACGGACCGCCGTTCGAACTTCTTGTTGGAGAAGCCTTGAACGGACGGGAAGAGTACCTGGATTCCGAGAAATTCGAGATAAAAACATGGGATTGGGACCAGCGGGGGAACCTCCGGGAAATGATCGCGCGCATGAACCGGATCCGCAGCCAGAACCCCGCACTGCAGGAAACGAGGAATATCCGTTTCCTGGAATGCGACAATGACAACATCATCGCTTTCCTGAAATCCACGGGCGACAACACGCTTCTCGTGGTGGTTTCCCTGGATCCGTTCCGCACCCAATCGTGCAACGTCAGGCTTCCCCTGCCGGAACTGGGAATGACGACGACCCAGCCTTTCATGCTCCATGACCTGCTGGGCGAGGAAAAGGTGATCTGGCACGGGGAGTGGAACAGCCTGGGGCTGGATCCGCAGGAACTCCCGGCCCGGATCTTCTCGATCCGCAAACACCTGAGGAGGGAGCATGACTTTGACTATTTTCTCTAGGGAGGTGCCGGAATGAACGGCTCGGACTCCCTCTGGTACAAGGACGCGGTCATCTACCAGCTTCACGTGAAGGCCTTCTGCGACAGCAACGATGACGGAATTGGGGATTTTACCGGGCTCACCCGAAAGCTGGATTACCTACGGGACCTGGGAGTGACGGCGCTTTGGCTCCTGCCTTTCTACCCTTCCCCCATGAGGGATGATGGATACGATATTGCGGATTATTACGGGATCCACCCCGATTACGGGACCCTCAGGGATTTCAGGAATTTCCTGAAAGAAGCCCATTCACGGGGTTTCAAGGTGATCACCGAACTGGTCATCAACCACACGTCCGACCAGCACGCCTGGTTCCAGCGGGCCAGACGGGCACGGCCGGGTTCTGTTGCAAGGGATTTCTACGTCTGGAGCGACGATCCCGGAAAATATTCCGAGGCGCGGGTTATTTTCCAGGATTTCGAGACTTCCAACTGGACATGGGACCCGGTCGCGAAAGCCTACTATTGGCACAGGTTCTATTCGCACCAGCCTGACCTGAACTTCGACAACGTGCGGGTCAGGGAGGCCGTGCTGAAAGCGATGGACTTCTGGCTCGGGATGGGAGTCGATGGGTTGCGCCTCGACGCGGTTCCCTACCTTTTCGAGAGGGAAGGCACGAATTGCGAGAACCTTCCGGAAACTCACGAATTCCTGAAGCAGCTCCGGAGCCACGTGGACGAAAAATTCCAGGGACGGATGCTCCTGGCCGAAGCCAACCAGTGGCCTGAGGATGCCGTGGCCTATTTCGGCTACGGGGACGAATGCCACATGGCCTTTCACTTTCCCATCATGCCGCGTATCTTCATGGCCTTATGGATGGAGAACAGCCATCCCGTCATCGACATCATGGACCAGACCCCGCCGATTCCCGACGTCAACCAGTGGGTCATGTTCCTAAGGAACCACGACGAACTGACCCTGGAAATGGTGACCGACGAGGAACGGGACTACATGTACCGGACCTACGCCAAGGACCCGAGGGCCCGGATCAACCTCGGGATCAGGCGCAGGCTTTTTCCTCTCATGCAGCAGAACCGCAGGAAAGTCGAACTCCTGAAGTTCATCCTGTTCTCGCTTCCGGGAACCCCTTGCCTTTACTACGGGGACGAGATAGGGATGGGGGATAACTATTTCCTCGGAGACCGGAACGGGGTCAGGACCCCGATGCAGTGGAGTCCAGACCGTAANNGCGGGTTTTTCCAGGGCTAATCCCCAGAAGCTCTACCTTCCGGTGGTAACTGACCCGGAATATGCCTACGAGGCAGTCAATGTCGAGAACCAGGAACGCAACCCCTCATCGCTTCTATGGTGGATGCGCAGGGTTATCGGCATGAGAAAGAGGCATGCTTCTTTCAGCAGGGGCGAGACAAGGTTCCTGCACCCGAAAAACCCGAAGGTACTCGCGTTTCTTCGATCTTTCGAGGATGAAACCATCCTGGTGGTTGCCAACCTGTCCCGTTTTGCGCAGGCCGTCGAACTTGACCTCTCGGAATACGAAGGAGCCGTCCCCGTGGAAGTCTTCAGCGGGAATCGATTCCCGCCGGTCAACGCAAGGCCCTATTTCCTCACGCTCGGGTTCCATGATTATTTCTGGATGCAGCTTGTCAGGGAGAAGTCCCCTTTGGAAGGCCTCAGGCAGGCGGAGGAACTCCCGGTATTTCATAGTCCGCTGAACTGGAAAGAACTCCTGTCGTCAACGGAAAACCGAAGGCTGCTTGAAACCTCCCTGCAGCCTTTCCTGGTCAGGTGCCGCTGGTTCGGCTCGAAAGCCAGGCGTATTCGTGCCCTTTCGATTGAAGACGGCGTATTTCTCGAGGATCACGCCCAGGGCGTGCAGCTGATCCTTGTTTCGGTTGGCTACGTCGAAGGCGTCAACGAATCCTATTTCATTCCGCTCGGCTTTGCTCCCGACCTGGAGGAGAAGCCGGCAGGGGAGAAGCTCCGTAATGCCCTTGTTGCCAGGGCTTCCATAGGCGGAAAAACGGGTTTCCTTTTCGATGCGGCTGCCGATGAATGCTTTCATTCCGCGATCCTGGAATTTATATTGGGCCGGAAGCGCCGAAAGGGGAAAAGCGGGGAAATGACCGGGCTGGCCAGCAAAACCTTCCGGGCGTTGCATGTGAAAGCAAAGGGAGGCCCGGCAAGTCGACTGCTTTCCGAGGAGCAAAGCAACACTTCGGTGATCTACAATGAAGACTGCATCCTGAAACTCATCAGGAAGCCGGAAGCGGGAATCAACCCGGATCGTGAGGTCAGCCAGTTCCTGACGGAAAAGACTCGTTTCACCCACACGCCGACCTTCCTGGGGGCCCTTGAATACTCTGGTTCGACCGGAAGTCTCCTCCTGGGAACCTTCCACGGTTTTGTCCGCAACCAGGGAACGGCCTGGCACTTTTTCCTGTCCGCATTGGACCAGTTTTGTGAAAACGCACTGGCCCGAATACCGGAGGCTGAAAAGGAGAGCAAGGCGGTCCGAGACGTGGGGGGGGAGTTTTTCTTTGAAATGGCTAATCTCCTAGGGAAGCGCACGGGCGAACTGCACCTTGCCCTGGCTTCCGGGCTTGACGATCCCGCCTTTATCCCGGAGCCCTTCTCAAAGCTTTACCAGCGATCGGTTTACCAATCCATCAGGGGGCTGGTCCGGGAATCCCTGCAGGAATTAAGGGAAATGCTGCCCTCCCTTGACGAAAACCTGCGAGGCATGGCACAGAAGCTTATCGCTTCCGAAGGGGACGTTTTCCCCCTTTTGGCTCCGCTGACACGGGAAAGGTTTGGCGGCTTGAAGATCCGGATCCATGGGGATTACCACCTGGGGCAGGTCCTGTTCACGGGGAAGGATTTCTTCATTATCGATTTCGAAGGTGAACCGATGCGCCCCCTGAGCGAACGGCGACTGAAAAGGTCTCCCTTCCGGGACCTTGCGGGCATGTTGCGTTCGTTCGACTACGCGGCCTGGAGGGTTTCCCTGGCCAGGTTCCAGAGGCGCCCGGAAGAGAAGACTCCTCTCGAAGGGTGGCTATCGGCCTGGAGAAAGGAAACCGCCCGATCTTTCCTCGAAGGTTATTTCCAGGTTGTTGGCGGGGAGGGGTTCGTTCCGGCGGGGGTTCAGGAGAGGCAAAGCCTGCTCAATGTCTTCTCGGTGGAGAAATCCTTTTACGAACTGAAGTATGAAATGAACAACCGGCCCGACTGGCTCGGCCTGCCTATACGGGGGATACTGGAACTTCTTCGCGAAAATGCCGAATCGAGAGGAGGCAAGGCATGAGAAAAGATTTACGAAAAGGCTCCATGCCCCACTCGCTATTTTCGGAACAGGACCTTTACCTTTTCCGGGAAGGAACGCATAGGCGCCTCTACGAGAAATTGGGAGCCCACCTCCTCGAGGTGAATGGGGAAACCGGGGTTCATTTCGGTGTCTGGGCACCCAACGCCGAGGGGGTTTCAGTCATCGGGGACTTCAATGGCTGGGATCCAGCGAAGAACACGCTGGAAATGCCCTTCGCGGATTCGGGGATCTGGGAAGGATTTGTTCCCGGCGTACGCCAGGGAGAGCTTTACAAGTTCCACCTTCGGGGAAAAGGAGGGGCGCAGATCCCTGACAAACTGGACCCTTTTGCCTTCTATTCCGAGATTTCCCCGGGAACGGCCTCGGTCGTCTGGGGACTATCCAACGAATGGAAAGACAGGGAATGGATGAAGGGACGTCCGGCCAAGGCGAAACTGGCGTCGGCGATGTCGGTTTACGAGGTTCACCTGGGGTCGTGGCGTCGTTCCACCTTGCATGGGGGGTTTTTGACGTACCGGGAGATGGCCCCTCTCCTGGCCAGCCATGTCCGGGAGATGGGCTTCACCCACGTTGAATTCCTGCCGGTGATGGAACATCCCTTTTACGGTTCCTGGGGCTACCAGACACTCGGGTATTTTGCTCCAACGAGTCGCTACGGGACACCGCAAGATTTCATGTTCCTTGTTGAAACACTTCACCAGGCCGGAATAGGCGTCATCCTGGACTGGGTTCCTTCCCACTTCCCGAACGACCCCCATGGACTTGGCCAATTCGACGGAAGCCACCTGTACGAACACAGGGATCCTCGCCAGGGGTTTCATCCCGACTGGAAGAGCGCCATTTTCAATTACGGACGGAATGAAGTGCGGTCTTTCCTCTTGAGCAGTGCCTGCTTCTGGCTCGATCGCTACCATGCGGACGGGCTCCGGGTCGATGCCGTGGCTTCCATGCTCTATCTCGATTATTCCCGCAAAGCGGGGGAGTGGATACCAAACCGCTATGGTGGAAGGGAGAACCTGGAAGCGATCGAATTCCTACGGCAACTCAACATTGCCTGTTACGGGGATTTCGAGGGAGTCCAGACCATCGCCGAGGAATCGACAGCCTGGCCGATGGTCACCCGCCCTGTCNNAACATGGGGTGGATGCACGACATCCTGGACTACTTCCAAAAAGACCCGATTTTCAGGAAGTACAGCCAGGAACGGCTCACTTTCAGCATCTGGTATGCCTTCTCGGAAAATTTCCTCCTCCCGCTTTCCCACGATGAGGTGGTATACGGGAAGGGTTCGCTCTACGGCAAGATGCCGGGCGACCCCTGGAGGAAGTTCGCCAACCTGCGTCTTCTTTTGGGGTTCCAGGTGGGGCATCCGGGCAAGAAACTTCTCTTCATGGGTGGAGAGTTTGCACAGGAGCGAGAGTGGGACCATGAGGGGGAACTGGATTGGAACCTCCTTGAAGAACCGGGGAACGCCGGCCTTTCCCGCTGGGTGGGGGACCTGAACCGNNTTCCTGGGGGAAACTCCTGCCCTTTACGAAGGGGATTTCGATCCGTCCGGCTTTGAATGGGTCGATTTCAAGGATGCTGAAAAAAGCGTGGTTGCTTTCCTGCGCAAACGGGCAGGCGAAAAAACGGACCCAGTCCTGGTGGTCTGCAACTTTACGCCGCTACCTCGTTTCAATTACCGGATCGGCGTTCCCGTTCCGGGAACCTGGCGGGAAAGGCTGAACAGCGATGCGAAGGATTACGGTGGAAGTGGGCACGGCAATCTGGGGGAAGTGACTTCCGCACCGGTACCTTTCCAAGGTTTTGAGCAATCCCTGACCCTGGTTCTGCCCCCCCTGGCAATCGTTTTCATGGTGCCGGAGCAGGCAGGGACCGAAAAAGCCTAAGGACGGGGTTCCGTGGGGGGGCAGGCCAGCGTAGCCTGCCCCCCATTTTTATGCCTAGGGTTCGACGACAGTGGCCTTGAGGATAATGACGGGTTCGACGGGAACATCCTGGTGGAAGCCGCTATTGCCGGTTTTGACCGACTTGATCGCATCCACGACGTCCTGTCCACCGGTGACCTTGCCGAACACGGCATACCCCCATCCCTGGGGGCTACGGGAGGAAAAATTGAGGAAATCATTGTCCTTGACATTGATGAAGAACTGCGCGGTTGCGGAATTCGGGTCTGAGGTCCGCGCCATGGCAATCGTGTAGGCGGAATTTTTCAGGCCGTTATCGGCTTCGTTCCTGATGGGAGCCCGGGTTTCCTTCTGGTTCATATCCTTGTCGAAGCCGCCTCCCTGGATCATGAAACCGTTGATCACACGGTGGAAGATCGTCCCGTCGTAATGCCCGTCCCTGACATACTGCACGAAGTTTGCCGCCGTCTCCGGGGCTTTCTCGGCGTCGAGCGAGAGCAGGATATCGCCCTTGTTCGTCTCCAGCTTGATCATGATGATTCCTCCCTGGGGTTCTAATTTTACCTTTGATGGGCCCTGGGACATCCTGAACCAGGCCCATGCCGCGGCGACCATTATACCAGCAGCGAGGAGCGCGAAAAGGATTCTTTTCCTGGACCCGTCAGGCATGGTGGATGTTTCTCCTTGTCGTTGAGAATGCGAATCGCCCGCAATCGGCATCGAATTCGAAGCCTTCGTTATAGAGGGCCCTGCAGGTATCGACCACCTTGGTGTCGAACGCCGTCCCTCGTCCTTCTTCAAGGGCTTCCATTGCAGCCTCGAGGCCGAGCCCCGGCCTGTAGGGACGATCCGAAGCCACGGCTTCGAACACGTCGGCCACGGCGATGATCC
>DJHE01000007.1:32519-42811 GCA_002432945.1 Synergistaceae bacterium UBA5827
TCTCTTCCCCGGACAGGCCCATGGGATACCCGGTTCCATCCATTCTCTCGTGATGCTGCCGGACGACCTCCGCAAGGTTCCAGGGCGATTCCACGTTCTTCAGGATCTCGTAGGCCGCTTCAGGGTGTGTCTGGATCAAGGCCATCTCCACATCGTTGAGCTTTGAGGGCTTGCTTAAGAGCTCGGCAGGAATAGAGATCTTTCCCACGTCATGAACCATTGCCGCCAGGTAGATTCCCTCGCAGGTCTTTTCGGGTAGGCCCATTCGCCTGGCGATGGCTTCCGAAAGGGCGGCAACCTTTCTCTGGTGTCCCGCGGTATAGGGGTCGCGGGCTTCCGTAGTGGAAGAAAGGACCTCGATCGTCCGCCTGAAGGAGAGTTCCAATTGCTGAAGGCTTTTCTGCAGGGCCTCGTGGTTCACCCTTGCCTCGATCTCGGCCTTCCTTCGCTCCGTATCGTCCATGACGACACCAAAATGGCGAACCAGGCGGCCCGTTCCGTCGCGCTCGGGTCGGTTGCGCTCGACGACCCAGCGGGTTTCTCCACCTTTCAGGATGATCCGGTACTGGTAACAGAACACGTCCCGTTTTTCAAGATCGAAAGATCTTGACTCGGCAGTGACTCGCCTGAGGTCATCGGGGTGGATGATCGAGCTGTAGCGAAAGCCGGGCGCGGTCAGTTCCTCGGGTGTGTAGCCGAGTTGGCGGATATTTTCCGAGACGTACTCGATTGGCCAGCCGTTTTCGGCTTTCCACCGGAAGACGATGGCGGGGCTTCCTTCGATGATCGTGTTGCTGATCTTCAAGGCTTCCTCCTTTTGCCGCCTTTCGGTCAGGTCCCTGTAAATGGCATAGGTCCCGGATAAGCTCCCATCCGATTCCCTGCGTGCGATCACCGTCACGGAGACAAAAACGGGGACACCGTTTTTGCCGATGCGCGTTCCCTCGGCTGACCGCATCTGCCCGTCACGTCCCGCGAGGTTCAGTTCCATGGCGGCTGCGCGCTCTTCAGGAGGTTCAAGGAGAAGGTCGTCAATGCGTCTCCCTGCGATCTCGGGCGTTGTAAAACCAAAAAGCCTTAGGAATGCGGCGTTGGCGGTCTCGACGACCTGGTCAGTCGTGCAAAAAACGATCCCGTCCGGAGAATTCTCGTAAAGGGTTTCCAGCCTGGCTTTCTCACGAAGCAAGCCCTCCTGGGCGGCCTTCAGTTCGGTGATGTCCCTTCCCACCCCCTGGACTTCGACCAGGCGGCTCCCGGAATCGAAAATGCCCCTGTCAACCCATTGCTGCCATCGAATTTCCCCCCCCGGCAAGACAACCTGTTCCTCGATCTGGCGTACCGGGTTTTCAGGTGTCAGTTTCCGAAGGTGCTCGCGGATGAGGTCTTCCTGCTCGGGGGTATAGCGGCAACGGAATGACCGGCCGATAAACTCTTCAGGGGTGTCCACCCCGTAATAGCGTGCGTAGGGAAGGTTGGCGTAGGTGATTTCAAGGGTGTCGGGCAAAAAGCGCAGGATCATGTCCGTCTGGTCCTCGATGATTGCCTCGTAGAGGGCTCGCGATCGATTGAGATCCCGCTCGGTCTTCTTTTTCTCGCTCAGGTCGATGAAGGAAACCAGGACGGAGAGGACTTCGTGTCCCTTGTTCCGGATCGCGCTCACGCTACTGAAAACCTCGCGAAGGCTTCCATCCTTGCGGATGAGGTCGAACTCTCCCGTCCAGTTTCCGCCACCGAAGACCGTCCTGAGGACTTCGGGAGTTTTTTCGTTCACCTGGACAAAATCGCGGTACGGGAAACCCAAAACCTCTTCCCGGCAGGAGTAACCGGCCAGTTCGAGGGCTGCGTCGTTTACGTACTGGATGCCCTCCTCCAGGCTGAAAATGACGAAACCGCTGACAGAGGTCTTCACCGCCAGGCTCATCAGGTCCAAAGTGGCCTGGTTCGCTTGTTGGCGGAGCTTTTCACCGAGGATGCGGAGGCCGCCGGAAAGCATCTTGGTCATGTCGACCAGCATGGCGAGCCTGTCCGCGGAGAAGTTCCCTTTCATTCCGGCAAAAACGCAGAGGGCGAGCATGGGAGCGCTTTCGGTCCCGCTGAAAGGAAGGGCGGCTACGGAGCGGTAGTTCCTCCTGAGGGCTTCCTGTCCCCAGTCGAGATTCCCCGCTTCTTCCCCGATGTCCTGGATGACCCAGGGGTGACCTTCGAGAATTGCCCGGAAATCTCCTTTTCCCGGGAAGGGATTTGCCAGGAAGCCCTGCTCATCCCCGGCATGCGAGATCGGAAGAAGGTGCAGCCCATCGGCCGTTTCCTCGAGGGCCGCGACCCAGGCCATACGATAGCCGTGTCCCTTGACAAGGGCCCTGCAGAAGTTCCTTATTGTTGATTTTTCGTCCTCGGCGTGGGAAAAAAGTCGGTTGAATTCTCCCATGCTGGAAAGGGCCTTGGCGGCCCATCGAAGGTCGTCGGAGATGCGGCGATAGGCTTTCCGGTGGGATTCCACGTCAAGGCGGGCTTCGGCGAGATCCTTTTCGAGGAGGGGGATTTTTCGCAAGGCCTGCTTCCTGTCTGCCGCGTAGCGGATGGTCTTTTGCAGGTCTTGCCAGGCCAGGCCTTTCGTGCATAAACAGGAGTCGATTCCCTCCCGGAGCATTTTGTCGACTAGAGGACCTTGCGTTTCATCAAAGAGGAACACGAGCGGGATATCGGCAGTCATTGCTTTAAGCCTGCTTGCGAGGTTCGGGAGATCGGTGGATGAACCGCGAAAAAGGATGGCTTCGAAGATTTCTTCCCGAATGGCGGTTTCTGCTTCTTTAAACGTGCTAACCGTTTTTTGGCACAATCCGGTATCTCCGTCCCGGCTGGTGGCGTGGGAAGGGATGAGATGGGGTTCGTTTGAGGGGTCAAAAAAAAGGAAATCGGCCAAGACGTTCCAACCCCCGGTCCTCTCTGTTCGCGCGGTTCTTCCCAGTTTAATGCATGGAGTCCAAACTGTGAATCGCGGACTTCAAACCGCCCCGATGAAATCGACTATAATGTGCCGGGCGTCACTTAGCTGGCATCGAATTACCCGCGCAGGGAATGGCATCAAGTTTTTTTCTGATAAATAAATGGGGGGATTCAAAGATGCACGAAATCAGGTGGCATGGTCGGGGCGGGCAGGGGGGATTCACCGTAGCCCGGCTTCTCGGGATGGCAGCTTCCGTATTCGAAGGGAAGTTCTCCTTGGCTTTCCCCTCCTTCGGCCCGGAGAGAAGAGGAGCTCCGGTCCTTGGTTTTACAAGGATAAGCGAAACGCGGATAACCGACAGGAGCATGATGGACCAGTGTGATTACGTAGTGGTCCTGGATGAGACCCTTATGGGGCCAGCTGTATTGAAAGGCGTCAGGGAGAACGGAGTTGTCCTCCTCAACACGAAGGTTCCGGAAAAGTACAGGGCATTGACCGACCGGAAGATCGTGGATATTGATGCCACGAGTCTCGCTATAGAAATCCTCGGAAGACCCATAACCAATACGGCCATGTTGGGGGCGCTTCTCGCGGTTTCCGGTGTGGTTTCTCTTTTCTCGGTCAAGGAGGCAATAAAGCAGGGGATGCAGGCTTCCATCGCCGAAAGGAACTGCGCCGTAGTCGAAAGGGCCTATGAAATGGTGAAGGGAGAATAGGCGGATGGACAGGCCAAAGGTTGTCGAATATTCAAAACCGCTTTGCGTGGAAGATTACCCGTGCGGGGCTTTCAAGGCCGGCCATCTTGTGCAGGACAACGCGGGATGGAGAGTTTTCAGGCCTGTCATCGACCAGCAGAAGTGCGTTCGCTGCCTCCGCTGTTTCCTCGTCTGTCCCGACGGGGCGATTGACAAGTCGGGGGACAGGCTCGAGATCGACTACGGTTTCTGCAAAGGCTGCGGAGTGTGTGCATACGAGTGCAAGTTGGGGGCCATAACGATGGTTAGGGAAGGGGATGAGACCGATGCCGGGCTGTAGGATCTTTGTTTCCGGTGACGAGGCAGTGGCTGAGGCTGTTCGCCTGGCCAGGCCGCACGTCATATCCGCCTACCCGATCACTCCCCAGACGGTGGTCGTGGAAAGAATTTCCGATTTTGTGGAGGATGGGTCCCTGAAGTCAGAGTATCTCCACGTCGAATCCGAACACAGCGCCATGTCTGCGGCCCTTGGGGCAGCGGCCGTGGGGGCAAGGACCTTTACCGCCACATCATCACAGGGACTGCTCTACATGGCGGAGTTACTTCCCTACGTCAGCGGCGCCAGGTTTCCCATCGTCATGATGAACGCCAACAGGACGCTCGCGACCCCCTGGGCCTTGCTGTCGGATCATCGCGATTCCCTTTCCCAGATCGACAGCGGGTGGATACAGGTCTACTGCGAGGATGCCCAGGAAGCGCTGGACATGATCATCCAGGCTTACCGCATAGCCGAAGACCCCAGGGTCATGGCCCCGATCATGGTCAACCTCGACGGGTTTCTCCTGACCCATACTTACGAGATGGTGGAGTTGCCCGGCCAGGAGGAGGTTGACGCTTTTCTCCCCCCTTACCGGACCGGGAACAAGATGGACCTGGATGATCCCAAGACGGTCTGCTACGCCGCGATGGACGAATACATGGAGTTCCACATGAAGCAGGAACTGGACATGAGAAAAGCCCCTGCCGTCATTGCCGAAGTGGACAGGGCATTCGGGGACAGGTTTGGCAGGAGTTACGGCGGGATGGTCGAACCTTACAGGTGCGAAGATGCCGAGGTTGTTCTCTTGACGCTTGGGACCGTTACCGGCACGGCACGGGTGGTTGTGGATGCCATGAGGGAAGAGGGGCACCGGGTGGGCCTGGCGAAACTTCGTTTCATGCGCCCCTTCCCACGGCAGGAAATCCTAGAGATAGCGGGCAGGGTAAAGGCAATGGGTGTGATCGACAAGGACATCTCCGTAGGATACGAAGGGATTGTCTTCACCAACGTCAATTCTTCCGTTTGCGACCTTGCTTCACCGCCCCCGAGGATCAATTTCATCGGAGGGCTTGGAGGAAGAAACATCTCCAAGGGGCACGTAAGGGGGATGTTCGGCCAATTGCTCAAATTGGCCGGGGGCGAAGGCATGGAGAGGATCCAGTTCATAAACGTGGGGTGTGAGCATAATGGATGAAAAGATGGCTACGAATGCCAGGGAATTGACGAATACCGAGTTCCTCTACGGCCACAGGGCTTGTGCAGGATGTGGAGGGAGCCTCGCCCTTCGGCTTGCCATGAAGGTGCTTGGGCCGCGGACCTTTGTCGCGATTCCTGCCAACTGCATGTCGGCGGTCAGCTTCCTTTATCCCCAGATTTCCTTCACGACCAATGCGATGATAAGCCCGTTTCCCGCTACCGGGGCAGTGCTTTCGGGGATAGAGGCCGGTGCCAGGGCGCTTGGGTTCAAGGACTACAGCGTTGTCGGTTTTGCCGGGGACGGCGGGACCGCTGACATTGGCATCCAGGCGCTTTCGGGAGCGATCGACCGTGGAGACCGTGTCATCTACGTCTGTTATGACAATGAAGCCTACATGAACACGGGGATACAGAAAAGCGGCTTGACTCCGTTCGGCTCCAGGACCACGACCTCACCCGCGGGCAGGAACATTCCCGGAGCTGCCGGAAGGAAAAAGGACATGTTCGAGATAGTGGCCGCCCATGGCATTGAATATGCCGCTACTGCAAGCATCGGCTACCTTGAAGATTTCTTGAAAAAGATCGGCAAGGCTGCCCGTTGCAGGACGACTTCATACATCCACGTCCTTTCCCCCTGTGCGACAGGCTGGGGTTTCCCGGTTGAACAGACCGTTGAAATGGGGAAGGAAGCGGTGGATTGCGGTCTCTGGGTCCTGGCAGAGTACGAAGACGAGGAGTTTGTGCTCAACAGGAAACCAAAAGAATTTTCGTGCGTAGGGGATTACCTGAAGAAACAGGCGCGGTTCAAGCACCTCAAGGAAAAAGAAGTCGAGTTTATTACCGCCAATCGGGATAAGAAGTGGGAAAAGATACTGAAAAACTGGAAGGCATAACAAAAGAAGAAGGGCCCTGCATGCAGGGCCCTTCTTCTTTAAAGGTTGGCGGAGGGCAGAGGATTCGAACAAAAATCAATAAATTCTTTGGTTGTAGCGAGTTGCCTCAATTCAATATTTCGATCTTATACGGTTTTCTATACGGTGCTTATTGTGTGTGTGGTGAATCTTTCGACAGAAGTATCAAAACCCGTTTCCTTTCAGTTTATGGTTGTTTTTATCCATATTCTTTGAAAAAGAAGGGGTTCCTTCTCTCGATGTTTTCGGGAAAACGATCTCGCGCTCACCCTCCGGGAAATGCGCCACGATTTTCAGATGGCCTCCCATGGCCTCAATGTGCGAATAAAGGGTCTGAATGCAGAGGTCAGCGTGCCTCTCCACCTTGGAAACCCGTGCCTGGGAAACCTTTAGTCGTCTGGACATCTCCTCCTGGGAAAGTCCGCGGTCGATGCGCAGCTTCTGGAGGGGCATTTCGTCCAGCATTTTTTTTGCTCTAGCTTCGGCTCTCTGCCGAGAGGCCGGAGGCATTTTTTCCCTGAGTTCGGAAAACTTGCGTGCCATGTCATTCACCTGCCTTCTTCCAGTGCCCTTAGGTGTTCCTCATACAGCGCGTCAGCGATCGGGACAAACTCTTCGTACCAACGGTCATGACCGGTCTTGTTCCCGCCTATCAGCAGCAGGGCCGTTCTTCTAGGATCGAAAGCGTACAGGACCCGGTACGGGTCACCCTTGTGCTGGATGCGCAGCTCCCTCATGTGGCGGTGCCGGGAAGACTCGACCCCCGAACTATGTGGGTAGGGGAGCTGGGGTCCCAGCTTTTCAAGCAGGGTC
The DNA here is from genome assembly GCA_002432945.1 of Synergistaceae bacterium UBA5827. Classification (GTDB taxonomy): domain Bacteria; phylum Synergistota; class Synergistia; order Synergistales; family 79-D21; genus 79-D21. Next base: position 39,402 of record DJHE01000007.1, read on the forward strand.
ACTGTGACGTCAACGGATTCCTGTTCGTCGTCATCGAGGGACTCCCACCATTGGCCGAATTCGTCGGTAAATTCGATATCCCAGACAGTCACATTATATAACCCCTTCGTTATATTTTCAATCCACCACAGTCAGAGTCCCAGGGCTCCCTGGGAGCCTTCCTGGACCTTGACCTTCTGGGCTTTTTTAAGGGTGACGTTTCCCTGCCCTCCGAAGGGCATATCGATCTTCTTTCCTGCAAGGAGTTCCGAAATAGTCAGGATTTGCAGGCGAGGATGAGAGGTCCCCGATCCTGGGGAGTTGTAGAATCCGGCTTCGGCGGCTTCGGAGCGCATGGGCTGGGTGGGGTCGCTCATGGAGATGAGGACGCCGACTTGAGCCTTTTCCCGCTCGATGACGGCTCGGAGGTCTCGCACGAAGTGAGACCCGAGGTTATGCCCGGCTTTGACGGAAAAGACGATCAGTTTTGTTTTCCCGCCTTCGGCTTCGTCGTGGAAATAGAGCCGTCCGTCAATACCCTTGTCGCTACCTTTCTTCTGCTCAGCCGGGCGGGCTCCCACAAGGCCGAGAGCCCACCATTGGAACTGGTACTGGTCTGAGTCGGCTAAGGCCTGGGCGTCAGGGAGGGAGACGGGCTCGCCGATTACTTTGTAGGAAGCCGCAGCACCGAAGGAATCAAAGAGGCGGGACTTGATGAGGGTGATTGCCAGGTGGGTAATATCGATTCCGATCCAGGATCGGTTCAGGCTCTGGGCGGCGGCGACGGCGGTGCCGCACCCGCAGAAGGGGTCCAAGACTACGTCACCAGGATTCGAGCTGGTGTTAAGGATACGCTCCAGAAGGGCTACAGGTTTCTGTGTGGGATAGCCGAGGCGCTCCGCTGCTTGCGAGTTGATGGGAGGGATGTCTTCCCAAAGAGCCTGTAGCGGGATGCCACGCATATCGTCAAGATATCTTTTTAGCCTTATTCCACCCCTTTTTGTAAAGTGCAGCCTGTTTTCCTGATCGTAAATTTTCATTGTTTCCGGAGGGCAACGCCATAGGGAAGTACATCCCTTGTATTCGTACTCGTAACCGCCACCCGTAAGTCCTTTTGCGCTTAGATCATAGTCGGCCCAGAGTCGACCATCAGGGTCTTGGTTTCGGAATCGCGCAATGTATTCCTTAGGGTAGGGTCTATAAGTGGCGTTAAATGTAAAATCTTCAGTTTTTGAATAAAAGAGCAATATATCGACATTAGCTCCGTAACGGTTTGAGTCGTTATGGGCGGTTGTCCGTTTCCATGTAATTTCATTTTGGTAGTTCACCGGTCCGAAAACCGCGTCCATGAGCAACTTGAGGTAGTGGCTTGCAGTGGGGTCACAGTGGAGGTAGATGCTCGCTGTGGGTTTCATGACGCGGCGGAGCTCCACCAGGCGTGGAGCCATCATGGCAAGATAAGCCATCATGTTGGAAGGGCCTAGCAGGGTATGGAAGGCTTGTAGGGCTTTAGATACCGCTCCTCCAGATTCTACCGTCTCCTGGTAAGTCTTGGCCGCGCTCTGGTCCCAGTGCCACGTGTCCTCGAAGGCTTTGATCTGGGAGGCGGACTTAGTGCCGTTTTCCCCCTTCTCAGCGAAGAGAACATTATAAGTGGCGTTTGAGTTGAAGGGCGGGTCGAGGTAGACGAGGTCAACAGACTCGCTCTCAATATAGCGCCGCATGACATCCAGGTTGTCGCCGTAGTAGAGCTGATTGGGCAACGTTGATTCCCTCCAGAACAGAAAGTCGAAAACTTGGACAATTCCTATACCAATGCCAAGCGTCACTTGTTCCTTTATAGCAGCGGATTAAAAAGAAGGTCCGGCGCTTACCTCATCGAGATATCCCGAGCTACGATTAAAATATTTTCCGCTGTATCCAAATGCTTTTAAATATATTACTTCAAGGACCCACATGCCCGCATTCCATGCATGGAATATTGTTTTTTTACCGTTGCTTTCTTTTTTATCAGGATGAACAATCCCATTTCTGATTTCGGTGAGTGCATGCGGGAAGTCTTCCCACTTTTTGGTGTTTTTCCCGGCGCTATCTAAAATATTTTTTGGAATAGAAAGCGGAATTCCCATGTAAGAAAGCAAAAGTCTTATTCTATCGGAAGCATAAAGTCTATCTTTAAAGCCTTTGATAGATATGCATTTTTTCTTGTTTACCATAAATTCATAAGATAGCCTTTCTAATGCTGCTTGCGTTAATATTAGGTTTGCTTCAAGGTTATCGGTTTTATTGCTATTTACATACCATTCTAAACTTTCATAAATTGTCTCTCGCATTGATGTATCCTGAAGACATTTTGAATATCCGGCAAAAATCGTTTGAAGTGTTTCTTCGTTAGGTGGGGTGTTGAGCCAACTAAGAGGTTTCTGAAATGGGGAGCTGGGTGGAGGGGCCCAACTTTCCCAGACTCGTTTTCCCAGTTTATCGAATCCCACGGGACAAACAGGTGTGCACCACGATCCTTTTATAAATGAAAAGAAAGGGGTCAGAGAAGAAATAAATAAATTGGCATTTTTTACATTAAATGGTGTTCCGTCCTCCTTCTCTAACAACGCAGTGTGAGTGATCGAATAACCGTTTGTTTGCCGAATTTTATCTAATCTATCTTTTAAATCGCTGACAGATGTGATTTCAAGGCTTAGCTTATCTGCCTTTAAAGTAATTTTTTTAAAAAAAGAAATATTATGGTTGCTATCCGTAGAACGAAATGTTTTGCAATTGATGTCGCCGAAGTTATATAGAGCAAATGTTATTTGTTTTATATCCGTCGAATCTGGTTCTAGAACACAGACTGGAGTTTGATGCGGCGTAAATTCGACTATTACTCCTCCTCCAGCGGAGAGGGCGCTTGGGAATGGAGACAATATCATTTTCTCTCCTATCTTCACATATTCAGCAGGAGTAGTGTTTACCATACAATTTAATAAAGGGCCGTAAGCTTCATTATCAAAATATCCTATGAGTGCGATTCTGGGCTTTGGGAATATTTCTAACTTTGCTTGCCCTTTTCCAATGTATTCTTTGCCAGAAATAGACACAGGGAAAGACCCATTCCAGAGTTCTGTGGAAGAATTAACTTCCCCGAAAGGGAAAGCGGGCTCAATAGGATTGTTGACTTCGCACCATGGCATCATAATCAATTCCTTTGTCAGAAAATGCAATTTTTTTCTCTTACGGTTCCTCGTCCACCCCGCTGACAGTCCCCATGACTTTCCCCAGGACCTTGAACCATCCGCAATCGATGTCCTCTTGGGATATTAGCGTGGGGGATCGCCCGTCAGAGCTCTTCAGTTCGATCCCACTTGGTTTGAGGTAAACCTTCTTGATCGCCACCCGATCTCCTATGCAGACGACGGCAAGGTGTCCCGACCGCA
>DJHE01000001.1 GCA_002432945.1 Synergistaceae bacterium UBA5827
GGTCCATTTCTTTACCACCCCTCCTTAGCAGATCGTGAAGGAAAACCGGAATAAAAAAAGCTGTTTATCGGAATGAACCCTCCTTTCTATCGAGTTTATAGTTAACTATAAATTTAAACGTGTGTACATAATACTTCTCACGCATATATATCATTTTCGGGAAGCAATCGCAATAGGCCTATTTACCCGATATCGGGAGGCCTGAGGTAAAGTCCCTTCGCTTCCAGGAAGGAGATGGATCTTTCAAAGAAAAGGTCTCCGAGGAGGGAAAGGCTACCGCCTGAAGGAGTATCCCTTGCCGGGATCGAAGGGAAATTCGAAAAGAGGTCGTAATGCCTTTCTTTTTCAAGAATGAGCAAAGCATGAACTTCCTCCCTTGAAATTGTTTCGAGAAAATCAACCTGGCTAAAAAAAGACGGTTCGACAACGGCGAATAATCTGTTCTCCCCTGGCTGGCTTCGGAAAATGGCACCATAGACGTACCCGCGTTTTGCCCAGAGAACGGGGGCCAAGGTTTTTCCCTGGAAAAAGGGGAGGGTTTCGAGAGCGATGATTTCAAGGCTATTGACCGGAACGACAGGACGGTCGAGGGCGGCTGCAAGGGCCAATCCGTAACTGAGGCCGACTCTTAAGCCAGTAAAGGACCCTGGGCCCGTGTTGAGAACAATGCGGTCAACCTGGCATAGGCAATTACCTGTTAAAGCGAGGAGGTTGTCAACGGCTTCAGGGAGGCAGGCCGATTGCCTTCTGGATATGTTGAGATGTATTTCGGAGAGGATTTGCCCTCCGGCGGAAAGACCAACGGAAGTCCATTTCGAGCAGCAGTCTATACCGAGGTTGATGGACACGCGTTCTCCTCCTCACTCAGGAGCTATCTGTTTCCTGATTTCTTCTAGCGATGCGCTTGCCCTTTCCCCGCATGCACGTATTCGAATCAGGCGAACATCGGAATCCTGCCCTGTGCCGGGTATCTCGAAAAAGCATTCCCATGTCTCGCCCTGGGGAGGTTCCTTCCAGTTCTGGGCCCACTCGATAAGGACGAGCCGCCCCTCTTCAAGGGCATCTTCAAGTCCAAGGTCCTCGAATCGGCAACAGGAAAGGCGATAAAGGTCCGCATGGGTAACGGGAATTTCCGCTTTGTATTCATTGACGAGGGTAAAGGAAGGGCTTCTCACGTTTTTTCCTGCGAGCCCTTCAACGATTCCCCTGGCAAGGACTGTTTTTCCCGTTCCGAGTTCCCCGAAGAGAAGGATCAGCAAGCCGGGGAAAACGAACCTCGAAATGGATTTGCCGAACTTAAGGGTGCTTTCTTCTCTGTTCGAGTAAAAAACGAATTCTGAAGTGCATGTCCCGTTTTCAGGCGTCAAGATGAGGTTCCCTTTCGTGAAAAGATAAACGGATTTCCCCCTGAAGGGCTGTTTGCCCAGCTAATGACGCCAATTCACCGATAACGAGAGGCAGGGTATCCGCAATTTCCCGGGAAAGGATACCGGTTTGCGACCGGGGATTCCGGGAAAGAAAAGAACCTGCCCTGGCATGCACCCAGGCTCCAGCCAAGCCCGCCTTCCAAGGGGTAAGGCCTTTCGAAAGGAGAGTGCCCGTTATACCGGACAGGATATCGCCGGAACCGGGGATGGCGAGTGCTGGTGTGGATTCGAGGACGGCACCGGTGCGGTTTCCGTCGCAGCAAAGTGAAAAGGGCCCTTTAAGGAGAACCGGGCCAAATCTCCGGGCAAGTTCTCGAACGCTTGCAAGGCGAGAGGCTGAAACGGACTGGCCCGTTTTTCCAAGGAGAACCCCTGCTTCTCCCTCGTGGGGCGTTATGAGGGAGGAAGGACTTTCGGTCCTTCCGGAAAGGAAATGGAGGGCATCCGCATCAAGAACAATTGGCTTGCGCCAGGAATGTGAAATCCAGTTGACGAGGGTGACGGAAGAATCGAACCGTCCAATCCCGGGCCCTGCAACGAGGGAGCCTGCCCGTTCCTCCCATTCGAGCAGGGCATCTATGGCGGGGGTCGGCTCAAGGGCCTGGTCATTCCCGAGGGAAGCGGAAACGGTGATCGCTTCTGGAAGGAATACGGATGCGGCTTTCGCGACACATTCGGGAACAATGAGTACGACAAGCCCTGCCCCGGTCCTGAGGGCTGCTCGGGCAGCCAGCAGGGGGGCACCGCGGTAGCGGCTGGAGCCCCCCAGTATGAGGACCGTTCCTTTTTTCCCCTTGTGTTCGTCAAACCGGGACCTGGGCCAATCACAAAGAGCGTCTTCGAGGCCATAACCTTCCATTTGTGGCGTAGAAAGGAATCCTGTTGCGGGGACTCCGATCGGGATGACCTCGATTTTCCCTGCGTAACCCGCACCGGGCATTACCCTCAATCCGACCTTGAGAGCGAGAAAGGTCAGGGTTAGATCCGCCCTGAATGCGACAGACTTCACTTCGCCGGAAGAAGGATCCACTCCTGAGGGGATGTCAAGCGAGACCTTGCACGGACCCTGTTCCGGAAGGAGGAAGAGGAGACGTTCGCATTCACCTCTGGGCACACCGGTCGCACCCGTGCCAAGAAGCGCATCTACGATGCCGCGGGAATTCCGGAAAATGCCGGAAATACTTTCGTCATCCATGTGGGGAGTTTCCAGGATCGGGCACTCGAGATTTTCCAGGGAATGAAGGAAAGCGGCTGGCTCGTTCTTGAACCGGTCTCTTGGCTGGGAAAGCAGGACGGTCACTTCAAAACCCGCCATACGGAGGTGGCGGGCAAGGACAAAACCATCGCCTCCATTGTTGCCAGGCCCGCAAAGGATGACCCAGGACTGTTTCCCGAACTCTCGGATAAGGACCTCGGCCGCTCCTCTTCCGGCATTTTCCATCAACAGGGAAGAAGTCATCCCCGGATTTTTCATGATGAGCCTGTCGGCTTCCCTTGTCGATTCTGCATCATAAAAAGGAATCATCACGGGCCTCCAGGATAACGACGGCAATAGCCATGTCGCCTTCATGCGAAAGANNGGTGGGTTCGAAGGATCTTTCGCTGGAGCAGAAGTCTATTTGCGTGCTCAGAAAGGTGTAACTCGGGGACACCGTTCAGCCGGGAAACCCAGATCGACCTTAGACCGACTTTCGATAAACCCCATCCGCCTGCCTTTGCAAAGGCTTCCTTTGCCGCAAAGGCAGATGCATAATGCCTTGCCGGATTTTTGCTCGACTCGGCATAGGCCTTCTCCTCAGCGGAGAAGACTCGTTCGACGAAGGACTTATTCTCGATTGCGCGGGATATCCTTGAAATCTGGCAGAGGTCAATTCCGATTCCTGAGATCAAAACAGCCCTCCCCTTCTTGTTGAATACGTGGCGATTATAAGGGAATAGGGAATGAAGAGAAAGAAAAAGGCACCCCATTTTTGGGGTGCCTGGTATTTTGGTGGGTGGTACAGGAATCGAACCTGTGACCTCTTCCGTGTCAAGGAAGCGTTCTTCCTCTGAACTAACCACCCGGAGCAAAACCCTTGCAAATACTGATATCAGGCCGCCTTCAGTTTTCAAGATACCTGTCCAGGATCGCTTCCCTGCATAAAACGCACTTTCCATTTTCGAGACTTCGAAGGTTTACTTTTCCGGCGAAACGGGCTGATTATTCGGGGCTTTGTGCTGCTTTCCGATAACGCATAGCCTTTGTGTGAAAGTAGTCATAGCAAGAGGGCGTGTTCACTTTGGACGGGTCCGTTTCTCGATCCTTCACCCGGTTGTGGAGCCATATCTCCTCGCCGATTGGAAGCCCAAAGATTCTTTTCTCGTACTCGGTCAAAAATCCGGCCTTGGACATGACTTCTTGCGGGCCATACTTCTCGCATCTATGGCAATAACGATAGGGCGGCTCGGTCTTCTTTTTGACGAGGAAGCCCGAAAGCTGAGCAATGGCGCAAGCTGCGATAGTGGGGCTCCATCGCTCGATGTAGAAAGCCTCTTCAGGTCCATTCTTGGGAGCCTTCAGCTGGAAGCCCGAAGGGTGGGCAAGAAGCAATTCGTTTAGGGTCCCTTGGGCGGCAAATCGGCGGCCTTCGTCTGGAGCCTGGCAAGCCTTATGCACGAATCGGACCTTTTGCACGAATAAGCTCCACTCTTCCAAGGACCCCAGGTCCACCCGCTCCCCCTTGGCGGTCTTAATGCGTTTTTTCCCGTCATAGAAGAGCGGGCCAACGGTGGCGGCGAACTCCAGGAATTTTTCCTCGAATAACCCGGCCTTCTCCACGCTCGGTATGCCTGTTAAGTCAAAGAGGCGTACCAGCTTTTCAAAGAGCGGGAATCCCTTTTCGTCAATATCCTTTAGCCCTATGCGTTGGCAACCTCGAAAGTTTGTGGCGTTGGCCACCAAAACCCTTTTTTGCCAGGGCGGGGCGTTCTTCGTCCCCTTGACTGAGATCCACGACAAGGCTTCCCGGTCGAACCTCCAATATTGGGGTTCAGGCGGATTGTACATAGAAATGTTCATTTCCTGTAAGGTCTCCATGTCGCTAGAATAACACCTAGAGGGAGAAAGTCAAGACGGGAAGGGAGGTGAATCCATGAGCAAGATGCGGGAGATCCGAAAAGGACACAGCATGACCCTGGCGGAACTCAGCTTCAGGGCGGGCGTTCAGGAAACATGGCTTTCCAATGCGGAGCGGGGCTGGAAAAAGTTTTCCGAAACGGCCCAGGGAAAGATTGCGGCGGTTCTCGGTGTGGATCGCGAGGAACTTTTCGATGATGCGGGAAGGGCAAAAAATTAAGCCCACTCCGGCGAGGGAGCGGGCGGCCCGGATGGACCGGGCAAAATGCTGAACATTCTGAGGTGATTGTACCTTGAAAACTGAGAAGATGGAACCCCCAAGGCGGGGCGGCAAGAGCAAGGGCGAGAAGTTTTCCTGTGTCTACCAGGGAACAACGGTAGCGGGCGGCTATTGGTTCGAGGATCGGCGGGTGTTCGAAAAGCAGGTGAAGCCCGAAGACTTCTTCCGGTCCCTCCAGACCTACGGGATAGATGACCCAAACGTCCAGGCCCTTCGGGAGCGTGGATGCAAGGAAATCCTCCTCATGGTCACGGGCGGTTGTACTTACCGGATCGCCTTTGAAACCTTCCTGGAGAAGTCGAAGAAGATAGACTGGCCCGCGAGAGAGAACTTCCGCTTCCCTCTCAGGTGGTACTGCCCCTTGAAATATTGGAGGCTTGCCGGTGGCGGCGTAGAGCCTCAGTCCAACGGCGCGTTTACGAACGGGCCCCGGCAGGGGGACTTGTTCAGGGTCCCAAGGGATTAGGGCGGCGGCGTGGACGGCTCCAGGAGCAACCTCAAAGAAGCCCTAAACATCGCCGCTCTTGGCTGGCCGGTTATCCCTGAGCGGGACAAGATTCCCCTCGTTTCAAAGTGGCCTGAGATAGCCTCCACGGTCCCGGCTGTCCTTGAAAGATGGTGGCGGGAGCATGAGGGGGCAGGGATCGGAGTCCTGACGGGTCCCCGTTCAGGCCTGGCGGTCCTTGACGTTGACCCGCGCAATGGCGGCAATGACTCCCTGGAGGCTGTTTTCCCTGAAGGATTGCCGGAAACCCCACGTTCGCGGACAGGTGGCGGCGGCCAGCATATATTCTTCAGATACCCGCTCCCAGGCCCCATAAAATCCGGCGAGATCATGCCCGGACTTGAAATCAAGGCGGACGGCGGAAAGGTCACGGTCCCCCCGAGCGTCCACCCGAACGGCAAAGAATACGAATGGGCGGTCTCGCCGTTTAAAACGGACCTGGCCCCACTCCCCCAGGTGATCCTTGGCCTCATGGCCCGAAGGTTGAAATCAGACAGGACGGCCAGGGGCGAAGGGGAGCCTATCCCCCAGGGGCAAAGGAACGACCGGCTTACCGCCATTGCGGGAGCCATGCGCAAGCAGGGAATGGGACAGCCTGAGATTGAAGCGGCGATTCTCACGGTAAACGAGAGCCAATGCAAGCCGCCGCTTCCCGAAAGGGAAGTTTTGGGAATCGCTCGATCGGTGGGGAGGTATAAACCGGACCCTCAGACGGTAAAGACTGCCCCATCCCCTAAAATCTTCACGGGTGCAGAACTCCAAAGAACGGAATTCAAGGCCCCTAAATGGGCGGTCCCCGGATTGATACCGGAAGGGCTTTCCATCCTCGCGGGTTCGCCTAAGACCGGAAAGTCCTTCTTCTCTCTGGCAGTCGCGGCAGGGGTGGCCTATGGGGGGGCGGTCCTCGGGAGCATCGAGGTAGAACCGGGTGAAGTGCTGGCCCTATGTCTGGAGGACACTCCCCGGCGAATAAAGGCCCGGCTGGAGCAGGTTTGCGGGGATGGCCCCTTCCCGGGAAAGCTGCATGTTTGCACAGAAACCCCCAGGGCGGACCAGGGGGGCATTGAATTCATCGAGGGCTGGCTTGAGGAACATCCAAAGGCACGGCTGGTGATCGTGGACACTTTCCAGAAATTCAGGAAGCCCGCAAGCCGAAACGGGAACATTTACGGGGAGGACTATGCAGCGGCAGGCCTCCTGAAGAGCCTCGCAGACCGTCATCAAGTCGGCATAGTCGCGGTGCATCATACCCGGAAGGGAGAGGCGGCGGATCCCCTGGAAATGGTCTCGGGCAGCATGGGGCTTACCGGCTCGGCGGATACCATCATGGTGCTGAAAAGAGCAAGGGGGCAAAACTCGGCGGATTTCTTCCTGACGGGGCGAGACGTTGAAGAGAAGACCCTTAGGTTGAGGTTTGACGAACTCGGCTGGATCATCGAGGGCGAAAAGGATCAGGTGGACCTGTCGGGCGGGAGAAGGGCCATTCTCGGGATCCTGAAGGAAGTCGGCGGACCACTCCACTATAAAGACATCGCGGCGGCGTTGAACCGGCCGGAAGGAACCATCAAGAGCAGTCTTTCAAGGATGTCCAAGGTAGGACAGGTGATCAGTCTCGATAAAGGAAAATACACGATACACCCGAACCACTGCAACTGAACGAACCAATGCAACCAATGCAACCAATGCAACCACTCGAACTTATAGTCTTGGTTGCGGTCTGGTTGCGGGGGTTCGGTTAAGAGGCGAACCGGCCAACCTCAGCAATAGCATAGCCTGAAGGGGCATATTTTAATCCGGTTGCAGCGGTTGCAGCGGTTGCGGGTAATGGCCTAAAATTCACTACTTCACCGATAAGCATATACCCCCATGTCATCCCCGGCATGGGGGTTTTATCATGCCTTGGGCGGCGTGGCAGCCGACAAACGGGAATGGCAGCTGACTGCAGCTGACAGGCGGCTCAGATTTGAGCCTGTATGCAGCTTACCCCCTCCTGGCCGGTTCCTGAAAGGATCAAACCTCTTGCGGGCCATAGGCCTGCATAAACAAGGCGAAAGGCCCGTAAATAATTGCTATCAATTGGCGGCGGGCGGCGGTCAATTGACGGCGAATTCCAGAGGGTGTCCATCGGACATCCGCAGGGCATCCCAAGGACGGCGCAGGACTTCCCGAAGACTTCCCGAAGACTTCCCAAACGCTTCCCGAAGACTTCCCCATCATTTGACGATCATTTGACGATCGCTTGACGATGATTTGACGGTGCGTGACTGAAGGCGTGACTGAAGCGTGACCGGTCACGGTATGGAGTCACGGTGACGTTCTTGTGACGTTCCCGAAACGTCACTCGGCGTTACTGTAACGTTACCGAAACGTTTCACGGCGTTACGGCCCAGGCAACCGGGCCCCTCGGTCCTTTTCCCATGGCGGCTTTATCCCAGGCATGGCAACGGTTGGCTTCATTGGAGTACAATACAGGGGGAGGGTAGGAAGAAATCTCTAGGGCTTTAGCGTGGCGTGCCGGACGGTGGTCACGTGCGTGTCGCCGTGAATTTCAGATAGGGGGGGTATTTTCAGTATGGCTCCAGAGTGGCGATCCTTGGTCCTGGCGGTCATCAGGCAGGCATGGGAACGGCGGCAGGAGATCAAGGAGTGGCGAGAATACCTTCAGGCGGTGACGAGACCCCAACCCGGCTATACCGGACGGGTCCAGGGCGGCGAGAGCATCCCTCAGGCGGTGCGGCTCCAGGAGAGAATGGAGCATGACCTCGAGCTTTCCACAGCGGCCCGGTGTCTGGAGATCCTAAACGGCCTCTTCCCCCACTTCGACAAGGACACCCGGCGGTGGCTCCAGGCCTATCAGCAGGGCGGTGATGAGGGCGTGGAGGCGGCGGGCCTCGATCGCAGGCAAGCCTGGAGGATCAAGCGGAGGGTCGCGCAGCAGGTAGGAGAGAGGCTATTCCCGGCCTATTGCGGCTTTGACGAGATCCGGGAACAGTACATATAGGGTGGTGAATGACCTGCACCATGCAGAAAGGGCCCCCCAAAACGGAGGGACCCCTTCTGACGCGAACAGGTGGCCCGCAGGGATCAGGCCTCTTCGATCAGGTCCTCAAACTCGCCTTCGTACTCATCGGTTTCAAGCCAGCGTTCGCACCATTCCAGGGCTTCTTCCTTGGCCAGAGGGATAAGTCCCTCGCCACCGCACCAGCAATTCTGTCCGCAGGATTGCCCGTATGCAGAGCGGGCTCCGCCAGACCCGGCCCGGAAATAATTGCCCCTCGGGGTTCGATAGAGGGACTCGGAGATCCTGTCAAAATCTCCCATTGCCCCGCTGCTCCTATGCCCGATCTCGGTTGCCGTTTCCGTGTCGTACCGTTTCCCCTCGATGATCCTTCTCATGGAAATTCCCTCCTTTTGTCGGCTAGTGCTTCTCCCCATGCTTCAGGACGGCTCAGGAGCCCTTTCTTATTTCAAGCCCGATAACTTTTACCTTGACGGCAAACAGGCCCCTTCTGTGTGGCTCCTGACGTGCGGTGAACCCCGGCGGGGCTTCCGAAGGCGGCTTATCGGCGGGCATCCCCCCTTTTCAGGGTGCGCGTCCGTGTTCCTGACGGCATGAGGGCATCCATGACCCCCACTTGGGCATGGGCGGCCTTCAGGTCTTCGGTGGTCAAGTGTTCGTAGAAATCGCTTGTGACCCGAATATTGGAATGACCCAGGAGACGGGCGGTAAGGGCAAGGTTGCCGGTGGACCTCAAGAACTCGGTGGCACACAGATGACGAAGGGCATGGGCGTGAAGCGGGATTCCGAAACTCTTGGAAAGGCGGCGAATCTGAAGGCCCAACTCCCCCGGTTTCAACGGCTCTCCGGACTCGGACGGGAAGACGGCCTCGGTTCTCCATTCTGAGGGGCGGCAGGCCAAAAAGGAGCGAATCTCCCTGGCGGTGGCGGGGCTGAACGGCACTTCCCTACCCTTCTTGTTTTTCGATACGGCGGCCCGGATCGTGACTGAAAGGCGGATCAGGTCCAAATCCTGAAGCCTCAGGGTGCAAAGCTCCCCCCTTCTCAGGCCCGAATCAAGGGAGAGCATGAGCATGGCCTTCAATCGCTTTTGGGCGAATCGGCGGGTATCGAGCTTCTCGAGAAAGGCCTTCACGTCATCGAGGGACGGCAGCCCGGCGATTTTCGGCGGCGTGGATCCCTTTAACCCCCGCATGGGCTCCCCTTCGATGACTCCTTCCTCCTGGAGAAAGCGGAAGAAGACCTTCAGGACCTTCAAACGGGTTTGCCTTGTCCATTCGGTATTGGAGGACGCAAGGTATTCAAGGGCGGCCTGTCTTGGCTGGCTGAGCAAATCGGGGTTGTCGCGGGTGAAGGGGCGAAGGATCGCTTCATCCAGGGCGAGGGTGGCCTTCCTCAATCCTTGGGCCTGGCGGAAGGACAGGAACGATTCAAGGGCTCCTTGAGGGCTGAACGGCTTCAGGTCTGCATGGATCCGGGCGAGTTTTCCAGACATGGCGGATTCCCCCTAACATTAAAGGGAGTAATCCTGTTTTAAGGTATCAGGAAAACGGCAAAATAAAGACCGCTTCCCTACGCAAAATATGCGTCTGAAAACGGCCTGTTTATTCAATGGTGGGTGGTACAGGAATCGAACCTGTGACCTCTTCCGTGTCAAGGAAGCGTTCTTCCTCTGAACTAACCACCCGGAGCATCATGCATTTTAAGGGGCGCTTCCCGCCTTGTCAATCGTTCGTTTCCACTCGTACATCGCAATTGCAGTGGCAACCGAGGCGTTTAGGGAACCCGATTTGCCCTCCATGGGGATTCTACGGCGTTCGTCGCAGCGCATTTCAACGGGGCGGCTGATACCTTGTCCTTCTCCGCCAACAATAAGGGCGAGACGCACAGGAAGCGGCTTGCCGCCGAGGGTCTCGGGAGCCTTGTGATCCAGCCCCACAGACCAGAAACCTGCCGGTTCAAGCTGGTCAAGCGCAAAAAGCAGGTTTGGTGCCGTGAAAATTGGTAGCCTGGCAGCAGCTCCCGCGCTTGCTTTTAGGACGATGCCGGTGGGAAGGGCTGCCCGCCTTTTTGGAATGACAATCGCCGATGCTCCGAAAGACTCGGCCGACCGGATAATGCTGCCCAGGTTCCCAGGGTCTTGAAGGTGGTCCAGGAGCAGAACCATTGCCGGTTTTGGGTTTGGGGGCAAGTGTTGGCCAAGGGTGGCAGCGTCAAGCAATTCGACCGGGGACACAAGGGCGGCGACTCCCTGGTGGGATGTTCCCGGGCACAACCGCTCAATCGACGCCCTTTCCACTTTCTGGAACGGAATCGAGTCCCTGCGACAATATTCTTCGACTTTTCGGATAGCCTGATGATGTGAGTCCCTGGCAATCAACACTTTCTTTATGCGCTTGGGAGCTTCTTCGATAAGGGCAAGGACGGAATTCCGGCCCCACGCTACTTCCTGGGTCGATTCCTGGTCCTGTTGCCGTCTTTCTTCTTCATGCATCGGCGTACCTCCTGACTTGCTTGAGATATTCTCGAAGGCATGGTGCCGTGTGGCCTCTGCGCGACCGTGAAACCTGGTCCGGGGTCCCGGTGGCCACGACCTTTCCACCCGCGTTTCCACCTTCGGGGCCAAGATCGACCAGGTAATCGCTGGATGCAAGGACGTCCAGGTTGTGTTCGATCATGACAACGGTGTTTCCCTGGTCCACAAGCTTGTGGAGAAGAAGAAGAAGCTTACGGACGTCAGTGTAGTGCAGGCCTGTAGTCGGCTCGTCCAAAAGATACAGGGTTGAGCCCGTGAAGCGTTTGGACAACTCTGTCGCTAGTTTTACCCTTTGGGCCTCGCCGCCGCTCAGGGTTGGCGCGGGTTGGCCGAGCCGAATGTAACCGAGGCCGGATTCCTCTATCACCTTGAGCTTCGAGGCGATCCTTGGAATGTCCGCGAAGAAGTGCAGGGCTTCCTCGACGGGCATATCAAGGACATCGGCGATTGTCCGCCCCCTATAGCGAACCTCCAGGGTTTCGTGATTGTAGCGTTTCCCCTTGCAGATTTCGCAAGGCACGAAGACGTCCGGCATGAATAGCATGGAAATACGGCTTTCTCCTTCTCCCTTGCAGGCTTCACACCGTCCGCCGCGCACGTTGAAACTGAATCGGCCCGGTTGGAATCCCCGAATCCTCGCCTCCGGCAACTGGGAAAAGAGCTCACGAACGGGCGTGAAGAGGCCGGTATAGGTGGCGGGATTCGACCNNGACCGGGGCGTCCTGCCGATAGGGTTCTGGTCGACGAGGACCACATTCTTGAGGTTTTCCCATCCTCTAATCTCCCGGTGAAGTCCCGATCTTCCGCGGAAATCTTTATCCATGTGGCGCTTGAGGCCGCGGTACAGGATATCGTGCATGAATGTGCTCTTGCCGGACCCGGAAACACCTGTTATGCAGGTCAATACTCCCAGGGGAAGCTTGACGTCAATATCCTTCAGGTTGTGTTCCCTGGCCCCAACCACTTCCATCCAGCCCGAGGCAGGCCTCGGCTCGCTGCGAAGGACCGCCCCGAAAGCGGTTCCCTTGAGATAAGGCCCGGTCATGCAATCCGCTTCAAGGATGTTTTCACGCGTACCGGCTGCAACGACGGCTCCGCCATGTTCCCCGGCACCCGGTCCAAGCTCGAGGATAAAATCTGCGGAAAGCATCGTATCCCGGTCGTGTTCCACCACGATGACGGTGTTTCCAAGGTCCCTTACTGCCCTGAGCGTCTTTAGGAGCCGTTCTGTGTCGCGAGGGTGAAGGCCGATGGTGGGTTCGTCAAGGACATAAAGCACCCCGCTCAATTTTGAGCCTATCTGCGTGGCGAGGCGGATTCGCTGGCTTTCGCCCCCGCTTAGGGAGTCCGCGCGGCGTGAAAGCGAGAGGTAACCGACCCCGACGTCGACCATAAACGACAAACGATTGCGGATTTCGTCCAGAATCTGTCTGGATATCTCAATAGCCTCTGGTGAAAGCTGAATGTTGTTCAGCCGGTCAAGGAAATCCGCAACGGGCATTTCTGTCACGTCTGCGATACCAAGGCCGTCGATTGTTACAGCCAGCGCTTCCGGCCGGAGGCGTTTGCCGAGGCATTCCCTGCATTGGTCCTCGGTGCGGAAGGACACGAGTTCTTCCGCCACGGATTCCGATTCCGTCTCGGTCCACCTGTTTTCAAGCCAAGGCATGAGTCCCTCGAAACGTCCCATGTAAGATTGCAACTGCCCGCTTTCTCTGTAGGTCATGGGAACACGGTCTGGAACACCCATGAGGATCGCTTCCCGTATCTCCGGCGGAAGTTGGCGGAAAGGCTTAGCGAGATCCCAGTGCCTGGAATCGGAAACAGCCTTCAACTTGCGGAGCATGTAATGGCTTGTTTTCCAGGGGAGGAGTGCTCCTTCCCAAACCGACCTTTCTGGGTCGACGGCAAGGTCGAAAGAAAAATGTTCGTGACTCCCAAGCCCGGAACAGGCCTGGCAGGCACCGAAAGGATTGTTGAAGGAAAAAAGGCGGGGCTCGATTACCGGCAGTGAAATCTCGCATTTCGGGCATGCGAAGTTTTCGGAAAAGAGTTTTTCCCCTCTCTCGCCCGTAACGAAAAGGACATAACCTCCACCCATTTTGAGCGCAGTCTCCGTGGACTCGCTCAGGCGGTCCCGGTTTTCCCTTGATGGCGTTAGGCGATCCACGACAATCTCGATCGAATGTTTCCGGTTCTTATCCAGCTTGATTTCCTCTTCCAGCCAGAGAACCGTCCCATCGACGCGAACGCGCAAAAAACCTTCCCTGCGGGCTTCGTCGAGGACATTACGGTGTTCACCCTTTTTCCCTCTTGTAAGGGGAGCCAGTATCTCGATTCGTTTCCCTTCATAATCCCTAAGAACGAGATCGAGTATTTCGTCCAGCGTGTAACGGTGGACGAGCTCACCGCAGATAGGGCAATGGGGAACACCCACGCGGCTGAAAAGGAGACGAAGGTAATCGTAAACCTCGGTGACTGTTCCTACAGTTGAGCGAGGGTTATGGGAAATTCCCTTTTGCTCAATCGAGACAGCCGGGGACAAACCTGCGATATCGTCAACATCGGGCTTGTTCAGGACGCCGAGAAATTGGCGTGCATATGCGGAAAGGGACTGGATGTAGCGTCTCTGACCTTCGGCGAAGATCGTGTCGAAGGCCAATGACGACTTTCCGGAACCAGAAGGCCCGGTGAAGACGACAAGTTTATCCTTGGGAAGAGCGACGGTAACGTTTTTTAGATTGTGTTCCCTTGCTCCCTGGACGACGATCCGATGATCCACTTTCAATGACTCCTTCCTGGTTTGCCTGCAACAAGTCCCGTATACGGGCCGCTTCTTCGAAATCCAGTTTCTCGACAGCCTTCCACATCATTTCTTCCAACGTCGAACGATCGTATTTACGAGTGCTTCCGTCAGAGGCAACACGTTCGCTGCCGCTTGCACCGGTCAGTTCACCCGGCAGGATTCCGACTATTTCCTTGAAAATCGTACGGGGAGTGATTCCACGTCTTTCGTTGTAGGCACGCTGGACTTCGCGCCGGCGGCAAGTTTCTTCGACTGCCTTTCGAATGCTTTCGTTCATCGTGTCGGCATAGAGAATTACCGTACCTCCAATATTCCGGGCAGCCCTGCCGATCATCTGGATTAGGGATCGGTGCGATCGAAGAAAGCCCTCCCGGTCCGCGTCAAGAATTGCCACGAGGGAAACTTCGGGGAGGTCCAGTCCCTCACGAAGCAGGTTCACGCCGACAAGGACCTGGACTGCGCCCGTACGGAGGTCCTTGATCAGGTCCGCCCTTTCGAAAGTGTCCAATTCGGAATGTATGTATCGGACCTTGAGCCCAACCTCGGCCAGGTATTCGGCCAGGTCTTCGGCGGATCGCTTTGTAAGGGTTGTCACGAGAGCCCTTTCGTTAAGTCGATTCAAGTCCGAAAGTCTTCCGATAAGGTCATCGACCTGGTTTTTCGCTTCCACAACAAAAATCTCGGGGTCCATTACCCCCGTCGGCCTGACCAACTGCTCGATGATCTTTGATGAGACACTGATTTCCCAGTCTCCAGGCGTAGCGGAAAGAAATATAACCTGCTTCATGTAGCCTTTGAACTCTTCCCATTTCAAGGGCCGGTTGTCCAGGCTCGACGGAAGGCGGAACCCGTATCGAACCAAAGTTTCTTTCCTGGATCGATCCCCATTGTACATGCCTCGTATCTGCGGCAGCGTGATATGGGATTCGTCGATGACCATAATGAAATCCGGCGGGAAGAAATCGAGCAGGGTCCCTGGAGGTTCCCCTTCCGGCCTGCCCTCCAGGTGGCGAGAGTAATTCTCTATTCCCGAGCAGTACCCCACTTCCGAAAGCATTTCCATGTCGTACCGCGTACGCTCCCGAAGCCGCTGAGCTTCCAGCAGGCGCCCTTCCATGTTGAAAAAGTTCACTTGTTGTTCCATCTCGTCTTCGATCGCTTCCATGGCGCGGAGGATCTGCTCCCTTGTCGTTACGTAGTGCTGGGCCGGGAAAAGAAGGGCTTGTTCCTTTCCCTGGACCACTTTCCCCGAAACGGGTTCGATCTCGGTTATCCTTTCGATCCTCGCATCATCGAAGAGGATCCTGAGAGCCGTATCGCTGTAGGCAGGGAAAATCTCGACAGTATCGCCCTTGACACGGAAAAGTCCGGGTTCAAGGACCTGGTCGTTTCTTTGGTAATAGTTCCGTAGAAGGGACTCGAAAAAATCACGGCGTCTCCAGGTCTCTCCTACCTTGAACCCGAAAACGGCTTCTTCGTAGGCCTTTTTCTTTCCGAGGCCGTAAATGCAGGAAACACTGGCCACAACGATGACGTCCCGTCTCTCGATGAGCGATTTTGTTGTGGCAAGGCGCAACTTTTCTATCCGTTCGTTTATCGAAGCGTCCTTTTCAATGTAGAGATCGTGAGCGGGGACATAGGCTTCGGGTTGGTAGTAATCATAATAGCTTACGAAATAATGGACCGCGTTTTCGGGAAAAAAGGTTTTGAACTCGGTATAAAGCTGGGCCGCAAGAGTCTTGTTGTGTGCGATGACAAGAACGGGCCGGTCCTGCCTGGCGATGGCATTCGCTATCGTGAATGTCTTCCCGCTCCCCGTCACGCCGATGAGCATTTGCGACTGACGTCCTTCCGCCAACCCAGTGGACAGGGCTTCAATCGCTTCCGGCTGGTCACCTGCTGGGGGCCACGGGCAATGAAGTTTGAAGATTCCCAAAATGATCCTCCTCGGTTATCGAGAAAGGAAATGGCGCACGGAAAGCCGTGCGCCATTTCCTTTCAACGAGCGTCAACCTTGCTTTAAACTGCAGGTTCCGGCTCGACTCTGCCCTCATCCTGCGGGAGAGCCCTTTCTGTTTCTGCCTGCGGGGCTTCGCTTTCGACAGCCGTTGCCTCCGGCTTGATTTTCGGAACAAGGGGGGGCAACTCTTCTCCCGCTATCAGGATATCTAGTTCCTCTCCCTCAAGTATTTCCCTTTCAAGAAGCGACCGCGTGACCTTGTTAAGCATTTCATAATTCTCAGAAAGCAATGTCTTGACTTTCGTGTGGCAATTGTCGATGATCGCCCGCATTTCCTGGTCGATTGTAAAGGCGACCTCGTCGCTGTAATTCCTGTCATCGACAATATCTCTTCCCAGGAATACCTCGTGTTGCTTGCGGCCCAGCGTCATGGGGCCTAGTTTTTCGCTCATCCCGAATTCGGTAACCATTTGCCTGGCAAGTTGCGTTGCTCGTTCCAAGTCGTTTTGGGCACCGGTCGTGATGTCTCCCTGCGTAATCTCCTCCGCCACTCGGCCGCCGAGGAGAACGCATATCCGGTCGATTAATTCGTTGCGCGAGATGAGAAAACGGTCTTCTTCGGGAAGCTGCAAGGTGTATCCAAGAGCCATGTGCCCCCGGGGGATGATCGATATCTTATGGACCGGGTCGCAACCGGGAATCAAGCGGGCTACAAGAGCATGCCCGGACTCGTGGAAGGCGATGATCTCTTTCTCCTTTGCGTTTATGAGACGGCTTTTCCTTTCGGGTCCGGCGATGACACGGTCAATCGCTTCTTCAAAATCTGCCATGGAGAGGGTTTTCTGCCCGTTGCGAGCGGCGAGAAGGGCTGCCTCGTTGACGAGATTTGCAAGATCCGCCCCAACGAAACCCGTCGTTCTGCGTGCGATGATATCGAGGTTGACCCCCTTGTCGAGTTTCTTGTTCCGGGAGTGAACTTCAAGGATGGCCTGGCGGCCTTTCCAATCCGGCTTGTCGACGACAATATGGCGATCGAAACGTCCGGGACGCAGGAGCGCCGGGTCAAGTATGTCGGGCCTGTTTGTGGCGGCGATCAGGATGATCCCTGTCGATGCATCGAAACCATCCATTTCGACCAGCATCTGGTTGAGTGTCTGTTCGCGCTCATCGTGACCTCCGCCAAGGCCTGCGCCCCTTTGGCGCCCGACCGCGTCCAGTTCGTCAATGAAGATGATGCTAGGCTGCATTTTCCTGGCCTGCTCGAAGAGGTCCCGGACTCGTGCCGCCCCCACCCCAACGAACATCTCGACAAAGTCCGAACCGCTGATGCTGAAGAACGGCACGTCGGCCTCTCCGGCCGCTGCCCGCGCGAGGAGGGTCTTGCCCGTCCCCGGGGGGCCGAGTAGCAATACACCTTTAGGGACGTTTGCCCCGAGACGGACAAAACGTTCCGGGTCCCGGAGGTATTCGATTACCTCCTGCAGTTCTTCCTTCGCCTCGTCGCAGCCTGCAACATCCTTGAACGTAACCTTGGGGCGGTTGTCAATGAAGACCTTAGCCTTGCTCTTGGCGAAATTCATGACCTTGCTTCCCCCACCCTGCATGTTGTAGAGGATAAAGATCCATGCCCCGATAAGGAGGAGGGTCGGGAAAAGCGACGTCATCATTCCAGCCCACCAGGGTGCTTTCTGGGGCGGAACGAATTCTACGGCAATGCCCAGTTTCACAAGTTCCTGGGCAAGAGGGCCTGCATCCAGGACATAGGTCCGGAATAATTTCCCGTCCTTTGACGTGCCCTTGACCACATTCTCTTCGATGGAAACCTTTTCCACCTGGCCCGCCTGTGCAGACTTGAGGAAATCGCTGTAGGTCAGGGGGGTCATTTCCTGGGTGTTTTGGCTGGGGGTCAGGAATGCGTTTACAAGGCTGACCACCAGGACGATCAGTATTAGGTATAGGCCCAGGTTTTTCGCCATTCTATTCAATTGCTTTTCACTCCTTGGGTTGTGTCTTGTTGGCAGAACCTTCTAGGGCTTTCGCCACGTGGATGCTAGGCAGGTTTCTCCAGTAACCGGAATAATCGAGGCCATATCCCACGACGAACTCATCAGGTATGGAAAAGCCCTTGAAATCGACGTTGACGTCGACTCTGCGCCTATCCGGCTTGTCGAGGAGAACACATGTCCTTAGACTCCGGGGGGCCCGTCCACGCAGGAGTTCCTGCAAGTAGGAAAGGGTCAGCCCCGTGTCGAGTATATCTTCGACGAGCAGGACATCTCGTCCTTTTATGTCCGTGTCCAGGTCTTTAACGATTTTCACGATTCCGGACGATTTCGTGGAGGCTCCGTAGGAGGATACGGCCATGAAATCGATTTTTACGCGGCAATCCTGAGGCAGCGACCTCACGAGGTCAGCGAGGAAAAAGATTGCACCCTTCAGGATCCCGACAGCTACAAATTCTTTTCCCGAATAGCAGTTCGCGATTTCAGAAGCAAGTTCACCGACCTTGGTAGAGATCGTTTCATCATCGATGAGGACCTTCCCGACTTCATAATCCATTCAGGACTCTCCCACGCTTCGATCCGGCGTGTAAGTCAGCCGGATGCAAAACGAATCAGTCTCTTGAAACTCGTATGGCCTGCCCCAGAAAGGGGTCCACGACATTTTATCGCCAAACACAACGGTAGGCCAGCATTTTCGATAAAACCAGGGGATTGATGCAAGCATTGCCTGCGGCAGCGCCGCGCTTGAGGACATGATGACGGGTGCTTTGCCGGAATCAGGGAGGACGACTGAAAAATCAGAGAAGGCAGGTTTTTTGAGCCCGGTTCTTTCCCATTTTAAGGTTCCTGCCCCCCAGCGGGTCTTGCTTTTCGTTTCGTCCAGGACGAAGGGGGGATCCGGAGGCCTGTCGAAAAGTTTCCTGTCCAGCAATGCCAGGAATCCTCCCCCAGCCCTGATTTCCAAGGTTTTCTCCCACTGGAAACGCCATCCCTGTCTCAGGGAGAGCAAGCCCAGGAGGCGCTCCATTTGCCTGTGGTCAAGGGTACCCAACCCGAAATCCGAGGCTTCGTAACGGAACATGTCCGCCCGGGCTGAAGGAACCAGGCGCCGTAGTGAAAGCAGGTCCCAGGCGCAGATAGCCAGGGGAAGGTTTCTCCTTAGGAGGAGCGAGGCGCCCTTTCCGCGTTCTTCAAGAAATTCCCGGCAGGGTATGAGGCTTTCCCGCAGAAAGAGCATTTTCTCCCTGAAGTTAGGGTTGTAGCTCTCCACGAGGCTAGGAATAAGTTCAAGGCGGAGCTTGTTTCGGAGGTATCGGGTATCCGTGTTGGTCTCATCCTCACGCCAGGGTTGCCCATGTTCCAGGAGGAAATCGCGGAGGTCGAGCCGGCTGCAATGAATGAGAGGGCGCACGATCCTTCCGCGGCGGCCAAGCAGGCCGCAAAGGCCGGAAACGCCTGTGCCGCGAAGGAAGTTAAGCAACATCGTTTCCACTACGTCGTCTGAGTTGTGGCCCACACCAATCCAATCGGCTTCAAATGATTTCCTGACTTCTTCAAGAAACTGGTAGCGAATTCTCCGGGCAGCCTGTTCCATGGATTCTCCACGACGGCGTTGCCGTGGGACTGGAACGGATCTGACCACGGCTTCAAGGTTCTTATCCCGGCACAGCTCCTTCACGAAATCTGCGTCTGCAACGGATGAAGCTCCACGAATTCCATGCTCCAGGTGCGCCACTACGATCCGGCCGTGGTAGGTTTCCGCCAGCGCATCAAGGAGAGCAACTGAGTCCCCGCCTCCGGAAACAGCCGCTACAAGGGTCTTGTCGGAATCGATCCAACCCTGTTCCTTGCCGGCTTTTTGAACTTTTCGAATCACTGGATGTGTCATAGCATCTCCTATGCTTGTGCATCATAAAAAAAAGGCGGGGTCCAGGCCCGCCTCAAAGTGAAATATGAAAGTCAGTTGGTGGCGGTGAGTGGAGTNNTATGAACCGCATGCTCTAGCCAACTGAGCTACACCGCCATTGGTTGCGGGGGCAGGATTTGAACCTGCGACCTTCGGGTTATGAGCCCGACGAGCTTCCTGACTGCTCCACCCCGCGATGAATGCTCTCTGGTGCCGGGCGCGGGAATCGAACCCGCACGGACTTTCGTCCACAGGATTTTAAGTCCCGTGCGTCTACCTATTCCGCCAGCCCGGCCAGCGCTGACCTATTATATGCAGGGTTGGATGTCCCGTCAACCGCCAACACGACGCGATATAAGTTCTCTTCCTTGTTTGACAACCTTTAAAAAAGCTGGTAAACTCTCCCTCGTGTGACAAAAGCAAAGCTTTAGCATGCTAGCAGAATAATGGGGGCGAGGTCTTTGCACGATCGTTCTTCATCTTCCGTAATCGGCAACGTTAAGGAAACTCCGGTATACCTCGATAAAAACGAGAACCCCTTTCGCTTGCCCCCCTCCCTGCGGGAGGAAATAAGGCAGTTGATCTCATCAATAGACCTTAACCGTTATCCGGATCCCGAGGGCAATAAGATAAAACAGGTCCTTTCGGAGTTGACGGGTGTTCCTGAGGAAAATCTTGTCATTGGGAACGGGGGCGATGAGATTCTTTCGATGCTGTTTACGGCCTTCATCGAAAAGGGGGCAAGGGTTGTTTCCCTTTCACCCACGTTTTCCCAGTATCCTGAATTATGCCGGCGACACAGGGCAGAATGGATTCCGGTTCCCCTGGGGATCGGCGACAAGGAAATCGATTTCGATGAGGACCTCTTTATTGCGACTGTTTCACGTTATTCCCCCGCCCTGATCCTCGTGGATACACCGAACAACCCGACGGGGAAGGTCATATCGAACAATTTCCTAACACGGCTGGCCGAAAGCGCCAGTGGTGTGATTGTCGTTGACGAAGCCTATGGAGAATTTTCAAGTTCGACATTCCTGGAAACCTTCAGGAACCGCATGATTCCCGGAAAACTGTGCATCCTTAAAACCCTTTCCAAGGCATGGGGAATGGCAGGCCTTAGAATCGGCTACGGTGCCTGCTCTCCCTCGGTGTCGTCGGGGATCGAGAAAGTCCGGGATCTTTACAACGTAGGCCTGCTATCGCAGGAAATCGGGGCGATTGTGCTCCAGTACAGGGAATGGATGGAAAGCCGCGTCCTCAGTATCCGGTATATGCGAGATCAGCTCATCCAGGTGATCAACCGGATTCCGGGCTGGCATGCATATAACAGTGATTCCAACTTTGTGCTGGTTCGTTCAGATTTCTCAAAATCCCTCTTGTTGGACCAAATGGAGGAAGCCGCAATTCACGTCAAGTTCCTTGACCTGGATTCTCCAGGAAACTGGCTCCGTGTGTCGATTGGCAGGGAGGATGAGTTGGGCCGGTTTGTCAGCCTGATAGAGAAGGTACGGTGAAGCAGGCATCTTTCGACTCTCTCGAGTGAGGCCATCAACAATTGAACGAAGTAAAGTTTATGCTATAATCCAATAAAATAACGCTCGATGTTGCGTTAATACCATGGGGGTGAAAATGGTGGCGGAAAAATGGAAAGATCGTCTGACTGACCAGTTATGCAAGGCAATCCTGGCCCTGGAAACAGAAGAAGAGGTTTACCGGTTTCTTGAAGATATCGCCACGATCGGAGAGATCAGGGCTTTGGCACAGCGTCTCGAGGTCGCAAGACTGCTTAACGAAGGCTATACCTATCCTCAGATAGCGCAGCAGACGGGTGCGAGCACGGCCACGATAAGCCGGGTGAAAAAGTTCCTCGAGTACGGCGCGGACGGGTATAAGATCGTCTTGGACAGACTTAAGGAAAAAGCCTAAAAGGGCTAATTAACATAGCGAAGATTTCTTAGTCACTCCCCTACGGAAAGGAAAGATCGTAGGGGATTGACTTTATTTGTTGTTAAGCAAAAGACGGGCAAGAAGGTTTGGCTTTACTGCCATGGCTCCTGTCGGGCACATCTCGTGGCAACAAAGACAACCGACGCAGATTGTCCTGTCGATGGCGAGTACTTTTCTTCCCGCATGGATTGCCTTGAGAGGGCAAACTGCAGCACATGCACCGCAAAAGATACAGGCGTCGGCATCCCAAGACGGTGCAAGGCGGACCAGCGTGTGTGCCATGCCCCTGAGAGGTGTAGGAATGAAGCGCCTGAGGGCGGAAGGTGATTTTCGAAATCCCGGAACTGGAAGTTCTTCCCATTTTGCTCCAAAAAGCTCGATTTCGTTTCTTTGGGTTGGTCCCATGGCTCGTCGGGCAGCGGATGATAGAAGGGGAATCGAAAAAGGATCTGCATATCCCATCATGAAAGCTGCTACGACATCGGCAGCAAGAGCATTCTCGGAGGCGATGATCCAGCCCATCGGCCTGGGTTTCCCGTGCGAGGGCCCGTATCCCTCCATTCCGATGACCGCGTCCAGTAGATTCCAGTCGGGAACCCTTGAAAGGTGCACATCCAGAATTGCATCGCATAGTTGTCGTAGGGATCCGCTCCTGTGGGCTCGCTTGCGGGTGGGCGTATCGAGGTAGCCAAATGTGTTTTTCAGGCAGGCCGTAATTTCTGTTTCGACATGAGTTTTGCATTTGGCAACATTGATCAGCGTTCCCGCTTCCGCGACCTTTACGGGAATGCGAATATCTTCCAGCATGACGGATCCCGGCGTTGAAACCTCCTGGAATCCCTCTTCATTAAGAGGAATCACCTTGCACGAATGTTTTTCAACCAGGGAACGGATGCCGCAGTTTTCCATGAACAACGGCCATTGGCCGGAAAAAAGGTATCCCGGCGAATCGGAAACTGTGACCTTTGTTTCAGGTTTGTTGGTTTTTACCCAGCGCACAAGTCCTTCTAGGATTGAGGGGTGTGTCGTTACGCAAAGTTCGGGACGAACAGGAGCAAGGAGGTTTGCCTTGATTAAGACGTTGTCCTGGAGAAGTGGTCCTCCTCCCGATCGATCCATCGCGATTTTCACTGCTTCTTCGACAGCCCCTTCTTCGTAGTTGCGACAGGGGCAAAGGCCGACCCGGAAAAAATTTCTCAAGAAGGTACCAGGCCGGCTGAGTCCCGTGCGGGACAGATATCAGACAGGATACAGCTCCTGCAAAGCGGTTTTCTCGCATGGCAGGTGTTCCGCCCATGAAAAATGAAGTTCAGGTGGCCACCTGCCTGCCTTTCAGCAGGTACACTCTCTTCAAGTTCAGCCTGGATTTCCGCAGGGGCCTGCTTCGAACTGAACCACCCCAGACGCCTGGTGATTCTAGCCACATGCGTGTCAACGGGGAAGGAAGGCATCCCGAGTTCAAATGCCAGAACGCATCCCGCAGTCTTTGGACCTATACCGGGCAAGCTTTCGAGGTAATCCCTGACCTTTCGGGGTTTCCAGTCTCGAAGAGTGTCAAGCCCGTAAAAACCGAAATCTGACCTGATTCTAGCCAATATTTCCTTGATTCTGGAAGCCTTGGTGGGAGCCAGTCCTGCGATTCGGATTGCTTCGACGAGTGCACTTCCTTCAGCCTCAAAGACTTTTTCCCAGGAAGGGAATTGACGCTTCATTTCGAAAAACGCCTTTTCACTGTTGCGATCATTCGTATTTTGGGAAAGGAGGGTCGCAACCAGGCCGTCAAGGGGACCGCCAAAAGAGCGGTCAAGGGGATGGGTTTCCATCCCCCAGGCCGCTTCAAGACGATCCAGTACGACCAGAAGTGCGGGAGGGTCAATCGTTGTTGTCAGGTTCATCTTCTCTGGACGCTGGTTTTGTGTTGTTTGAATTTCCTTTTTTAAGCTGGTTTGATTTTTCAACCCAGGTCTTCAATTGGTCCATGACTTTTTGGAATACGGTCCCTTCAGGATATTCACCTTTTTCGTCCGGAACACCCGCGGAAACTCCTGTCAGGATTTCTATTCCCTGTTCGATCGTTTCTATGGCCCAGACGTGGAATAATCCCTTCTTGACAGCGTCCAGTACCTCGTGGTCCAACATGAGGTTAAGCACGTTCTGTTTGGGCAGGAGAACTCCCTGGTTCCCAGTGAGCCCCCTGTAGGAACAATAGCGGAAAAAGCCTTCAATTTTCTCGTTGGCTCCCCCTATGGGCTGAATGTTCCCAAATTGGTCTACCGAGCCGGTTACCGCGACTGACTGGTTGATGGCAATCCCCGATAGAGCGGAAAGCAGGGCGTAAAGCTCAGTTGAGGAGGCGCTGTCTCCTTCGATACCGTCATAGGTTTGTTCAAAGGCGAGCCGGGCAGAGAGCGAGAGCGGCATTTCCTTTGCGAACTTGCGCCCGAGGAAACTGCTCAAGGTCAACAAGCCCTTGTTATGGATCGGGCCGGTCATCTTAACTTCGCGCTCGATATTAACGACCCCTTCCTGGCCCATGAAGACATTCGCGGTGATCCGTACGGGGTGGCCAAACATGTATTCCCTGAAATCGAGAACGGTGAGCCCATTGACCTGGCCGACGGCCGCTCCCTCGGTGTCGATGCGAATTTGCCCGTTTTCAAAGGACCGCTGGATCCGCTCTTCTATCAGGTTGGACCGGAAACGTTTTGCGTTGCAAGCTTTCCTAACGGTTTCAGCGGATACAACCTTCCTGCCCATTTTTCGTGCCCAGGCCACGGACTCGACGAGAATTTCCTCGATCTGGTTAAAATGTGTCGACATCCGCGTCTGGTTTCCGGCAATTCGGGATGCAAACTCGATCACTTCCGCTACGCCGTCGGCAGAAAAGTGTAGTCCGCCTTCCTTTTGGACATAGCTCGCCACGAAACAGGCGAGTTGTTGCTCGGTTGTCTTGTTTCGCGGCATGTCGACATCAAAGTCGGCCTTTATCTTGAAGAGTTTCTGGAATTCCGGGTCATAAAGGTTCAGCAGGTAGTAAATCCATCGACTGCCGATAATGACGACCTTGATCTGGATAGGAATCGCCTGGGGCCTGAGAGATGAGACGGGTACGAACCCGAGCTGCTCACCCAGGTTCTCGATTGAAAGCTCCTGGGTACGAAGGACTCGCTTCAAGGCTTCCCAGGACATGAACTGGCGCAGTATCTCCTCGGCATCCAGAACGAGGAATCCGCCATTGGCCCGATGGAGAGCACCTGGCACGATTTTACGAAAATCCGTGTAGAGATAACCCTGGCGGCTTTCGTACTCTACCTTGCCAACCAGGTTGTAATAAGTGGAATTTGTCTCGTGTATGACAGGGGCTCCGGAATCGGGATCGTTCGAGACGAATACATTGACGCTGTAGCGGCTGAAATCGACATCGGCGTTCTCATCCCGTGCCGCCGCGATAAAGATGTTGAAGTTCTCTATGATGTCCTCGGTTAGGGCATCAATCCACTCGGCAAGCTTATCCCCTTTTCCATATTGGGATTTCAGGTCGGAAAGATAGGGTCGAATGGCGTTGCGGCATATTTCTGCTTCCAGGTTCTTTATCTTTTCCTTCAGGGATTTCTCGTGATCCCTGATCTTTCTTAGGATTTCAAGTGTTTTCTGGGAAACTTCCTCGGATTTTGACTGCAGTTCTTTTTGCTCGGTATCGGATAGGGCCTCGAATTCTTCCTGCTGCATCTCCTTGCTGACGGAGTTGCCTTCTTCGTCGGTCGAATGCGAAAGCGGGATATTTACGAACCCCTGCGGTGTCCTCTTGATAGAGAACCCCTTCTCCTGGGCCCAGTTGCGAACCGATTCCATCAAACCGTTTACTTGCTCCTGGAATTCCTTTACGAGTTGCGCCTTGGAGTCCTCATACTGGCTGTTCTCAAAAGCCTTGCTGAGAGTGGTCTTGAGCTCGTCAACGAGTTCGTTCAGGCTATCGGACAATTTTTTACCCATGCCTGGAGGCAGGCTGATCGCCAAGGGTTCCCCCGCGTTCGCGAAATTGTAGACATAGAGCCAATCTTCCGGGCAAGGCAGGGTGTTTGCCCTTTTCGCGAGTTGGTCCAGCGAGTAGGTTGTCCTGCCGCTTCCGTGGTCTCCGACGACAAAGATGTTGTAGCCTTTGCTGGCCACGTCTAGACCGAATTTCATGGCCTCAACTGCCCTTTGCTGTCCGATCAAACCTTCCAGGCACCCTATTTGCGCGGTCGTTTCAAAGCCGAGGGATGCGGTGGAAGTTATTTTTCTCAACTTGGACGGTGCAAGTTCATGGCGCTTCGGTTTGGGCATTCCCTTCCCTCCAGTCGTTCTTCTTTCGGTGTTTTTATGTTAGCACATGGGGCTAGCAGGATAGTGTCATCGGCCTAGGAAAACCTTGTGAGCCTGGGCAACTGCGGTCGGCAGCAAGGCACCGACAAGGACGATTCCCCATTCAGGGAAAAGGAGCGGTGTGATCGAAAGGACTTTCTGGAAAACCGGGATCCTGGTGATGAAAACCTGGAGGCTCATCGAAAAGAGCACGGCGCCAACAAGCCAGGGATTAGCCACCAATTGCCCCGGTTTTCGAAAAAGGCTATGGTCCCTGACATTGAATACGAAAAGGAGCTGGGAAAAGACCATCGTGTGAAAACCCATGGCGGTAGCGTTTTCAAGGTCTCCAGGGTGTAAGTGCAAACCTGCGAAAGTGACCGCGAAGACTCCAAGGGTCATGATGGAACCGTAGGAGAAAATGAGCCTGTGGTGTCGCCTGGTTAGGATATTCTCGCTTCTGGGCATGGGAGGACGGCGCATCGATCCGGGCTCTGGAGGGTCCAGGGCTAGGGAAAGTGCCGGAAGAACGTCCGTGATCAGGTTGATCCAGAGGATCTGGAGGGGAAGAAGAATTGCCGGTAGCCTGAGAAGAAGTGCGAAGAGAACAGTGAAAACCTCGCTGAGATTGCAGCAAAGCAGGAAAAGGACCGATTTCCGGATGTTTCCGAAAATCCTCCGGCCCTCGCTGATTGCTTTAACGATCGTGAAAAAACGATCATCCTGGAGGATGATGTCGGAGGATTCCTTGCTGACTTCTGTCCCCTGGATTCCCATGGCAATCCCCACATCGGCCTGCTTGAGGGCAACTGCGTCGTTTACCCCGTCACCTGTCATGGCGACAGTTTCCCCCGAAGCCTGGAAAGCTTGCACAAGCCTCAGCTTGTGCTCCGGAGCCACCCGTGCGATAACGGAGACGCCTCCCGTCCTTGAAGCGAGGGCGTGTTCATCCAGCGTTTCCAGGACCTTTCCGTCAAGACTTTCGGGAAAACGTTCGGAGAGGATTCCTACTTCCCTTGCAATCGATCGAGCCGTGTCGAGGTGGTCACCGGTAACCATAACCACGTGGATCCCGGATTCGTGACAGGCCTGCACGGCGTCCCTGACCTCGGGACGTGGCGGGTCGATTATTCCCACGAGGCCGACAAAGCCGAGTTCCTCATTTCCATCGGCCCAGCCAAATGCCAGCGATCGCATTCCTTCCTTTGCGATTTTGGCGGTCTCGTCCATCCAGAACTGGCGTTCTTCCGCAGAAAACGGCCGAGGCCCCATCTCGGTCCAGATGCTTGGCAGGCTCGAAAGAACACGTTCGGGAGCCCCTTTGAACGCGGTTGAAGAACCATGACTGGTTTCCATGGTCATCGCCCGTGAGTCGAAAGGTATTTCCGCCGTGCGATGGTAGTGCCGGCGAATCTCTTCGATATC
This sequence comes from Synergistaceae bacterium UBA5827, assembly GCA_002432945.1. Lineage (GTDB taxonomy): Bacteria > Synergistota > Synergistia > Synergistales > 79-D21 > 79-D21. Next base: position 27,274 of record DJHE01000001.1, read on the forward strand.
CACGCCCTTTTCCTCGGCGATCTTGAGAAGCGCTACCTCCATCGGGTCTCCGATTGGCGAGGTCCCACCAAGAGAGGCATTGTTGCAAAGGACAGCGGTCCTCAAAAGGAGTCCTTCAAGAGACGGCAATACAGGCAGGAGGAGGCGGACCGTCATGTCGTTGAGGGTCAGGGTGCCGGTTTTGTCCGTGCATATGACCGTTGTCGAGCCGAGAGTTTCAACCGCGGACAGGTTGCGGACGAGGGCGTTCTGGCGGGCCATCCGGTGGACCCCTATCGCAAGCGTCATCGTCGCAACAAACGGGAGCCCTTCGGGAACAGCCGCAACCGCAAGGGCTATTCCCGTTTCGAACATCTTGAAAATTCCGCGGCCTTGCATGACTCCTATCGCGAAAACAACGCCAGCGATCGTTCCGACTAGAAGAATAAGAAATCTACTGAACTTTTCCAGTTTTTCCTCCAAGGGCGTTGATTTCTTTTGTACGCTTCCAAGGAGGGAACTGATCCGCCCTAGTTCCGAATCAAGACCGGTGGCGAAGACGAGAGCCTTTCCGTTTCCCCTGACGACGGCCGTGCCTGAAAAGACGCAATTCAAGCGGTCCGCAAGCAACGTTTCTTTGGGTAGAAGTTCCGCGTTTTTTTCGACCGGCATCGACTCTCCTGTAAGAGAAGATTCGTCGACTGCCAGGTTTCGGGCCTCGATCATGCGGGAATCGGCGGGTACAAGGTCCCCTGCCTCGAGCAGCAGGATATCGCCGGGGACGACCCTTTCAGCTGGGATGACCACCGGTTTCCCATCGCGAAGGACTCGGGCGTTGGGAGATGTCATCGATCGGAGGGCTTCCATCGCTTTCTCCGCACGAAATTCCGTCAGGAAGCCAATCAGCGCATTCAGGAGAATGACGACAAGTATGGCACCTGCGTCCAGGAACTCACGCATGAAGAGACTGACGAGAGCGGCAAGCGAGAGGAGGGCCACCATGGGACTCTTGAACTGTGAAAGGAAGAAGGACCACCACGGTCGGGGTTCTTCCTGTTCAAGCAAATTAGGTCCGTTTTGTTCCAGGAGTTCCTGGGCTGCCTTGGTAGAGAGCCCCATAGAGGCATCGGAGTAGAGGGCTCGAACGATTTCTTCGACGGGCAGGCTGTGGGGATTCTCCAGTTCAGTCATCGTTTACCTCCTCTTTTTTTATGTCCGGCTTGCTGCAACTTGAAACTGGACTTAAAATGCGCCCAGTCTGGAGGGTTGTCAATCATGCAAAAAGTTCGCTACCTGGTCACCGGAGTTGTCCAGGGGGTTGGATTCAGGCCATTCTGCGCGCGCCTTGCCCACGAAGAAAACCTTTACGGTTCGGTGAGGAATACAACTTCGGGAGTTGAGCTTGAGTTATGGGGAGAATCCTGTCGAATCGCTTCCTTCTTGAGGCGTCTCGAGAGAGAGTGTCCCACTGTGGCCTACATTCATGGATTAACCCTGGTTGATTGCTCAGAAGATGTCATTGGGGGGCCCTCTTCATTTGAAATATTGAAAAGTGAGGGAAGGACTGCCCGGCGCGTGCTCATTCCGCCCGACATCGCGACCTGCGATTCTTGCCTCAAGGACATGAGAGACCCCAACAACAGGCGCTATGGATATGCCTTTACTAATTGCACCTTTTGCGGGCCGCGCTTCACGATCATTCGTGACCTTCCATACGATCGGTGCAAGACGACGATGTCGCGGTTCGAAATGTGCGATGATTGTTCCGCGGAATACCGGGATCCCCTGGACCGGCGTTATCATGCACAACCCAACGCCTGCCCCGCTTGTGGTCCGCTTCCCTGGGTTTGCGACCGGGAAGGGAACGTCATGGCAAAAGCGGGCAAGGCAATTTCCCTGTCTTCCGAAATGCTGTCATCGGGTAATATCCTTGCGATAAAAGGGCTTGGAGGGTTTCACCTGGCTTGTGATNNAACCCGGGTATGGATTCGATTGGGGTCATGCTCCCCTATACTCCCCTCCATGCGCTTCTTCTCGATAGTCTCGAAGTGCTGGTGATGACAAGCGCCAACCAGAGCGAGGAACCGATCATTGCAAGCAACGGAGAGGCACTGGAGCGGTTAGGAAACATTGTGGACGGTTTTCTTATGCATGACCGGGATATTTGCATGCGTGTCGATGATTCCGTTGTCTCCGTTGCCGGGAAACGTTCTTTTTACGTTAGGCGAGCCCGTGGGGTCGTCCCCCAGCCTCTTTTCCTCACCAAAAAAGGACCGTCCATTTTGGCGGCGGGTGGAGAGATGAAGGCGACTTTCTCCGTAACGCATGAGGGAAACCTCTTCCCGAGCCAATATCTGGGGGATCTCAAGGAAATGGCGTCAGCGAGCTATTACCGGGAAGCCCTCGACCATTTCCTCTCCCTTTACGGGATGAACCCCCGATACCTGGTCACTGACCTGCACCCGCTTTACCTTTCTTCGCGAATATGCAGTGAAGTTCTGCCTGATCCTGAAGAAACCCTTGCCGTCCAGCATCACCATGCACACCTCGCCGCCTGCCTGTTCGAGAACCGGATTGAGGAGCCCGCGGTCGGATTGATTCTTGACGGGACTGGATACGGGACTGATGGCACGGTCTGGGGCGGGGAGATCCTTTGGGGAGATGCGACCGGATTTAAGCGCCTGGGGCATTTCCTGCCCTTCATCCTTCCCGGAGGGGAAAGGGCGGTTCGCGAACCGTGGCGTAGTGCGCTGTCCCTGGCACTTGAAACGAAGGGCGTTGATGAAGCGGAAGGGCTCCTTTTCGGAAAAGATTGCCCCTTGCGGTTGACCCGGGAAAGCTTTTTGGCAACGATTGAGGCCGGGATACGGACGTCTTCATGCGGGAGGCTTTTTGATGGAGCCGCGGCCTTGCTCGGTTATGGCGATTCCGTATCTTTCGACGGCCAGGCTCCGATGCTCCTAGAGTCTTCAGCACGTGGGTCCGGAATCTTGCCTTTCAAAGTCATTGAAAATGAAGGACTCATCCTGCTCGATTGGAGACCGGCGATTGCGGGAATACTCGAAAGACGCACACGGCAATCTGCGTCTTCTCTTGCGGCTGCTTTCCACGGCGGCCTCGCGATTGCTTTGGCGGATGCTGCCGAGTTGGCGTCGGGAAAAACGGGGACGCGGCGGGTCGTTCTTTCGGGAGGAGTTTGGCAGAATAGACGCCTTTTTTCCCTGGTGATCGCGCACCTCAGGCGCAGAAACCTGGATCCCGTCGTTCATGCCTTGCTATCACCGAATGACGAATGTGTTTCAGTGGGACAGGCCGTTGTGGGACAGGAAAGATGGGGGAAATAGTTAAAAAACGGGCAGCTGGGAGTTTCCGCCAGCCGCCCGTTATATTTCTTTTCGACTTTGTGTTAAATGGCGCGAATATGAGCCGCCTGAGGGCCCTTGGCCCCGTCTACGACCTCGAATTCCACGGCCTGTCCTTCATCGAGCGTCTTAAAACCCTCCATCTCGATGGCACTGTAATGGGCAAAGACGTCTCTCCCGTCTTCCGTGGTGATAAACCCATAGCCCTTCGTTGCGTTGAACCACTTGACCGTTCCCTTCATTGGCTCGCTTCCCTCCAGCAGTTTTATTTACCCGCACAAGGCAGGTTAAACCAGCGTGTCGAATATAGCATCAGAAAAATGTGGAGTCAATCTACCCGGTTCGCCACTAGCCCTGAAGGCTTTCTAGTAATCGATACCGCTGATCTTCTCCAGTTTTGTCAGCTTATGTATAGCTTCGATGTATCGTATCGTCCCGCTCGCAGAACGCATGACAATCGACTGCGTCCGGATCTTGTCCCCTTCATACCGGACTCCCTGAAGCAACTCTCCGTTGGTGACGCCCGTAGCGGCGAAAAACACGTTGTCGCTATTTACGAGGTTGTCCATGCCGAAGACCTGATCGAGGTCCATGCCGCGTTCTTTGCATTTGCAGACCTCTTCTTCGTTTCGCGGCCAAAGGGTGCAAAACATCGATCCGCCGACGCATTTGAGCGCACAGGCGGTTATTACGGCTTCGGGAGAGCCGCCGATTCCTGCAAGGAGGTCGATTCCGGCATCGGGTTTGCAGGTCATAAGCGCTCCGGCAATGTCACCGTCTGAAATTAGACGGATACGGGCTCCTGCCTTCCGAATATCCGAGATGAGGTCTTCGTGCCGTGGGCGATCCAGGACAACCACGGTGACGTCTTCCACAGCCTTGCCTTTTGCCTTGGCGACGTTGAGGATGTTTTCCCCGATGGAAAGGCGGATGTCGATCGCATCTGCAGCTTCAGGCCCGGTCGCGATCTTGTTCATGTAAAAGATATGCTCGGGGAAGTACATGCTTCCCTTTTCGGCGAGGGCTACCACGCTGATGGAATTCTGACGGCCAAGCGAGAGAAGGCGTGTTCCGTCAATGGGATCGACGGCGATGTCGACCTTCGGTTCCTCTCCTGTTCCAAGATGCTCCCCATTGAAGAGCATCGGGGCTTCGTCCTTTTCCCCTTCTCCGATAACGACGGTTCCGTCCATGCGTATCGTGTTCAGCATGTACCTCATGGCGTTAACAGCAGCACCATCTGCGCCGATCTTGTCACCGCGGCCCATCCACCGGCCTGCTGCCATGGCCGCCGATTCTGTTGCCCGAACGAGTTCAAGGGCCAGGTTCCTTTCGGGAAGGGACATTTCGAGCACCTCCTCAGTCGTTTTGTGGAATCATCTTCCCACTCTTTTCAAAGCGGGAAAAAATTTCGTTCACGTAACGGATGTAATAACCGTAGTCGAATAAGCGATCGAGAGAATCCTCGTCCAGCACATGGTTCACGCGGCTATCGGATGAGAGAAGTTCCCTGAGATGTCCCTCGCCAGCCCAGCAGCGCATCGCGTTTTCCTGGACGATGGCATAGGCTTCTTCGCGACTGATGCCGGATTCATCGATTAGGAAAAGGAGCACCCTCTGGCTAAATAGAAGACCTTTAGTCAGCTCGAGGTTTCTTGCCATCCTTTCAGGGTCGACGACGAGGTTCCCGATGACGCGGGACATTGTTTTCAGGCAGTAGTGAGCCAGGTGGAAGGAATCGGGCCAGGCAACCCGCTCTACCGATGAGTGGCTGATATCCCTTTCGTGCCAGAGCGCAATATTTTCCATGGAAGCAAGCGAATAGCCTCGTAGAAGCCGGGCCATACCGCAAACACGCTCGCAGAGGATCGGGTTCCTCTTGTGAGGCATTGCAGATGAGCCTTTCTGCCCTTTTGCGAAAGGCTCCGATGCTTCCAGGACCTCTGTACGCTGAAGGTGTCGAATCTCGGTGGCGATTCTTTCGAGCGTCGAGCCAAGGATGGCTATGGTAGACAACACTTCTGCATGGCGATCACGCTGCAGGACCTGGTTCGAAATGTCGGCCCGGGCAAGACCCAGCCTGGAGCAAACCTTTTCCTCGATGTGCGGAGGGCAATGGGCATAAGTTCCGACAGCGCCCGAAATCTTTCCTGCGCAAACATGGCGGCGTGCCAATTCGAGTCTTTCAAGATCTCTCGTTAGCTCGGCATGCCAGTTTAGGACTTTCAACCCGAAAGTGGTGGGTTCTCCGTGTATGCCGTGCGTCCTTCCGACGCAAGGTAGATGACGGTATTCGCGAGCCTTTTCGAGGACAATACCGGAAAAATCCTTGAGGGCTTCCTTTATGACGGTCAGCGCTTCAAGGATCAGGAGGGAACCCGCCGTGTCCACGACATCACTGCTGGTCAAACCAAGGTGTATGAAACGGCCTTCGTCCCCAACCTTTTCCGCAACGGCGCTGACAAAGGCAATGACGTCATGGTGAGTGGTTGCCTCGATCTCGGCAACCCTCGCGGCGTCAAAATCCGCCTTCCTGCGGATTTCCGACATCGCTTCGACGGGGATTCGGCCGTCTTCGGTCCATGCCTCGCATACGGCAAGTTCGACCTCAAGCCACTTCCTGTATCGGTTTTGTTCGGACCAAATGCGCTTCATCTCCGGGGTTTCGTATCTCTCGATCATGAAGGGAGTCCTCCTTTCGACAAAGCGCCCTCGTTTAACCCGAGAAGTGCTTCCACAAATTCAGCAGGCTTGAAAAGGGCCAGGTCTTCAATTCTTTCACCCAGCCCTACATAGCGTACAGGTAACCCAAGTTCGTGAACAACGGAGAGGATGACTCCTCCCTTGGAGGTGTTGTCGTATTTGGTAAGGATAATCCCGGTTAGGGGAAGAGCTTCGCCAAAAATCCTGGCTTGCTGGAAGGAATTCTGTCCCATAACAGCGTCCAGGACGAGTAAAAATTCGGTTGTTCCCCCGGTAGCCTCCTTTTCAACGACCCGAGCCACCTTGCGAAGTTCTTCCATCAGGTTGTGCCGGGTGTGAAGGCGTCCTGCGGTATCGGCTATGACAAGGTCTGCATTCGAGGCTTTCGCAGAACGGATGGCATCGAAGACAACGGCAGCCGGATCACTACCCGGTCCATGGCTTACAAGGCGCACCTGGGAACGGTCACTCCAGACGGCTAATTGTTCGATCGCGGCAGCTCGGAAAGTGTCCGCAGCGGCTAGGACGACTTTCTTGCCGGCTTTGGAAAACTGTGAAGCGAGTTTTCCTGCGGTCGTTGTCTTGCCGCTTCCGTTCACCCCGGCTAAAAGGACCACGCACGGGCTCCCGTCGAGACGGACCGGGGTTCCGTTCAGAGGATTCACTTTAAAAATTTCCTCGAGTTGTTTCCCGAAAAGTTCGATAGCGGGAATTTTCCGCGATCCGCGAGCCTCCAGGCGCTTACGAAAATCCGCGATTAGCTTTTCGGAAAGGTCCAGCCCTACGTCGCCCGATATCAGGGTTTCCTCGATCTTCTCCCAAAAAGACTCGTCTTCGGTTGGCCCGGCTAGAACCTGCGCAAGTGAATTTCCCCACTTCGCCTTGACTTCTTTCAATCCGTGCTTGAACCGATCAAAAAATTCCAGGAGCGCTCACCTCCGGGTGCTCAAAAAAAGATAAGTCTTATTCTTCGGCAGAGGGCTTGCGAGGCCTTCTCCTTCGTGAGTTTCTCTTCCTTCTCGTTTTCTCGGGACTGGAAGCGGCTGGTTCTGTTAAAGGAGCCCTGCTTTCCTGGCTCTGTTTTTGTGGCTCGTTCAATGTGGCAGTCGCCGGGTTTTTCCTCTTTTTTCTGCGCGGACGCCGTTTTTTGGGGGATTCCTGCCCAGCCGGGGGCGAAACCGTTTCGGGGGTTGCCTTCACGGGAATATTGCCTCGAGTCGTTTCCGGTGTTTCTCGTGAAGTTCGTTCGGCGGTCCGTTTCGCTAAGCGTTCTCTCGCAGGAACATGCACAGGCTTCTGCCTGGCGGGTCTCTCCGGGGGGCAGGTCCCGTCCTCAAGGATAGTCTCAGATTCGGAAACCGCTTCCTGGAGGAGCTTGTTGAAGGGAAGCTGAACGACCTCCTCACGCTGGGGTTCCCAAGCCTCTCCCTTCTGGATTGATTCCTTGAACTTGGAGAATTCGCCAACGGGAACAAGGACTTCCGTGCGGTCGGGGCAAAAGACGCGGAGGGATTTTCCCATCAGGTCGACACCGGAAATGAGATAGGTTTCTCCTGTCACGGATTTCAGTTTCGTTCCGGGGTTCGGAAGGCCTTTCCATAACTCCTGGTAGGTTGTGTGTTCGTAACCCATGCAGCACATGAGGCGTCCACAGATCCCCGAAATCTTCGTAGGATTCAAAGCAAGGTTCTGTTGTTTCACCATTTTTATGCAAATAGGTTCGAAACGGTTAAGCCAGGTGCTGCAGCAGCAGGGCATGCCGCACTGCGAAATTCCAGCTGCAACCTTGGCCTCGTCCCGACCGCCGATTTGCCGAAGTTCGATGCGGGTCTTGAACTCTCTTGCAAGGTCACGAACAAAACCGCGAAAATCGATACGCTGTTCTGCCGTGAAATAAAAGAAGAGTTTTGATCGATCCAGCAGATACTCCACGTCCACTAGTTTCATCGTCAAGTTGTGGACCTTCAGCATTTCACGAGCCTTCAGCAGGATTGCCGACTCTTCACCCAGGCGCTCAAGCTTGCCATCGGATTCTTCAGGCGGTGGAAATCCGATGAAAGAAACCTCTTCGGTCGGCATGTTTGCTTTCTGGCCACCCTCGCCCTGATCCGCCGATGGGGCCCGTCGGTAGCGCTCTTCCTGCTCGGAAGTAAGCGGTCCCGCGATAACGCCGAGCTCCTGCCCACGTGTTGTTTCTACAACGACAATATTCCCCTTGTTAAGGGGGTGGTCTTCCTCTATTTTAAGGAAGCCAAGGTACCGAGGCTTACCGTAAAGGATCAAAAAAGTTTTCAAGGGAGACTTCCTCTCTGAGCATCAAAAATATAAGGTCGGCGACCATGGAAACAGAAAGCCGCATTTTCTGGGCAAGCGTCACAAGAGAATCCAGGTCAACCGCTTTCCGGAAATTGCCTTGAAGAGCATACCACCTCGCCCATCGTGCCGCACACAAAAGCATCGCTTCGACCTTACCCGAAAGCGTTTCGGACAGCCAGTCTGTCCATTCTTCATCGTTTTGGGGAGGCGGTACCGGCTCAATGACCTCTTCGAGGGGCATTCGAAGGCACCAGCTTCGGCTGCGAAGAGTCGGCAGCAGGATTTCCTCCTCCAGGAGAAGGAGCAGGCGCCCCCTGGGGGGCGGTTCTTCAGTGATTTTTAAGAGGCTGTTAGCTGCAGGGGGACTGAGCCGATGAGCTGCATGGATCACGGCCAGCCTGTAGGGTGCGCATACGGGGCGCGAGGAAAGGTCGCCCAGCAGGGACCTGCATTCATCGATACCGGGAGGTGTCCCGATATCCCCAAGGATAAGAAGATCCGGATGATTTTCTACAAGCACAGGGTTAATTGCCGCCTTTTCGCCGTTGCTTAAAAGGGACTGCGCATACAAGCGAAGGAAGGGCTTGTGGAAAAGCGAAGGTGCGAAAAAAACGACAGACTGTGGGAGAATCGCCTGCCTGAGAGCTGTTGAAAGTTCTTTCCAGGCTTGCCCCGACTCGATGATTCTTGCCAGGTTCGCTTCTTCTGGAGTTGCCCCTGCCGTTCCTTCTTCAATTCCCATAACGAAAAGGCCGGTTTGTGCCTTGCCTGGAATCACCGGAATTCCTCCAGTGATACCAGGATCTCCTGGAAGACTTTTTCAGGTCCGGCTTCTCCATCAATAACGATGAATCGGCTCGGTTCCCTTGAGGAAAGGATGCGATAACCATCACGTACACGCTCCAGAAAACGAGCCCCTTCCCGTTCATAACGGTCAAGCCCCGGCCTGTCGGAAATGCGTTTCATGGCCGTTTCGACGGAGACATCGATCAGGATGGTTTTCACCGGCGTGAGGTGTTCCACAAGGGCAATCGCTCTTTCAACCTGGGCGAGGGGGAGTTCCCTTCCCCATGCCTGGTAAGCAAGCGTCGAGTCGTCGTACCGTTCGCACAACACATGGATACCGGAAAAAATTGCCGGTTCTATAACTTTTTTCACATGTTCGAAACGATCGGCAAGAAAAAGGAAAACTTCAGTCCATGGGTGGTCGAGTTCTTTTGAAAGGAGCATTTCGCGCAAGCACGCAGAACCGGGCCATCCGCCCGGTTCTCGAGTCCACACGACTTTTTCCTCACCGTATCTTTTAGAAAGGAAATCCCTCAATAAACGGGCTTGTGTCGATTTGCCGCAACCATCGATCCCTTCAAGGGTTAGAAACAAAAGATACACCTACCGATCCATTAAAACTGGTAGAAAAGGCCAAATGAATCCCTCGGCGAGTTCCTTCCGGGTTCCAGCCTCTCGTAAAAAAGCCCCCATTGCTTGTTAAAATGCCACTTGCCTTTCGCTGCCCAGCTTCCTCCCTGGTCATCCCACCACTCTGCAGAGAAGGAAAACGGGAAAGCTGTAGAACGGAGGTCGATCATCGCTCCGGCTCCGACATCACCGCGGACAAGCCCCCCCCATATCCTTCCCCATGCGGTTTGGTAGGCCACGGAAACCGTTCCGCCCCCGCCGTTCCCCAGGTCGCTTGCCCCAACGAAGAATCCCCATGGCGAACCCTCTTTTCCCACCAGGAGCGAGAAATCCATCAGCGACTCCGCTTCCTCTACCCCAGCGGATGTACGGTGATGGATCGCGAGCTCTCCAGAGGGTTGGATGGCTTCAATCGTCGAGATGATCTTCTCCGCACTGTTGATCGCCTTTCTCAGGTTTTTGGCTGTCGTTGGAGAATTCGGGTCACCGGATAAGTCTTCGAATGTTCCGGCAAGGCTTTTCGAAAGGCTTTCCAATCCGCTCGCTGCATTCTTGATGTTCCTGACCGCTTCCCGCAACTCGGCCCCGGACATTTCATCCGCATCAAACTGGGAGAAGGCCTTGTCAAGCCTTACAAGCAGCGAACGAAGGGATGATAGCGAATCCCGGATGTCCTGCTCGTTATTGAGAACGACCCGGTCGAGGTTTCGAGTCAGCGCGGTCAGGCTTTCGGAAAAACTTTTGACCTGTTTCCGTGCCTGGCGGGTGAGCTCTCCTATTTCCGCACCGGCGGACCCCATGCTCCGCATGGCAAGGCGACCGTCTTCAACGAGTCCCGGCAAGTCATCAAGGGCTTTTGCCAACCTTGCCTTTCTTTCGGGTTCTCCAAAAAGTTCGTTGAAGTGGGCAAATGTAGCTTTCAGTGCCTTGAGATTGTCCCGAAGTTCTTCGAGGATAGTGTCAAAATCGGGCGGAATCTCTCCGTAGAGCCTCTCGCCGGTGGAAATGAAATCGGAGCTTGACCCTCGCTCGATCCGGAGCAAAGGTTTGCCTAAAAGGCCCCCCGTTCCAATGAAAATGCGGCTGTCTTTCGGGATCCGGGCCGACGGATCGAGGATCACCGTGACGATGACTCCCTCCGGTACAAGGTGCAGTGAACGAACGGCGCCGGATTCGAGCCCGGAAACGTATGCAGGAGCTCCTTCTTCAAGTCCCATTACATCCGGGAAAAGGATCTCGAACGTGTTTCCGCTATGCCTCAACAAGGCACCTCCGGTTATGAAGACAATGCCTCCAAGGGCCACAAGGGCAATAAAGACGGCAAGGCCGACCTTGAATTCCCGGTTCATGGACACACCGTCCTTCCTTCACGAACAGGCCGAAGCCCGTCAGCAAAACTCTTCACGTTTTCGTCGGGGGTGACTTTCCATTCCGCTGGCGTTCCTCTCCAGGATATACGGCCCTCGTCAATAAGAAGGATGGTGTCTGAAATGCCGACTGCTGTGACGAGGTCGTGAGTAACCGCAAGGATTCCAATCTCGAGTCGGTTTCCTATTCCATAGACAAGCCGGTCGATATGCCTGGCTGTCTGGGGATCCAGTCCCGTTGTAGGCTCGTCGAGAAGGAGTATTTCGGGTTCATGGACAAGGGCCCTGGCAATTGCAATCCTTTTTCTCATGCCGCCGGAAAGTTCCGCAGGCATAAGGGACTCTGTCCCCGGAAGTTCGACTTGGTCAAGAACGGCTGCGACACGATCGCGAATCTGTTTCTCGTCTGACAATCCAAGGCAGTAACGCAACGGGAAGGCCACATTCTCACCGACGTCAAGGGAGTCAAAAAGGGCACCCCCCTGGAACACGATTCCAATCCTCTTCTTCAGGTCTATGATCGAATCGTCCTCCTCCGATGCTGCAAGGTCCTTGTCGAAAAGCGTTATCCTGCCCTGGTCAGGGGAAATAAGGCCAACGACCATTCGAAGGACCGTGGTTTTTCCGCAACCCGACGGGCCCATAAGGGAAAGAATCTCCCCCGTGGAAAGGGTAAGATCGATCCCACGCAGGACGGCGTTGCTCCCAAAGGTTTTTTCTATTGCCTCGACCTTTAGTACTTGGCGATTCACCGGGCTCCTCCGAAAAGAAGAGTTGACAGAATGTAGTTAAAGGTCAATATCAGCATGTTGCTCCAGACGACTGCACGGGTGGTGGCCTCCCCGACCCCTATGGCCCCGTTTCGGGCACGGAATCCCTCTGCGCAGGCCGTCGTGGAAATGATGATTCCGAAAACCGCCGCCTTCAAAATCCCTCCTAAAATGTCGGAGGGTTCCAGGAGGGCTTCGAGAGATTTCAGGAAAACCGTACCATGGATACCGCGGGTTACAACAAACAAGTACCCGCCACCAATTCCTATAACAAATGAGTAGATCGTCAATATCGGTAGCATGACAAAACTGGCAAACAACCGTGGGGAACCGACAAAGGCAACATCGTCAAGGCCGAAGGCACGGAGCGCATCGAGCTGCTCCGTTATGCGCATCGAACTGATTTCGGCAGCCATTGCGGCACCCACGCGCCCCGTCACGACAAGTCCTGTAAGGACGGGAGACATTTCCCTGACCATGCTTAGACCTATCACCCCGCCGATGTAATTTGTTGCGCCGAACCGCACGAACTGGTCAATGGTTTGGACGGCCATGACCATTCCAGTGAAAGCGCTCGTGATTGAAACGACGAGAATTGAACTGACACCGACGCGCTCTAGTTGCTTTGATAACTCTACCCGGCTCCAAGTGCCGCGGAAGACCCCGCGTGTGGATTTCAGCAGGAAGATGGAAAAAAAACCGAGCGATTCGAGAAAAAGTATCGATATCCTGCCGATCCAGCGAATTGCATCCATGGGAGGTTATTCCTCTCCCTGCCGTCCCGTGATGGTTATCTCTCGGCGCTGGAGCCCGTCCACGTAATAATTAGAGTTGAAAATTTTCATTGAACCCTCTTTTATTTTTTTCTCCGTGATCGCACTTAAAAGTTCTGGTTCGTCTTCAAGTAGTTCCTCGGCTTCGTCCTCGAGGTTTGGTGTTTTGCGAGCAGGAGGTTTCGGACCTCCCGCGCCAAGGATTTCAACAACAACCTGGTTATTGGTTTCCCTCACTGAAAGTTCCTTCAACAGGGTCGGGAAATCTCGTATCGTTGTCTTTCCTTCCAGAATTGAACTCTGCTCGGGTTCGTTGATTCCACCCCCGCGAACGATGATACTGCACCTGCCGGAAACGTCATCCGGTACAACGAGTTCGAAGGTTTTTGTAAAAGGTTCCTTCCTGTAAGGGCGTAGTGTGACAACTACGTTCACTTTGTCTCCCTGTCGAAACTTTCGCTTCTCAAGCTTTAAATCCTCTATCAGGAGGATTCGGGGTTTTGAAGTCATCTCTACGTCCAAGCGGAATCCAAGCGGGGCGATTTCCGTGAAGGGGTTCAGCGAAATGATTTCTGAAAGCTCCTTGAACTCTTTCAATGTTTCCTTCGTCAGGTCTTTTTCCGAGAAAAAAAGGTTACTACGGCTCCACCCGCCCGAAAGGTTGGGCCCGGTTACGGTCATATCCACCTTGGCCGTTCCTGCCCCCATCTGGCCCCATAGGCTATCGAGAAGACCGGTCAATGCTTCTGGGGCGAGCTTGGAGAGGAGAAACGGTTCCAGGGCGACGTGGAACCTCTTCAATGCTTTACTTTTATTGTCGACGTCATCAAAGTTAACCGTAAAGTCGAAGGACGGCGGGTAGGCATTGAGTTTTCCGCCAATCGCCTGCGGCCTGTCCTGGGTGACGGTTCCAATGATGCTTAACGGCGTCCCAAGCTTGAAAGGGGATTCGACGCTGGGTATCACCTCATGGACCCAGGCCCGGGTAAGTGGGTATGCAACCGCACCCTTGTTGATGAAGGGGTGGGCAAACGCAATAAAACGCCCGTCCCTGGAAACGGCAGTAAGGGTTCCCGTGGCCCCTATGTTGACATCTCCCCAGGCAAGCAGGACTCCCACAGCTTCTCCCGGTTTCATACCCCGGACCTTTTCAGTCGGGGGCACATTGTCTGCGGCGCTCCCCCCCATAGATAGGACACGCAGATCAAGCTCCCCGGAGAGGTCGGAAACGGACCTTTGGCTCATGCCGTCGGCAAAAAGAGTGTAGAGTGGAACCTGGTCAGCTGAAGGCACATCGTCCGACGCGGCATCTCCCGAAATGATGTCGCTGGACGGGACGTCACCCGAGACGATGTCCGGGGAAAGAATGACCGGTAAAGGGAGTGGAGGCTTGTAGAACGGCGGGGCGACGTCTTTCCAGTTGAATATGGAGGCCATGTCCTCGAGAGGCGTAACAAGCCCGAGCCTGTGGTCGCTGAAATTCCACCCATAACCGATTGCCCCGACGAGTTTTCCACTGATGAAAACGGGACTTCCGCTCATTCCTGCTGCAATGCCGCCCGTTTTTTCAATTAGCGGCCCCTCCGCACGAATCAGGATCAAGTGTCGTGGGGTCCCCTTTTTGGGGAGGACACTTACGATGGTTACTGGGAAGGTCTCAACGGCCTGTCCCTTCAAGACGGTGTGGGCTTCTCCACGCATGCCGGGCTTGATTTCGCTCACTTTCATCGTCGGCATCTCCGGCGAGAAGTCGGACCCGAGAGCAAAAAAAGGAAAAACAGCTAGAAGGAGACAGGATACTAGCACCGCTACAAGGCAATTGGGTGTTTTCATTTCATCGTCTCCAATCTCTTCAGGGACGGCTAGTCTTGCCTGCTCTCCTGTAGTTCAGGGTCGCCATGAGGAAGTCGTCAATTTCTCCGTCAAGTACCGCTTGGACATTACCTGTTTCACACCCGGTGCGATGGTCTTTCACCAAAGTATAAGGATGAAGGACATAGGAGCGGATCTGGCTTCCCCACCCGATTTCTTTTTTTTCGCCTTTCAAGACGTCCAATTGTTCCTGTCTCTCCTTCAAGACCTTCTCGAAGAGGCGGGCCCTCAGCACCTGCATGGCAACCTGTCTGTTCATGTGCTGCGAACGCTCGGTCTGGCAGCCGACGACAATACCGGTCGGGAGGTGTTTGATACGGACCGCCGAATCGGTCATGTTGACATACTGGCCACCGGCTCCGCTGGCGCGACATGTCTGAAGCTCAAGATCTTCTGGGCGTATATCGATCTCTACACTATCCGGCAATTCCGGAGCCACCTCTACCGAGGCGAAGCTCGTGTGTCGCCTTTTAGCGGCATCGAAGGGGGAAATCCTGACCAACCTGTGGACTCCCTGTTCCCCGGAAAGGAAACCATAGGCATAAGGACCCTTGATCATGAAGGTCACGCTCTTGATCCCGGCTTCGTCATCCTGGAGAAGGTCGAAAATACGGGATTCCATTCCGTGTGCTTCGGCCCACCTGAGGTAAAGCCTGAAAATCATCTCCGCCCAATCCTGGGAATCGAGCCCCCCCGCTCCCGGGTGAATCGAGAGAATAGCGTTTGAGTCATCATACTCTTGCCCCATCAGGAGAATGATCTGGTCGTTCTTGATCGACTTTTTCAATGCACTGGCGCGTGCATGGAATTCTGATAGAAGTTCGGGATCCTCGCTCTCACCGAGAATTTCGACAAGAGCCTCTAGTTCTCCCATCTCCGAGTGGATGCGGTTCCAAAGATCAATCCTCGAACTCGCCTGGGAAAGTTCCCGGAGGATTTCCTGTGAGTTCGGCCTGGTCCAGAAATCGGCGACCAGCGTCTGCTCTGTCAATTCCTTCGAGCGCTTTTCTAGGGATGAGGGGTCAAAGGCTGTCCTGGAACTCGCGTGCGAGCGAGGTCAGTTCCTCCATAACCGTGCGAGTAGGTAAAAGTGCCATGGCATAGCCTCCAAGAAATGCTAGAAATCCGGTGATTGTCCGGTATTGAAAAAGATTATAACATCGTGTTACCGCAGACCGAAGAGGGGTGACCCCGTGCATAAGACATCGGGAACCAAAATTGCCATCCTTAAACGTCTTCTTTCAACTCCCACGGAGATGGTTCCGAGCGGAGAACTGGTCGAAAAACTGGAGATCAGCCGGCAGGCCATATGGAAGGGAATTGAAAGCCTGAGGGATGAAACGATAGGGATCGAATCAGTTCCGAACCGGGGGTACCGTCTTGTCCGTCCCCCGACCTACGACCTTAGCCCATCGTGGCTTGAATGCCGCCTGGAAGGCTGTTCGCTTGGACACCCAATCCTCCTTTTCGAAAGTGTCGATTCGACCCAGGAAATTGCGAAGGAAGCAGCGAGGCAGGGAGCAAGCGGAGGGCTTGTCGTTATCGCTGAGGAACAGAGAACGGGAAGGGGACGCATGGGAAGGTGTTGGCTTTCCCCTACGGGGGGAAACCTTTATGCCTCCATCCTACTAAGACCCAGGATTCCGCCGATGAGGATCCAGCTCATCAATCTTGCGGCAGGACTGGCCGTTCACCGAGCCCTTGAAAACATGTACGGCATCCATTGTTCCCTTAAGTGGCCGAACGACCTTTTATGGAAGGGGAAAAAGCTGTGCGGGATCCTGAGTGAGACGGCGAGTGAAACGGACCGAGTTCATTACGCCATTACCGGCATCGGCCTGAACGTGAACATGAGTGCTGATGATCTTGTCTCGGCAGGCGTCGATAATCCTTCTTCCGTTCGGGTAATCAGGGGGACCATCTCGGACCGGGGGGAAATATTGGGGCATGTACTGAGGGAGTTTTCCGGTCATCTCCAGTTACTGGAAGAAGAATCCCCAGGGCAGTCACGGGTCGTCTCGCTCTACCGCCAGCGGTGCAGCACGCTTGGGAAGGAAGTCCGGGTATTAACCGATTCCGGGACCGATTACGGAATTGCAGAAAACGTTACATCGGACGGGGCGCTCGTTGTCAATGTTGGCGGCAGCCTTCGTGTTTACACCGCAGCTGATGTCCTGCACGTCAGGGCTTCCGAGGAGTGACGCGCTTTCCGGAAGCGTTCCAGATCGCCAGGTAAAGGTCATGAAGAATGGTTAACATCTCTTTCTCCAGGGTGGGTGGAGAGATGGAGGCGACTCTGGGAAGGCCCCGGGTCCTTTCCTTGACCACGGTCGGGGTCCAAGGGTCGACGACAGTGACCCAGCCTTTCCTCGAAGCGTCTTGCAGTGCAATGGACAATGTATCGAGAGATTTCCCGTTTTTCCATAGATCCATCACTCGGTCAGGCGGGCGGATAGGGGCCTCTGACGCTGCGCGGATCCATTTCCCGGACGCACCGGTCAAGTCCAGTATGGTAAGTCCCTGCAGCAGCTTTCTCCCAACGTCGACCGTCGTATCCGTCCTGGATTGAAATTCAGCCAACCTTCGCTGGTAGTAGCCATAATTCGCGGGATCAATCGACGAAAGGGCGCCGAGCAGCCGCTGGCCGATAAAGGAAAGAGAAGAAGGGTCAAGAAAGGAGGAGGGGTGGACTGCGGTCCCCCCGGCTACGGTCTCGAAAAGAGTCCTGGCGGATCGGCCGATTCGGTAGGCNNGGACCCGCCGATTCGGTAAGCCCTTGCTTCCGCGGCGTCAAGGGCAATTGCCGGGTATCGCCTTGAAGGCGAGGCATGACGGACGATTCCTCCGCTTGAGTCCCAGCCGGAAAGCGGGTGGACCCGGACCTGGATACCGCCCAGAAAACGCGTCATCAGTGTCAGCCAGGGTGAGGTTACGGCAATATCGATGGCCGCCGTGGCTGTTCCTGAAAAAAGCAGGAGAAGGGCAAGCCCGAATAAAGACCTAACGGCTCCCCGGTTTTTCAATCGGTTTTCCCTCCCTGCAAAGGGGGCAATCCTCCTCGGTGAAGTTGGGGAAAGACGCCTGCCAGAGGGAATGAAGCGGGTGCGGGAATGCCGCTTTCCCCGAACTCCGGTCAACGATGCATCCCGTACCGACCCAGGAGGACCCCGTTTCGCTGATGAGTTTTCCAACCTCCATGGCCGATCCCCCTGTTGTGATGACGTCTTCTATTACGAGAAACCGTATTCCTGAGGGTTTTGGAAACCTTCTGAGCTTCATGGCACCGTTCTCCCTTTCCGCGAAAAAGAAAGGCAGGCCAAGGTGCCGTGCAACTTCGTGACCGATGATCACCCCGCCAAGGGCAGGGGCAAAGACAGCCTCTGCATTTAAGGGCGCCAGGATTTCTGCAAGCATTCCGCCTGCGAATTCTGCATACCTAGGGACGCTCAGGAGGAGGGCACATTGCATGTAGTGCCCGCTATGGAGGCCCGATGTCAGGCGAAAATGCCCTTCAAGCAAGGCGCCTGTTTCCTTCATCATCGAAACGAGCTGGGTAACTTTTATTTCTTCCTGCAACGGAATCCCTCCTCGATCTGTTCAAAAATGGACGACACTGCGGAAAGGGGATCTTCCGCCTGTATAATCGGCCGGCCCACGACAATGTAGTCGGCCCCGCTGCAAATCGCTTCCGCTGGTGTCGCGGAACGCTTCTGGTCGTCACTCACTTTCCAGGGACGGACTCCCGGGACGACGGTGATTAGGGACTCCCCGGCAACTTGCCTGACCATGGCCAAATCCAGCGGTGAACAGACGAGTCCATCCATTCCGGATTCTGCGCAGAGCTCGGTGCGGCTCTTTATGGCTTCATTTAGGGAACACCCAGGGCAAACCCGGTCCCATGCTGGCTGGTCGAGACTTGTCAGGACGCTAACACCGAGCAGGACCATTTCGGATTCGGCGTCGTCGCGGGCGGAAACCGCTGCTTCCAGCATCGTTTTTCCCCCACCCGAATGCAGCGTGAGCGCCCACAGGCCAAGGTCCGACATGGCGTCAACCGCCGCCGCGACGGTATTCGGGATGTCGTGGAGCTTAAGGTCCAGGAAGACATCAAAGCCCTGGTCACGTATCTCGCTGACCAAAGGGGCTCCCCCAAGCGTCCAGAGGCGCGGCCCAACCTTGACATAACGGAGAACCGAGCGCAATGGCGCAAGGAATTCCCTCGCTTCCTGGAGGTCATGCGTGTCAAGCGCCAGTATTAGAGGATGATTTCGGTTTTCAATCAACTTTTCTCTTCCCCCTTCCGATCAATTCCATGGCCGAAGCATAGCCTTTCACCGACAAGTATTCAAGAAAACCTTCTTCGATCCTGGAGAAGCAGGATAGGTCCGTAAAATGGAATGTTCCGATTTCGACGGCTGAAGCCCCTGCAAGCATCATCGAGAGGACGTCTTCGACTCGGGAAACCCCGCCACAACCTATGACCGGAATGCCGACAGCGGAGGAAACCTCCCAAACGAGCCGCAGCGAGAGAGGGAATACCGCTGGTCCGGACAAGCCCGCATATTTCCTGGAAAAAACCGGGGTCCCCGAATTGGTGTCGATTGCCATGCCTAGCCAGGTATTCGCAACGACCAGTGCATCTGCACCGGCATCTTCCGCTGCTCGGGCGACGAGGGAGATGTCACCGCATTGGGGGGTAAGTTTTGCCCAAAGAGGTCCCTTCCAGTTTCCCCGGGCTATTCGAATTGCCCTGGCAGCCTGGACCGGGTCGGAGCCCCAGGCCATCCCTCCCCCATCTACGTTTGGGCATGAAATATTCAATTCAACAGCCCCAAGCAAATGCTGCTTTTCGGAAAGGGCGGCCAGAACTTTCCCTGTTTCTTCTTCCGTTTCCATCGCGACGTTTACAACCACCTCGACATCGCCTGACGAAAGCGAAGGCAGATCGATCATCAGGAACTGCTCCAACCCCGGGTTTTGAAGACCGATGCTATTCAAAAGGCCACAAGGGGTTTCCCATACACGGATCCCGGGGTTTCCCGTCCTGGGATGAAGAGTCAGGGCCTTTGTGCAAGCGGCTCCAACACCGGTCGTCACAGGGGAGCGCCAATATTCCGGCCCGTGTGGCCAGGTCCCGGACGCGATGATAAGGGGTGACCGGAGAGCAACTTTGCCGACAAAAACCTCGGACCCTTTTCTATCAACTGGCATTCCAGAGGACCTCCTGCGAATGGAAGACAGGGCCGTCCGTGCATGTTTTCTTGGGGCCGTCAACTGTTTGCACCACGCAGCCGTGACAGCCCCCCATGCCGCAGGCCATACGCGTTTCCAGGCTAACCCAGGCGGCGATCTGTCTTTTGCCGCATACAGCACTGACCGCCTTCAGCATGCCCGTTGGGCCGCAGGCCCACACTACATCACTCCGGGGGTCCAATCCATCAAGGCAAAGAAGTGGGTTGCCCCGATTTCCCAGTTTTCCATCTTCGGAATAAACGTGCAAACCGTGGATCCTTTCTGATACCCAATTTACAAGGGGTTCCCAATCCTGGCCCGGTACGCCGAGATGGATTTCGGACTCTCCATTTTGTTGGCGGGCGAGGAGAAAAGGCGCGATTCCTACTGCTCCAGCAAGGCAATGGGTACGACTCTTGGTAGATTCGGGAAAACCGTTTCCGAGGGGGCCTCTTAACGACAACCGAACCCCAAGCGCGGAATCGGCAAGCAGGCGCGTTCCCCGTCCTGCAACCGCGACAATAATCTCAATCCGGTTTCCTTCCTGGCCACAGATTGCAAAGGGGCGTCCCAGGAGCGGATCCAACCCGGCGGCTGTTCGCAGCAGGACAAACTGTCCGGGCTGGACCCGTGAAAACATTTCCCTGGTTTCCAGTGTCAGGATGAAGAGTTTCTCCCCGAGTGAAAACCTGCTTGCAAGCACAACATCCTGGTCCAACCCGGTAGGATCGGGTCCGCTTGTGCACATGAGTTTTATTCCCGCGACCGGTCGAAAACCAGGCGTCCGTCCACGAAAGACATGACCGGCCAGCCTGTCAGGGAGGATCCTTCCCATGGTGTCAGGCGTGCCTTGCTCTTCCAGCTGGACACGGATACCCGGGCAACAAACTCGGTGTCTACGACAACCAGGTCGGCCCTTGCGCCTGGCCGAAGGGCGCCGAGGCTGTTCCATTCTTCGGGGAGGACCGAAGCGGGTCCGCTCGTGAGAAGGGCCAAAAGTCGCGCCAATGTGATTGGTTTTCCCCTCTTCCGCCAGGCATCGCACAATGCCGCGAAGGCACATTCCAGGGATGCTATTCCAAAGGGAGCCTCCGGGAAAGGCAAATCCTTTTCATCCATGTGCCATGGGGCATGATCCGTTGCGATCGCGTCCACCGTCCCGTCCGAAAGGGCTTCCCAAAGGCTTTCTATGTCAACCTGCGATCGAAGGGGCGGGTTGACCTTGAAACACGAATCGAAACCGGATTCCAGGACCAGTTCCTCGGAAAGACAGAGGTGGTGAGGGGTTACATCACAAGTCACAGGTAGATTCTCGCTCTTAGCTTCACGCACCAGCGCGACGGCCTTTCGCGTGCTCAAGTGCGTAACGTGGACAGGAACACCTGTTTCCCGGCTGAGGGACAAGGCCCGGAAGACGCCGATTTCTTCCGAGGAAGCAGGGATTCCCTTTAGGCCGGAAAGGGACGAACAACGTCCTTCGTTTACATGGCCACCCTTTGAAATTGAAAGTTCCTCCGGGTGTTCCATGATCCGGACGCCCAGGTCGCGGCTGTAAAGGAGAGCGGTCCTGAAAAGCCGGGAGGAAGCTACGGGTGAGCCGTCATCGGTGAAAAGGACGCAACCGGCTGCTGCCATCTTACCCATTTCCGCCAATTCTTTTCCTTCCCGTTTCTTGCTAACCGTACCCGCCGGCAGGATCCTTGAAAACCCGGCCTTTCTGCCTTTTTCGATGACATAGCGGACCAATGCATCGTTGTCGATCGCAGGATCGGTATTCGGCATGGCCACCGCGGTTGTGAAACCGCCCCTTGCCGCAGCCCTGGAGGCGCTTTCGATATCTTCGCGCCACTCGAAGCCGGGGTCGCGCATGTGGCAATGGAGGTCGATAAAACCGGGGGAAAGAATTTTACCTCCAAGGTCAATCGTTTCCGCTTCGGGTGAGGCAATCTCCGTTCCGACCTGTTCGATTCTGCCGTCCGAAACGAGAACCTCACCAACCCCGTTTGCCAAGGACTTCCCGTCAAATATCCTTGCATTCTTGAAAAGGATCATGCCATTACACCTCCCAGGCATAGGTAAAGCAACGCCATCCTGACCGCGACTCCGCTTCTGACCTGTTGGAGGATCCGGCTCTGTGAGCCATCTGCCACGGCCGAATCTATTTCGACTCTCCGGTTGATGGGGCCCGGATGCATGACAAGAGCTCCCTTTTCAGCACGTGCGACAAGATCCTCATCTGCTCCATAACGAAGATAGTATTCGTCCAGAGAGGGGAAAAGCCCCTCCTCCTGCCTTTCTCTCTGGATCCTGAGAAGATAGACCATGTCGGCTCCTTTCACTGCCCTGCGTGGGTCAGGTTCATACGCAACGCCCATAGCCGCCACGTCAAGGGGCATTAGGGTTTCAGGACCTGACAGGACGACCTCGCAACCCAACTCCTTGAAGACCTGGACATCGCTTCTCGCGACCCTGCTGTGGAGAACATCGCCGATGATTGCAAGCTTCCTGCCTTCCAGGGAGGAGAAATGTTTCCAGGCGGTGTAGGCATCGAGGAGAGCCTGCGTGGGATGTGAGTAGGCACCATCCCCCCCGTTGAAAACCGAAGCCCTATGCAACTTTTTTGAGAGGTAATGGGCCGAACCGACTGAACCGTGCCTTATGACGACTGCGTCAGCTCCCATGGCTTCGAGGGTCCAGGCAGTGTCGCGGAGCGTTTCCCCTTTTCCGACACTGGAGCCGGATGCTGACCAGTTGACCACGTCAGCACTCAGCATCTTCTCGGCCAGCTCAAAAGACACACGGGTCCTTGTGGAAGCCTCAAAAAACAAATTGACAACGAGTTTGCCTCTGAGGGCAGGGACTTTCCTTATCGGCCTATCCATCAGGTCGTCCATGTTCTTCGCCTGTCCGAGAAGGAAAAGGATTTCGTCCCTCGTCCAGTCCTTGAGGTCCAGGACGTGCCTATGCTTCCAATCCATGGGGGCTTAAGCCTCCTCTCTTTCGCAGATGACCACTTCGTTCACCCCGTCTATTGCCGTCACACGGACTTCAACGACTTCCTCGCGAGAAGTGGGGACATTCTTTCCGACATAGTTGGGTGAGATGGGGAGCTCCCTGTGGCCGCGATCGACCAGAACCGCAAGCTGCACGATGTTCGGCCTGCCGAGATCCATGAGGGCGTCGAGGGCAGCCCGTATCGTCCTGCCGGTGTAGATGACGTCGTCCACGAGGACGATCCTTTTACCGGTGATGTCGAGAGGCATGGAAGTACTGTGAACCACGGGATGATCATGAAGGAGCGTTAGGTCATCCCGGTAGAGGGTGATGTCAAGTTCTCCGGTTGGGACCTTTGTCTGCTCAAACTGGCGGAGGATTTCCCTGATCATTTGGGCCAGGAAAACGCCGCGACGCTGTATTCCAACGAGGACAACGTTGTCGAGTCCCTTGTTTGCCTCAACGATCTCGTGCGCCATCCTGCGGATCGCACGTTCCATATCGGTTTCACTCATGAGCTTCGCTTTTTCCCTAAGTGTCATTCGTCAATCCCTCCTCTGAAAAAAAAGGGGACTCAGCGTCCCATGGGCGCCGGGTCCCGGTAATGAAATGTTTCCATCTCCGCACGATCTCATGAATTACCCTCCTTGTGGGCCTCACCGGACCCTTTTAAAGGATGTCGGGCCCCTAGGCCCAGGTTGATTATAAATGCCACGAGAAAAAATGCAACCGGTTGCCTTACTTGAATGCATCCAAGGCTGCACGTGCGGCGGCGAATTCCGCTTCCTTTTTCGAATGGCCGGAACCCGTTGCGAGAATCTGTCCCGCGGAAAGGATGCCGACGACAAAACAGGGAATATCGTCCTGCCCCGATTTTTCGATCAGGACGTACTCTGGAACCTCTTTGCCACACTGCTGAAGGTGTTCTTGCAATGTCGACTTCGGATCGGCATGTAGGAGCGAGGTTGAAAAATCGGGTTGCGGAAGCAGGACCATGCTGAAGAATCTTCGCGCCTCAATCAAGCCTCCATCGAGGTATATCGCACCTATGAGGGCTTCTACTGCATCAGCCCGGATCGATATCGTACCCCTGGCCGCCAGTTTTCCCACGCCCTTGCCAGTACGGAGGAAGCTGAAGAGGTCAAGTTTGCGTTCCTGCCTTAGCAGGCTTTCCTCGCACACAAGATCTGACCTGCGCCTCGTCAATTCCCCTTCGTTCGCCTGGGGAAAAAAACCGACGAGGGTTTCAGTCACGAGGAGCTGCAGGACCGCGTCACCGATATGCTCGAGTCTTTCGTTGTCCCCGTCTAGCCCCGCTTCGTACCTGAAGGAGGAATGGGTCATGGCCTCCTTCAGGAGAGCCGGATCCTTGAAACGATACCCGATTCTCTCCTGGAGGCCAATCAGCTTCTCTTCCCAAAGGTCCTGGTTTTTTCGGGCTTTGTCAAAACAGTGATTCATTCTGAAAAGGACTGTATGGCAAGGACGCCGTTATGACCGCCAAATCCGAAATTGTTGATGAGGACTCGGTTGACTTCGTGCTCGACCCCCTCTTTCCCGACCACATGAATTTCGCATTCGGGATCCTGTGTCTCGAGGTTCAGGGTCGGGTGAACGAACCCTTCGATGATCGACTGTATGGCGGCGATGGTCTCCAAGGCACCTGCTGCCCCGAGACCGTGGCCGATCATGGATTTCGTGGAATTTACAAGGACATAGTCGGTTGCTGCACCAAATAGGGAACGGATCGCCTTGGCTTCCATCTTGTCGTTGAGCGGCGTGGAAGTTCCATGGGCGTTGATCAGGTCGACTTCTTCCATTTGCCAACCCGACCTATCGATCGCCTGGCGCATGGCTCTCGCCGCTCCGCTTCCTTCCGGGTCAGGGGCAGTGATATGGTAGGCATCGCATGTCGATCCATATCCGGTTATTTCGGCATAGACACGCGCATTTCGGGCCCTTGCGTGCTCGAGTTCCTCAAGGACAAGAACCCCTGCTCCTTCCCCGAGAATGAAACCGTCACGGTCAAGGTCAAAAGGCCTTGATGCTTTTTCGGGTTCATCATTTCGCGTTGAAAGGGCTTTGATTGCAGCAAAACCTGCAACCCCAAGAGGCGAAATGGCTGATTCTGCCCCTCCGGCAAGAATGATGTCGGCTTCGTCCCTCTTGATGGTATTGAAGGCTTCGATCATCGTATGTGTCGCGGTCGCGCACGCGGTAACGACACAGATATTGGGTCCCTTGGCTCCGTAACGAATGGCCAGATAGGCAGCCGGCATGTTGCTGATCATCATCGGTATGAAAAAGGGGCTAACCCTGTTCGGTCCTTTTTCTATGAGCGTCCTGATATTTTCGTAACTCGTGAAAATGCCGCCTTCCGCGCTCCCCAGGAAAACACCGAAGCGTTCCTTGTCCAGCTTGGACACGTCAAGCGCACTATCCTTGACAGCCAGTTCGCCTGCGGCCATCGTGAAATGGATAACCCGGTCGGTGCGCCGGGCCTCCTTGTGATCCATCCAGTCGTCGGCCTTGAAGTCCTTGACTTCGGCGGCAATCTTCACGGGGTAAATGTCCGCGTCAAAGTGGGTGATCTTCGCAACGCCGTTCTTGCCGGAACGAAGCGCTTGCCAATATTCGTTTTTTCCTATTCCTATGGGGCTCACGACTCCAAGCCCGGTAATGACCACTCTTCTCAAGCCGGGTCACTCCTTCTCCTATTTGTGAAGATATGCACTTCTTGCCAAAGGGCCGGGGAATTGCGTTCCCCGGCCCGCAAGAAACGATTATTACTCTTCAACGCCCAGCTTTCCGATTACGTAATTAAGCGCTTCCCCGACGGTTGTAAGCTTTTCTGCATCTTCGTCGGGGATCTCGATGTCGAATTCCTCTTCGATGCCCATGATCAACTCGACGATATCGAGTGAATCTGCACCGAGGTCTTCGATGAAGGAGGCCTCATTCTTGATCTGGCCCTCCTCCACATCCAGCCGGTCGATCACGATTTCCTTAAGCCTGGAGAGAATCTCTTCCTTTTTCATTGTCCTTCACCTCCTTCCGAATGACTTTAAACCATCGTCATCCCGCCGTCCACGGCAATAGTTTGGCCGTTGACGTAGGATGCCTCGTCTGAAGCGAGAAAAGCGACGACGGATGCGACATCTTCGGGTAGTCCTGGCCTTGCAGCCGGAACGGATTTCAACATAGCCTCACGGATTTCCGGCTTGAGGGAAGCGGTCATGTCGGTTTCGATCCATCCAGGGGCAACCGCATTTACGGTAACTCCACGCATCCCGTATTCACGAGCTACGGATTTCGTCAGGCCAAGCAAACCTGCCTTGGAGGCGCAATAGTTCGCCTGTCCGGGATTTCCGATAAGGCCGACGACGGAACTTACATTGATAACCCTTCCCCAGCGGGCCCGGGCCATTTCCCGGACAGCTTCGCGCGTACACAGGAATGCAGCCTCAAGGTTCAGGCTAAGCACTTCGCGCCAATCTTCGTCTTTCATCCTGACGAGGATTGCGTCCCGCGTGATGCCAGCATTGTTGACAAGGATCGAAACCGGGCCAAGATCAGACTTGATCCTTTGAAAGAGTCCGCGAACCTCATCGCTCTTGGACACGTCCGCCTGGAAAATGTGACAATCTCCTCCGCATGAAATGATCCGCTCGGCTGTTTCTTTTGCAGCCGTTTCGGAACGGCTGTAATTGATTGCGATCGCAGCGCCCCGTTTAGCCAGGGCAAAAGCGACTGCACGCCCAATTCCCCTTCCTGACCCGGTTACAAGGGCTATCCTTCGAATGTCAGCCAACGATTCCAACCTCCTTGCCCCTCAAAGCGGCGACGAGTTTTGAAAAGTTTTCAGGTGTGGAAGTATCGTATGTGATGGCGTCTTTGCACCCCTTTCGAACAAGACCCGAAAGAACGTTTCCCGGGCCTATTTCCAGAAAGTGCGATATGCCGGACTTTTCCATTTCCCTGACGGACTCAAGCCACCTGACCGGGCTAAAGGTTTGTTTTCGCAAGGCCTGCCGGATTTCCTCCGTAGATTGGATGACGGTGGCGGATACGTTGTTGACAAGGGGAAAAGCCGGGGACTGCCATGAACATTCGGAAAAAGATTCATAGAGTCTGTCTGCCACCGGTTCCATGAGGGTGCAATGGAATGGCGCGCTGACTTTCAATTGGATCGCTTTCCTCGCGCCCATCCTGCGGGCTATTTCTACGGCCCTTGCAACGGCTTCCGCATGACCCGATATGACGACCTGCCCCGGAGCATTGAAATTCGCAGGGCTACAGACCTGGTCCATCGATGCCGTTTTGCAGGCTTCTTCGACACGGTCCGGGTCGAGTCCCAGGATTGCAGCCATAGATCCCTGACCCAGGGGAACCGCTTCCTGCATCCATTTCCCGCGAAGATGGACAAGCCTTACTCCGTCCTCCAGCGTCAAAGTTTGAGCCGCGACAAGAGCCGTATACTCACCGAGGCTATGCCCGGCGACCAGGTGCGGCCTAAGGGGAATTCCTATTTCCTTCTCGATGACGACCTTTGTGGCAATCGAAACCGCCAGGATAGCGGGCTGCGCATTTTCAGTCCTTGTCAGCTCTTCCTCAGGTCCATGGAAGATGATCCGACTCAAGGAATAACCAAGGGCCTCGTCAGCCTTTTCGAAAACCTCGCGCGCTGCATGATTGCTATCGAAAAGGCCCCTTCCCATACCCACTTCCTGGGCTCCTTGCCCTGGAAAGATTAGCGCGTATTTCATCGGATCACCTCCGCCAGTCACGATTTGAAGAAAGCTTGCCGAGGACTTCCTCGGCTTCGGCAAACATTCCCTTTATGATTTCCGCGGCAGGTCTTACGTCACGGACCAAACCGGCAATTTGGCCGGCCATTACCGATCCCCATTCGACATCTCCTTCAACAACTGCCTTTCGAAGCCGTCCCGCTCCGAGTTCCTCAAATTCGTGAATTTCCGCAAGACGTTCCTCGAGCTTGTCGAATTCGTGGGTGAGTTTGTTCTTTAGGCAACGGACCGGATGCCCGGTTCGCTTTCCCGTCGTGACTGTAGACCGGTCGCCAGCTCCGATGATTTCTTCCTTGTACCTCGGGTGTGCGTTACATTCCGTACAGCACACAAATCTTGTTCCAACCTGGACTCCTTCCGCTCCTAGAGCGAAGGCGGCAACGATTCCCCTTCCATCTGCCACGCCTCCGGCAGCAATAACGGGCAAGCCGATTGCGTCAACGACCTGGGGGACAAGTGACATCGTAGTGGACTCGCCTATGTGCCCGCCCGATTCGGTTCCTTCCGCTACCACGGCGTCCGCTCCCTGTTTTTCAACGCGCCTCGCATGGGCAACGGAAGCGATTACCGGTACGACAATCGTGCCAAGTGGCTTGAGCCTTTCGATAACCCTTCCGGGTGCACCCGCACCTGTGGTTACAACAGGGACCCGGTGAAGCGCGGCCAACTCGATTGCATCATCCGCTGTCGGCGAGAGAAGCATGATATTGAGTCCGAAAGGGCGAGCCGTTAGGGACCTGGCACGGAGAATCTGCTGCTCCAGCATGTCGGGTGGAACATTCGCCGCGGCTATTATCCCAAGTCCGCCGCCGTTACTGACGGCAGCCGCGAGATCCGCATCTGCCACCCAAGCCATGCCACCCTGGATGATCGGATATTCTACGCCGAGTAGCTTGGTTACGCGGTTATCCTTGAACATGGCCCTCTCCTTGCATTTCGAGAATGATGTCTCCATAGGTCATTCCTGCACCGAAACTGGTTATGAGGATTTTCTGTCCAGGCAGAAGGCGTCCAACTGCGACGGCTTCGTGCAGGGCAAGAAAGACTGAAGCCGCCGAAGTATTGCCGTATTTTTCAAGGTTGACGATAGCCCTTGCCGGTTCAACTCCAAGCCGGCGAAGCACGGAATCGATAATTCGCAAATTCGCCTGGTGAAAAATCCACCAGTCAATTTCACTGGCCTTGATTCCGGCCCGTTCGCAACTCTCGTGAAGGAAACCCGGCAAAGCCTGGTTCACGAACTTGAAGACTTCGTTCCCTTTCATCTGAACCTTGTGTAGATTATCCTCGAGAGTCTTTTCTGAAGCCGGGTTCTGGACAAGCCCGCCAGGGAAACAAATCAAGTCGTGCTTTGTCCCGTCAGACCTGAGATCAGAAGCGAGGATCCTTGCGAGGTTGCCCGCTTCATTTGAGGATAGGACGACTGCGCCTGCCCCGTCGCCGAAAAGAACGCAGGTATTGCGGTCTTGCCAGTCGATCAGGCTAGAAAGGACTTCAGCCCCGATGACCAGGACGTTGTCCCAGAGACCAGCCGCTATGCCGGCGGAGCCCATAGCCAGGGCGTAAACGCAGCCGGTGCAGCCGGACTGTATATCGGCAGCTCCTGAACAGTTAGCCCCAAGCATCCCCTGGACCTTGGCAGCAACGCCTGGGAATACGGTATCGGGTGAGTTCGTGGCGACGAGGACCATATCCAGGTCGTCAACGGTTACGCCCGCCGTTTTCATGGCCTGGACCCCTGCCGCAAATGCCAGGTCGCTGGTCAGTTCACCAGGGGCTGCAATGTGCCGCGTATGGATGCCCGTGCGCTCGATGATCCACTCGTTTGTGGTTTCAACCATCTTTTCCAGTTCCTGGTTAGTCAGGATTTTTTCCGGAACATGCATTCCCGTTCCAAGGACGAAAACGGGTCTTCCCGAAAAAAGGGGCATTAAAGTTTTCCTCCCTCTAACAGTTCTTCACGGATCAACTCGACTCCCCGCTTCTCGACAAAATCGTGTGCGACTCGGATTGCATTTGCAACAGCTGTGGACTTTGATCTTCCGTGGGCCTTGATGACAGCCCCGTTAACCCCCAACAGCGGAGTTCCGCCGTATCGCTCGTAATCAAAGCGAGTCCAAAGTTCCTTGATCATCGGAAGCATGAAAACCATACCCATCTTCGGAAGAAGGCGGTTGCCCATTTCTTCCTTCAAGAGGGCATAAACGGCCTCTCCAAATCCTTCCATGAACTTCAGCAGGACATTGCCGGTGAAACCGTCGCAAACGACAAGGTCAGCAGTCCCGAAGGGAATATCCTTCCCTTCGACATACCCCTTGAAGTTCAGGTTGGCACCCCTGATCAGCTCGCGGGCTGCCATTACGACTTCGTCTCCCTTGATTTCTTCCTCCCCGTTCGAGAGGAGCGCGATTTCGGGTTCTTTGACTCCGAAGATATGACGCATGTAAATTTGACCCATCAGGGCAAACTGGAAAAGGTTCTCCGGTTTTGCCCTTACTGTCGCTCCCACGTCGATCAGCATGCTGGTTCGGTTTAGAGCCGGCAACGGCATGCCGAGTCCAGGCCTCTCGATACCGGGAATACGTCCAATAACAAGGACTCCTCCAGCCACGATCGCCCCCGTATTTCCGCAGGAAACACAGCCCTGGGCTTCCTTCGAATGGACCATTTCCATGGCGACCCGCAGGCTGGAGTCCTTCTTTTTGCGTATTGACACGACCGGGGACTCTTCCATCCCGATCACATCGTCAGCATGGACGACATGAAGTCTTTTTGCGACCCCGGGATCGAGGCCTTCCACATGCTGCTTTACGAGTGAATCTTTTCCGACCAGCGCAATTTCGAGATCGGGGAAATTTTTGCAGGCGATCGCGGCTCCCTGACATACCTCATGAGGGGCGTTATCACCTCCCATTGCGTCTACGGCTATGAGCACTTCTCTTCCCTCCCGGTCTCTCTAGTTCTGCGCATCTGAAGCGGCCGCTACAATGAATCGACCAATGAATATGTCTTCGTCCATGATTCGTATTCTAATGCTGACGACTGTTCTCCCGTTCTTATGCACTCCTACCTTGGAACGAGCGATACATCTCTCCAGCGGAAAAACCGGCCTGAGAAAGCGCACACGCGCGGATTCGATCGAGCCACTCCCCCCAAGGATCGACGCAAGGGCCAGCGTAGCTGCCTGGGTGTAAAGATAATGCCCTCCGATTGTCCCTTCTTCGGTTGCGATCATATCGCTGTCCGGGCTGAAAAGGGACAACCCCCACTGGCCGGGTTCGAGGCCCAGCAACTCGCCGAAAAGGGAACCGCGGTTCATCCCGGCTAAAGGCCCCGAAGCCTTCTCGGCCATCTCCCGCATTCGTTCCCTCAATTCGGGAACATTGAGGAGGGCTCTGTCCAATCGCACAGTGCTAACGCTCACTGAAAGTGAGCGGGCCAGTTCCTCATCGTTCATAAGGGGATTGGCTTCGAGGAGTTTCAATAATCTTCTCTGACGCGTTCTTTTCCGGGCATGATCCAAATTAATCTGCCTCCGACATGGGACCTGGTCATAAGAACTCATTTGAAGACCCTGTCAGTATAAACAACCCTTCGGAAGCGGTCAAGAAAAAAGTTGGGGCACCCCCT
>DJHE01000029.1 GCA_002432945.1 Synergistaceae bacterium UBA5827
TGGAAAGGTTGTTCGCCACGTTGCCCGAACCACCGAGCCCGTAGGTCCCGTTTTCCACCTTGACCACCGGGATGGGCGCTTCGGGAGAAATCCTCTTTACCGAACCCGAGAAAGTCTGATCCAGGATCAAGTCCCCTACAACCAGGACCCTGAACCCGGAAAGCCCGGCTTCAAGTATTTCGAGCGGGACACGTCCTGCCTCCACTTCAGTATCCCTCCCCGAAGAGGTAGCCGCCTCTTTCGGAAAGCGCGTCGACATAGAGGCCGACGGCCTCCTCCAGGGGAACGAAGCTCCCCGTATATCCAGCCTTCCCGAGTTTGTCCAGGTCCGCCTCGGTGAAACTCTGGTACTTGTTTGCAAGATCGTCCGGAAAGGGGATGTACTCGATACTGCCCCTCTTCATGGCGGCAATGACCGCTTCCCCCAGGCTTGAAAAAGTCCGAGAGGAACCCGTCCCGCAATTGAATATCCCGGACTTGGCGGGGTTTTCGAAAAAGAAAAGGTTCACCTTCACGGCATCCTGGACGAAGAGGAAATCCCTGCTCTGGGCGCCGGGGGCATAACCGCCCGACCCTTCGAAAAGCTTGACCTTCCCGGTTCTGTTGATCTGGTGGAAAGCATGGAAGACCATCGAAGCCATCCTCCCCTTGTGGACTTCCTGGGGTCCGAAAACGTTGAAATACCTTAGCCCGACGACCTGGCTCCCGCAAGTCGGCAAGATTTTCCGGACATGGCAGTCGAAGAGGTGCTTGGAGAAAGCGTAGAGATTGAGGGGGAACTCGCATTCGGGTACCTCGCGGAAGCCTTTCGTCCCTGAACCGTATACCGAGGCAGAAGAGGCATAGAAAAAAGGGATACCGCCCGAAAGCGCGAAATCCAGCATTTCCCTCGAGTACCTGTAGTTGTTGTCCATCATGTAGTTCCCGTCCGAGTTGAGGGTATCCGAACAGGCCCCCTGGTGGAAAATGGCCCTGACCTTTTTGCCGTCCATGAACCCCAGTTCCAGTCTTTCTCGGAACAGGGACTTGTCAAGGACATCCGAAAACCTGAGCCCCCTGAGGTTCCTGAATTTATCGGAGTTGCAGAAACTGTCCACGATCAGGATTTCATCATATCCCGCCTTGTTTAGCCCTGCCACAAGGTTGCTTCCGATGAATCCCGCTCCCCCTGTCACGATGATCAATTCGATCACTCCCCGTTCGGTAAAGCTTCATTCCTGCCAAAAAGCATCTCCTCGACTAGGGCGCAAAGCACATGTTCAACGGCGAGGTGAACGTTCTGGAGTATCGCTGTTTCATCGGAACCCACTTCAATCGAAACGTCGGCCAGGGTCCCGATTGCTCCGCCGTTTCGGGTCAGGGCAATGGTCGAAAGACCCATCATATTGGCACCCATGATCGCTTCCGCAACGTTCTCCGACTTTCCGCTCGTACTGATTCCCATGAGGACATCGCCCGGTCGCCCCAAGGCCTGGATTTGCCTCAGGAAAATGTCCTTGAACCCGTAATCGTTGCAGAAGGCCGTCAGGAAAGACGTGTCGGTCGTCAGGGCGATTGCGGGAAGGGCCCGCCTGTACCTCATCGGAGAGAGGCGGCAGACGAACTCTGCCGCAAGATGCTGGCAATCGGCTGCGCTTCCGCCGTTCCCGCAAAGCAGAAGTTTTCCGCCGACTTCCATTGAATCGGCGATGAGTCTTGCAGCACCGAGAAGCGGTTCCGTACCCCTGCCCGGAAAATCATGCAGGATATTTGCCGTTTTCTGAAAGGCCTCCCGAACCATGCTCCCGTAACGTTCATCGGCAATCAACGACTTCGACCCTCCCCTCCTCGACCCAGTCACGAATAACCTCTGCCGCCTCACTGATATTGTCGACGGCAACATCCCAAGTACCATCCGAATCCTTCTCGGTTTCCTTCCCGTACCCAGTCCTGACCAGTACGGACCTCGCTTTGACTGCCCTGGCCAATTCCATGTCCGATCTTTTATCGCCTACCACGAATGACCCGGCCACGTCCAGGGCAAGTTCAGAAGCCGCCGTTTGAACGAGGCCGGGAAGCGGTTTCCTGCAGGCACACTCTTCCCACGGTGCATGCGGGCAGTTGTATTCCGCATCGACTTTCGCGCCCTGCTGCGCCAATAGGGTGTTCATACGCTCTCTTACTTTTTTGTAGTCGTTCGCGTCGAAAAAGCCTCGGCCGATACCCGACTGGTTCGTAACCACCACGACCTTCAGGCCCAGCCCGGCCATCATGCGGATCGCTTCGGCCGCCCCATCAAGAAGGGTTACCTCATCCGGCTTCGCGAGGTATCCCCGCTCTTCGAGGATGACCCCGTCCCGGTCCAGGAAAACCGCCTTTTGAAGGGAGACGCCACCCTTTCTGGCATCAGCCGGGCCGGACATCTTCCAGGAACCCGATGGTTTCCTGTGCCATTTGTCCCGCCGTCGGAACCATAGCGGGATCAAATCGAGGCGCAGGGTTACCGTCAAGGATTATTTCCGCCAGGCGTTTTGCCCAGGCATCCACGTCTCCGGGCGCAAGAAGGATTTCGCTTTTTCCCACGAGCTCGATTACAGGATCGATCCTGGAAGCCAGCACGGGGATCCCAACTCGTATCGCCTGCATGAGAGTCAGGGGCATCCCCTCGTCGAAGGACGGGAAAAGCAGGCAGTCCGATGAAGCCATCCAGGTTCCCACGTCGTCGCGAAAACCATGGAAATGAACTCTTTCAGCCAGCCCAAGGGCCAGGGTCATGGCTTCAAGCTCTCCCCTTTGGGGGCCGTCGCCAAGGATATCCAGCACCCATGGAGAGGCCTTTACCGAGGATAGTGCAGAAAGGGCGACTTGCAGGCCTTTCCGGCGCGTCAAACGCCCAACGAAGAGGAAGCGGAACGGGCCGGGTTCCTCTCTTCGTTGCCAGCGGGCTGAAGGATCAGGGATGCCGTTCCTGATGACCACTGAATTGACCGGAAGCAATCCTTCCAGGTGGGACCGAACGGCTTCGCTGACGCAGATGGCCCCATCGGCCTTCAGGAAAGGCCCGATAGCCGCGTTTTTCCTGTAACGGTCATGGGCCGTCACGATCCAGGGTTTCCCCGAAAGGCGGCTAGCCCACCAGGCAATCCAGGCAGGCACGCGCGAGTGGGCATGGAGAAGGTCGAAAGCTTCCCGCCTGGCTATCCCGGCGATCCGTACCGCCGAGAAAAAGGCCGTAAAGAGGTTTTTCCTGTGAACGGGAAGATGTACGACCCGGACTTCCTGCGGGAGCTTTTTTTCGAGCCGTCCCCCCGCGGTGACGATCGAAACCGTATTCCCGAGGGTCGACAGCTCCGTCGAAAGCCAGAGGACGTGACGTTCGACGCCCCCTTCCTCAAACTCGGGCAGGATCATGAGGATCTTCATAGGGCCCCGTACCCCTTCCTGTCCCATTCCCGGACGATCCAGGCCGCGGCATCCCGGGCTTCGTTAAACGAGCCGCTTCCCGTGTTTTCGCCCTTCCCGGCATTTCCTTCCGAACCAGGGGCCTCGGTTGCCAATCCCTTTTCCTTGAAGTTTTCAAGCATGGCGTCGAAGCGAGGCGCGCCCCAGAGGAATCGATGCGGCAGGGCCCTTTTTCGGACCAGCCATGAGGTCGCCGATTGCAGGACTCGCTTCACCCCTGGCCTCTTCCCGACCCGGAGAATCCTCACCTTAAATCCCGCGGTGGCCGCTTCCGAAACCATCGAAACCGAATCTTCCGTGCAGAAAATTTCCCGGCACCCCCCCAGGATTCCCGGTACGGGATTCGCTGGGTCTTTCGAGGCCAGGAAGAGCATCCGGAAAACCGGAATGCGGTCGGCCAGCGCAACGAGGGCTTGCTCGGCCCCGGGGCTCGTCCTGCGGGACGTGGTGACATAAAGGTCCGCTTTCGCTCTCACGGCAAGTTCCGCCAACTGGCCGATCCTCTCCTTGACCCAGCCTGGTGAAACCCGGTAATTGGCATCGTCGCCGCCCACAAGCAAACCCCAGCATAACGATGATCGCGGCGGATACCTGGTAAATAGCGCTTCCGATTCCCCTGCAAGCTTTTCCACGTCAACGGCGTTTGGAGCTCCGAGTGTCGGGTAGATATTCGCCGCGCGTCCTGGTGCATCGTGAACGGGAACAATCGCGAAGTCGAACGGTTCCGTTCCCAGGACTGACGGTGTCATCACCGTTGCCGACCGGGCCCCGATAACCTGGGCAAGGGCGAGGCCAAAAGGCGCGGCAGAACTCCCGGCCGACAGGCAAAGCACGTCTCTCCCCGCACAGTTGCTTTTTTCAAGAATATGCAAAACCTTTCCCAGTAGCACTGAGCCTCCCGAGTTTTCCAGCCAACCCCGCGCGGCCTCCTTGTTTCCCTTCGCAAGTCTCCGCGCTCGAAGCTTCAGTGCAACGAAACGTGCCATGCCCGGTAATATCGGGAGTTCAAGCTCGCAGGTCATGGCTCCCGAAAGGCGGGCTAGCCAGAGCGCCACGCCTCGGCTCTGGTTTACGTGTCCTCGTATGCCGTCTGAAAGGATGATGATCGTTTTGGGTCCCGACATGGGCTCCGTTCCCCTCAATAAACGGAGAGTGGGCCCGTCTCGAAGGCCCACTCTCCGCGGTTTTCTCTTCTTCGCCCTTTACAGGGCTGCCTTTGCCCCGGCCTGGATCGCCTTGACGATCTTCTCGATGCGGCCGTCGTCCATGAGGATGTCCATACCGTAGACCGCCGTACGGCTCAGGATGGCATGGGTCTGGGGCCATTCCACGGGCCTGTAGGTCGGCATCTCCTCGACATAGGGGCAATCGTACGGGCAGCGAAGGCGGCTGTAAGTCGTACCCTCGCGCAGCGTCGCCCAGTGCCTGGCATAGTGCCAGGTGTTGTCCGAGAGGTTTCCGCAGGGAACCCCTGCATCCTTGGAGGCCTTCTGGAATTTCCGGGCCGCCTCGGCGGTGGGAAGCAGGAAGACGGTTTGAGTGGCCGTATCCCCTTCCGGGTCCGCAAGGGTCCTGAGGGACAATCCGTCGACGTGCCCAACGCCCTCGAGGATCTTCTTCTTGGAGGTCTTCATCTTTTCGATGGCCATGTCCAGTTTCCCGAGCTGGACGAGTCCCAGGGCACCCTGGAGTTCGCTCATCCGGAAGTTGAAGCCGAGGCAAGCCTTCCCCTCCGCCCCGCGCTCGATGGTGTTGTCGTGGATGTGGCCGTGGTCGTGGTAATACTCCATCCTGTGGTAGAGTTCCTCGTCGTCGGTAACGATGAGGCCGCCCTCCCCCACGGTGACGATCTTGACGGGATCGAGGCTGTACGGCCCGAACTTGCCCATCGTCCCGGCATAGCGACCCTTGTACTTCGCGCCCATGGCCTGGCATGAATCCTCCAGGAGGTAAAGCCCGTATTCTTCGCAGATCGCCGCGAAGGGATCCATGTCGGCTGCGGCTCCGAACATGTGGACGGGCATGATCGCCTTCGTCCGTTCCGTGATGAGTTCCTCGACCGACTTCGGGTCGAGGGTCAGGCTTTCATCCACCTCGGCAAGCACGGGAACGGCCCCGCACTCGAGGATGGACTCCATCGTGGCGATGAAAGTGAAGGGGCTCGTGATGATCTCGTCTCCAGGACCGATCCCGAGGGCCTTCAAAGCCACGTAAAGGGACGCGGTTCCGCTCGAAACGGCCAGGCAGTGTTTCGAACCGAATTTTTCCGCGACGGCCTTCTCGAATTCCTCCACCTTCCAGACGCCGTTCCTCATCCCCTGGAACCAGTAACGGTGAACGACCTTGCTCCGGATCACCTCTGCAAGGGCATCGATCTCTTGTTGGTCGAACAGCTCAAAACCGGGCATTACTCCATCGCCTCCCTGTAGATTGCCACGCAGGCTTCCTTGTCCATGGGCCTGGGGTTGTTAGCCATAGGCCTGGCGACGGCCAGGGCCTTGATAGCCATTTCGTCAAAATGCTCGGGCTTGATGCCGACTTTAAGGGCCTTCAGCTTGGACGGCAGCGCCAGGTCCTCAACCAGTTCGTGCAGGGCTTCAGCGCAATCCAGGGCACCTTCCCTCAGGGGGAGCCCTTCCGGGGAATAATCGAGGAGGCATGAAACCTCGTAGTAGCGCTCGGGGGCAGCCAGGGCATTGTAACGGCAGACGTAGGGCACCAGCAGGGCGTTGGCCACGCCGTGGCCAACCCCGAACATGCTCCCCAGCGGGTAGGCCAGGCTATGGCAGGCTCCCACTCCCGCGTTCGCCAGGGCAATGCCGCCGTAAAGCGAAGCCAGCATCATCTCGCTGCGGGCCTCCAGGTTCGAGCCGTTCCATGTGGCAACACGGAGCGCGCTTCCGATCTTTTCGATCGCTTCCCGGGCAAAGAGGTCGCTCATCGGGGAAGCTGCCTTGCTGGTAAAGGCTTCGATGGCATGCGTCAGGGCATCCATCCCCGTGCTGGCCGTGACCTTTGGGGGCATCGTCAGGGCGAGCTCGGGGTCGAGAAGGCTGTAGTCCGGGTAGAGCTTGTCGTCATTGATCCCGCCCTTGAATCCGTCGCTCTTGCGAATGAGGACCGAGGTGAAGGTGACTTCCGAGCCCGTACCGGACGTCGTCGGGATCATGATCTTCGGGACGCCGGGCTGCTTGACGAGTCCAAGGCCCTGGTAAAGGGACGCGGAGCCCTCGTTGGTGATCAGGACGCTGACGGCCTTGGCCACGTCCATGCAGCTTCCGCCGCCCAGGCCCACGACAAGCTGGCAGTCGTGCTCGCGTGCCAGCATGGCCACGGCATCCGTCGTTTCAACGGAAGGTTCCGGTTCCACGCCCGCGAAGATGCAGCTTTCGACACCCTCCTTCTCCATGATGCCGGAGATCCGGTCACTGATCCCGAGGCGCTCCATGCTTTCGTCGGTGACGAGAACGGCCCGTTTTGCCCCCAGGCTCCTGGCCAGTTCCCCGATCCTGCCCGAGACGCCCGGCCCGAAACTGATCCGGCCGGCTACAAAAAGGTTGAACATGTTCACATCCATCACTCCCAAAGAAGTTTTTTATTATCCGATGCGATCTCTTCCCACGTTTTGGACGACGCCCCGCCGATCCCGGCGAGAAACACCTCGCAGCGCCTCCCGAAGGAGGCCGTATCGAACTCGGGGCAAGCGGAACCTATCCAGGCTGAGGCCAGGTTTTCAACCCCTTCGATCAATCGGGCCAGTCCTGCCCGGTGTGCCAGGCCTGCCAAGTCGTGAAAATCCTCCATGTGCGGACCGTGGAAGACCGGAACGCCCCAGGCAAGGGGCTCGAGAAGGTTCTGCCCGCCCTTCGGGACAAGGCTTCCTCCTACAAAGGCTGCATCGGAGTGCCCGTAAAGGTCGAAAAGAATGCCTATCCTGTCAACCACAAGTATAGTCCAACCCGGGGCCCATTTCGACAAGAGGCAGGCCTCTCCACGCTGCAGGGCAAGGGACAGGACCTCCCCCGCCCGTTCGGGGTGCCTGGGAGCCAACACGAGCCTGCTTTCCGGCAAGGCCCGCCTGACAACCGCGAAAGCTTCCAGCACGGTTTCCTCCTCGCCTGGATGGGTGCTTCCCGCAACGAATACGGGGCCTTTCCCTCCCATGACCGCGGCAAGCTTGGACCCGTCGACGTTTCTCTTCCGTTCCATGAGCGCGTCGACCTTCGAATCTCCCACGCGGCAAAGCCGTGATGGATCCACCCCCATCGCGCGGATCCGTGCCTCGTCTTCTTCGCTCCGGGCGAATATCCGTCGGAAGGTGGAGAGAATCCTCGACCAGAAAGCCCTGTTGTTCATGGCCCGGATGAAGGATTTCTCGGAAAACCGCGCATTGACCATGTACGCCGGGATATCCCTCTTTTCAAGCTCCAGCAGGAGGTTCGGCCAGATCTCCGTCTCCATGACCGTGTAAATGCGCGGAGAGAGCGCATCCAGGGCCCGATCGACAACCCTTGGCACATCCCAGGGATAGTAGACATGGGCATCGACCAGGCTGTCCATTTCCTGGCGGGCCATTGTTTTCCCGGTGGAAGTGATTGTCGAGAGAAGGACAGGACCTCCATAGCCACCGTTTCTCATGGCCGAAACAAAGGGCAATGCAGACTGGACCTCGCCAACCGAGACCGCGTGGATCCAGAACGGCTTTAATCTACCCAGTTGCGTAACGTTCGCGGGGTAAAAGCCCCGCCTTTCCGCAAGGCCTTCGCGGTATTTCCAGGCCAGCCAGGGATAGAGTGCCGGGTAGGCCATCCGCGTCAGGAAACGGTAGGTTCCCGGTGTCAGGTCAGGCCACCCCGGCTTTCAGCAGGTCATGGAGGTGGATGATTCCCACGGGTACGTTTCCTGCGACCACCGCCAGGACCGAGATCTCGTGCCGCTCCATCAGGGAAAGGGCTTCTGCGGCAAGCTTCTCCTCCTCGATCGTCTTGGGGTGGCGGGTCATGACCTCCGAAACAGGCAGCTCAAGCCCCGCCGGGCCCCTATCCTCCAGGAGTCGACGCAGGTCTCCGTCGGTAAAAATTCCCGTCAGCGCTCCACCGGGTTTGACGACAAAAGCTGCACCGTATCCCTTGCTGGTGATTTCGAAGAGGGCCCGCTTCACGGTGGCATCGTCCGGGACAAGAGGGACCCGGTCCCCCGTTCCCATGAGGTCGGTCACCTTGAGGAGCAGCCGTTTCCCGAGGCTCCCCCCGGGATGGAAAAGGGCAAAATCCTCGGGACAGAGTCCCCTCAGTTCAGTCACCATTCCCGAGAGGGCGTCTCCCAAGGCAAGCTGCAGCGTCGTGCTGCTGGTCGGGGCAAGCCCGAGAGGATCAGCCTCCCTGCGAATGCAGGCATCGAGGACCACGTCTGCGTTTCTCGCAAGCCTGGAATTCAGGTTCCCGGTCATGGCGATGACGGGAGCCCCGATTCGCTTGAAGAAAGGCAAAAGTTCCAGCACTTCCCTCGTCTCACCGCTATGGCTGATGAAAAGGCCGACGTCCTCGCGACGGACCATGCCGAGATCCCCGTGGCTTCCCTCCGTCGCGTGCAGGAAGAAGGCGGGAGTTCCCAGGGAAGCGAGCGTGGCCGCGATCTTTCGCCCGATGAGTCCCGATTTCCCGAGACCCGACACGACAAGCCTCCCGGTACAGGCCTGAACCAGCCGGGCGGCCTTCACGATCTCCGGGCCAAGCCGTGCCGCAGCGAGTGCCAGTTCTTCCGCCTCGGCAGCGATGACTCCCCTGCCGATCTCCAGGAGATCGGCATCCGCGATCCGCCTTGCTTCGCGCTCGTTAGGAAGGCTGACCATAGCCGCTCTTCACCACCCATTCGAGATCCGTTATGCCGATGTTCTCTTTAACGGCATCGTCCAAGGTCCGAATTTGCTGCAGGAAAGCCCTTAGGCCTTTCAAGGGAACCATGTTGGGACCGTCACTCTTGGCACGGTCCGGGTCCGGGTGAACTTCGAGGAAAAGGGAATCGATCCCAACAGCAGCCGCCGCCCTGGCCAGTGGAAGGACAAACCTTCGGTCTCCCCCGCTCGTGGTTCCCTTGCCGCCTGGAGTCTGGACACTGTGGGTCGCGTCGAACATGACGGGAGCACCGAGGGCACGCATGACCACGAGAGAACGCATATCCACGACAAGCTGGTGGTAACCGAAGCTGCTCCCTCTCTCGCAGAGGATGACGCGCTCATTGCCTGCTTCCAGGCACTTCGACAGCACAGCCGCCATATCTTCGGGGGCCATGAACTGGGCCTTCTTGACGTTGAGAACGCGGCCTGTGCGGGCCGCTGCCACGAGCAGGTCCGTCTGCCTGCAGAGGAAAGCGGGAATCTGGAGGATGTCGACCACCTCCGCCGCTACTGGAGCCTGTGCCGCCTCGTGGATATCGGTCAGGACGGGAACGCCAGCCTGCTTCTTGATCTTTTCCAGCCATTCCAGTCCCAGTTCGATCCCGGGTCCGCGATAGCTGGCGATGGACGTCCGGTTGGCCTTGTCGAAGGAAGACTTGAAAACATAACCGAATCCGAGCTCATCACAGAGGGCACGGACGGTTTCGGCAATTTCCAATCCCAGCTCGAGGCTTTCCAGGACGCAAGGGCCCGCCACGAGCACAAGGCGCCCGGAACCGAATTCGACATTCCCCACACGGATCGTTTGGGTCATGAGTTGTCTCTCCTTTCAGACGAGAGGATTTTCTCGAGGGTTTCAACGTCTGCGGGCGTATCGATCTCCACCGTGTCCCGGTAGGTTTCAACGCAGCGAATCGCATAGCCTTCCTCCAAGACCCGGAGCATTTCCAGGCTCTCGACCATTTCCAGCGGTGTCTGGGCCCACCTGGAAAAGTCGAGCAGGAAATCCCTGCGCCAGGCATAAGGGCCGATGTGCTTGTAATAGATCGCCCCGGGATTTCGGGGGTACGGAATTGGGGAGCGGCTGAAGTAAAGGGCCCGTCCCTTCCTGTCGAAAACCATCTTGACGATGTTCGGCGATGCAATTTCCGCCTCGTTCTCGATCCGCTTCGCAAGCAAGGCAAGCTTGACCTCC
This sequence comes from Synergistaceae bacterium UBA5827, assembly GCA_002432945.1. Classification (GTDB taxonomy): domain Bacteria; phylum Synergistota; class Synergistia; order Synergistales; family 79-D21; genus 79-D21. The sequence continues at coordinate 10,533 of DJHE01000029.1, forward strand.
GGATCCTCCTTGATTGCCGCAATGAGGGGGTCGATCATGTCCGGCCCCACCAGGGGGTCATCCACCTGGACATTCAGGACAATCTCCGCCTCCGGATACAGGGCCGCGACAAAAGCGACACGATCGCCTCCGCTTTTCAGGCCTTCCGGCGTCATTACAACCTCTCCACCGTGTGCGGCCACGACCTCGGCAATCCTTTCGGAATCGGTCGCCACGAGGATCCGGTCGACATTCTCGCAACCTCTCACCTGATCCAGGACACGAATGACAAGGGGTTTTCCACCCACGTCAATAAGCGGTTTTTCCGGTAACCGCGTGCTGGCAAGGCGCGCGGGAATCACTGCAAGCGTTTTCATTCGACGATTCCTCCTTCGGGTTTCCGCAAAGGCGGGAATAAACCGATTCCCTCAAGCCCAGTCCCAACTCTTCCACCGCGAACCGCACCACCTCGTCGAGGGCTCCGGGATGCCCCAGCCGGAGGATTCCCGTGCGGGACATGTGCAAACGCAGGTTCGGGTCTTCCAGTATCTCGCAAGCGGCTTCCGCCAGGGCCCGGGGGTCTCTTGGGACAAGGCGTTCCGCATCCTGCAGGATGCGCTTCTGCACGAGTTTCCCCTTCTCTTCCACCGAGAGGACCGGGATCCCGAGCCCCGCACAAAGCTGGTTGGCTGTCCCCCCCAATCCGATAACCAGGTCGGCTGTCCGGGCTACCGCCGGCAAGGCACCGTCGTAAAGAAAAACTTCGACAGGGCCCTTCAGCAGGCTTCCCGTACCCGCGGGATTCGTCTTCCACCCGGTCGTCCGGGAAACAAGCTCATCCCGGTCAATCGTCGGCGCGATCACGGCAAGGAAACGGCAATCGGAGAGCTCCGCAAGAAGAAGAGCCGCCTCCAGCAGGAGGGGGAATTCGCTGTATGCCCGGTTCCGGCTGCCCGGGAGGAGAAGGATCCTGTTTTTCCCCTCACCCGGCCATTCATGGACTTCCGTTCCTGCCGCTCCGGCCAGGTCCATGATCGGGTTTCCGGAAAACCGGGCCTTTACACCGGAACGGACCAGTTCCCTGGCCGTCTCCTCGTCCCTGGCCCAGACTTGCGCAACGCGATGCCTGAGAACGAACCTCTCCACGCCCCAATGACCGGCGATGTAAGCTGTCTTGGCGGTTGCGACAAGCACGGGCGCCCCTCCATGACCCCACAAGGCCTGGAGTGCAAGGTAGACATCCCCGACGCAAAATGCCACTCTTAACCGGTGGCGCAGCATCCTCCAGCTTTTGAGCTGCTCCATGATAATTTTCACAAGCCCAAAACGCAAATCACGCATAAGCTCAAGAAGGTTGTATTTCACGATGCCCCCACTCGGCGTTTCAGCGACAGGGGAAACGACGGCAAATCCCGAATCGGCATAGGGCTTGCCCGCCCCCACCAGGGGGAAGGCCAGGATATCGGCTTTGGGCATGGCCTGCCGAAGCTTTTTTCCCAGGATGACCCCAATGGCGTCTTCGCCGTAACCGTTGGAAGCCACCGCCAGCCGGGGACGCAAGGCGCCCCACAAAGTTTTCCAGAAACGGTCCGGTTCCTGGATGATTTCAGTCCTGACCCTCGGCACAAAAAGAGGCAGTGGGGGTACCCACCCTTCGGGGAGGTTGTAAATATCCTTCTCCGAGCAAACCAGGGCTTCGGCGTTAAACTGGCGAGCCTTGGCCACAAGCTGGTCGAGGTCTTTTTCGGTAAAGCGGTGATGGTCGCGAAAACAGGACTCGGCACTAATGCTCACACCGTGCTGCTCCAGGGAACGCCGGAAACTGGCCGGGTTGCCGATCGCGGAAAAGGCGAGGACAGGCATGCCTTCAATCGCCTTCCCCGGACCGGTTTCCCAGCTGCCGTCCCATTGATCCCATCGGCTTACGGCAAGCCTTGAACAAAAGACCCGATCGGGACCAACCTTTCGGGAAAGTTCTTCTTTCAGGGCTTCCAGGCACTCCGCGGAAACCTGGTCGGCCTTCGTGATCACCACCAGGTGAGCCCTTTCCAGGGCCCCTGCACCCTCGCGCAAGAGACCGGCAGGAAAAAGACGGCCATTCCCCCATGGGCAGAGTGCGTCCACCAGGACAACATCGACGTCTCTCCTCAGTTTCCGGTGCTGGAAAGCGTCATCGGCAACCGCAAGTTCCACTTTTCCCCTGTTTTTCAGGAGGGCGATCCCCTCGCTCCGGTCGTTGGCCACCGCGATCGGGACCCCAGGAAGCCGGTTCTTCAAAAGCAGGGGCTCGTCTCCTGCGAAAGACCTCGGGTCCAGCTTCCCAACAAGTTCCGGGACGGTCGATGATCCCTTGTAACCGCGACTGACGACACCGACGCGGATTCCCCTGCGGGCAATCTCCAGGACAAGCATCTCGACAAAGGGAGTCTTGTTCGTCCCGCCAAGGGTCAAGTTACCGACGCTGACAACAGGAACCGGCGATTCGGCGCTCACCATCATGCCGTGATCGAAGGCAAAATTCCTGGCATTTACCAATGCCCCGGCAATCCAACCGAGCGGGGCCAGCATGGCCCACAGGGAAAAAAGCTTTTCTCCCCTCGCGTAGCGCAGGTAGCTCTTGAGGATCATGGTTTTGTCGACTCCCTGAACTGGAGCCCGTACAATTTCGCGTAAATCCCTCGCGCAGCGAGTAGCTGCTCGTGGTTCCCGGCCTCGGCAATCCGCCCCGCCTCGATCACGAGGATACGGTCCGATTCGAGAATCGTCGAAAGGCGGTGGGCGATGACCAATGACGTCCTGCCTTTCATGGCAAGCCCCATCGCTTCCTGGATCTGGTGTTCAACGGCCGTGTCGAGCGACGAGGTCGCCTCGTCCAGGATCAAAATCCTGGGGTCCCGCACGATCGCACGGGCGATGGCAATCCTCTGGCGCTGGCCGCCGCTCAGGGTGACCCCGCGCTCCCCCACCTCGGTTTCGTAAGCCGAGGGAAGGCTTTCGATGAAATCGGCGATGCCCGCGGTCCGGGCCGCCTCCCGTATGGTTTCTCCTGTCGCCTCGGAATAACCGTAAGCAATGTTGTAGGCCATGGTTCCCTTCAACAGGACCGGGTCCTGTGGAACGATACCGATTTGTTTCCTGATGGTTTTCAAGTCCAGTTCCCGGACATCGACCCCGTCGATCATCACTTTTCCGCGCTCGGGATCGTAGAACCGGGGAACGAGATCGGCGATCGTCGTCTTCCCGGCGCCGGTCGCCCCAACGAGTGCGATCCTTTCTCCCGGCTTTACTTCCAGGTCGACGCCCTTCAGCACCCATCTTCCCGGTTCGTAGGCAAACCAGACATCGTTAAACGAGATTTGCCCCCGCACGGGCTTTAAAAAGACCGGTTTTTCAGGAACCGGCAGGCTTTCAGGCACTTCCAGGATTTCAAATATCCGGTCGGCGGACGCAAGGCATTGCTGGATGGTCCCGACGATGCGGCTGATCACCCTCAAGGGCTGGACCATGAAACCGAGGTACCCCAAAAAGGCGATGAGTTCACCCGGGGTCATGCTGCCTCCAATGACTTCCCTTCCCCCGACCCAAAGCAGCAAGGCAAGGGCAAAAATCAGGATAACCTCGACGACTCCCTGGAGAGTGGCCTGGATCTGGGTCCCGTGTACAAGAGCCTTCACGTTGGCTTCGCCCTGTCGCCTGAACCTCTCGAGTTCGTGTTCCTCGGTGGCGAAAGAACGGACAATCCTTATGGCGGAAAGGGCTTCGTAGGCAATGGCGGAAAGGCTGGCCAGTTCCTGCTGGATCGTGTGCCCTACAACCCTGAGGCGCAGGGATGCGAAGTGGATCACCTTGAACGCCAGTGGGATGATGAGGAGGGCAAAGAGGGTCAAGCGCCAGTTCAGGTAGACCAGGAACCCTGCCATGCCGAAGAAAGTGAGTGTCTGGACGACAAGGTCCACGATCGTGGTCGAAACAAGCCCCTGGAGGGTCGCGACGTCTCCCGTTATCCGGGAGAGCAATTCTCCCACACGCCTCTTGTGCAGGTAGGTCAGGGAAAGGGACTGGATCTTCCCGTAAAGGGCAACGCGAAGGTCCATTACGGCACGCTGGCCGACCCAGACCATCAGGTAGTGTTGCCCGTAACTGGCGAAGTTCTTCAGGACGAACAGCAAAACGATGGCAATGGCAAGACCATTGAGCATCGCACTGTTCTTCTCGATAAGGACATCGTCCACGACGTTCTTCAGGAGCCAGGGAGGCAGGACCCCCGAAGCGGAGGCCACCAGCATGCAGCCGAAGGCTGCACCCAGGCGCATTCGGTAGGGCAGGACAAAGGGAAGCAGTTTCTTGAGAGGGCCAAGACGCAAGGTCTTTTCCTTCGTTTTTTTACTCATTGCAGGTTTTCCATGATCCTTTCCCGCAGGCGGCTTGCTGCGTTCGAGGGCCCCCTGTCGATTTTTCCAAGAGCCTTCCGGGTTTCCTCAATCCATTTCCCGTCCCCTGCATAGGATGCAAATCGTCTCGCCAGGGCTTCGGGCGAAACTTTGCCGGTGATTTCAGGAAACACTTCCCTCCCGGAAAGACGATTCGGCCAGGACAGGAATCCCCTTTTCCCGATGTAACGCCGTAAAGCCCTGCGTTTCAAGGCAGGCCCGAATCCAGGCATGCCGAAAAGCGGTACGAGCAAGGTCGGTGAAGGAACCTGCTCGACAAAATCATCCGGGATCGCAACGATGGAAGGCACGCCAGCGTGAAGCAGTTCGAGCGTATTCGTACCCGGTTGGGTCAGGGCAACATCCGCTTCTGCAAGGACAGCCCCCGTCCCGGCAAGGGACGCGGCAAAACCCGCCTTTTCCCACATATGCGCTTCGTCCGGTTCACAAAAGGGATAAAGGAGGGCAGCCCATTGAGCTCCAGGCATCAGTGCTTTTGCAACCCCCAGGAATTCGGTCATGTAGGGAAGGGCTTTCCTCCTTATTGCCGGGCGGCTTCCCGGAAAAATGACGATCCTCAAACCCGGGCCTTTCCAGGGCGCATCTCCCTGATCCATTGCCAGGCCATCAGCCACCAGGTCGCCGACAATCTCGACAGGAATCCTGCCGGATGACCTCATGGGTCCCGCCATCGCTTNNGCTTCGCAAGCCGTAAAAACCGCCTTGCAGGCAGGCAAACCCTTTTTGGGCCCGTAACTGTAGCTGAAAAGGGGGATACCGTTCCTTGCCGCCAATGCCCTGCCGTAAAAGAGATCTCCCCCGAGTTGAAGGACGATATCGGGAAAAGGCTTTTCGGGCCTGGCCAGGTTCTTCCAGAACCCGACAGGATGGACGATTCTGCTGGCGCCCAGGAGAAGAGCGATTCTCGCTTCGGCCCCGCTGGCAAACTGGCACGGGAGAAGGAAAAGATCGACCTCCAGCCCTGCCTTTTTCAACTCCCTCAAAAAAGGCCTTCCCCAACCCCACAGTTCACCAGGACCGTTTACAAGCACCGCTACCCGTTTCATGTCCGCCCCAGGGCATCAAGGATACACCGAGCCCAGAAACTTCCTGCTCCCGGTTTTCCCATTCGGGACCGAGCGATTTTCAAACGCTCGTGGAAAATTTTCCTCTTTCGCTCATCAGCCCAGTATTCGTCAAAGTGTTCCATGATTCCCGAAGTCCTTGCCTCTCCCTGGACCAGTTCCGGGTAAAGCCGGCATCCCGCCAGATGGTTGGGGATCGAGATATGCGGAGTTTTCACAAAAAGCTTGAAAGCAACCTCCGAGGACAGGGAAACCCTGTAAAGGACGATCATGAACAGGTCCATCATCATCGCCTCCACTGCAGCCGTCCCGCTGGCTCCGATGACACAGCAGGAATTCCCCATCAGGGTCCGCCCATCCCCCGCATCTGTCCTGAAGCGCGAAAGGGCTTCGCCAAGCCGTTCCCTTTCGCGGGAATCGAGCCCGGGTGCAATGGAGAAAACAGGCTCGAATCCTTTATTCTCAAGGATCCCGGCGGTCTCCTCGAGGACGGGAAGAAGCCTTAGTATCTCACTGGCACGACTCCCCGGAAGCAGGGCAACCCTGCGGCCGCGGTTTCCAGGCCCCCCCTTCCCTTCAGGATTCGGGAATTCGTCGACGAAAGGATGCCCGGCCCATTCCGAACGCACCCCACTTGCGGCCAGGAAGTCATTCTCGAAATCAAAGAGGGGAAGGCACAAGTCACAGGTCTCCCTCAGGAAGGCTGTTCTTCCGCTCCGCCATGCCCAGACCTGCGGGGGAGCCAGGTAGACGATCTTCCCTCCATAGCCCGATTGCCTGAGCTGGCGCAGGAGGGGAATATGGAAATCGGGACTGTCCACCACAACAACTGCAACGGGCTTTTCCTCGCAAACGCGGCGACAGATTTCGTGTTTGAGACGCAGCAACCTGGGAATTGACGAAAGGACTTCCCCGATTCCCATCAATTGGAGTTCTTCGGAGGCCCATTCAACCCTCATGCCGCATTTCCTGCTTTCCCTGCCTCCCATTCCCCAGGAATCGAGGCGAGAGACTCTCTCCTTCAAGGCCGTCACGAGGGTTGCCGCAAGGTGGTCCCCGGAAGCTTCTCCAGAGCTGACAAGGATTTTCATGCCGAAAATCCCGTTACGGCGATGCCGTACTCCAGTGCCAGTTCCGAAAACCTGTCCCGGTCAAGAATGACCGTGCGGCGAGCTTCAACGGCGAGGCATGCCATCCCTGCTCCTGCCATGCACTCCAGGGTTTGCGGGCCAACAGTCGGAAGGTCGAAGCGCTCGTCCTGGTCAAAGCGCATCATCTTGACGACAACCCCGCCTGGACCGATACGACCGGCGCGTCGGATCATCTCGTCGGTTCCTTCCATCGCCTCCACGGCTAAAACGGAACCGCCCCTCACGGCAAGTGCCTGGCCAAAGGAAAGCCGCACGGCTTCCCTGGCGATTCCAATCCCGCACCGGATATCCTTCCACTCCTCCACGGAAGGTAGCCGGCCGGCTATGGGTCCTTCCGGGGCCAGGTTTTCTGGGATAAGGGACCGGTACGAGAGAACTTCCAGCCCCTGCCCCTCGAGGAGTCCCACGATCGAACCCAGCAGTGCATGGTCGTCATGGGCGGGAAGAGAGGAGATCCACTCGATGGTTTCCCGGTCCACGTGGCCTCCTCCGTACATCCACCTCTTGGGGACTGAACCCGCAAGGACAAGGCGCCTGGTGCCCATCTCCCTTAATAGCCCGACGATGCGCTTGACGGAGATTTCCGGAACTGGAACGACGCGCTCGGCAAAAGATTCCAGGACCGGGCTCGATTCGCAGAGGGACAACACCGCAGCGGGCGTTCCCTTCAAAAACAAGGCCTTTGCAATGGCAACGGGCAGGAGCCCTTCTCCCGCCAGGATTGCAAGTTCGGACACGGCATTGCACCTTCCTTCGGTCATCCGTTGGCCTTTCGGGCCAAAATCGATCCGATGGCCAGGAAACTGAGGTTTGGCAACCAGGCTGAGAGGATGGGGTTCAGGTAGCCTCCCTCGCCAAAGGCCCGGCTAAAAGACATGACAACGTAATAACCGAATACGACCACGACGCTGAGCCCCAGGCTGACCCCCCGCCCGCCTCTCGGGGAACGGACCCCCATCGAGGTTCCGAGCAGCCCCAATACAACCGCTGCCCAGGGGATTGCGAGCCGCATGTTGAATATGACCCACATGGGTCGGCTGTCGATCCCTTGTTCTTCCGCCATTTTGATATGCCGGTAAAGTTCGACAAGCCCCATCTCCTGGGGCCTTTTGGAAGCCCTGTCCACTTCCTGCGGGGAAAGGGCCAGGGCCAGCCGTTGCTTCTCGAAGGAAAAGAGGGACTTGACGGTCCCGTCCGGGTGGACCTCGAAGACCTTGCCTTCTTCCAGCCACCATTGCCCTTCGGCAAATCGGCCTTTTTTCGCAGTGGAAACCCTTGCCAGCCGGTTTTTATCGAAATCCTGGACAAGAACATCCTGCATGGTGCCCGTTGCAGGGTTCAGCTTCGATACGTAAAGGACACGCCTGAGTTGGGATCCGCTCTCGTCCCTCAGGAAAATATTCTCCCTCAATCCCGGGACAGCTTTACCGGAGACCTCGTACTGCAGGATGTTAATTGCCGCCTGGTCTGTAAGGGGAACGATCGTTTCACTTAAAAGAAGGGTCAGGAAGGCCACGGCCAGGCTTGCAAGAAGAACCGGCCTGACGATACGCCCGAAATCGACCCCCAGTGACCTGAGGGCATTGATCTCTCCGTGCATGGAAAGGGTTCCGAAGCCAAGGAGGGTGGACATGAGGCAAGAAATCGGCAACGTCAGGACAATCACGCCGGGTATCTTGTACAAAAAAAGGCGAGACACGGTCCAGAGAGAAACTCCACCCTCGATGATCAGGTTGGCGATCTGGAAAAGCACGTCTCCCGTTATCAGGAGCACGGAAAAAATCAGTACCCCGAAAACGAATGGCTGGAGCAGTTCCCCGACGATGAACCGGTCCAGGAGGCCCGGAAGGACACCATCAAACGCTTTTCGGGGCATGGGAACCTCCATTCAGGGTACGAATGCGGTCCGCAACATCCCGTATCGCCCCATACCCTCCTGAAGACGGAGTAATCCAGTCCGCAAAGGCTTTGACGTCCAACCTCGCATTCCTCACCGCAACCCCCAGGCCGCTCCAGCGAATGCATTCGATATCGTTGATATCGTCGCCAACGAAGCAGACCTCTTCAGGGAGAAAACCCCGGGAACGACAAAGATCCTCAAGAGCTGGAAGCTTCTCGCCGACTCCGTTGACCACGGCATGAATGCCGAGTTCCAGGGCTCGTCTCGCGGTAGCATCCGAATGGCGGCCACTGATAAGCGCAACCTCGACCCCATCTTTTTGGAGCCGGACGATGCCCATGCCGTCCTGGATATCGAAACGTTTCCACTCCCCCCCAATCCCGTCGAGGGCAACTCCCCCGTCTGTCAGGGTACCGTCCACGTCCAGGACAAGCAGTTTAATCAGTGGAATCAACCTCCCGCATCGTTTTCGGCCAGGGAGTCAGTCCCCGATGCGATTCCTTCGCAAAATCAAGAATGATGCCCAGGGTAGGTTCCGGTGTTTCCGCAAGCCGGTCCTCCAGGGCAGCCATCGCCTCCCTAAGGGGCAGGTTCGCATGATACAGGCCCTTGTAGAACGCCTTGATCGATTTTCGGGCTTCCGCATCGAAACCATTCCTGCGGAGGCCGACCTTGTTCAGCCCGAAAAGGCGGGCAGGCCTGCCGTCGGCCATGACGTAGGGGGGGACATCCTTGACGATCTTGGAAAGTCCTCCAATCATGCAGAAGGGACCGATCCGGACGAACTGGTGAACGCCGGCCATCCCGCCCAGGACCGTCTTTTCCCCGACGTGGACGTGCCCGGCAAGTCCCACCTTGTTGGCCAGGATGACGTCATTCGAGACGAAGACGTTATGCCCGACGTGCGATCCCTCCATGAGGTAGCAGTTCGCCCCAATCACCGTTTCCTTGCCCTCTCCGGTGGCACGATGGATCGTGACGTTTTCCCTCAAGGTTACGCCGTTGCCGATTCGGACCCATGTTTCTTCACCCTTGAAGCCGAAATCCTGTGGCTCGCCGCCCAGGGTCACGTTCTCGAACAAGGTGCAATTTTCTCCGACCCTCACGAATCTCTTAATGCTCACGAAGGATTTCAGGACAGTGTTCGCCCCAATCTCCACGCTCTCGTCCACCAGGCAGTACGGTCCTATCCGGACGCCATCCGAAAGCACGGCTTTCTTGGAAACAATGGCAGTCGGGTGGATTTCCACGCTCATTCTTTTTCCTCCCCCCGCAGGGTTCGGGTTACCAGGAAACCAAACACGCCTTCTGCCGCCAGTTCCCCGTCCACCCGGGCCACGGCCTTCACCTTGCCCATCCGCCCGCGGAGCCTCAGCATTTCCGCTTCCGTCACCAGCTGGTCACCCGGCCGAACCGGCCTGCGGAACTTCACGTCCTCCATGCTTGTCAAAATCAAAAGCTGGTCCTCTCCCGTCCCTGGCCTGGATGCGATCATCATCCCCGCCACCTGCCCCATCGATTCCAGCACAAGGACACCCGGCATGACCGGCTCGCCCGGGAAATGTCCCTGGAAGAAAGGCTCGTTGATCGTGACGTTTTTAATCCCTACGACATGGTTTTCGCTTAACTCCAGGATGCGGTCGACCAAGAGGAAGGGGTAACGGTGGGGCAGATGCTTCATGATTTCGTGGATATCGAACATGCCGGATCCTCCTTCGCTTTGTTTTGCTTCTCCAGGTTTTGCGCGATACGCCTCAGGCGGGAAACGAGGGAAAGGTGAATCCCGTGTCCACTTCGAAAGGCCACAACGTGGCCGACAAGAGGGCGCCCGAGGAGAGCCAGGTCTCCGATAAGGTCCAGGACCTTATGACGTACGCATCCGTCGGGAAAGGAAAGAGCCGCAGGATTGAGGGGACCCTCTTTCCCGACGACAAGCGTGTTTTGGAAACTGCCTCCTTTTCCAAGCCCGGCCGCACGCAAATCTTCGAGTTCCGATTCGAGGCAGAAAGTCCTGGCTTCTGCAATTTCATCCAAAAAGGCGGCGGTGTCCAGCCGTTCTGCGCAGAAAGCCTGTGTCCCGATCCAGGTTCCCGGGTAATCGATGACGCAAGAAACGCCGAAAGTCTCGGATGGAAAGACGGCCAAGGCACGCCCCTGGCGAGGGTCTCTCACAGATATGGGCGACTGGATTCGAAGTGGGTCGACCCCGGCAAGCTTCTCCGTTTCCGGGAACAAGGCCAATTCCCGCGCAAACGCCGACGCACTGCCGTCCATTGCCGGGATTTCAATACCCTCAACACGGATCTCGGCACTCCAGCACCCGACACCAGCCAGTGCAGAAAGAAGGTGCTCAACTGTCCTAATGGTTATCCCATTCGGGAAAGAAAGCGAGGACCCCCGGCCATCCCCTTCGGGAATCGCCTCTTCCACGAGGAAGGATTGATCCCCGGCGAAAAGGAAACGGATACCCGGCCTGGTCGACGCTGTCACCTCGACAGCGCAACGACTCCCCGTGTGCAGTCCAAGCCCTTCCAACCGGAACCGCATGCATTCGCTCATCGGTCATCCTTGCTCTCTTCAAGGATCTTCAACCGGGCTTCCATTGCCCTGACCCTTTCCGCCAAGTCCGGCAGACGGCGAAGAAGAACCTGTGCCTTCATGTCCTCCCTGTGGTCACGAGCCGGAAAACCCGAAACGATAGCCCCTGGGGGGACATCCTTGGTCGCCCCGGCGCAACCCGTCAGGATGGCACTATCCCCGACATGGACGTGATCTGCGGTTCCACTCCGTGCAGCCATCGTCACCCTGTTCCCGAGGGAAGAGCTTCCCGCCATGCCCGTGTACGCCACGAGAAGGCAATCGTTTCCCGTTATTGCATTATGCCCCACGTGGACATGGTCATCGGCCTTGGTGCGCTTTCCGATTCGTGTTTCGCCGACCGTGGCCCTGTCAACCGTGGAACAGGCCCCGATCTCCACCTCGTCTTCCAGGACAACTCGTCCGACCTGGGGCACCTTGGCGGGAACCCCTTCGCGATCACGGTCGAAACCAAATCCGTCGCAGCCCAGCACGGCCCCGGCATGAATAAGGCAATCTTTTCCTATTACCGTCCTATCCATCACGACCACCATCGGCTCGAGGACACTCCCCTCCCCGACCCGTACGTCACGCCCGATGAACACCTGCGAACGAAGGATGACGCCTTTTTCAATCACGGCACCTTCCTCAACGACGCAGAGGGGGCCGATGTAAGACTCCGCATGCAGCTCTGCCTTTGGCGAAACAACGGCCGTTTCGTCAATTCCGGGTGAAGGCTTAAAAGGCGTTGCAAAAAGGTCCAAAAGCATCCTGAAGGCTGCTTTCGGGTCTTCCAGCTCGATGCCATCCCGGCCGTCTTCCGCCGAGCCTGGAGGGACCACCACGGGTATTGTTTCCGGGACAGAGGATAGGACCTTCCTGTCCCAAGCCACAACAAGGAAATTCTCCTGAGGGGTGGCGGGCGAAGCAATCCCGTATATTTTTCTTTTCCCGTTTCCCCTCAGTTGCCCCCCCAGTTTTTCCGCAAGGGTTCCAAGTTCCCATTCCATGCTCCGTTCCCCCTTCCGGGAGGTTAAAGGTTGCCAACCAGCCTGACGCTGGAAGAGTTTTCGTCCCTGTCGTCGTAATGGAGCTCGATCGAGAGGTTTTCGTTCAGGCGATACCCGATCCCCAGATTTACGCTCCCCTCTTCCGAGCCCCGGATCCAGGCGTAAGGAGAACGAACCGGTCCATCGAACCAGGCTCGCCACCAGGTCTCCTCATCGGGCCAGGACCTCTCAACGCCTACCCATATCCTGTCCCATGGGGACCACCGGAAACCCAGCCTGGTTTCCAGGTCCCAATCGTTCAGGTAAAAGAGAGCTTCGCCGTAAAGCTCGACATCCCAGTGAGGAAACAACTGGGCTTTGCGGCCAAGATGAACCCCCGCCTCGGGGTAGCGATCGGAAGTTCCTGCGTATCCAGCCACCCATGCCCAGATGGTGTACCTGCGGCTTTCCAGCCTTACCGCAAGGTCCGTAACCGGTTGGGGTTTCATTTGGACCTTCACGTTCATCTTCAGGTTTTCCACACGGGACTGTTCTCCCAGAAAACCTGCAGTCCATTCGACAACCTGCTTTTCATGCCTGGCTACCCATGCTACTGGAAGGCCGATGAGGGGAGAAAGTCCTTTCAACAGGTCTTCCTTCATGTCCGAGTGAAGCAGGGTCGGAAGCGATGTAGAACTGACCCGCGGCGTGACGGCAAGGATAACGGGCTGTTCCGGGGAGAGGCTGACCTTCAGGATTGACCGCTCTTGCTCGAGCCTGACAATAAGGCTTCCCCGCCAACCCGGCAGGTTTTCCTTAAGGATTTCCGCGATTTCAATGCGCAACACCGCATCGGCCCAGTTCAGGGCTTCAAGAGGAAGGCCCGCAACCAGGTCTCCTATCCTCCTGCGGGCCAGTTGCCAATCCGAGTCCATCCAATCCGAAAGAGGACTGGGAAGGGAAGGGACTCCCCCTTCGACCTCCCATGCTGCCCCCCTTTCCGGCTTGAGGACCAGGTGGAGGTCAGGCCCCTCCATTTCGGCCAAACCGACGGAGTAGCCTTCAAACAGGCGGGCTGCAACCAGCTTGACGACCGCAAGCCGGGTTGCTTCCTCCTGGCGCGGATCCAGCTCACCCCATACCGCTGCCATGCTTCGCGTCGCGGCTGTTTCAAGCCAGGGAGGCACTCCTTCGACCTTCACACCCGCCAGTGCAGGCGAGGAGATCCACAGAATCAGGGCTGCGGCCACAAGTACCTTGACCGCAGCCCTGAAAAAGCCGGACAATCTCGATAAGACCTCTTTAGAACATTTCGCCAAACCCGAAATGGGTGAAGGTTTCATTTTCCCCGTTTGCAACGTCAAGGCGCAGGTTGCCCATGGGTGTCCGTACCCGGACCCCGAAACCGTAGGCGTCCTTCAGGTCACCGAAGTTGAAACTGTTCATCTCAAGGTCGTTCTTGTTCCAGGCCATCCCCATGTCGTAGAAGACGACGAGGGAGAAAGCCTTTTCCATGGGAATCCTCAGTTCGAGGTTCGTCAGGAACATCTCGTGACCGTCGAACTCGTCGTCGTCGTAACCCCTCAGGGTGTTGCTGCCCCCAACGAAATAGCGTTCGGAATAGGGAATCTCACCAGAGGAAAAGCCCACCCTCATCCTTGCAGCAAAAAGCGGCGGGTTGTCCGGGTCTCCCGCGGGCAGGTCAAAAGGCAGGTTCTCCAGGTTCAGCGGAAGGTAGTAGCGTCCCTCAAGCCAGTACTTCGTGTATTCCCTCTCTCCCCCGAGCAGTTCGAACGCCCGCTCGACGTTAAGGGTCTCCAGGTCCCCCTTTGGATAGCTTAGGTAGGGGTCGCGATTGTCGCGGGTCAGGGTGCCCGTAACGGTGAAAATTTTCCCGTTGCTGTCGAGAAGGTTCCACCAGGGTTCCCATTCAGGATCGGTCTGGTTGGGTTCAATCGGGTTGTCGTCAAGATCACGGAAATTGAAGATCTCGACCTCTTTCCAATCCAGGTTCACGTACCAGCTCAACTTGGAATCGTGGCGGAACTTCTTTCCTGCCCCCAGGTAAATTCCTTGCTTGTCCTGGTTGTACCTGCCGTACCGGTCACCTTCGTAATAACGGTTGATGTCTTCCCAGGCGCGCTTGTAGGCTCCGAACTTCCAGGCATACGTGTGCTCATCCATGTACGGGTCAGCGACCGAAAAGTAGTACTGTTCCCTGTCTCCCGTGTCGAAACCCACTGTCAGCTTTTGCCCGCGGCCGTTGAGGTTGGACTCCTGGTAAGCCAGGCCCCCCTGCCATCCGCTGCTGGAGCCGTAGCCAAGGTTGAAACTGACACTTCCCGTTTTTCCCTCAGTCACAGTCAGGACGAGGTTGATCAGGTTAGGATCGTCATTCGGCTCAAAACCGACGTTGACGTCCTCCAGGAAACCCATACCCTGGATCTTGTTCAGTGAATGGCGGAGGACATTCGCGTTGAAAAGGTCACCTTTTTTTGCCTTGAGTTCCCTCTCGATCACATAGGTTTTCGTTCGCTTGTTTCCCTGGATGAAGATATCGCCGATCCGCGGTTCAACGATCTTGACCGTGACGATGCCGTTTTCGACCGACACGTCTTCCACCCTGGCCATGACGTAACCGTCCTTCTGGTATTTTTCCTTGATGCGCTGGAGGTCGTTGCGGAAGAAAACCCTGTTGAAAACGGTACCCGGAGCGGTGAAAAGCAATTTCTGGAGATCCTCTTCCTTGTAGACCGAGTTGCCCGTAAAGCGGACCTCCTTGACCTTGGGGTTTTCCTGCACCTTGAAGACGACCTTCACCCCTTCGCCTTCAGGTTCAACTGTCGCATCTGCCATGGCGAAAAAACCGAGGTTGTAGATTGCCTCGATATCCTTCTGGAGTTGATCGCGGTCAAGGATCTCCCCCGCCTTTGTCTTGGCAGCGCCGAGTACATAAGGAGAAACGACCTCCTGGTTGCCCTGTACCTCGACCGCCACGACCTTGGGGTCTTCGGCAAAACAAAGCGAAGCGAAAAGAAGCATGCAAACCGTCATACCGGTCAAAGCGGCAAGGAAACGTTTCACGGGGCGATCCTCTCCTTTGGGAAAATCAGATGTTTCAGGGCCTTTCGACCCGTAGTCCCTCGCCATCGGGGCGAAGGGCCCTCTGGCCGACCTGGATCAATGATAGCAAATCTTCGGCCGCCACGGATACCCCCGGCTGGGAGAAAACGGCGGGAATTTGGGCTTTGCCCTGTCCGGTTGACTCAACCTTATTCAATGGCTTGCTCCTGGCAGCCGGGCGTCCGACTGCGACCCTTTCCACACCGGCCTCGGGAAAATCCGAGGCAAGGCTTTGGGACAGGTTCTTCCTGAGATTTTCCAGCAACACCTTTTCGTCGGCAGTCACCCATTCAACCGACGGGCTCGGCTCGATTGCGAGGGAAGTTGGTGAAAGGAAGGATTCCATGGATGTGGGGCCAACGGCCAGGAAAAGGATAAGTATAGAGACCGGGACAACGTGGAGCAGAACCGTTTTCGAGCCATACAGCCATCTTGGCTGCATGCGGATCTGGGTTTCCGAGGCCTCTTCCCATATCTCACGGCTGGCCGAGTCCAGTTCCGCGCGGGCGCACTCAAGCTCGGCGATGGCGGAATTCCACGCTTTGCACCTGCATGCTTCCATGCACCGGTCAATCCAGCGCTGAACCCTCATCAACCTTTTTTCCAAGCGTTCCACCCCCCCTGACCCGAATCTCACATGGGACATGGAGATTATCCCCGGCACCCTTCAGGATGTGGACTCCCCGACACCGAACCAGGCCCTTAGCTTCGCAAGCCCTCTTCGCTGGATCCGGTAAATCTGGCTGACGTCGATTCCCTTTTCATCCGCGAGTTCCCTCGCTCGGCGGCCCTGGACAAGCAGGGCCTCGATGATTTCCGATTCCCTGGCCGAAAGGTGATCCATCCCTTCCATGAGGGCCAGCCGCCAATCCTCAGCCTCCGGATCGAACGGTTCGGCAACCAATTCATCCATTTCCTCCACGGGAAGAGGAGCTTTCGCCTCGACCCTCTGGAGGAAGTTCACCATGGCCCCCCGAATCCGGTAGTAGGCGTAGGTGATGAACTTGATGTTCCTCTTTGGATCGAAATGGTCCACCGCGTTGATCAGGGCAATGGTCCCTTCCTGGACAAGATCCTGGTATCGGGAGGGGGCAACCTGGAGTTTTCTCGCAAGCCAGAAAACAAGCGATCTGTACCCCAGGATCAGTTCTTCCCTGGCCTGGTCATCTCCCTCTTCCCGGAGCAACCAGAGAGCACTTTCCCGTTCGGGATCCATCCGGCTTGAAGTGCCAGCCTCGATCATGAAGGTCTCTCCTTTCCGGGCAGTCCCGTGCAGGGACATGTCCGTCCCCGCCATTGTACCAGCACGGGCGGCGGTTCGCACTAATCCGGTATCGGTAGCCGCGAGGCCTCTTCTTCTCCTTCGACGAGAAGATGTGCCGTATCGTTGAAAAAGGCAAGCATTGCCCGGTCCTTCCAGAAATCTATGCCAAGGATGCTGCAGTTGTCCATCCGCATTCGCCAGACAAGGGAGGAGGGTACCCCAAGCAGGCACACCAGCGCCGCCCGTATGGTCCCTCCGTGCCCGACGACCAGTATGCGCTCCGCAGGGCTTGCCAGGATCACCTTGAAAACTCGGCCGACTCGGTCCAGGACTTGCGGGAAACTCTCGCCTCCCGGTGGGACAACCCTGGAAGGGTCCTCTCTCCACTCCCTGAAAAGTTCCCCGTAGGCGGCCTCGATTTCAGTTATCGTCTGTCCCTCCCAATCCCCGAAATCGATTTCCGAAAGGTCACCCAGGATATTGAGGGAGGGTTTCTCTTCCATCAAGAGTCCCGCCCGGACTATCTCGGCCGTTTCGCGGGCACGGGAGAGGGGGGTCGTGAAAAACAATTCAGGCTCCCAGTCCGATAGACGTGCTGCAAGCCTGGCAGCCTGGAGCCTCCCCAGTTCGTTGAGCGGGACATCCGTCTTTCCCTGGTAGCGGGTGACGGAGTTCCACTCGGTCTGGCCGTGGCGAGCCAGGATCAGCCTACGAATTTGCATTGAACCTTGCCTCCTCGTCAATAACTAAAAGGGGACCTGCCCGGGGAATTGTTCCCCACCTGGCAAATCCCCTTTTCATAACTGGAGCCGGCGATCGGACTTGAACCGAAGACCTGCGCATTACGAGTGCGCTGCTCTACCGACTGAGCTACGCCGGCTTGAAAAATGGCGGTCCCAACGGGATTCGAACCCGTGCCGCCGCCTTGAAAGGGCGGTGTCCTGGGCCACTAGACGATGGGACCGCGATGGTGAGTCGTGAGGGATTCGAACCCTCGACACCCGGATTAAAAGTCCGGTGCTCTGCCAGCTGAGCTAACGACTCAGCTCTAGAGGCTAGGACAATATAGCGACCCTCGGCCTGTCTGTCAAGGTTGCACCCGGTATGGATCGGCTAGAGTTCAATCGATGACGTGCGTAAGGAGGCAAGAGACTTCCTGAAGCCCGAGAGCTCTGCCTGGGCCCGAACCCGCTGGGCCGCCACCTGGGCAAAACCGGTTCCTCCGTAGGTTTGCCTTCGGGCAACCGCAACCCCGGCATCAAGAAGCGGGGGCAGGTCTTCTTCAGCCTCGGGAACCAGGCGCTTCCACTCTTCCATGGAAAGCCTCGAGAGAGGCAGGTTTTCCCGAAGGCACCAGGCAACCGCCTTTCCTACCTTTTCATGGGCCTGCCGGAACGGAACCCCCTTCAGGACAAGATATTCTGCAACGTCCGTCGCCAGCAGCAGTCCGTTTTCAAAACCCTCTCTTGCCCTTGCCGGAAGGACTTCCACTTTTCCAAGAAGAGGAGTGAGTACGGAAAAGACCGCTTCGACCAGGTCAAGGCTCTCCCAAAGCCCCCGCTTGTCCTCCTGGAGATCCCTGTCGTAGGTCGAAGGCAGCCCCTTCAAGTTGACAAGGAGGTCGACCAAGTGGCCCACGAACTGTCCAGTCCTGCCCCTGACGAGTTCGAGCACGTCCGGGTTCTTCTTTTGGGGCATCATGCTGGAGCCGGTGCAGTAGGCATCCGGCAGGCGTATCCAGCCGAACTCCTGCGAACTGTAAAGGATAAGGTCTTCAGCCAGGCGGCTCGTGTGGATACCGAAGGTGGCGCAGAACCCATGGATGTCCAGTAGGTAATCCCGCTGTCCAACGGTGTCGAGGCTGTTCTCCGTGGGCCTGGGAAAGCCCAGGATTTCCGCCGTGTAGAGTCGGTCCAGGGGAAGTGTCGAACCCGCAAGGGCGCCGCTCCCGAGCGGACACTCGTCAAGAGCTTCGAGGGCAAACAGTAATCGCCTGGCATCCCTCGAATAAGCCTGGAAATGGGCAAGCCAGTAGTGCCCCATGCTTATTGGCTGCGCCTGCTGCAGGTGCGTGTATCCCGGCACAAGCGTCGCCTCGTCGCGGGCGGAAAGTCCCAGGAACGTCTCTTCCAGTTCTCCGAGTTGGCTGCCAATCCGGGTGAGGGCCTCTTTCAGGTAAAGCCGGAGGGTGGTAGCCACCTGGTCGTTCCGGCTGCGCCCCATGTGCAGCTTGGCCCCAAGCGGGCCCAAAATCTCCGTCAAACGGGCTTCGACGTTCATGTGGACGTCTTCCAGCTCTATTCGCGGCTTGAAATCACCGGATTCGACCTCAGAGGCGACCTGTCTCAAGCCTCTTTCGAGCTCCTGGCTTTCCTTCTGGTCGAGCAGCCCGACAAAACCCAGCATCCGGGCATGGGCAATGCTTCCTATGATGTCGCATTTCGCGAGTCGCCAGTCAAGGTCGAGAGACTGGCTGAACCGCAAAACTTCATCGGCCGTTTCGGCAGAAAAGCGTCCCTTCCACATTACAACCCCTCCTTGGGCGAAATCGGCGGCTCGCAACGGATCCGCCAGCTCCCCGCGCAATCGAGACGCGCCAGTTTCCCGGCAAGCCATTCCCCTGCGGGGTGATAACCAAGCCCGAGCCAAGTCGCAACCTGCAGGTGGATGCACTTCACCGAAGGCTTTTCTCCTGGCCTGATACCGCCGACCCCCACGCTTTCAACGTTTTCCAGGATGGCGGGAGCACTCGCGAGAAGGACATCCCTTTCCTCGTCGGAAAGGAGACGCCGCCTTAAGCGGGCCGCTTTTTCATTGTAGGCTGCCCAGCTTTTCTCCACACCGGGTCTCGCAAGGATACCCTCGAGTTCTCCCACGGCCCCTTCCGATTCAAGCTGGCCGCATGTTCGATCGAGGAAAGGGCAGGTCAGCCAGAAGGTTGTCGGGAAAGGCCTGGCTTTCCGCAAGGGTCCGCAAACGATCACCTGGGGGAATCCCCAGGGGCATCGCCTCGCGATTCCGCGGACGATCGTGACGTCGAACGCCCGCCCCTTCATCTGGGCATCAAGCGTTTCCAGGTCCTTCCCTCTCAGGGTTTCAAATAAAAGCGGGGGGGTCGCCCCCCCGCTGTCGATGAAGCCATTCATAGGATTCCTAGCGCTTTCCCCCCGACCCGCTCGAAGCCCCCCCTGAGCCAGCCCCGCTTCCACTTCTCTTCTTGTTTCCGCGGGGGTCCTTGAGCTTGTTGTTCAGGTCGGCGATTTTTTCCTCGCTGCTCTTCAGGAAGAGAGACAGTTTCTTCTCGAAATCGTCCTCTCGCCTTCTCGGAGGTCGGCTCTCCCTCGCCTGCAAGACCTTGATCGACAGGTCAATCCTGTTTTTCTCGTCGATCTTGATGACCTGTGCCTGGACTTCCTGCCCAACCGCAAGCACATCTTCCACTTTCTTGACGAAGCTCTGGGAGAGTTCCGAAATGTGGATCATGGCCTTCTGACCGGTGGCTAGTCGTACAAAAGCCCCGTAGGCCGCGATGTGTTCAACGGTGCCCTTGACGATGTCGCCCACTTTGACCGGTTCCGCCGCTGCGCTTCTTTCCTCCACCATGTTTCCCTTTTAGCCTCCGCTCGTTAGGTTTTTGCTTGATCGCCGGAAATAGAGTGATTATAAAGAATCAACCCGCTTTCCGCTACCCCGGGGGACCAGCCTGGATTTTTACTCGTAGATGCGAAGGTCCTCGATGAAAAGAGGGCTCATGACCTTGATATGCGTTCCCTTCATCCCCAGGCTGCGGCTTTCGATGATCCCCGCGCTTTCGAGTTTCCTTAGTGCGTTGACGATGACGCTCCTCGTAACACCGACCCTGTCTGCGACACGGCTTGCCACGACTACACCCTCGGAGCTGCCCAGTTCCCGGATGATGTGCTTGACGGACTTGACCTCCGAGTAGGACAGGGCCCGCATGGCCATTTGGACGATCAGGCGTTCCCTCGATCGGTCCTCTATCGACTTGGCCCGCTCGTGAAGAATCTCCAGGCCGACCACGGTGGCAAGGTATTCCGCCAGGACAAGGTCCCTCGTATCGAACTCGATCCCGAACCGCGCCAGGATCATCGTCCCGAGACGGTCTCCGGCCCCGTTGATCGGAACATAGAGCACATGCTTGTCGGAGTAGGTGCAGGGCACGTCCGCATAGGCGCAGACGCCGTGGTCCGTGTGGTTCAGGACCGACTCGTGAACCTGGTTCAGCTTTTCGACGTATCGCTCCGGCATTCTCCCCTTTGCAAGCTGGTCGGACATGATCGAGCAATCGTACTCGCTGATCCAGCCATATCCAAGGATTCTTCCCTCGCGGTTGATGATGTACACGTTTGCCGCCGAAAGGTCGCAGAGCAGGGAGGCTAGCTTCTGGTAGTCGGGCTGGTTGTTTCCCTTTCGGTTTTCCAGGGCCCGGCTGACGATCCGGGTTTTCTCAAGCAAGTCGTTCATGGCTGACGGGTTCAGTATCTTTGGCCTGCTCTCGAGCAGTTCTTTCGGTGTTCTCATTGTCATCATTATCCCTCCACGTTCCAACTCGGTGATCGACTCGCTCAAATCAGATATCTCCTTATATCCGTGTCTGATGCCAGGTGGTCAAGCCTGCTTTTGACGAAAGGGACGTCCACTGCCAGGCGGATGCCCCGCATCTCCGGAGCCGAGAAGCTGACCTCTTCCAGCAGGATTTCCATGATCGTATGGAGGCGACGCGCCCCTATGTCTTCCATTTCCTGGTTCATCCGGGCCGCCATGGAGGCAATTTCCCGGATGGCCTCCTCTTCGAACACCACATCCACGCCTTCCGTCTCCAGCAGAGCCTGGTATTGCCTGACCAGGCTGTGCTCGGGCTCGACGAGGATCCGTGCCAGGTCTTCCGCCGAAAGCGGCTGCAGTTCGACCCTGAGGGGAAACCTTCCCTGGAGTTCCGGCACGAGATCCGAAGGCTTTACCTTGTGAAAGGCCCCGGCCGCGATGAAAAGAATATGGTCGGTCCGAATGGACCCGTATTTCGTCTGGACCGTGCTGCCTTCCACAATTGGAAGCAGGTCCCGCTGAACGCCCTCACGGCTTACGTCGGGTCCCTGCCCTCCACCTCCGGATGCAGCGATTTTGTCAAGTTCGTCCAGGAAGATGATGCCCTCTTCCTGGGTCTTTTCCAGCGCTTCCTTCGTGACCGCCTCCATGTCGACCAGTGCCTCGGCCTCCTCCGACTGCAGGACCTTCAGGGCTTCCTTCACGGTCATCTTCCGTCGGCGCGTCTTCCTGGGCATCAATCCCCCAAGGACTTCCCCGAGGTTAATCGCCATTCCCTCCATGCCGCTTCCTGCCAGGGGAAAACCAAGTTGAGGCTGTTCCGATACCTCGATCTCGACCTCCCGGTCGTCCAGTTTTCCTCCGAGGAGCATCTCCCTGAGACGGTCTCGCGTTCCCGAAGAGGGCTCGGGGGCAGAAGGAGCCTCTTCCTTGTCGGCCCCTCCGCCCAGTAGCGTCTTCATGAAGTCCGGGACAGATGGTTCTTTCCGCGGGCGTGGCAGAAGCGCATCCAGGAGCCTTTCCTCCGCCCTTGCCCGGGCCTGGGGCTGGACCTCTTCCACCCGGCGGCTCTTTACCATCTGGATCGCCGACTCGGCCAGATCACGGATCATCGATTCGACGTCCCTGCCCACATAACCGACTTCGGTGAACTTCGTCGCCTCAACCTTGATGAACGGCGAATCCACAAGGGAGGCCAGCCTGCGTGCGATCTCCGTCTTGCCTACTCCCGTAGGCCCCACCATGAGAATGTTCTTGGGGGCTATTTCCTCGGAAAGATCCGCCGCGAGCCACCTCCGCCGGATCCTGTTTCTAAGGGCTATGGCCACGGCCCTCTTGGCCTTGTCCTGCCCTACGATAAAGCGGTCGAGCGTGAGAACGACCTTAGCGGGGGTCAGGGCATCGGCCAGTTTCCCAGGTTGGGTCATGAACCGATCATCTCCAGGGTGATGGACTTGTTCGTGTAGATGCAGATTTCTGCCGCGGTTTCCAGGGAAACCCTTGCGATTCGCTCAGCGTCCCAGTCAGTCGCCAACAACAGTGCGCGGGCCGCGGCAAGGGCATACCCGGAACCCGAACCGATGGATGACGCCTCTCCCTCCGGTTCGAGGACATCGCCGGCCCCCGAAAGAAGCAGGGTTTGTTCCGCGTCGGCCACCAGCATCATTGCCTCAAGCTGCCTCAGGGCCTTGTCGAGACGCCAGTCCCGCACGAGCGAATAGGCCGCCCTCATGAGGTTCCCGTTCTGCTCGTTCAGTTTGGTCTCGAAACGTTCCAGGAGTGTCATGGCATCGGCCGTGCTGCCCGCAAAACCGGCCAGGACCCGGCCATTCTTCAGGGAACGCACTTTCCGTGCGGTCGCCTTGATGACCTTGTCGCCGAGAGTCACCTGGCCGTCACCGGCCATGGCTACAAGCCCGTTGCGCCTGACACAAAGCACGGTTGTTCCTTCAAACATCTTCTTCACCTTCCCCCGCCCTTGGATGGGCTTCCCTGACCATCCGCTGCAAGTGGTCGGCCGAGATTTTTAGGTATCTCTGTGTCGTGAGGAGGCTTTCGTGTCCCAGTAATTCCTGCAGCACCCTCAGGTTGGCCCCTCCCTCGAGGAGATGGGTAGCAAAGCTGTGGCGAAGGACATGCGGAGTCACTCCCGACAGCCCGCAGCGCTTTGCGGCCCTGTCCACGATACGGGTCACTGTCCTGACCGTCATTCGTTTTCCGCCGATCCCCGGGAAAAGCGGGCCCTTCCGGTTGGAACATTCAAGCGCCCATGCGTCAAATGCTGCCAGTGCAAAGCGTCCTACAGGAACGATGCGTTCCTTGTCCCCCTTGCCGGTCACACGCACCCAACGCTCCTGGAGGTCAAGGTCTTCCCAGTCCAGGGAAACCAGCTCGGCAACGCGAAGGCCGCTGCCGTAGAGAAGTTCGAGTGCCGCTCGATCCCTTACTGAAGACTTCCCCTGCGGGCCGTTTTCCAGAAGATTCTGAACGTCCTTCATGCCAAGGGCCCGCGGCAGCCGGACGGGGAGCTTGGGTGACTGGACGCGGCATGCCGGGTCCTCTGCAATCACTTTCTCTTCCCTGAGAAAGACCATCCAGCTTTTGACCGCGGAGAGTTTCCGGGCCACGGAAGCCTTTGCATAGCCGTAAGCGAGCATTTCCCTCAGGAACGCCCTGACGTGCCCTGAACGAATCGCCTCGGGTGAATCCAGGCCTTGAACAAGTGCAAACTCCACGAACTGCGCCAGGTCGATGGCATAGTTTGTGACCGTGTGCCCAGAAAGCCGGCGTCCATGCCGCAGGTCCTGAAGGTAGGCATCCACAAGCGAAGACAACTTTTCAGCCATGCACCGTATATTACCACTTATGCCTTGATTGTGAATAATATTCAGGACAAATCTCTCGGTATGGAAATGCCTTGGCGTTAATCGGCAAGGCTCCCCAGAAAGCCATCGAAAGCCTTCGCAGCTCGAAGCGCAACGGCCTGGCACCGATCGGTCCTGGAGCGGATCTTGCCCTCCAGGGGAGGAAAGATTCCCAGGTTGACGTTCATGGGCTGGAAACTTTCCGGCCGGGCATCCGACAGGTAGTGCAGGAGGGATCCTATGGCCGACTCCCGTGGCCAGGCAGGCGGTTCCATTCCTTTTAGCAGGCGATCCATGGCCAGTGCCGCAACAACCCCCGTGGCGGTGCTTTCCATGTAACCCTCCACCCCGACGATCTGCCCCGCAAGGAAAAGGCCTTCCCTTCCCGCAAGGCGCAGGGCTTTATCCAGGACTTTCGGGGCATTGACATAAAGGTTGCGGTGCATCACGCCCAGGCGAACGAATTCGGCCTGCCGAAGTGCCGGAATGATGCGGAAAACCCGTTCCTGCTCTCCCCATTTGAGATTCGTCTGGAAACCGACCATGTTGAAGAGGGTTCCTTCCAGGTTGTCCTGCCTCAATTGGACGACCGCAAACGGTTCTTTCCCGGTGGCCGGGTCCGGTAGCCCAACTGGCCTCAGCGGCCCGAAACGGAGGGTGTCCCTCCCTCTCCCCGCGATGATCTCGACGGGTAGGCATCCCTCAAAATAGGGTTGTTTCCTTTCAAACTCGTGCTTCATCGCTCGCTCCGCAGAAAGCAAACCCTCGACCAGGGCGTCGTACTCGTTTTCGTTGAGGGGGCAATTGATGTAATCTTCACCCTGGCCGTAGCGGCTGCCCTTGTAGGCCCTTTCCATATCGATGCTTTCCCTGGCCAGGACGGGCGCAACTGCGTCGAAAAAGTAAAGGAATTCCTGCCCGGTCACCGCCTTGAGGCAATCCGCCATGGGCTCGGAAGTCAAGGGACCCGTTGCAACGATGCATGGACCCGCCGGGAGAACGACAGCTTCCTCGCGAACAACCTCAACTAGGGGGTGTTCCTCGAGAACCCGCGAGATGCTTTCCGCAAACCGTTCACGGTCTACCGCCAGGGCTCTCCCGGCGGGAACGGAGGAAAGGTCTGCCGAATGCATCACCAGGCTGCCCAGTTTCCGAAGCTCGACCTTCAGTATCCCCGCGGGACTTGTCAGGACGTCCGCGCCCAGCGAGTTGCTGCAAACAAGCTCACCGCAGAAACCACTCGTGTGCGCAGGAGTCATCTTCAGGGGCCGCATCTCCACGAGACGGACGGGAACCCCCCGGTTTGCCAACTGCCAGGTGGCCTCGCTTCCAGCCAGGCCCGCTCCTATGATCGTGACCCTGTTCATTTGCCGCGGGCCGGTTTCTTCTTTTCCGATGGGGCCTTCGGGCGGCAAGAGGGGCAGAACGGATCTCCCTTGCCGCGTATCACCATGGGGGTCCTGCATTTTTCGCAGAGTTCCCCAGTGGGCGCGTCCCAGGAAACGAAGTCGCAGGCGGGATATCGCTCGCAACCGTAAAAAGTGCGCCCGCCTTTCTTGCTCCGTCTCCTGACGATCTGCCCAAGGCCGCACTTCGGGCACGTGACCCCTATCGACTTGAGTATGGGTCGACTATAGCGACATTTCGGAAATGCGGAGCAGGCGATAAATTCCCCGAAACGGCCCTTACGCCGGACAAGTGGAGCGCCGCACTCGGGGCAATCCTCCCCGATGGGTTCCGGCTCTTCTTTGGGGAAGTTCACCGCTTCCACGGTCTGTTCCACTTCGTCCAGCCTTGGCTGGAAGGAGGCCCAGAACTCCCTCGGCACGAGGACCCACGGGCGAGTGCCGTTTTCGACCTGGTCCAGTTCCTCTTCCATCCGGGCGGTGAAGTCGACCTGGATGATGTCCGAGAAATGGCTGACGAGGAAATCGTTCACCACGAGCCCCAGGTCACTGGGTTCAAGGCGCCGGTCTTCGTTGAGCGCTGCATAACCCCGGTCTTCGAGCGTCTGGACGATGGAAGCGTAGGTCGATGGGCGGCCGATCCCGTTTTCTTCCAGGGCCTTGACAAGCCCGGATTCGCTGTAGCGGGTGGGCGGCTGGGTGAATCGCTGTTCCTTAAGGAGTTCCTCCAGTTCGAGGTTTTCTCCGGGAGTCGCCTCGGGAACGGGGGCTTCCTTCATATCCAGGGGCCAGACCTTTCCCCAGCCTTCGAACAGGACCGTAACCCCCGACTGCTTCAGGAGGAAGGATCCGCAGCCCACTTCGATCGTGCTTCGGGCAATGCGGGCAGGCGCCATCTGGCAGGAAACGAAACGCTTCCAGATCATTTCGTAGAGCCTGGCTTGTTCGGGCTTGAGAAAGGCTTTCAGGTTTTCCGGTTCGAGGTGCACATCCGTGGGGCGGATCGCTTCGTGGGCATCCTGGCTGCGCCCCTTGGCTGCGTAAGTGTTGAGGCTTTCAGGCAGGAACTCCTTTCCGTACCGGTCTCCGATGAAAACCCTCGCAGCTTCCAGGGCTTCGTCCGAAATCCGCAGGCTGTCGGTTCTCATGTATGTGATTAAACCCACCGGGCCTTTACCCGGTATTTCGATCCCCTCGTAAAGATCCTGGGCGATCCTCATTGTCCTTTGGGGAGAGAAGCCAAGGCGCCGGGAAGCCTCCTGCTGCAGTGTGCTTGTCTTGAAAGGAGCCAGTGGCGGCCGTCGGCTTTCCTTGACCTTGAAATCGGCAACGATGAGAGGATGTGAACGCAGTTCCTTCTCGATTGCCTCAGCCTCGGATATCGATTCTACAACCAGGTTTTTCCCGTCCCTCTTTTCGAGGCGAAGCGTGTAGCGCTTTTCGCCTTGACCGCAGGCAATAACATCAAGAAGCCAGTATTCCTGGCTGACGAACTGCTGGATCTCGCGCTCACGTTCGGCGATCAGCCTCAAGGCCACCGACTGGACTCGCCCGGCCGTGAGGCGGGAGCGGACTTTTTTCCACAGGAGTGGGCTGAGCTTGTAGCCAACTAGCCGATCCAGGATCCTGCGGGCCTGTTGGGCATCGACCCTGTCCTGGTCTATCTTTTCAGGCTTCTTAACCGACTCCTTCACAGCCTTCGCGGTGATCTCGAACATCCGGATACGGCACGGGGTCTTCGGGTCAATCGAAAGAAGGTGTGCAAGATGCCACGCGATCGCTTCGCCTTCCCGGTCGGGGTCACTGGCAAGAAGAACCCGCCCGGCTCCCTCGGCTTTCTTCTTCAGTTCCTTTATGACCGCAGCCTTTCCCCTGACCGGGATATAGTCGGGCTTGAAATCTTCATCGATGTCCACGCCAATGCGGCTCTTGGGCAGATCGCGAATGTGTCCCATGCTTGCCTTGATTTCGTAGTTGGCACCAAGGATCTTTTTCAGGGTCTTGGCCTTCGCCGGTGATTCCACGATGACCAGGGTTTTTTCTTTCCTGCTCTTTTCCGCCATATTCTCGCCCCTCATCGGATCGAATAACCTGCTATATTCCTGTTCACCGAAGGACTGCGCTCCACCGTCCTGAAAGAGAACGCCGGACCAATCCGAAAGCCTCCATCCGGCACAACTCTACCAGTATGTCAGCGGCGCCCATTCTAACCTGAGAAGCAAGAATGTCAACCGTCTGGTCGCCGAAAACCCGTAAGGCTTCAAGAACGGGAGATGAATTTTCATTGGCGGTTTCCTCTTTGAAAAGCTCACCCTGGGAAGGGTCTGGAACCCGGAAAAGGTCCTCCACGTCGACCAGGGGATGAGCCCCGTCCCAGAGGAGGGAGTTCGAACCCTTGCATCCCCACTCGTCGATCCTTCCAGGGACAGCCCAGATCTCCCTGCCGATGTCCATTGCGATCCTCGCTGTGAGGATGGCCCCGCTCTTTAGCGGAGCCTCGACGACTACGACGCGGCCAACCAGCGCTGCGATCAGGCGGTTCCTCCGGGGGAAGCGCCAGGCCCTCGATGGCGTCGAAAGCGGAAACTCGCTCAAGAGAGTCCCTTGCTCGATGATCCGGGAAAAAAGGCCTTCGTGTTCCACCGGGTAAACAAGGTCCACCCCCGTTCCAAGGACTGCCACCGTCACGCCGCCTGCTTCGAGCGCCCCGGCATGGGCCGCACCGTCTATGCCTAGCGCTCCGCCACTCAATACGGCTACCCGCGATTCGGAAATCCGGGAAGCCACTTCCCGGGCGATCCTGGAACCGTAAGGTGAACATCGCCTCGTCCCGACGACAGCATCCATTCTTTCGGGAACGGGCCATTTCCCCCGAGCGTATAGGACCGCCGGCGGCCTGGAAAGGTCCTTCAATCCCCCAGGGTAATCATCGTTCCCCCAGAAAACCAGCCGTGCACCGAGTCGAACGGCTTTTTCCGATTCCTGCTCAGCCCAACAACCGTCCCGGTACCGCGAGAGGAGGGCCCGGCACTTTTCCGGCAACCCGATTTCTTCCCAAAACGCGGTGCCCGCCCCGAGCAGTTCTTCAGGACTCAACCCCTTTGCGGCCCAGTCTTCCAGGAAACGGGCATGGAAACCCTCCCAGGCGTTTAAGGTCAACATGGCCTTTTCACGCGCTGTCACCCATCACACCCCCTTTCCTGTATGCCAACGCTTCGCAAACGTCTTCGACTCCAACATCAGGGTTTCCCCTGAGGTCCGCAACCGTTCGCGCAACCTTGAGGACCCGGCTGATCCCCCGGCCGGAAAGGCGCATGCCGCGGGCGGCCTGCACCATGAAGGGGCGGACATCCCTCGACAGACGGATGCCCGCCCTGACAAGCCTTTCAGGAATTTCGGCGTTCGAGTGGAACCCCTCCTTCTTCCATCGTTCCTGCTGGATTTCCCTCGCGCCACTCACCTTTCCCCGGATTTCCTCGCTGCTGGGCCCGTGCTGACCTTCCAGGCAGACGAGTTCTTCAGGGGTCAACCGCGGCACTGAAACATGAAGGTCAATCCGGTCAAGGATCGGCCCGGAAAGCCTGTTTCGATATTTTTCAAGGATATGGGCCGGACAACGACAGGTTTCGACCGGGTCGCCCCAGTACCCGCATGGACAGGGGTTGCAGGCACAGACGAGGAGGACCCGAGCGGGGTATGTCACGGAACCGGAGGCACGGCTTATCGTGATGGTTCCATCTTCCAGGGGTTGCCTCAGAGCTTCGAGCAAATCCCGGTGAAACTCAGCAAACTCGTCAAGGAAAAGAACTCCCCTATGGGCCAGGCTAATTTCACCGGGCTTAAGCGCAGAACCTCCCCCACAGAGAGCGATCGTGCTGGCGGTATGGTGAACGATACGGTAGGGACGAGTCCGGTCCGGCCTAGTCCTGAGACCCAGGGTGCTCCGAACAAGGAGAGTCTCGAGGCGTTCCTCGTCGGTCAGGGGAGGGAGGATACCCCTAAGTGCCCGGGCCAGCATCGTTTTCCCCGAACCGGGAGAACCGACGAGAAGAAGGTTATGGTGCCCTGCAGCCGCGATTTCCAGGGCCCGCTTTGCGGCCGCCTGCCCCTTGATGTCGCAAAAGTCAGGGTCGGCGGGGGGTTCCTCCGGGTCCGAACCCTCGTCCATGGCCGAAGGCAGGACACGCTCGCCCCTCAGGTGCCCGATGAGCGCCCCCAGGTCTGGCGCTGCAAACGCCTTCACACCCTTGACGAGAGACACCTCACGCGCATTTTCAGGGGGGATGTACAGGGGAACGTTCATCTGGCGAGCCAGGAGGGCTGCCGGAACGGCCCCCTTTGTGGCCCTCAGGCAACCGTCCATGGCGAGTTCTCCCAGGAATAGCGCTGGTTCACCGAGGCTGAACGCGCCTGATTCCCTGGCCAACCCCACGGCCATGGGCAAGTCCAGGAGGGATCCCACCTTCGGCAGGTCGGCCGGGGCAAGGTTGAGCGCGATCCGCCCCCTCAGGTGAATCCCGTTGGCCCTGAGGGCGGCCCTTACCCTCTCGCGGGCCTCCTTCACGGCTACATCCGGGAGTCCAACAACGGCGATGGCGAAAAGCCCTCCCGTAATCTCCACCTCGACATCGATCGGGACCGCCTCGATACCTTTCAGGGTCACGCCAAGCACGCTACCCATCACGCATCGATCCTTCCCACCGTGATGTCAGGCAGGTGAACCAACTCCGGTGACCCAGCGGGGTCCAGGTTTATACCCAGGAGGTCGATCCTCCATGGCCCGGTCCATCGACACTTCTCAACATAAATCCTCCCCGACCGCACGAGGACCTTCAGTTTTCTCGGCCCCACGGTTTCCTCGGCCGGGAGGAGCTTTCCGATTGACCGCGTGCGCACCTCCACGATGACCAGTTCGCCCCCATCCAGGGCGACCAGGTCCAGTTCCCCGAACCTGACTCGGACATTCCGGCCGATGATGGTCCAACCCTTGCCGCGGAAATACCGCTCGGCAAGGGATTCGCCAAGACGACCTGTTTCAAGGTGATCCAAGACAACGCCTCCTTCGGAGGCCCGTCCGGGAAAGGGCTCTGGTGGGCTATCGGCTCAGGAGAGGATTTTCCGGCAAAACGAAATTCGGTGGATTTCGCACGGGCCTAGTCTCTTAAGGGCCTCCCTGTGGGCAGCGGTCGGGTAGCCCTTGTGAATCTCGAATCCGTACTGTGGAAAACGGCAAGACAGGGTTTCCATGACGCGATCGCGCAAAACCTTCGCCACAACGGAAGCTGCGGCAACAGCAGGAACCAGGCTGTCGGCCCTTGGAACCGCCTTTTGCCGCAAGCGAAGACCCGGTATGGGCCGATTCCCGTCAACGATGACAAGATCGACACCCGGCGAAAGGCCTTCGACGCTTGCCCTCATCGCCCATAGTGTCGCCTGCAGGATATTCACGGAGTCGATGCGGGCAGGGGAGGCTGCCTGGGCCTTCCAGCAAACACCCAGGTTCTTCATGGCATCGAAAAGATGACGGCGTTTTGCCGGGGACAACCGCTTCGAATCGTCAAGCCCCAACTGGACCAGGGTATGGCGCTGCTCCGGCGTCAGAATGACCGCTGCAGCCATCACGGGCCCGGCCAAGGGCCCCCGGCCCGCCTCGTCGACCCCCGCAAGGCAAATCATGGAAGGTTTTCCTCACCCAGGGGAAGACCCGGGAGTTCAAGGGTGACCCTCCCCAGGCGCCCGGTCGAGAAACTCTCCAGGAACTTTCGCGAAGCGGCTGCGCGATCCACGGTTCCCCCTGCGATAAGGCACCCAAGCCTTCGACCGAGGTTTTCCAAGGTACTTTCCGGTCCGCTATCGTCCAGCGGGACGGACCAAGCCCTTTCAACGACAGGCCACAGGCCGGCATTTCCCAGGAAGGTGATAAGGGCGATCGCACTTGTCTCGTAGGAGCCTATGACGTCAGCCCGGTTGCATCCCAGCCAGGAAAGCGCCCGACCGACCTTGACACCGGTCCGGGCGCCCAATATGCCGGGGGAATCCACCACCAAAAGGCCCTGGCCGCGAAACCATTCCACCCCTCGGGTGATCCCGGGCAGGGCCCCTACCCTCGAAGCATTCCGGCCCACGAGACCGTTGAGGAAAAGGGACTTGCCTACGTTGGGGATCCCCACAACCCCGAGGCGCAAGTCCCGGTGGGTAGGCTTGTAGCGTGAGAGTTCGCCCTTCAGTTGTTCAAAACGATCCTGCCGGAGATTGTAAGCCAGGGCGGGAATCCCGTTTTTCCTGAAATGTTCAAGCCACTTGGCTGTTTTCGGCTCTTCTGCAAGGTCCCGGCGGCTCAGGACAACGATGACCGGTTTCATGCGAGACAACTGATCCGAATGGGGAGAAGCCGTGAGTTGCGGCGCCCTCGCATCCCTGAGCTCGATCAAGGCATCCAGGTTGGTGATGACCTCGGAAAGTTTTTTTTGCCCCCGGGCCATGTGCCCGGGGAACCAGACCGTCCGCCCCATTGCCCTAGCGCAGGAGCCCGATGCGTGAAAGGGGCCAGTACCTCACGAAAGCGGGACCCTTGATGAACGTCTTGGGGACAAACCCCCAGAAGCGGCTGTCCTGGCTGTTCGGCCGGTTGTCACCCATGACGAAGTAGTGATTGCCGGGAACTTTCATCTCCGGCATGTTGAAGTTGTCGTGATTGACGACATAGGGTTCGGAAAGGGCGGATCCATCGACGAGAACCGTCCCGTTTTCCATCCGGACCGTTTCGCCGGGCAAAGCGACGATCCTCTTGACAAAATCCCGTGAGGGGTCGACGGGATACTTGAAAACGATGACCTGCCCTCTCTTCGGTTCTGAAAGGACATGCCAGAACTTGGCCACGAGGACCCGGTCGCCCGGATCCAGGGTGGGGATCATGGATCCGCTCGGGATCCAGAAAGCCTGCACTACGAATGCCCTCAGGATCAAGGCCAGGACGAGTGCCCAGAGAATTGTTTCGAGGGTTTCGCGCCACCAGGGTTTAACCGGCATTATTCTTCCTCCTCCAGCTTAAAACGGTTCAAGGATACACCCGTTTTCCCCTTCACGGTAGGGATAGGCGGACACGGGCATAAGCCGACACGACCACCTGCCGCACGGGAACCCTCCCGCCCGGGGGAAGGACGTTCAATGTAAAGGCAGGCGAAACCGAGTGATATGAGGGGTTGTAAATGACCGTCATCGGCTTGCCACCTTTAACTGAAAAATCACACTCGGCCATGGAATCATAGGTCACAGACTCGGAGAAATCATGCCCTTCCCAGGTGAGGGAAAGCCTGTTCGACGGAGTGCCCGGCAACTTGAGAATAAAGGCTTTCTGCTCTAGAAGCCCTTCTTCAAGTTCGGCCTCGAGCCACCACTGTACAGCCTCGGCGTGACGAACTGCAGCCGATTCGGGATCACTCCAGGGAAACCCGTTTCCCACGAAAAGAGTGACGAATCCCCCGAGGATCCCGAAAATACCGACGACAACCAGGATTTCAACCAGGCTGAAACCGCAACGAAGGGAGGGCAGCGGGCAAGCCGCTCCCCTCCCGGAAGAAAAGCCCATCTGG
The DNA here is from genome assembly GCA_002432945.1 of Synergistaceae bacterium UBA5827. Lineage (GTDB taxonomy): Bacteria > Synergistota > Synergistia > Synergistales > 79-D21 > 79-D21. Next base: position 43,459 of record DJHE01000029.1, read on the forward strand.
CTTACTTTCCTGCGAAGTGCTCGTACCCCAGGTCCACCGCTTTCAGGTTATCGCCCCTGAACTTGGCAGGCGCCAGTTTTTCAACGGCCTTTCGAACCTCTTCGATGGAAAGGGTGCCCGCGCCCGCTCCGCACATCGCTCCCAGGATGAGGGCATTCATGAAAAGGAAACGTCCTTCCATCTTTTCCCTCAGGATATCATACCCGGGGAGGCAGAATGCCTTGATTTGCCTTTCGGCCAGGAATGACTTTATATGGGGGTTCTCCATGGCTTCAGGCGCATGGACGTTCAGGATCGCAGCACCTCCCTTTCGCAGGAAGTGGAGGTTCCGAATGCCCTCGTTCTGGTCGAACGAGAGCAGCAGGTCGGCTGCCCCTGTCAGGACGAGGGGGCTTGAATAATCCCCGACCTTGAAGTGGCTGATCACCGAACCACCTCTCTGCGCCATGCCATGAACTTCGCTGCCCATGACGCGTTCCCCCCGCGAAACCGCGATGTGCCCCAGGACTCGGCTGGTGAAGAGGATGCCCTGGCCACCCAATCCGACGATGATGTACTGCATCCTTACGCCTCCTCTCCCTCGACTGCTTCGATGGCGCCATGGGGACAAACCTGGATGCAGACCCCGCACTGGACGCAGAATCGTTCGTCAATCCGGGCTTTCTTGGCTCCCTCGTCAAACGGCAGGCCGGGGCAGTTGAAGAAATTCGTGCAGTACTTGCAGCCGATGCACTTGTCGGGATTGACCCGAACCTTCACCCTGGCCTGTTTCTGCCTGAGCAGCATGCAGGGGTGCCTGAGGATGACAACGGCAGGTTCCCTGTTCGCCTTTGCGTGCTCCCATGCCTCCTTGAAAACTTCAGCAGAATCCGCCGTATCATAGGGTTCCGCAACCTTGACGAAAGAGACACCGCACCCCCTGACGACCGGCTCGATCTCGATGCGGCGGCCTTCATCACCCTGCCGGAGTTTCTCCCCGACGTTGGGGTTGGACTGGCCGCCGGTCATGGCAGTGATGCTGTTGTCAAGGATGGCCAATACGAAGGCGTGGCGGTTGTATACGGCGTTGGCAAGGCCGAGGATCCCCATGTGGAAGAAGGTTGAATCCCCGATTGTCGCAACGACGGGCTGGTCCTTGCCATCGGTCTTGTAAGCCAGGTAGAAGCCAGACGCAGAGGTTAGGGAAGCCCCCATGTCGATGGTCGTGTCCACGTCCCTCTGGTTCACGCCTAGGGTATAGCAGCCGATGTCGGAGGGGTAGATACCCGTGGGCAAAGCCTTTCGCATGGCGAAGAAGGAAGCGCGGTGGGGGCAGCCTGGACAGAGCATCGGAGGTTTGGGTGTCACCTTCATTTCCTCGATGGCAGCCTTCAGTTCGGGTACTCCTTCATCGGGAACGGGTTCCCCAAGGGCCTTGAGGATCAGGTCCCTGATCACTTCGGGCAGAAGTTCGCCAGCCCTGGGCACAAACCCGTTCCATCGACCCTTGAGCTTCGTCCGGTTGGGCAGCTGCATCTCGATAACAGGGTAGGTCTCTTCGAGGACAAGCAGGTTATCGTGGCGCGCCATGAAGTCCTCCACCATTTTTACGGGAAGGGGGTGAGGCGTGCCGATCTTAAGGATGGCCACGTCCTCCCGCTTCCATTCCTTCAGCAGGTCCATGACGATCGAGAAAGAAACCCCGCTTGCGATGATCCCAATCCTGGCCTTGCCTGTTGCCGGAATTTCGAAGTTGTAGCGCCCGAAAGCGGTTTCGAAATCCTCCCTGACCGAGTCCAGCTTCGCGTTCAGTTGCGGGTGATTGATCTTCACATGGGCAGGAAGGCAAACCCAGCGGCGAATATCTTTCTTGAAATCGGCCTTGCGGGCCAGGTCCCTGACTTCGCCCGTTTCGACGTCCTGCCTGCAGTGATCCACGCGGACGGCCGGACGAAGCATGACCGGCATATGGTATTTCTCGGAGAGGTCGAACGCATCGAAAACCATGTCCTTGGCCTCTTGGGCAGAAGCCGGGTCGAAACAGGGAACCTTTGCGAACATCGCGAAATAGCGGCTGTCCTGCTCGGTCTGTGAACTGTGGGGCCCCGGGTCGTCCGCCGATACGATCAGGAATCCACCGGCAAGGTCGAAGTGCGCCACGCTCATGAGCGGATCTGCTGCAACATTCAAGCCCACCTGCTTCATGATTGCGCAGGTTCGCTTACCCGTGAAGGAAGCCGTTGCAGCCACCTCGAAGGCAACTTTCTCGTTCACCGCCCACTCCACCGCCGTCCGCGTCCCCAGCTCGTCGGCATATTTCGCCACGGCAGGGAGGATCTCGGACGAGGGCGTTCCCGGGTAGGCAACGGCGACGTCGCACCCCGCCTCGACGATGCCCCTGGCGATCGCCTCGTTTCCGAGAAGAATGACCTTGTTACCCAACTTGAACCACCCCTTCCTCATGGGACTTTTTGACAATCTTCTCAAGCCAGCCGTAAAACGGCTCAGGCGCCTTGAGCAGTTTACCATTCGCATTGCAGAAACCGTGTTTCGTCTCTCCTTCCGCGACCAGGCGCCCGTCTTCTTTCCGGACGACCCGGTAGGAGAAGGTCAGGGTATAAGGCTTCAGTTCGGAGATCTCGGCGTGAATTTCAAGGAGGTCGTCATACCGGGCCGGGTGCTTGTAGCGACACCTTGCCTCGACCGCCGGGAGAAAGACCCCGGTTTCCTCCCATTGCTTGTAGGGAAATCCTTCCGCCCGGCAGAATTCCGTCCGGCCCAATTCGAACCACACCAGGTAGTTAGAGTGGTAGGCCACGCCCATGGCATCCGTTTCCGCATACCGGACCCTTACCGCCGTCACGTGTTCGTGAACCATTTTCCCACCTCCCCATCTCCGCTCAACCGACCCGATTGTACAACAAGAAGGGGAGGGCTTGCCCTCCCCTTCAAAATTTACGGTACTTCTCAGTGCAACCCCTGGCCTCAGGACCATTCGATCTTGTCCCCGACAGAAACCCTTCCCCCTTCGAGGACACGGCAGAAAATGCCTTTCTTCGGCATGATGCAGTCGCCCGTGGTCTCGTAAATTGCGCACTTCGTGTGACATTCCTTGCCAATCTGGGAGACCTCGAGCAGGACATCCCCCACCTTCAGCCTTAGCCCGACTTTCGAAGCCTCCAGGTCAATCCCCTCAACCGTCAGGTTCTCCGCAAAACTGCCCGGCCGAAGGCTTGGGAGTTTTGCGCGTGCAATCTGTATATCCTCCATGGCGATAAGGCTCACCTGCCTGTGGGCGAAGCCCGCGTGGGCATCCCCATCAAGCCCGAGTCCCTTGACAAAAACTCCCGTGCCGATGTCGTCCTTAGGGATTCCTTTCCGGTCGGAACGGCATACGGCAACGACACGACCCTCAGTCACCGTGAGGCTCCCCGCTACCGGCAAGGTCATGATGGCAAACCGCTTCGTGACGCGGTGGGAGGGAAGGCAAACCCTGGCTGCGGCGCCGGTAATCCTCGACCGCAGCCCGGATGCCTTCCTCGGCAAGCAAAGAGCAATGGATCTTCTCCGGGGGGAGCCCTCCGAGGGCGTTTGCAACGTCCCGGTTCGTCAGCTTGAGAGCCTCCTCGATCGTACGGCCCTTAACCATCTCAGTGGCCATCGAGCTTGTCGCGATAGCGGCCGCGCATCCGAACGTCTCGAAACGGATGTCCTCGATCCGTTCGTCCTTCACCCGGAGGTATATCTTCATGACATCTCCGCAGGTGGCGTTTCCCACTTCTCCCACCCCGTCAGGGTTTTCCATCGCACCGACGTTCTTCGGGTTCATGAAGGCCGCGATGACTTTCTCGTTATACATGGACATGGGTTTCCCTCCTGGTTAAGAGTTCTTCTTGAACGGGGACATCGCCCTGAGGGTCTGGACGATCGGCGGGAGTGTCTCGAGAATGTAGGCAATATCCTCTTCCGACGTATCCTTCCCGAGCGTCAGGCGCAGCGAGCCGTGCGCGGTGGCATGGTCAAGCCCCATCGCCAGCAGGACGTAACTCGGCTCGAGGCTTCCGGACGTGCAGGCCGACCCGCTGCTTGCACCAATGCCCGCAAAATCCAGGCGAAGAAGCATCGCTTCCCCCTCGATGTAACGAATGCAGAAACTAGCGTGGAAAGGAAGCCTCAGGGTCCGGTGCCCGGTCAGGCTCGAATCCTCGATCCGCAAAAGCAGTCCATCGATGAGCAGGTCACGCAGCCGCCGCTCTTCCTCGATCTCTCCGCTTTCGATTCGCTTCAGGGCTAGTTCCGCCGCAGCTCCGAAACCCACCAGTCCCGCCGTGTTTTCCGTGCCGGAGCGCAACCCGAATTCCTGGCCGCCTCCGTGGACGAGGGGCGCGATCCTGACTCCCTTTCGGACGTAAAGAGCCCCGACTCCCTTGGGTCCGTACATCTTGTGGGCGGCCATCGTCAGCAAGTCGACAGGGAGCTCTTTCACGTCAATCGGGATGTGACCGGCCGCCTGGACGGCATCCGTGTGAAACAGGATGCCCTTTTCACGGCAGATCGACCCCATCTCGTGAATCGGCTGGATGGTTCCCACCTCGTTATTCGCATACATCACGGATGCAAGGATCGTATCCGGCCGAAGCGCGTTCCGGAACTCATCCAGGTCGACAAGCCCTTCTCCATCCACGGGCAGGATCGTCACGTCATAACCATGCTTCCCCAGCCATTTGAACGTATCCAGGACAGCATGGTGTTCTATGGCCGTCGTGACCAGGTGGCGTCCCTTTTCCCCCAGATTTTCCGCGACACCTTTAATGGCCAGGTTGTCAGCCTCGCTGCCACCGCCAGTGAAAAGAATCTCGCGAGGTTCAGCGTTGACAAGCCTCGCAACGTTCATCCTGGCCTCCTCCACCGAGGACCGTACTTCCCTGCCCCAGGCATGCACACTGTTTGGATTTCCGTATTTCTCCGAGAAAAAGGGAAGCATCTTCTCAAGCACAGCCTGGTCCACGAACGTAGTCGCGGAGTGATCCATGTAGACCTTTCGCAAAGGCAATGCCTTTCACCTCTTCACTAAGAATTAGGGTTGCCTAATTTACCGGTTCATCCTAGCAACCCCGGAGAAAAACGTCAAGAGGGGAAATCATCCCGCCTAATCGCTGGCGGCGCAGGCCGTGCGATGGGTCATCATCAGGCAGGAACCTGAAACCACAGTGAAACCTTCGGATTCGAGTTCCCTTTCGGCCTCCGGGTTCTCCGCTCCCGGCTGCAACCAGACCGCCGGCCGATAGGTCATTTCGTGAAGATCCCGCATCACCGACGCCTGGTTTTTCGCCGCAATGAAGAGTGCAACGATATCCACCTTTTCCGGTAATTCCGTCAATCGGCTCGCGCACTCCATGCCGAGGATCTTCTCCCCATTGTAGGCCGGGTTCACGGGAAACAGGCGAAACCCCCTGTCGACCAGGTAGGCCATGACTCCCGAGACAGGCCGCCCCGGGCTGGGAGATGCCCCGACAACGGCAACAACCGAGGGACGACAGACAAAATCCTGGATGAACTTGTCCTGGCTCATGGAAATCCCCTCCCGGAAAAAATGGAGAGGGCCCAGACTGGACCCTCCGTATCAATTTCAGGTTCCCGCATTCCTTTGGAACGGCAAGACTTTGACGGTCCCGGGAATTCTTGCAAGCTCCATCACAAGCTGGACGGGTGCCCGCTCTCCCGGCCGAATTCGCTTCACCGGACTCCTGGAGAGATTTGAATCAAGCTCCTTACCGGCACTATCATAAAGGGCCACCGCTATCCCGGGCTCGACGACATCCCATTCCGACACGTTCAGGACCTCGGCATCAAGCTTGAACACTCCCGTTTTCGGGTTGAAAGCCCAGTTGAGCTTCGTGATTGCGAGTGGAACGTCCGGGTCTAAGACACAGGAGGCACATGCCGGCTTTACAGGAACCAGGACTATGGAAACCAGCAGCAGTAAAAGCATAATCTTCCTGAAGGGAAAATCCACCATAAGCCGCTCTCCCCTTTCAATAACAGTCATACAAAGGCTATTTTACAGCACCAGCCCTTCGCGAACTCCGATCACCGATGATATAATGTCGTCCGCGGAGGGCTGGCCGAGTGGTCGATGGCGGCTGACTTGAAATCAGTTGTGGGGTGACCCACCAGGGGTTCGAATCCTCTGCCCTCCGCCAGAACGCAATTTACCGTGATTCATTAGGGGAGCGCAAACCCTTTGGATCACGGCTTTTTTTATCATCCGTGCTTTATGTCGGACTACCGTTATTCATGGTAATATACGATTTGAACCGTATAAAAAACCGTATAGCTAACCAAAAGACACCGTATATGTACGGTATGAGTGGAGGCCTTGCAAATGCCACTTTCCGACGCTCGTATCAGAAAAATCGAGATCCGCGAAAAAGCCTACATGGTACGTGATGACCGTGGGCTTTACCTTGAGGTCCAGCCAAATGGGGCAAAATATTGGCGGATCCGGCTCTGGGAAAAAGGGAAGGAAATCCGGAAAAGCCTCGGGGTCTACCCTGAGGTTTCCCTAGCACAGGCCAGGAAGAAGCGGGACGTGATCCGCTCTAAAATCGCTTCCGGCGAGGCGCCCTTCGAAAAGCCGAAAACGGTCCCAACGCTCCAGGAAGTGGCCACTGAATGGCTCGACACGAAAGTCCTCCCGATACGCGTCCCGCGGCACTCCGAAACCATCGTTTCACGCTTGAATCGTTTCGTCTTTCCCTTCCTCGGAGATCGACCGATCGACTCGATACAACCTCATGCGCTCCTGGAAATAATCCGGCGGATCGAAGCCGGCGGGATCCACGAGACCGCTCACCGGGTCCTGCAAATCTGCGGACAGATTTTCCGGTACGGGGTGGCCACGGGGCAGTGCCCGAGAGACATCGCGGCGGATCTCCGCGGGGCCCTGATTCCGGTCAAGAAGGATCACCACTCCTCCATCACGGATCCCCGAGGTGTAGGAGGCCTTATGAGGGCAATCGATGACTATAGGGGCTCCTTCATCGTCAGGTGCGCGATGCAGCTTTCCGCTTTGACCTTCACCAGGCCTGGCGAGATCCGACATGCAGAGTGGGCTGAATTCAATATCGGAAAGGCTGAATGGAGAATCTCGGCTGAGAAGATGAAAATGAGACGGCTTCACGTTATCCCGCTCTCCCGACAGGCCATCGCCGTTATCGAATCCTTGAGGCCTCTGACGGGCAGAGAGCGGTATCTGTTCCCCTCGGCAAGGTCATCCGCTCGACCGATATCAGATGCGACGGTAGTAGCGGCTCTCAGGCGTATGGGTTTCGGGAAGGATGAGATGACCCACCACGGATTCCGCTCCATGGCTTCGACGATCCTTAATGAGAAAGGCTGGCCGCCCGACGCTATAGAACGCCAGTTGGCCCATGTGGAAGGGAACAGTGTCAGGGCAGCCTATAATTACGCCGAGCACCTAGATATGCGCCGGGAAATGATGCAATGGTGGGCTGACTGGCTTGACGGGCAGCGAGCGGGGGGAAAACCCTTTGTGCATGAATGCTAACTCGATTCCGTTCCCATTTTGTTCATAGTATGTGTACTAGGAACGATTCTATAAACAGGGCTAGAGAACAAAGACAGCTCTCGAATTTTTGATGGACATGGGCCTTTATTGCGGTTGTAAAATTGCAGAAAAAAGCCTTCGGAAGCATGTTTGCTGCTACGATTTTATTATCTTCCATTTTACTACCTTTATACACAACGCCGTATACAACCCCTTGCTCTCCTCAATCTCCCTAATGTAGAGATCCCTATCCTGACTTCTCTCTGCCATGCTTCGCATGGAAACCATCAGAAGGAATGCGTTTTCATGCCGAGTTTTTTGAACTCCGAATAATTCCTTCAGGATCGCTAAATCGCCAGGCATAGAAAAATCTTCCGCCGTTTCCTTATAGTCAAACAAGTATCGGATCTCTCGGAAACCACCCCACGCGAGCGAAGAAAGGCACATTGAACACGGCTCATGCGAACTTAGAAAAATCGTGTCTGCAGGATTTGGTCTATGCGACAGGGCAAAGAAAGAATGGATAGCCACCATCTCGCAATGAAAGCCTAGGATCCACCTCCCGCCTGTTGCTCCCTATACATATCACTTCAAGAGTTGAGAATGACAAGATTGCTGCCCCAAATAAATTATTCCCCTGGGTTACCAGTGTCGCAGTTAATGAGTAGATATCTTGACGGGCTACCTGTAGAAGGCGTTCAATCTCTCCCATTTCAATCACTCCTAAAAGCATCGACTTCCATGAACAACAAGCCCCTCTGAATCCATCTTACTGTTTTTCCCACCGCTATCCTTTCCCCCTGCCTCAGGAAAGTCGATCCGTTCTAACTAAATTTCTGTACCAGCCCTCTGACCGGTTAGGCCAAGGTGGCTTAGAGCACTTGTCGGTTATTATCAGAAATAAAAAAGCTGTTTCGGTTTTGAAGTACTGTTTTAAGGTTAATCGGAATTTCCCCGCGTGTTTTTCGGGCTTACTTTTATACCTTTCGTCACATCAAGGACTTGCAAGGGATGAGTGGCGATACTAAAGAGGTTTTTGAACCGTCTCTCGATTCTATTTGATACCGCTCTAACCTCGATAACCAACTCATGTTGTCGTGCCCCCGCATCTAAGAAACCACGCTCAATGGCTTTACCAAAATCAGACAATCTTTCAATAAATGGGAACAGGCGATTCAATTCCGGCTCCGATAAGTTTAACGTTGCGTATTCATCCATCAGATTGGAGAAAGCTTCTCGCAGTTTCTTTGTGTTTTGGCTATTGAAGACACCTTCCGCGTGTTCCGATGATATTCTAGCCACCTCGTAACACCGTTCAATTAGATAACCGAACTCACGTCTTATTTGTTGCTCGATTATTTGTCTGTAAGAATCGACATGCAGAGCTTTTTGTTCTGTTATTATTTTCCGCATTTCTTCATAAAGAATCCGCTCTATCTTTTTGGATCTAGCTCTGGAACGGCCAAGATCATCGATTGCCGATGTTGATACACGAGCGCTTAAATTCTCGTAATAGATTCGATCATCACCGATGTATCCGGTCAATTGTTTTTTGATTCCTCTCTCGGTCTCATTTGGGGTAGAACCTGTTAAGACTTGTCTCAAGGTTCGGATTGGTTGACCAATCGAAAGTGGGAATCGAGAGAAACGATAACTAGATTGAGAGCCTGGCAAACGCCTATACGCGACCAACTCTGTTTGAAAGTATGGGTTGCCTTCGAAAACCACCCTTATATTTTCAAAAACGTCCAGTGGCATTGCGTAGATAGAGATTGGGCCTTTCATGGGTTCGATATCGTAACCGCCTGCCCTAAGAATACGTACCATGAAGTCGGCACAATTTGATGTCTTTCTATCCCACTTGCATATGCCTGAGCGGAACTCCTCCTCAATCCTTGTTGCTTCCGCATGCATTTTTTGCAGGATTATCGGTGAAATATTTTTGATCCTAAAACCAAGCGTGTCTCGCCCGTAAGACATCCCATAGGTGGATGTGTGTTTTTGTCTTCCTGGCGGGGGAAATATCCCAAATAAATATTGAGCCAAATCCATATGTTGAAGGAAGAAAAATCCTTCTTCCGGAAGAGCTATATGGTTCGGGCTGTAAACCGTATCGCCGATACGAATTGCGATGTGACCGAACGGGTTCTCCATGATGATACGTTTGTCCTCTTTCGATGAGGAATAGGAAAGAAGAACCTCCATGTCGGCTGGGGAATCGACTTCAAGTTGCACTAGGGATTGAGTAGTATTACTCGCAGAGACCCCGTTCTCCAAACCGAAACTTGACTGCACACTTCGCGCTTTGACCCGTGGATCGAGCAAAAAACGTGCGATGCTCCCAATGTTCATTTTGGCCCGAAAGTCTTGTTGAGCGATCAGCATGGAAGTCATTTTGGTTTGATCCGATAAAAGGACCATGACTTGAGTACCTATTTCCACGACATCGGTATTCACTTCAGCCATACCCAACCTTGAGAACAATTTTGCGTTTTCTCTTTCATGGCCACTTATCACGTCTAGTAATATGGTAGGCTTCCCAATCGTGAAAGCTTCTGTTGGGGATAAACCACCTGCTTTGGTAATAAACAAATCTGATGCGCGGATAAAAGAGATCAATGCTGTTTGTGGGATAAAGTCCAGGATTTTTATTTTTACGCGGTTGGAGATTTTGTATCGGATTTTTTGCAGAGCACGATGTTGTTTTTTGTTGTGGCCACACACTGCAATAATTTGAAGAGGTTCTTCTGTCGCATTGGCAATGCTCATGACTATGCCTGGGAAATCTCCGGCACCTTCTTTCCCACTAGCTATTGTAATCGTTCTTACATTCGTGGAAAACCCGAACCGAGCGAGACATTCTTCAGCGCTATCCATATCTCCTGCAATAATGTTTACTGGCATTCCTGTGGTTTCAATCAATTCAGGGGGGACACCTGCCGACAGCCAACGCCTTTCAAGCTCCGGATGCGCCAGAAAAGTGCGATCAATGCGATTGGAGATTCGTGGAAAGTATCCCTCGAAATAGTCGGTGTGGAGCCAACCAATCTTAATACCTGGGATAAGTTGTTTCTCTCTAAGAGTCCCCAACACTTGAGCTGAGCCGTAGTGCGTTGCCAAGATTGCGCCCGGCGCCTCAGCCTTAATGTACTCGAGGACCCTCAACTCCGGGTAATCGTTCGGAAGCCATGCCAGTGAACCGATTCTATTCCCTTGCTCCTGCATAGAGAGGAAGATACTGTCAAAAAAATCCGGCAAGTTTTTCGCGACAAACCAATAGA
>DJHE01000021.1:0-612 GCA_002432945.1 Synergistaceae bacterium UBA5827
GTTGCAGCTTGGGCAGAGCCCGTACATGTATAGCTGGACGCTCGAAACAGAAGAATCCTGCCCCATTTTCAGCGTTTCCACAAGGGATTCCGTTATCGGGATATCCTCGATATGCCCACAGGCAGTGCACCTGAAGTGACCATGTGGTTCAGGGTCAGGGTCGTAGTTGACTCGCTTGTCATCAACCGTCAGGATCTGGATGAGCTTTTTCTCGGCGAGCAGTTGCGCGGTGCTGTAGATAGTTGCAAAAGAAATGGTCGGAAAATCCCGCTTGAGCTCCTGGTAGATCTGCTCAGCTGACGGGTGATCTTTCCGCCCCTCTAGTCTCTTAAGTATGGCGATCCTCTGAGCGGTGATTTTTGTCCCGGATTCCTTCAAGCGGGAAATGCCTTCATCGAGTGTCCACAGGGTAAATTCCCCCAATTCAACAACCTTATCATATAGTAATCTTTCTTAGCCTTAATGGCAATATTCCTCTAAAAGGATTTCGATAGATTTTTGGGGGGCAAGACGATCCAAGGTCTTGGGCCGCCAGTTTCCCCCACACGGGAAGTGGAAGTCTCTAAACCCGCCTTGCCAAAGGCGAACCACACCGATATAATATGCCCCGCA
>DJHE01000021.1:649-49316 GCA_002432945.1 Synergistaceae bacterium UBA5827
GAATCCCGTTGTCCGCTCCAAACCTTGCAATCACAGGCTTTATAGTTTTCAAGATGTGTTTTGAGGCGAACGGCCAAAGCTCTTTGAGAACGATTCCAAGAAGCATTTTACAAAAACCACTTCTTAATGATTCCCTAAAAAACAACAGCCGCCTTTCGGGCGGCTGTTTTGCTGTCTCTTTCCACCCCAAACACGGGAACTTCTCCTACTACTTGCGGTAAACCCTTCTGTTTCATCAAACACGCCGCCTTTTTGCACAAATAACGGCATGAATAATGCTCTTTCTACTACTACATCCTAGGGGATGATATGGGAGAGGTCAACAAAAAAGGGGGGGTGGCATGATGACCAGGCTTAAGGAGATGAGGAAAAAACGGGGCTTGACATTGGCCCAGCTGGCCTTGAGGAGCAGGGTCGACGAAGCTTTTCTGAGCAAGCTTGAAAGGTCCCTAAAAACTGCGCATTCGGAAATGCAGGAAAGGATAGCCGGGGTTCTGGAAACAAGCCCTATTGAGCTCTTCCGGAGGGATGGCATGCCTCGGGAATGACCCGTGAGATCTATCTCGGTGCAATTGGGGGGAGCCGTAGCGGGTTGGATGGGGAAAACCGGTCAAATTATGGAGGGGGTGAAGCTGTAGATGACAAATCCTAGCGTAAAAATGTCGGTGTCGGCCGAGATTGCACAGGCTCTGAAGGCCTTCGGGGATCTTCAGAAAGAAGCCCACCAGCTGGGCACTGAGCTCGAAAAGTTCGGCAACAACGCTGGCAAAGTTTTCGATCCGCTTATGGACGGCCTGGTCAAGGTGGGGGCCACCATCGGGGCTATCGGGACTGCTGTAGGGGCTTTTGCAGCGAAGACTGCAAGTGACCTGGAAGGAGCCCGGGCCGTGGTTGCCCAGTTAACAGGAGCGGTGGGGAAAGAGCTTGCAGGGCTACAGGAAGTCTTCGAAGGCGTGGCCATGGGGGCGGACGAATCCTTTGGGGAAATAGCCAAAGTCGTTGGAGACCTGAACACCAGGCTGGGAATCGCCGGCGACGAACTGAAGGAAACGGCCGGGGCGGTCATGGATGTGGCCGATATGACGGGGGAGGCAGCGGACGGTATTGTGGCCGCTTTTTCCCGAATGATGAAAGACTGGGGAATTCCTGCAGAAAATGCGGTCAATACGCTCGACCGAATGTTTGCCGCTTCCCAGAAAACGGGCATTGCCGTGACCAGGCTTGGGGAATCTCTCGTCCAGTATGGGGCTCCACTCCGTCAACTTGGGTTCGACCTCAATACGGCCACTGCCCTGATGGCTCAATGGGAGCGGGAAGGCGTGAACATGGAGCTGGTCATGGGATCCCTGCGGATTGCCCTTGGAAAGTTTGCGAAAGACGGCGTAACCGACACGGTCGGCGCCCTTAAGGGAATCATACAGGCCATTAAGGAAGCGGGGTCGACGGGAGCGGCAAACAGCCTGGCGCTTGAGGCCTTTGGAGCAAAGGCTGGCCCGGATATGGCGGCGGCAATACGAGAAGGGCGCTTCGAGATACAGGAACTCGCAAAGAGCCTACAGGATTCCAATGGGATTATCGAACGGACTGCAGAAAGCACGCAAACCATAAAGAAGGCCATGGGGGAACTGGGAAACATCTACGGAGTTGTCCTTCAACCCTTGGGAGATTTCCTCCTGGACGGAGTCAAGGGGTTGGAAGAGCTTGCAAAGGGATTTGCAGAGTGGGCAAAGCAAACCAACGTCGTTGGGTTATCTGTTGAAGCGTTTGCCGATGCCTTGGGAGTGGCTATCCCAAAAGCCGAGGATCTCAAGGCAGCCCTGGATAAGGTTGATGTCAAGGCGGTTGTTGACTCATTCCGTGAATTCGGCGAATCGGTTAAGTCGGTAATGAAGGCCTTTGAGGAATTTGTAAGCGCTATCCCATGGGAAGGGCTCCTGAAGAACCTGGATGACATCGCAAAGGTGGTAATCGCTGGGTGGGCCTTCGAAAAGATTTCCTTGATCGCCTCCGGGATAAAAGGGCTTTCAATGGCTCTGGGAGGGCTTGGTAACACTCTGGCAGGTTTCGTTGGCACAGGTGGATTCCTAGCGGCGGCTCTGATGACCAAGGGGCTGGTTGATGAGTTCAAGGAAGGCAGTGCCGCAGTAGATGCTTATCGGGAAGCGCTTGGCAAGACTAGGGAGCAGCTGAAAGATATGGGGGCGGAGAAGCTAAAGGAGCAGATCGCAGCCCTCGATATGCAGATCTCCAAGATGGAGGCTCACATGGCCGGCCCCAACGGATCCGGAACAGAGAGCCCCCAATTGAAGAAATGGAAAGATCAGCTGGTTACCCTCAAGGCGGCGCTTGCCAGCATCGATGCCGATCAGCTTGATTTGAAGGGCTTCGACGAGCAAAGCGAGAAGATGAAAGCCAAGCTCGAGGCCTTTTACAAGGGACTCCTGGAGACAAAGAGAAAGGCTGCCGAGGAGATGTCAACGATCGAGGCCCCGAAGACCTTCTCGGAAACGGTGAGCGATTCGCTGGTGGGATCCATCCAGGGGTTCATATCGGAGGTCAATACGCTTAGATCGCAATCGAAAGAGCTGATCTCGACGTTCGGCCTGAATGCCGCCGAGGCGGGGGAGGCGCTTAAGGAGTCGATAAAGAAGAGGGCCTCGGATGCCGGTGACGAACTGGTGAAGAAATTCGACAACCCCACGATGAAACAGCTTTTCGGGAAGGCATTGGCTAACCTCGGAAAGGTCGGAGGAGACGCCATGCTCCAGGAGATTGGAAATGCCCTGGGTGCTGCCGAGAAAAAGCTCGACGATTTCAAGTCGAAGATGGATGAATATACGAAGCAACTTGAAGAGCTCCAGGGGAAGGAGCAAACAGGAGAGGCCTTCGTAACGGGGGTGTGGGGAAACAAAACAACCTATGCCGTCGAGAAGGGGATGCAGTATGAAAATCCCGAGAAAGGATCCTTCGAGGAATACTTCAATAAGCCCACCTACGATTATGTAACGATCGAGAAACCGGTCAAGGAAGCGGAAAAAACCTTGTCAGAGAGCCTTGGCTCCGGTATCGATGCGCTACTCAAGAAGCTGGCGAAGGGGATTGAAAGCTTTGATGCCTCTAAAATGACGAAGCCGATCCAAGACGCTTTGAAGGGGATAGAAACATCTGGTGAAACATCGGGCGGCTCTGCCGGGAACAAGTTCTCCACGGCGTTTTATTCCAACACAAAGAGCATGATTGACCAGGTCGTGGCTGATATCAACAATATCCCGAACGTGGTGAATGTCACGATACGCAAAGACTTTGAGTCTCAAAAGGGGAAATCGGGCTTGGCGGGTGAAGTCGCACGAGCATCCAGGGATTGGTAAGTCAAAGGGAATGTGAAGGAGGTCCCATTTCGGGGCCTCCTTCTATTTCCTAAAAGCGCTTCCTCTTCTCGCCGTACAATGTTCTTCACGTGCCTTAATTTCCTTCCTCTTTGGTCTACAGGAGGGGCACCAAGAATCATAACCAGTCTTCGGAATTCTCTTCCTCTGATACGGAACTCCGCAATGACGACAAACTGAGATGTGTTTCCCACCACAAAGGATTGCCCCCAGATCAAAAAGCACTCTTCCCAAAAACCCCAAGCCCGGAATTAGCGTGAAGACCGGTTCCCCTTTACTATTTTTCGCAAGAATCACCCTTGGTGTGGCTTTGTCTCTATCGAGCTCTTGCTCTATCAATAGGAAGAGGACTTCTTTTTGTTCGATAAGGGTTCCCAAGCCATGGTCCCATGTGCTGGCGGCGAAATCGAACAAAGACCCCTCCAGATTGCCCTGATGACTACCGCCTTTTCGAGAGATGAAAGGGCTTCCACCTGGTAAGACTATCCCGTGCCTTTCGAGGTTTTCGTGGTAAGCAGAAAAAAGGTCTTCCATATCTTTCGTTGGGGCGGGTTCTCCCATTTGGAGATGAGCTGCGATAACACAGAAGGCCCCCGTTATTCTGGACCAGCGTTTGTACTGTGCTGTTGGTTCTTTCTGCTCACGTAAAACCCATAGCCTTTCACGGTCATTTACAGAATTATCGAAAAAACACAAGGGGGAGTAGCTCCCTTGAAAATCCAACCAGAGGGGGCCATGCGCTTCAATGAATTTCAAGAGCCCCTTATCGCCGGTGCGCCTGCGGCCATAATCGATGCCGATCAGCCCTTCGAGGATCTTTTCGGTTGCCCCATCAACAAGAGTCCATCCTGAATTCAGAAGCTCTCCCACAAGGGTTCTCCCGGTGTCGGAAACGTCGCCAATCTGGAACTGAACCCACTGTTTGCGCTTATCGAGGCTCACAGAGAGGGGGCGCAAAATCAATGTGGGTGTCCCCGCATTTCTTAGTGTGTATTCCTTGAGAAGGTCCCACGGATCCCTACCGCTAATTTCCTGCGCAAACCCTTCCAATGCATGATCTTTCATTCCCATAACCCCCACAATAAAACATAGATAAACAAGTTATAAAAAACTGTTGCGCTTGCGTATCCTGTTGTTATAAAGAGAATACCACAGGAAAGGAGGTGGTCAAGATATGACAGAACTTCGGCGGATAAGGGAGGCCCGGGGCCTATGTCTAGCAGAGCTCGCCTTTCGGTTGAATGTTAGCGACGGGAACCTTTCTAAAGTGGAACGAGGATGGAGAAAACTTCCTGAAGGGGCACGAAAAAAGGCTGCGGAGTTGTTCGATGTCGAAGAGGCCGAGCTCTTTAGCGAAGACGGGTTTGCAAAGTAATAGCCCACCCGGCAAGGTGGGCTGTCCCGGCTGCAACCGGGGAATTAAAGAACACTCTGAGGTGATTCTCCCATGACAGAACCTAAAAAGGCAAGATCTGAGTTTTGCAAGGGAAAAGCAACAAGGCTGGAAACGACTTTCAACGGCGCTCCTGCACCTGGTGGCAACTATTACGAGGCATCGAAGCATTACGTCAAGGCTTGCAAGAACCCGGTGGCAGGCAAGCATCCTCACGGTCTTGGGTATGGCGGGATCGACAGTGACGTGTTCAGGGCCCTCCTGAAGCGAGGGTGCCTGACGATCGAGCTGAACCTGGCCGGAGAATCGCCAAGGTTCGCCACATTCAGGGATTTCCTGCAGGAGGGAGTATCGGTTCGCTGGAAAGATCAACGCTTCCCAGGTCCAAGGCGCTACCTCTCCGAACAGTACTGGTATGACTCCCCCTTTCTCCTCAAAGGAAGGCTTCTCGAGATCCAGAAGGAAGAAAAAAGAAGGACCGAGGAGAAGAGCCAGCTTGGGCTATGGGGTGGTTTCATGCCGGCTGCCCATCAGTAAAGACGAGGAGGGTTAGGCGATGGGCTCGGGAACTCGACCGTCTTTCGGAACGATCGAAGGTAGGCGTTGGGAGCAACTGAAGCGAATAGGGCTTTCCGTGCCTGCGAAACTGGTTCTCGTTGAGTTCCTGGTCGGCAGGTATCGGAACGGCGCCGGGGCGGTTTACCTCCCGGTATTCATAGCCAATATCGCAAATGCCGCAAGTATTTCGGAGGAGGAAACACGAAACGCCCTCGCTGAGCTCGAAAAAGTTGGTCTCATGGCCGTCGACTCCAACAACGACGTTCTAGCCTGCCAGGAGTTCTGGCACCATAGCTGGCTTTCCAACGGGAAACATGCACTGAAGGTGGCCAGGATCGTTGAGGATCTTCCGGAAAACACCGCCATGGCTCCTCTGATCCGGATCCTCGAGCAGGAAGAGGAAAGAGTCCGAACGCAAAGACCCGCAAGAGAGGTTGAAGGGGGAAGGATGGTTGATCCCTCGGGTTGGTATCGAACCGTTATCGAGGCGCTCTACAGTCGATCGGCACCGCAAAACCAATCCCATACAAGTATCGGGAACAAGTACCCGTCACCGAGGAGCCTTCGGGCTGAACTGGGGCTGACCCTTGAGGATGAGAGGGGAGCCAAGCAGGCTGTGTGAATGGTCCCATGTTTGTTCGATCAAGAAAGCCAGGAAAGGAGGGTCATCGTTTGCCAGACCAAGCTAGAACGGCCATTCACGAAGCGGGTCACGCCTGTTATGCCTTGATCCATCGCATAGGGTTCAGGAGAGTCTTAATTCAGAAGGAAGAGGATGAATGGTCAGGTGCCTTGATATTTAGTGACCGCAATACCGGCGAAAAGCACAAAGGTCGCCTCGAAAAGAAGGCCTACGTGCGGGATCTGGAGATAGCGGAACACTTCAGCGGAGAAACGGGTTTGGCGGCTGAGATGACCCGTGAGATCTACATGACGCTTGCGGGGATGGATGTTGCCGGGGTTTTTGCGGAGTTCCTGTTGGCCGGGATAGACGGGAATCAGCCCCTTGAAAAGGCTTTATCAGGGCCAGATAAGAAAAGCTTTTTCAAGTGGGCCGGCCTGGCTATCCAGGCTGGAATGACAAGTGAGGGGGTGGCGAAAGAGCTCGGGGAAATTTTCAACGAACTGGATCGGTACCGGGATTTTATCTCGGACCTGGCGGACATGTTGATCCGGAAGAACCTGGTTCCCTACGGGGAATGCAGGTCACTTTTTGAAAGGACGAAAGAGAGGTTGATGGCGGATGCAGCGTGTGGATAGTGGTGTCTTGCTGGACACGGGGAACGCAGAAAGGCTGGGCGAGCGAAAGTTTCAGGGGTTTATTCAAACCCTTTTCCGGTCCGGGGAAACCTATTTCAAGCATGTGGGGCGTCCTGGGGAGCCGGAGGAAGAAGGGGGACTCAGCCTTATGACCCTCGAAGCGGCTAGGAGTTGGGCGGAAGGGTTGACGGTGGAACAGTACCGGTCGATTTTCCCGGATGTGGAGGAGGGGTAAAGAGATGTTCGGCCAGCCGGAAAAGTTCTTGGAAAAAACTTTTATTCGTGAGCAGGTCGATGAATACGCAATGGAAGCGGTCCGTAACCACAAGATATATAGGACCGCAACGTCGAAGCTCCTCCATACGGTTGACCAGGGATCCCGGCTTGTCCAGGTGTTCAAGACAAAAGCGGGGAATTTCTTTCTTATCCGCTGGCGGTCAGCTCCCATGGTCTACGGGAGAGCAGGGGGGCTGTGGCATTTTGGCGGAATGTTTCCATCAAACCGGGACGAGATCCTGAAGATCCTCGCAGCGGAACATGTGGAAATCACAAACATCCTGAGAAGGGAACTCAATCTGTAACGACTGAGGGGGGGCGCTTATGCCCCCCTTGGTGTTCAACCCTGGATGCAGATATGTGGCAATAAAGCCACCATAAAAGGGACAGGAGGCGGAGGGGAGTGACAAACCAGGTCTTTCAGCTGGCAAACATCATTGTCATGGTGGCCACAACCCATCATAAGGGGATCAAGGCCCTTTTGAGGGAGGCGTCCGAACCCAGCGAGGAAGAGCTCGCTTGGATCCTAGATACACGGAGGATAGATTTCAAAAACGGCCCCAGCCTTGATCTTCAGGAGGCCTTGGCCCTCATAAAAGAAGCGGGAGGCTGGAAGGGCATCCAAAATGCCGCAATAGAAGTGAAAGAGAAAGAACCTCTTCCCTGGAGACTTTTCGTTGAATGCGTCAGGTGGGTCGGGCATGGTAGCCGGCTAAACGGGACAAGTCATGTTCAGCGAATTGCGCAAATATTTCGAGTTTCAAACAGAACGGTCAGCAGGTGGAGAGGCGAAGTTCCGGTTCTTATCGCCAGGCTGGCTCTGATGGATTGAAGGAATCGACTGACAGGGAGGTTGAAAAATGTCTTCTTTCTCGGACCGTGCGAAGCTTGCCTTGCTTATAGAAACGCTTGTAACCATACACCCGAGGGGGTTGAAGATCCTGCTCGGAGAAGCGCCTAATCCTACATGCGAGGACCTCGCAGAGACTTTCTTCACGGCCCATGGGGAAGATCTGGGCGTACGAATTCAGGTGAACCGAGATCGACAGGATGCGCTCAATCTTCTTTGCAAGGCTCAGGTCATCCAGGATCTCGTAGATCTGGCTGGGGGGTGGGAAGGTCTCCAGGCCGCTACCCGGGAAGTTAGGGAACTAGAGGCTTTAGCCTGGAACCTGTTCGCAGATAGCGTGCGGTGGGTCCATTGTGGCAGCAGGCTGAATAACGGAGGAGGACACGCAACGAGGATTGCAGAACGGTACAATGTCAGTGTTCGGACAGCGGTAAGGTGGCGCCAGGAAATTCCCAAGATTATCGCCAGGATCGCCATGATGAGGTAGAAAGACGAGAGCCGCAACTTCGGTAGGTGCTTTGGACCCTCCAGAATGGGCCCAGAGCACCTTAACTTTTTTTAGGTTATACATTCATCCTCTTTCGCAAGGTTGAAGGGCTCTCAGTGGCTGTAGGCGAGTATTCCATTCCACTCGGGCACGGCAAAAGACGCAAAATACCATCTCCCGGCAGATACGGGGTCATGGCCCGAAGAATATTTCCTCATTTGGCAATAATTCCCCTGTTCCCAGGTAGAACACCCCCTAACTTTTTTCACTTCGAGTGGACTCCTACGCCCTCTTTCAAGCGATCTCCCCCTCGGGCCGTCCTAAGGACGGATATTCGCCACTGGGAAGCTGAATCCGGTTTTCAAGGGATGACTGTGGTTTCCCTAGTTCCTCCTCCTTCTTCTTCTAGTTTCTAGTGAAGGTGAAAGTAAAAGTGAAGGTGAAGGTACTGACATCGCCCGACAGTCGGAAATGTCAGCTGACATGTCTGACTGTCTGCTGACCTCGTTGAAGTGGATCCCGAGATAAGCGGCCTATCCAAAATTGGACAGCCGTTGAGTATGCATCGAAATAAAAAACAAACTATGCGGACATAGGGGTTTACCTGATAGACAAGAGGGGGTGGCAGTAGGAACATAATGAAAAATGAATATAACTCTTTTGATCGGAATTTTGAGAAGCGGCAGCCATCGCAATCAAAGGAGGGATCCTGAGGTGAAAAAGCTCATTCTGCTGTTGCTTGGCCTTGTATTCTTGCTCCCTGCTGAGGCGCCGGCTTACTTCGATAGCGGGAATATCCCGGGTTACGATTGGCTGGAATTCGAGAACCTGAAGGTGGAGGACAACGGGCGGGTCACGGTCACCATCGAGAACAACTCGGACCGAATGGCGACCTTCCATGCGAAGATCCTCTATGCGGACATGTTCAATAACGTATTCGGGCACTCCTTGGTGGTCGTGGATGTTCCGGCGAAGGGAAGTGCCCTTGATGTGGACTGGATAAAGGGGGATGTGAAAAAGTGCAAGCACGCTTCCCAGATCATCTGGAATGTGACCTATGCCCAGTAGCGGGCGAGGCCATCCCTAGGAATAATCCACCCGTTACGTTATGCGTTACGTCACCCGTTACGTCACCCGTTACGTAACGAATGACGTAACGGGTTTTGGTGGCAAGGGAAGCCCTCTTGGGGTAGAGCCATATCGGGGAATCCTCAGGGATTACCTAGATCCCGTCATCTATCACCCGGGCTCTCACCGGACGTCACTCGAACGTCACTGTGACGTCACCGGAACGTCACAACAACGTCACATCCTCGCTATCCTGTGTCGGGTCTTCCGAACCCGCTCAACTTGAGAGCCCAGCAGTTATCGACTTTTCCATGAATTGCCCGCTCGTTGCCCTCTTCCAGGTTGCAAATGTCGGCAGCTATGGCCGTTTGCGCTCCATTGAATTGGGAACTTTCTCCTGGGGGGGCACGCCTTTCGACGACTCTGACAAGCGGGAAGACGTCTCAGGTAGTCCTATAAGGGTAGCTGAATCGCCGCCACTTTCGGGGAAACGGATGCTTCGAGAGGCCTCAAGCCTTGAGCCCGTGTTTTTTCGCTGCAAGGATCGGTTAATGCAAAACTGTTCCGACCGTCTCTTCCCCGCATTGATACAAGTATCTGATACATGTATGGGATACGTAGGGAGAGGGAAAGAGAAAGGGAAAGGGAGAGAGAAAGGGAGAGGGAAAGAGAAAGGGAAAGGGAGTGTGAGGGGAAGGGGAGGAGAGAACCACGAGGACGAAGAAAAAACTCTCTTTGAGTGGAAAGGCTTTGAAAAGCCTCAAAACCATCATGAACCAAGAACTTCAGTAAGAATCCGGAGAGGACTTCATGTAACGCAGGAGGACTCGGCGAAAATGCCGAGTCGGAATTCAACACGGTGCCGGAAGTTCGGGATGTGTCTGAAACGAAGTGAGAACGGCTAGGCGTGGCCTGTCTTCCATTCATCCAGGACGAAACGTTCGATGAGCCTTGATCGTCCTGGAGGAGATCCTCGTGCAGATCAAGGCTGCCGGGTTATTAGAAAATGCCCCTGACTCCAGTCTAGCCTGACCCTTCAGCCAAAGAGGGGAACGTTCCGGGAACGTTCCTGCAACGTTGCAACAACGTTTCCGCAACGGCCCAGGACAGGGATAACGGAATACAAAGTCAGATTTAGAGAGGATGGGGCGTTGCCACCAGTCTTGAAAAATAAACCGAGTGAACTTTTGCAGCTGGCTAAAGTTCACTGTTTTGAACCCGCTTGGTTGGTCCGTGGAGAAAGAGGAAGCGAGACAGAGAGTCGAGTGGCCGGAACGGTTTGAATGCTCCCCCCTCGCTTCAGCCGCAGGTTGGGGAGAGTGATTCCGTTAAGCCTGCTCGGGCAGATTTAACTTTTCGCCTTTCTATGTGATTTTCGGGGAAAAATGAGAAGGGGGAAAAGGGCATGAAGGTTCATGTTGACAAGGTTTCATGGTCAACCCGACTCACCACACACAATATAGATATGTGTGATAAGTCGGACGAATTAACGCTTGGGAGGTTTTGTTGGTCGCTGGACAATAGTGTTTGAAAGAGAGAGTATTTCACATTAGGGCTTTTGCGTGAGAGGCAGTGAGGAGAGTTTAGAAAGGCTGCCGAGTTAGGAAAAGATTGAATCAAGAATCCGATTTTATGAGTGAAGGTGAAGTTCATGACGGTCCCACGTTTATCATCCTGGCCAGACCATGTCGATTACTTGATGTTCGTGGATGAAAGCGGGACTCGGGATATGTCTAAAATAGACCCTTGCTGGCCGATTCTTTCTCTTGCGGGCGTGATAGTAAGCAAGGAGGTTTATTTTACGAAAATCCAGAACGTTTTTTTAGATTTAAAAAAAACAGTCTGGCCTCCCGACGGGACTTTCGAATTTGCTCCAGGCGAGATGCGTCGGATTTGCTTCCATTGTAGGGACATGAGGATGCATTCAGGGCCATTTAAAGATCTGACAAGGGAGCAAGTAAACCTTCTGGACGGGTCATTCCCCCAGGCTCTTAGGGATGCAGACTTCTTAACAATAGCTGCAATTGTTGATAAAAATAGAGTTCAAAGAAGGTATGGGGCAAGGGATCCTTATGATGATGCTTCAGCGTTTTTATTGGAGCGGTTTTGTTATTTCCTCTACGAAAGGTATCACAGGGAAAGAAAGGGAAGAGGGGCTATTGTCTTTGAAAACAGGACCCCTGAGGATGACAAAGCGCTTTTTTCCTTTTTAAAGAGATGTCGGACCCATGGCACAAAGCGTGCCCTTGGCCTCAGTTGCGGCACTAACGACGGAGAGCTAATTGGGAGGCATATCCATTCATTTGGATGGCACCCGAAATGGGATGGAAATGGGAATGTGGTTTCTGGGCTTGAAATAGCAGACCATGTAGCCTGGCACATGGGAGCGTGGCACCTCAAGCAAACTGGTGCAAGGAATAAGCTGGGCATGAATCATGACATTCTTTGGAGCAAGCTTCGAAGGAGGCCGAATGGCAACCCACAGGGGTATGGATATACCGTGTTCCCCAGCAAATAAACAGGGCCTCCCAACTGGAGGCCCTACCGACCGAAGATATCAGTCTCGCCTTGCAGAGCCGCAACCCTGCAATTAGCAATAACATATACCCAAGATGCAGTTTGTCAAGCCCCCAAAAGTCCATACAAACCCAGTGATACCAAAGGATAACATAACGAATTCTTGTTTACGGGTAAACAAAATAAAAACTATTACCCTCTTACGGGTGTTTTAGCCGTACGGGGTCCTTTCTGGACGTTTTAGCGTAGGGGTCGGCGAAGCCGTGGGGGAATCCTAAATGAAAAACTCACGAATAGGTTATGAAGTTAAGGAATAGACAGGAGGGCCAGAGATAAAAAAGCCTGATGCCGACTGAACAGAGGGGATGGTGCCGGCCCTGCACTCTAGTCCCAATGAGCAAGGGAGCGCTTGGCTGTTTACGGGTCCTTCTGGGGCATAAAACCGTAGGGGTCGGCGAAGCCGTGGGGTTGGTCCGTCTAAAAATTATTTTTTTGGGGGTAACAAGTGACAATCCAGAAAAGCCTTACAAAAACTCTAAAACATAAGGCAAAACTGGGCGTTTTATGATCCTATGGCATCAATTAAAGGTAACAATGTCAGCTTTTTCACCGAATTTGACCGATTGGTTCTTATAACAATCACTATTCATGCTCAACTCCAGAGGAAACAGATGTAATGGCAACAATCGTGAATTCCGGGGAGGGAAGAGCAATGAAAGAGCGTCAGCACAGGAAATACAAGTCTATTGCTGAGTGGGTCAAGGGGGAATGGCTCACCTTACAACCTTTTATCAGGGAGGCTGAAGAGCTGGGAAGGCAGATAGGGAGGGAGAGGGCGAAGCAAAAAGAGAAAGACCAGGAACGGGAGCAAAATTGCGCCGGTTAGATAAGGGGGAGTATCCAGATCTGGACACTCCCCCTTCCTTCTAGCGGCTTACTCGATCGTTCCCTCAGCGGTTAGCTGCTCGATAAGTGCCCTTATGTCCTCGGCACGCCAGACCCGGATATTGGCGCTGAGGCGTACTCCCTTCGGTGCCTTGCCGGATTTGACCCACTCCCACCAGGTAGACTTCCCTATAGGGATCAAGGCAAGGACTTGGTGAAGTCTTAGAAATCCGGTTTCAGGGAGAATCGGATTTGCCCTTGGCTGTTCCACGATTACCCCTCCCTCTTTCGCTCATCTTATGTCATGTGCCAGGCTAAACCGGCGCCGCTCTTGTCCCTGATATGCATCGTCATGATCTGTGCCCGGGTGCCGATAAAACATTTGTCATATTTTCTTCCGAAGCTTTCGGCCCACTTCTGAGCCTCCTGGACTGTGTCGAAGCGTTCTTCGGGCCCTCTAGCACAAGAAGCGTCATACATGACGGCGAGGATTCGCCTTTCCTGAAGGATCGCCTTCGGCATTTCGTCGTGCTTCTCAATCGTCAAACTGGTCATGTTCGTTTCCTTTGGCCCCACTCAGAAGGAAGAAACCGGCGCCGGCATCAGCGCCTCATCCGTTTCCAAGACCTGCCCAAAACCGAGTTCGGCTGGGTAGCGTCCCTCGTCTCGAAGCGTCCGGAGAAGCTCCCGGTGCCCCAGATACCATTTCTCGGCCATTGACGGTCCATCTATGGGCTGGGGCAACGGGGACCCAGGGCCGACTTTCCCGGAACGCTCGATGAGAAGGAAGCGCTCGGGGTCCTGAGGGTTGAAAACGATCCTGCTGGTGTCTTCGAAAGAGATGATCCACGGTTTTTCCCACATGTAATGTTCCTCCCTTCGGTTGTTCCCCTCCAGGAGTCCTACCATCTCTTTCAAGAAAAAAACTGCGTGCTAAGATGATAGAACAACTCCCTTTCCGGAGGGGGTAGTGGGTGGACGGTCTGTAACCTTGCCAGGGGAGAGGACCGTCCGCTTTTTTATGTCCTGTCGTTTCTTACGAACTCCTCGAGGTCTTCCTCTCGGATCCTCCAAAGCCGCCCGACCTTCACCCCCTTCAGTTTCCCCGTCCGCAGCCAGCCGTGAACGGTACGGAACTTGATGGATAGCTTTTCAGCAACCTCTTCGGGCGTCAGCAGCTTTTCCATGCCTTACCCCCTTCCCTGATGATGCTTGAGGCAAGGATACTCTCATAGTTTTTATATGTCAATATATGTTATTCAATGTCTATTTATATTCATCTATGACTTGTTGAGCTTATTCAGCCGAACAAGGCTAATTGAGGGGAGAAGAGAATTCAGGGGGCTGGCTTTTGCATGGGCCTCTCTGAGATCGTCATCGTTCAGGGCTAGGTAACGCTTGGTCATCTCGATATCCGCATGGCCCATTTCACGCTGCAGGGCAAAGAGGTTCCCGTTGTTTCGGAGGAACATCAAGGCGTGACAGTGTCGCAGGTCATAAGGGCTTATCCGGATCCCAAGCCTGGCGCCATAAACCCTTTTCAGGCGTGTGCACCAGGAATGAACGGAAAAGGGCAAGCCGCTATTGCCGCAGAAGATGGGGGAATCCCTCCATGCATCCGGCCTGACCGATAGCAACTTGGAAATGAACAGGGCACAGCCCCGGGTGAGGATAAGGGTTCTTCCCTTTCGAGTCTTTGCGGTTTCGGGCCGAATGTGGACCTCCAGAGCCGCAGGATTATAGTCTCGAGGGGTCAAGGCCAAAGCTTCACATGGCCTGATCCCGGTATCAAGCTGGAGCATCATCAGGGCCTTGTCCCTCAACCCCGCAAAGGTATTGCAGTCAGGCAAGGACAGGAGTTGCTTAAGGCTCTCGGGAGGGATCCTGACCACCCGGGGTTCCGTCCGGCGGGCTTTTACCCCCTCAAAGGGATCCTGGCCGAGGATTCCCTGCTCTAGGGCCCAGTCGAAGAACCCCTTCAGGTACTTACGCCTAATGTTGAAGGTAGCCGGCGAGACCCGCTCGCCCAAGTAGCGATAGACGGCGGTCTTGAAATCATGAGAGTCCCAGGCGTGCGGGGCGATCCGGAAGAAACGGGTCACGTGGTATCGGTAGTCGGAAAGGGTCCGATCGGAAAGGCCGGTGGCTTTCTTCCATGTTAGGAAGGTTTCCAGGGCCTCCTCCCAGTGTTGGAAATCCGCTCTTCGCAGTGGTATAACCTTTGACATGGCTTTCTCCTTCCTTTCTTAAGTGACGCAAGGGAAGGAGGATATCCGCAGGAGGATATTCGGGAGCATTGGCCTCGGCTTTTGGTTCCCCTTCAAGGAGTCTTTCCCGTGCCTCCCCGGGCGGACTGGAAAAAGCTGGGAAAGCCTCCTTGCCAAAGCCTTTTCGCACCGATATAATATGCCCCGCATATGCGGACATAGCTCAGCTGGTAGAGCATCGGCTTCCCAAGCCGAGGGTCGCGGGTTCGAATCCCGTTGTCCGCTCCAAAGGGAATGAAAGGAGGCCGAAATAAGGCCTCCTTTTTATTTTTCCCCTGATTTTACAGGGTTAAGCCCGGCACCGCATATCTCATTTATACCGTGGATTGTGACAATTGACACAATATTCCATTGCACCTTAGAATACTTGAGGCGGAAAATCTTGTGTATTGTGGATTGCATTTTTAAACGGTAAGCGAGGGGGTGAAACGAATGGCAGCGAACCTGGCCGAGGAGATCAAGCAGGCGGAGGAGAACTCGAAAAGAATCATCCAGGAAGCAAAAGTCGAGGCGGCTCGCCTTGTTGCAGAAGCTCGTTCCGACGCAGAAAAGCGTATCAAGGAAGCCAAGCAGGAGTTGCACCAACTATTCCGGCAAGGAGTTTCAAAGGCGGAAGCGGAGGCTGAAAAGCGAGCCGATGCGATAAAGGCGGAAGGAAAAAGAGAAACGGAAACTTTCGTTCAGGCACGCAAGGATCGTGTCGGCGAAGTGTCTTCCTGGCTCGTGGAAGAGGTGACGGCGAAATATGGCCTTAGTTGAGATGAAAAAGGTCGAGCTTGCCCTTCATAGGTCGGTCACGGAAAAGGTTGTTGCCTCCTTGCAGCGGCTGGAATGCTGCGAGATCATCGGGTACAGTGGCGATAACGCATCCGGAGAGACCAAGGGCGGGCCCGTATCGGAGCACCTCAAGCGGTATGAGAACCTTCTTTCCGATGCTCGTTTTGCCCTGCGCTTCCTTGAGAATTACAGGCAGGGCAAGGTCAGCTTCCTGGCCAAGGCGTTTTCGGAAAAACCCCACCGCAACATGGTAGAACTTGAATCCCTTTCCGACGAAACGGATTTCCAGGATCTTGTCGCCCAACTGAGAGGCTTGGAAAGACAGTTTGTCGAAATACGAACTGAAATGTCCCAGCTCGCTGGACTGGAAGCGATCCTGGGGAACTTCAAGGACCTCTCCCAGCCCCTCCTTTTTTTCACGACAGGAACTGAAAAAGTAAAAGGTGTAATCGGAACGATGCCGGTTGACCAGATTAGTCGCTTGGAACTGGCATTCTCTTCACAGGTTGCCAGGGACGGCGAGCTTTTCGTCAAGGTTACAGACCCCGCCAAGGATAAAGACGCCAAGGTAGCACTTCTTTACCTCCGCGAACTTGACGAGAAAGTTTCCGTGCTGTGTGCAGAAGTTTCCTTCAACCGTATCGAACTGCCCCGAGAACTGTCCGGAACGGCACTTGAAGAGATTGCCCGGATAGGAGAACGAAAAACTCTTTTCCTTGAGAGAGAAGAGGTTCTCACGCTGGAGGCTGGAAGACTCTCCGGCGAGTGGCTCGATCGCGTTCAGGCCTTATCCGATTTCTGGACCGTGATGAAAGGGCGCTACGAAACCCTCGATTCGAGTGAAAGTACGGAGCAGATCAATTTCCTCAGGTTCTGGGCCCCCGCTGATTCCTTGCCAAAGATCGAGAAGGAACTCGAACCGTTCAATTCCCTTTCCGACAGGACGGTAAAGGCCCCAGAGGAAGGGGAGGTTGTTCCCTCCATGCTCAGGAATCCTGCCTGGGCGTCCCCGTGTGAGCCACTTACGACTATGTTCGGAGTGCCAACCTATGGCGGGGTCGATCCCACACTCATGATGGCTCCGTTCTTTTACCTTTTCTTCGGTATGTGTCTTGGGGACGCAGGCTTCGGAGTGATACTGGCCCTGATGCTAGGCGGCGTGCTGCTGAAGTTTCCGATCAAGGGGAACCTGAGAAAATTCCTCATTGTCATGTTCATTTGCAGCCTTTCGACGATCGTCATGGGAGCCCTCACCGGTTCCTGGCTCGCAAACACGATGGATAGCTTCGGATTTCTTAACTTTCTTCGCCCGCTCCGGGATCGGTTCGTGGTATGGGATCCGATGAACGACCCCATGACCTACCTCGGAGTTTGCCTGACTCTCGGTTTTGCCCAGTTGATTTTCGGGCTTGGGATAGCTTTCTGGGATGCGCTTAGGCGGCGCTCCTACATGGAGGCATTTGCTGATCGCGGCGGATGGATCATGCTTCTCATCGGCGTTGCCCTGTTATTCCTGGTTTCCATCGGAAAGGCCCCGGCTTCTCTTGGCCTGGTGGCGAAGGCTCTTGCCTCAGGAGGGGCCATCGTTCTTTTCCTCACCCAGGGCCGGAGCAAGAAGGGGCTCCTAAGCAAGGCGTTTTCCGGTGCACTAAGCCTTTACGGGATCACTTCGTATCTCGGGGATACCCTGAGCTACAGCCGTCTACTGGCCCTCGGGCTTTCCGGAGCGGCTATAGGGCTGATCATCAACCTTCTGGCGAAGATGATCTCGGAAGGGGTTCCCTACGTGGGCTGGATCCTGGCCCTCATCCTTTTCGTCATCGGCAATATCTTCAGCCTGGCAATCAACGTCCTCGGGGCTTTCGTACATTCCTTGAGGCTCCAGTACGTTGAGTTCTTCAGCAAGTTCTATGAGGCGAACGGCAGGATTTTCTCCCCGTTCGGCTATGAAACCCAGTTCGTGAAGATCGTAGAATCCAGCGATTCTCACGAAAGCAACTGAGTTCCAACAGAACATACCCACATTAAGGAGGAATGTTTCTTATGGATCAGGTAGTCACAACCCTTTTGACCACCATGTCAGAACAGCTTGGAGCGATGATTGCCGTCCTGGGAGCCGGCATTGCGGCCGGTTTTGCCGGTTCGGGTTCCGCAATCGGGATCGCTATCGCTGACGAGGCAGCCTCCGGCATCATGACCGAGGACCCGGGCAAGTTCGGCTTGGCCCTGCTGCTTTTGGCCCTCCCCGGCACACAGGGCATCTATGGGCTCCTTGCGGCCTTTTTCGCCATCCTGAAGGTCGGTCTCCTTGGCGGCGCCGCCGTGAAAGTGACGATCTGGCAGGGAATCGGTATTTTCGGTTCGCTCATGCCGATCGCCATTGCCTGTTATTACTCCGCGATCGCGCAGGGCAAGGCTTCTGCAGGGGCCATACTGCTTATCTCCAAGCGTCCCGAAGAAATCGGCAAGGCCGTCATTCTTCCGGCCATGGTTGAAACCTACGCAGTCCTTGCGCTGTTGCTCAGCATCATCCTCATGAACAGCATCAAGTTGTAGGTCGGGGTGTCTGGGATGTCTTTGTCGGATATCAAGGCCAAGATCGAGGCGGATGCCCGAGCCGAAGCCGGTGAAATCCTGGCTGCGGCCCAGGCCCATGTCGATGCGATCAAGCGGGAAACGGAAGAGGAGATTCGCCGAATGGCTGATCTCCAGAAGGCCCGGCTTGAGAAGGAAACCCCCGAGATCCTGCGCAGAAGGGAAATCGTAGCAAAGCTTGATGTCAACAAGGAAGACCTATCAGCCCGCAGGGGGCTGATTGACGAAGCCTTCGAGGCAACCAAGGCGAAGATGGCTGGAATGGATGGAAATGCGGTCAAGCGATTTGCCGAAGCCCTGCTTGACCAGGCTGTGGAAACGAAGGACGAAACCCTCGTTGTCGGCAGGGGTGAGAAGAACCTCGATGCCGGCTGGCTAAAGGCATATAACGAGAAGAGCGGCTCGAACCTGAAGATATCGGAGGAAAAGGCTCCGATCATAGGCGGGTTCATTCTCCGGCGCGGCCTGGTGGACGTGAACTGTTCTTGGGAGATGCTGATCAGGACGGCCCGGGAAGAGCTTGAGGCGGAGACGGTCAAAAGGCTTTTCTCCAATTGACGGGAGGTGAGGGAATGGCCCAGGCGGAACGTTACGGTTATACGGTTGCACGCCTGAGGGCGATGGGACATCGCCTCCTGGATCCGGGTGTTTTCCAGCGGATGCTGGATGCAGAAGACCTGCAAGGGGCCCTGAAGATCCTGAATGAGACATGCTACGCTTCGTGGCTTGTCGAGATGAAGGGGGAAGGGGCTTTTGACGAGGCTATCGAGGCGGAATTGCGATACGTTTACCGTGAAATCGAGCAATTCGTGCCGGATAAGGCATTTGTCACTCTCTGCAAGATGCCCTACGACTTTCATAACATCAAGGTCTTGTTGAAAAGCTCTTTTCTCCAGAAATCGGGCGGTAGCCGTCGCTGGGATTTATTGACCCAACTCGGGAATTTCACCCCCGAATTCTTGATCGAAGCTCTTGAATCGGAGGATTATCGCCTTCTTCCCTACGGTTTGAGGACTGCAATTCCGCATTGCCTTGCCCAGTGGGAGCAATCGCACGACATTCTCGAGATCGAGCGCCAGCTCGATGACCTGCTTTTTACCCAAATGGCGGCCCTGGCCCAAACCTTGGACCAAAAGGGTGCTGTCCATTGGGTCATGGGAAGGATCGATGCGGAGAATATCCGCAACCTCCTGCGGCTCAGGCGAACGCAGGTCGAAGTTTCCAGGGTCGCAGGTTTCCTCCACGGTGGGGGGATTATTTCCGTTGAAAGGCTTGTCGCCCTCCTGGGCGAACCGCTGGAGAGCTGGGGGCGGTTGCTCGCCTATACCGACCTGACCGGTGCCCTTTCGGGACTCCAGGAAGTGTCGGATTTCGACACTCTCATCGTAGAAGTCGAAAAGGCGTTGGATGAATATGTCCTGCGAGTCGTGGAAGATGCACGTTTTAGTTCTACGGCCCCGGAAAACGTCCTTTTCTATCTCTGGTCGAAGGAAATGGAAGCGAAGAATGTCCGGATCATACTGGTTGGTAAGGCAAGCGGGGCCGACCGGGATGTGCTGAGGGGGTTNNCTGCGCCATGTCAACGGCTAGCCGGAACCGGGCAATGGCTGCACTTGGTGACTACGAAAGCGTTTTGCCGTTCCAGGCCGTTGGTATCGAGCCCCACGTACTTGAAGAAGGCTCGGAGGGTGAGGCAAGGCTAGCCCTGAACCAATTGGTGCAACGGAAATATGCGGTTGTTTTCGTCGTTGAAGACTGGTACGAACGTCTCAGGGAGTCTATCGAGGAAATCAACGAAAAGGAAGAGACCAGCATCGTCCCTATCCCCGGACTCAGGGGATCGAAGGGCCTGGGCTTTAAATCGATCAAGTCGAGCGTCGAACGGGCAGTCGGGATGGACATATTTTCCGTGAAGTAGTCTGGCTCGGTTGGACGAACACGATGCGAACAGGTTGGAGGCGATCCATGTGGCCGTTGGTAAGTCTGTAAAGGGAAAGATCAGCAAGATATCCGGACCACTCGTTGTCGCAAGCGGCATGACGGGGTCCGGTATGTACGACGTGGTCCGTGTCGGGAATCTGGGCCTTGTCGGGGAGATTATCGAACTTAAAGGTGACCTGGCCTACGTGCAGGTCTACGAGGAGACTTCGGGGTTGATGCCCGGAGAGCCTGTCGTCAGCACGGGCGCTCCCCTGAGTGTCGAACTGGGGCCCGGGATGATCGAGCAGTTCTATGACGGGGTCCAGCGCCCATTGAACGCAATCGAGGACAAGGCAAAGAGCCCTTTCATCTCTAGGGGAATCAACGTCCCCGCCATCGATCGGACGAGGAAGTGGGGCTTCACCGCGAAAGTGAAGAAAGGCGACTTCGTGGCACAGGGGGATGTGCTCGGCGTCGTCCAGGAAACGATCCTTGTTGAACATAAGATCATGGTACCGCCAGGAGTCGAAGGAACGGTGGAGGAGATTCACGAAGGCGAGTTTAGGGTGGAAGAAACGATTGCCGTCCTGGTGAACGGCGAGGAGAGGAACGAGGTCCAGATGCTCCAGAGATGGCCTGTTCGTTCCCCCCGCCCGGTGGCAAAGCGCCTTCCCCCGGTCGTTCCGCTTAGCACCGGGCAGCGCGTCGTCGACATGTTCTTCCCGATAGCCAGGGGAGGCACTGCCTGTGTTCCTGGGCCTTTCGGATCCGGGAAGACGGTCATCCAGCACCAGCTTGCCAAGTGGGCCGATGCGGAAATTGTCGTCTACATCGGTTGTGGTGAGCGAGGGAACGAGATGACCGACGTTCTCATCGAGTTCCCCGAACTGGAAGACCCGCGCTCGGGCCAACCTCTGATGAAGCGTACCGTGCTTATCGCGAACACCTCGAACATGCCCGTGGCGGCCCGTGAAGCCTCAATTTACACTGGGATCACGATCGCCGAATACTACCGAGACATGGGATACTCGGTTGCCCTCATGGCGGATTCCACCAGCCGTTGGGCCGAGGCTCTACGGGAAATCTCGGGCCGGCTAGAGGAAATGCCGGGAGAAGAGGGTTATCCCGCTTACCTGGGAACCCGGCTTGCTTCCTTCTATGAGCGTGCCGGCCGCGCGATCTGCCTGGGCAAGGCGAAAGCTGAGGGCGCCGTCAGCGTCATCGGGGCTGTTTCTCCCCCGGGCGGCGACCTTTCCGAGCCTGTCACCCAAAATACCCTGCGCGTGACGAAGGTTTTCTGGGGTCTTGATGCAAGCCTTGCCTACCAGAGGCACTTCCCCGCGATCAACTGGCTAAGCAGCTATTCCCTATATGCCGAAAAGCTGGGCGAACACTGGGATGGAATCTACGAAGGCGAATGGGCCAAGAGCCGTATCGAAGCCATGTCCCTGCTTGAGGACGAGGATCGGTTGAAGGAGATCGTTCGGCTAGTTGGTATCGATTCCCTGTCGAAGGACGAAAGGATGATCCTGGAGACCTCGAAGTCCTTGAGGGAGGATTTCCTCCACCAGAATGCGTTCCACGAGGTCGACACCTATGCCTCCATGGACAAGCAGTTCAAGATGCTGCGAAATATCCTGACTTTCCACCACTTGGCGATGGAGGCACTGAAACGTGGTGCGGCCCTGAAGGACGTAACTGAGATGGAGATAAGGGAAAAAGTTGTCCGCATGCGATACGTTGACGAAAAGGAATTATCTACACTCGACGCCCTAGAAGAGGAGATCAAGAAGGAAATCGGCAATCTGATGCCGGCAGGGGGTGAGGTCCATGTTGCCTAGGGAGTATCGAACCATCACCAACCTTTCGGGACCGCTGATGGTTGTCGAAAAGGTCAACGAAGTCCGTTACGACGAATTGGTTGAAATCGAGCTGGCCTCGGGAGAGAGAAGAAGGGGACGAGTCCTTGAGATCACGACGGACAAGGCTCTGGTCCAGGTTTTCGAGGGAACGACGGGGATCGACGTTGAGTCCGCGAAAGTGCGTTTCCTTGGCAAGGTCCTGACCCTGCCGGTCAGCCGGACCATGCTGGGCCGGATCTTCAACGGAAGGGGAGAACCCCTCGATGGAGGGACCGGGGTTATTCCCGATGCCCTGCTGGACATCAACAGCAACCCGATTAATCCCTATTCACGAGACTTCCCGTCGGAGTTCATCCAGACGGGTATTTCAACGATAGACGGCATGAACCCGCTTGTCAGGGGGCAGAAGTTGCCGATCTTTTCCGGTAGCGGTCTTCCCCATAACCGAATGGCAGCCCAGATTGCCCGGCAAGCCTCGGTCATCAGCGGGCACGAATCATTCGCCGTCGTATTTGCCGCAATGGGAATCACATTCGAGGAAGCCTCATTCTTCATGGAAGACTTTCGTAAAACGGGAGCGATCGAACGAACTGTTATGTTCGTCAACCTGGCAGACGACCCAGCGATCGAACGTATCACCACGCCCCGACTTGCCCTGACGGCTGCCGAGTACCTTGCCTTCGAGTGCGACATGCACGTACTTGTCATCCTTACGGACTTGACGAACTACTGCGAAGCCCTTCGCGAAATTTCTGCCGCGCGCAAGGAGGTTCCCGGACGGCGCGGCTATCCCGGATATCTCTATACCGACCTTGCCACCATGTACGAAAGGGCCGGGCGTCTTCGGGGCAAGAAGGGTTCCATAACGCAGTTCCCGATCCTGACGATGCCTGAAGACGATAAGACCCACCCGATCCCCGACCTCACGGGCTACATCACGGAAGGCCAGATCATCCTGAGCAGGGGCCTTCACCGAAAGGGGATCTACCCGCCCGTCGATGTCATGCCTTCTCTCTCACGGCTAAAGGACAAGGGAATAGGCAAGGGCAAGACCCGCGAAGACCATGCTGATCTCATGAACCAGCTGTTTGCAGCCTACGCCCGGGGCAAGGAAGCCAAGGAGCTTGCGATTATCCTCGGCGAGGGGGCACTGACGGAGGAAGACAAAGCCTTTGCCCGTTTCTCCGATGCCTTCGAGGATCGCTACGTCCGCCAGGGTGAATACGAGAACCGCACCGTGGAAGAGACCCTGAACCTCGGATGGGAACTGCTGACGATGATTCCTGTCCGGGAACTGAAGCGTGTGCGTGATGCCTATGTTGAAAAGTACCTCAAGCCGCTTCTGGATAAGCAGGAGGTTGTCAAGCCGGAAACGGTGAAGCAGTAGGGAGGGGCGGACCCATGGCGAAGCGACTGAACGTGAACCCGAATCGCATGGAGCTTTCCAAGCTGAAAAAGCGCTTGGTTGTCGCGAAGAGGGGACACAAGCTTCTGAAAGACAAACAGGATGCCCTGATCAAAGAATTCCTTGGACGAGCCAGGGCGATCAAGCTCCTGCGGGAACAGCTCGAGAAGGAGCTCGCGGATTGCTACCGCAGCTTTCTCCTTGCGAGAGCGCAAACATTGCCGGCCATGCTGGAGCAGTCACTTATGATATCGGGGGCCTCCTGCAACCTTGAGGTAGCCTACAGGAACGTCATGAGCGTCATCGTGCCGGTGTACACCGTGAACCAGAGCGGTGAAAGCTTGAGCTACGGTCTCGCTACGTCACCGGGGAGCCTTGACGTGGCGCTGGAAAGATTCTCCAAGCTTATCGCTCGTCTCATCCAGCTTGCAGCTGACGAAAAGGCCTTGAAGCTCATGGCCTCGGAAATCGAGAGGACCCGGCGTCGCGTTAATGCCCTCGAGCATGTCATGATCCCGTCCTTCAAGGAAACGATCCGGGATATCACCATGAAGCTGGACGAAATGGAACGCTCGAGCCTGAGCCGGTTGATGGTCATCAAGGAAA
Source organism: Synergistaceae bacterium UBA5827 (assembly GCA_002432945.1). Classification (GTDB taxonomy): domain Bacteria; phylum Synergistota; class Synergistia; order Synergistales; family 79-D21; genus 79-D21. The sequence goes on from DJHE01000021.1 coordinate 24,762, forward strand.
TCGTCCGGTCCCACTAGGCAGCAAAAATGAGTGGCGGATTCAAAGCTTTCGAAGCAAACCCCGATACGGCAGAGGCGGCCTTTGTGGCCGACTCTGCCGTTGTCATGGGAGAAGTCAGCCTGGGGAAGGATTCCAGCGTGTGGTACGGAGCGGTTATCCGAGGCGACCTCAAGGGGATCAGAATAGGGCGAAGGAGCAACATTCAGGATGGATCCATCCTGCATGTTACCGGGGAACTGGGTGTCGAACTGGGGGAAGATGTGACCGTCGGGCATGGGGCCATTCTCCACGGCTGTGTCATCGAGAGGGAGTGCCTCGTCGGCATGGGAGCAATCATTCTAGATGGCGCGCATATCGGGGAAGGTTCGGTGATTGCAGCTGGCAGTCTCGTTCCCGAGAGGCGAGTTGTCCCGCCTGGCAGCCTCCTGATGGGAACTCCGGCAAGGATCATCCGGGAGGTCAAGCCCGAAGAGAGGGAACAAATCAGGAAATTGGCGGAATCCTATGTCAAGCTTGCTGGATACCACGCGAGAGGCCAGAACTCCCAAGGCAGCCTTCCTGAGGTAGAATAAGGATGGGAGTATCACAAACGACCGCTGCAGGCTCGCCAATTGGCGGGTGGTGGAGGAAAGTCCGGGCTCCGCAGGGCAGGACGCTGGATAACGTCCAGTAGGTGCGAACCTCAGGCAAGTGCCACAGAAATATACCGCCGGCTTTACCGCCGGTAAGGGTGAAAAGGTGGGGTAAGAGCCCACCAGCCGCAGGGTGACTTGCGGGCTAGGTAAACCCCGTCCGGAGCAAGACCGAATAGGGGGGGATGAGGCGGCCCGCTGACCCCCGGGTACGGTCGCTTGAGCTCGGGCGTAAGTCCGAGCCTAGATAAATGGTCGTTCTTGACAGAACCCGGCTTACGGGATACTCCCGAAAAAAAGACCCCTGAAGGGGTCTTTTTTTTTGTCCCTTGCTGTATCACCGGAAAGGGGTGACAGTCAAATGAATTAGAAATAAAGATAGGACCTGGAGCCCAAAATAATATATAGCATTTGATGCTATTGAATCACCTCGCGGGGGTGTGAAGTGATAAAGTGGGTTCAAGTGGGATAAAGTGTCATAACGTGGGAGGATCATTCAGATGCTGGTGGGGACGTTTGAACACAAGCTGGACACGAAGGGACGACTTGTTATCCCTGCCCGGTTCCGCGAGGAACTTGGGAACAGCGTCGTCGCGTCCTTCGGCATCGACCGCTGTATCTCCATTTACTCACAGAGAAGCTGGGAAAGCATACTTGAGCGGCTGCATAGCCTTCCCTATTCCAAGGGGAAAACCCGGGATCTTGTCCGTGTACTCCTAGCTTCTGCACATGAAGTCCCCATCGATCCCGCTGGCCGCGTCCTCTTGCCGCAAACACTAAGGGACCAGGCGGAGATCGACCTGGAGGTCAGTATAAACGGGGTCCTCGACCACATTGAGGTATGGAACTCCGTTAAATGGGATGCCTACAGGTCTCGCGTGATGGAAACACTACCGGAGATTGCCGAGGAGGTGGATGGTTTTTGATCGAACATATCCCCGTTCTCCTCGAAGAAGTCGTTAGGTTGCTTGAAACAGGAGAAACACCGAATTTCATCTTGGATGCCACGCTTGGTCTTGGTGGGTATTCCGAGCGCTTCCTCCGGGAGTGGGCGTCATGCAAAGTCCTTGGGATCGATAGGGACCCGATGGCTCTCGAGCAGGCGAACCGAAGGCTGTCCGAAGAGCTTCGCGAGGGTCGCTTCGTAGGGCGGGAAAGCAATTTTTGCAAGCTTGCGGAAGTTCTGGACGATCTCGGGTGGGGAAGGCCTGATGCGGTTGTATTTGACCTGGGGGTCTCGAACCTCCAAATCTCGCTTTCTGAAAGGGGTTTTTCCTTTCAGGAAGACGGGCCCCTCGATATGCGAATGGGAAGGAACGGCCAAACAGCTTCGGACTTGCTGAACGCCCTTTCCCAGGACGAGCTTCGCCGGCTCTTCCGGGATTACGGGGAAGAACCCCACGCAGGCTCGATCGCAAAGGGTATCGTTGCCTACCGGCAACACAAGGGCCCAATCGAAACGACCGGGGATTTGGTTAGCGTGATTCGGGGGATATTGCCTGCCCCCCTCCAGAGAAAAATGAATCGCCATCCGGCCCGCAGGATTTTCCAGGCACTGCGAATCGCAGTCAACGACGAAATAGGTGCCTTGCGGCAGGGTTTGGAACAAGCAGTCGGTACGGTCAAGCAAACAGGTTGCATCGTGGCGGTCAGTTATCACTCCCTGGAAGACAGGATCGTGAAACACTCTTTCAACGAGTGGGAAATCTCGGGGAAGGGACGGCGCGTCCCCAGAAGGGCGATTCGGCCATCAGACGATGAGGTGGAAAGAAACTACAAGTCAAGAAGCGCGATGTTGCGAGTTTTTCGAATGGCAGATTCCGTTGTCCTGAAAGGAAGGTGAGAGGCGATGCCATCCACTTCAAGAAGCAGGAAATCCAAGCCTCGGAGCGGTAGGACGCATTCAGCCTTCGCAGTTGTAGCCGTTCTCCTTGGGGTCCTCGTCATGGGGCTTGGTGGAATTCGTCTCTTCAACATGAATCTTGAGCAGCGCCTGACCCGGCTTAACGAGACCATTGAAAACTATAAGGAGATCGAACTTGATTTGAGAAACAATATGGCTTCTTTACTATCTCCCTCAAGAGTGTATAGTGTGGCGAGTGCAAAAATGGGCATGGAGAACGGGGTTGCTGTTGCCGTAGTGACTGTTCCAGCATCTTCCTCCGCACCTGTTTCTGTAGCTTCACGGCCAATGAAAGGGACCAAAGGACTGCTTGGCGGATTCAGCCTGGCGGGTCTTTTTCAAAAAGAAGCCCACGCACAGGATTAGGGAGGAACTGCCCGGACCGGCGAGGGGGTAGGCGGGATAGGTTTGCTTAGACTTTTTAAAAATGTCTGGACCTGGCTTTTTCTTGCACTTGCCGTACTTGCCCTAAGGCTGGTCCTTATCCAGGTCTGGCCGGACCCGCGGACGGTCAGCCAGGCGAGCAGCCAGTATTGGACCCAAATCTCCATCAGCACAAGCCGGGGTATCATCCGGGATAGCCACGGAGCTGCCCTGGCCATGTCCATTCCTGCAACCAGCCTTTTCATCGACCCCCAATACTGGGATCCCGCCAAAGCTACCGAATTGAAGGCCTTTTTGAAAAACATTGTTTCGGATGAGGACCTCGAGAAGTTCTCAAAACCCATGAAAGGGCGCTTTGCCTGGGTAGCGAGAAAAGTTTCGCCGGAACTTGCGGCTCGTCTCCTCTCGAAGAAAATCGCAGGACTTTACGCCATCAAGGAAAGAAAAAGGGTTTACCCCCAGGGAGCACTGCTTGCTCACGTACTAGGGTTTTGCGATATAGACGACGAGGGACTGGCAGGCCTTGAACAATCTTGGCAGGACATACTCTATTCCCCTCCACAGGCCAAAATTCTGGCGAGGGATGCGGCGGGGCAGGGTATAGACCTCATGTCCCTCCAAAGGGCACCAAAAGCCATGGGGCCCGGGGAGTTGGTACTCACGATCGATCCTGTTCTCCAGATGGTTGTCGAAAAGCGTCTGAAGGAGGCGACGGACGAGTACAAACCCAAGTGGGCTGCTGCAGTTTGTCTTGATCCGAGGGACGGTGCTGTTCTGGCTTCGGCTTCCTGGCCAACTTTTGACCCGAACCAGAGAAAAACGCTGAAAGATCCCGCAACAAGGGTAAACAACGTGATTGGAAGGGTTTATGAACCAGGTTCAACCCTGAAGCCAGTCATCATGTCGATAGCCATGGAGCAAGGACTCGTGCGGGAAAACGAGGTTTTTCACTGCGCTGGGCGGGTCAGGATTGCGGACGGTGTCGTTACCGACATCAAGGCACATGGGAGCCAGGTATTGCCCGATCTCATCGTGAACAGCTGCAATGTGGGCATGGCCCAGATAGGCATCCGGTTCAAGCCACGGTTTGCCTACGACAACCTGAGGCAATGGGGTTTTTCCTCCTTGAGCGGGATCGAGCTTCCTGCCGAAGAAGTGGGCTTGGTCAGTACTCCCGAACAGTGGAGGGGGGTTGTTCCCGCCAACATCGCGATCGGCCAGGGAATTGGCATGACTCCGCTGCAGCTGGTGACAGCTCTTTCGGCGGTTGTAAACGGAGGGTTTTGTGTCAGGCCTTATATCGTCAAGGAAGCCCGGGATGGGCAGGGAAAAGTTGTCTACTGCGGCAAGGCATTCGTGAAAAACGTTGTCATTTCCAAGAAGACGAGCGATTGGGTTCGAACTGTGATGCGTCGGGTCGTGACCAGCGGCACGGGTAAGGCGGCTAATTCTCCCAAAGTGGCTGTTGGTGGAAAGACGGGGACCGCACAGGTTGCTGAACACGGGAAATACGTCAGGGGACGTTTTGTGGCCTCTTTTGCAGGTTTCTGGCCCGTTGAGAACCCTGATCACATCATGCTGATCGTTCTTGGCGAGCCCTCCCAGAAGGGGCATCTGGGAGGTGCCATCGCGGCACCGGCTTTCAGGGCAATTCTGGAAGATTTTCTTCTTCTCTCCCGATAGGGCGAGCAAATTGGAAGGGAGCGGGCAAATGAGGTTTGATGAGGGTGTGGCCTACCTGGATGAAAAAGGGTTGCTCTGCTCTGCCACGTGGGGCAGGCAGGACCCTTGTGCTGCATTGGACATCAAGAGGATTACCCATCACACCTCGAAAGTGACCGAAGGGTCACTTTTCTGCTGCCTGCCAGGGGCGAGACACGATGGTCACGACTTCGCGGGGGAGGCGTTAAAAAAGGGAGCGGTTGCCCTGCTCTGCGAAAGGCCGCTCGACATTGAACTCCCGCAAATACTCGTAAATGACGCGCGACAAGCCATGGCTCCTCTTGCCGCGTTTATTTGCGGTTTTCCCGCAGACACGTTGAAAATGATCGCTCTCACGGGGACAAACGGAAAGAGTACGACGACCTATCTTGTTCGTTCCGTTCTTGAGTCCGCCGGACTTCCGGCAGGTCTTCTCGGAACAATCGTCTATCACGATGGAAAAAATGAAACTCTTGCCGACCGGACAACCCCCGAGAGCGATGAAATCCAGGAGTGGCTTTCGAGGATGGTGAAGAACGGGTGCAAGGCCTGCGTCATGGAGGCTTCTTCCCATGGCCTCGAACAGGGGCGCCTCTGGGGTTGCCGTTTCGACGCCGCCGGTTTCACGAACCTCACGCCCGAACACCTCGATTACCACGGAGAGATGGAAACTTATTTCCAGGCGAAGAGGAGACTCTTTTCCGAGTTTACGAGAGGGAAGTGGGTGGGGGCAGCAAATGCGGATGACCCCTTCGGGCGGCGCATCATCGCAGAATTCAGCCCAAACGTCATCCCGTACGGATTGATCGCAGGAGATCCCGAAAGTGTCCGTGCAAACCTCGTCTCGATGAACTTGCAGGGGATTCGGCTTGAGATCCTGTTCCCGGGCGGAGTTTCCGCTAGAGTCCTGGAAATCCCCCTGACCGGGCGCTACAACATCTACAATATCCTTTCTTCGGCAACTCTTGCCTGGGGGATGGGAATTGGGGAGGAAGCAATCGGCGGGGGGCTGGAAAAAGTTCCCCAAGTGCCGGGTCGCCTGGAACGATATCTTTTCGAAAATGGAGTCTGCTGTATTATCGATTATGCGCACAGTCCGGATGCCCTCCGTAATGTCCTGAAAACCCTGGGGGAACTCGCGAAAGGAAAGATCTGGTCAGTTTTTGGAATGGGCGGGGATCGGTATGCGCCCAACCGGCCCCTTATGGGAGAGGTTGCTTCGGAGCTTGCTGACGAACTTGTCATAACGATGGATAACCCGCGAAGCGAAGACCCGGCCTCGATAGCCAACCAGATAGGAGAAGGCATCCAGGGAGGCAAGCGCCTCGCAAACCACAGGATCATCCTCGATCGCCCCGAGGCGATCCATTATGCCCTGGACCGCGCAAAAGCGGGAGATATTGTCCTGGTCTCGGGGAAGGGACCGGAACCGTACATCATCATAGGGGAGGAGACCCTGCCCTATAGTGACAAAGAAACGGTGAAGAACTGGGCGGATGCCCGGGGAATGGAGTGGCCAGGTGCGTAGGGAAAGGCCGAAGCTGGCCGAATCGGCAGCCTGGTGCGGGGGGCGCCTCCTGGGACCCGACGGGTATTTGCCCGAACGCCTCTGGACGGACAGCCGGGATGTCCAGCCGGGAGACGGTTTCATTGCCCTTCCGGGCGAACACGCGGATGGGCACCGTTTCCTGGGGGAGGCCCTGTCCAAGGGGGCTCTCCTTTTGGTTGGAACAGAGCATGGACTTGCTCCATGGACAGACACCATAAGGAAGGCCGGGGTCTCCTGTCTCATCGTCGAGGATGCTGAAAAAGCCCTTGTCAGGATCGCGGAAACCTATCTCGGGGAAGTTGCTCCCCATGATCGTGTTGCTGTGACAGGAAGTGTGGGAAAAACAACGACGCGCGAGCTGATCCGGTCGGCCCTGGAAAACTCGGTCCGTGTGCACGCTGCAAGGAGAAGCCACAACACGCTCATCGGCTGCGCGCTGACCGTCCTGGGCATGCCACCGGATACGGAGGTTATCGTTTTCGAAATGGGAACAAACCATCCCGGGGAAATTGCAGGAATTGTTGAGCATTTCCCTCCAACAGTTGCCGTGATTACGGCCGTTGCCCCGGTTCACCTGGAGGGTTTGGGAGACCTTGACGGAGTCCTCGCTGCCAAGCTTGAGATCATTCCTCGGGAGGGCCTGGACTTGCTCATTTTCAACTCTGACGATGACAGACTTCGCGGAGCCCTGGAACAGGGTGTTTTCCCAATCCGGATGGCCGGGGTAGGTTTTAGGAAGGGAAGCGCCCTGATCCTCACCGAAGCCAGTGAGAACGCAGAAGGCAACCTCCGGGTGGGGCTTTCCTACGGAGGGCAAAGCTGGATCTGCCAATCCGCACTGAAGGGGGCCCATCATGCGAACAATCTCGGTTTTGCGATGATGGTCGGCCTTTCGATGCATATTCCACCGGAACGCCTCCTGAGAGGGGTCTCATCGATCTCTCCCCTGAAGGGGCGTGGGAAGTGGATTCGCAATGGCAGGGTACATCTTGTGATCGATGAATCCTATAATGCCAACCCCTCTTCCGTTTCCGCGGCTCTCGAAGTTCTAGGGAAACTGCAGGTTCCAGGTCGCCGTTGGGCGGTGCTCGGGGGGATGCGGGAACTGGGGGAAGCTTCAAAGGACCTGCATCGGTTGATCCTCGCAAAAACAAAATTCCTTGACGGGGTCGTCCTTGTCGGGGAGGAGTGGGAACCCTTCAGAAGCGAAACTGAGCCAGGCGCGTTTCATCTATGGTGGGCCAAGGATGGTAAGGAAGCAGGCATCCTTCTGGAGCGGGTTGTTGGAACGGAAGACACGGTGCTTGTGAAAGGGTCCAGGAGCTACGGGCTTGAATCAGTCGTGGAAGGACTTTCCCGGCCATGAATACCCTGATGGGAGGGGCATTGAGCTCGCTTGTGGGTTTAGCAACCATCTTCCTGGAAGAAGGCTGGATTCGCCTGGTCCGAAAGTGGGAAATCAGGCAAGTGGAGAAGACCTACGGTCTTGCCAGTCATGTTGAGAGGAAGAGCGGGACTCCCACGATGGGAGGAGTTGTCTTCCCCCTGGCCTGTGTCCTGGGACTTGCCGCAACCGGTGGGGTCCGATGGTCTTCTATCCCCGGAATCTGGGGATTGCCCTTTGGAGCTTTTGCGGTCGGGTTCACAGACGATTGGCTCAAATTTTCCAGCAAGTCGAGCGAAGGGCTGAAATCCATGGAAAAACTCGCCCTCCAGGTTGTTGTTTCCCTGCCATGGAGTGCGTACGTCGTTCTGATGGACAGGGTAAACCTTTTGCCGGGGATTTCGTTTCACCCTCTCGTGGCAATCCTTGTCCTGACTTTTTTCTCTGTTGGGATGATGAACGCGGTAAACGTGACCGACGGGCTGGATGGCCTTGCAGCCGGGACTTCCGGGATCAGTTTCCTTGGGCTGGCGCTGTTATTTGGGCCAGGTTCCCCTGAGGCGGTCCAAGCGGCATGCATCGGCCTCGGGTTCTGCACCGGTTTTTTATGGCATAATGCCTATCCGGCCAGCGTGTTCATGGGAGACGGGGGGTCACATTTCCTGGGAGGACTGCTTGTGAGCCTGTGTGTCGTCGGTGGCGGGCTGCCTTTCCTGGTTCCCTTCGGTTTCCTTTTCGGAGTGGAACTGGTGAGTGTCGCGATCCAGATCGTAGCCATACGCGGGTTCAAGTGCAAGGTTTTCAGGATGAGCCCGCTGCATCATCACTTTGAGCTTCTGGGCTGGGCGGAAACCCAGGTAGTCGTCCGTTTCTGGCTTGTTCATGCCGGAGGGATGATCGGAACCGGTTTCGCCCTTAAAAGGGCCTTGGAAGTCTGGGGGTAGGCGTATGCGAGTTGAGGGATGCCTTGAAGGAATCAAGATCGGAGTCATAGGGGCGGGATTGAGCGGAATCTCGCTGGCATCCCTCGCTGCACGAAAGCAAGCCTTCGTTTTTGTTTCCGATTGCGGGACATTCCGCGAGAAAACTGCTGAAGAGCTGGCTTCCCGGGGAATCGGGTTCGAATTCGGCGGGCATGGAGCCCGTCTCTGGGAATCGGACATGATCGTGCTGAGTTCGGGTATTTCTCCTGCTGCCCTGCCGGTCAGGGAAGCGGAAAGACGGGGTATCCCCATCGTTGGGGAACTGGATTTCGTGGCCCCTCACCTGAAAGGGAGACTCGTGGGTGTAACGGGGAGCAATGGGAAATCCACAACCACGGAGCTCGTGGGGCACCTTCTCAAAGGATTGGGGGAGAAAGCGGCTGCGATTGGGAATATCGGTCGTCCCCTCGCGGACTATGCGGACTCGGATCTTGATTTTCTCGTGATGGAGCTGAGCAGTTTCCAGCTAAACTGGGCAAGCAAGCTTTCCGTAGAAGTTGCGATTGTAACGAACCTTGACCCGGACCACCTTGACTGGCACGGATCCTACGAAAAATACGTTGCTGCCAAGGCGAACCTTCTCAGGATGCAGAAGCCCGGCAAATGGGCGATCATCCAGGAACGGGAGCTTGATTTTTTCAAGGAAATCCCATTGATCCGCCGACTGGCCCTAGGGTGGAATAGCGGCATAACCCGAGCCGATGGCCGGATAGAAATGGGAGATACCGAGGCGACCCTTTGGCGTCAGGGTATATCCAAGCCGTTGTTCCGTTATGGTAACCTTCCTCTCCTAGGGCGGCACAACCTTGAAAATGCAGCCATGGCAATGGCTGCGATCGAAGTACTAGGTTTGGACACAGGCCGGGCCGAGCCCCTGCTGGCTTCCTTCCCGGCGCTTCCTCACCGGTGCGAAGCGGTTGCAACGATAGACGGCGTAAACTATGTCGATGACTCGAAGGGAACCAATGTTGCCGCCAGTATGACCGCACTAAGGTCTCTTCCCGGCGTAAAGATTGTCATCCTAGGGGGGCAAGGCAAGGGAGAAGAGTACGCTCCCCTGGCAGAAGCGGTCAAGAAGCATGCACGGATCGCTCTCGTTCTGGGGGCAGAGCGGGAAAAAATCGTAGAAGCCCTTCAAAGGGAGCAATTTGAGGGGATCATCCCGGTCGGGGATATGGAAGAAGCGGTGGAAAAAGCTCGCCGGGAAGCTCGCCCGGGAGAGACCGTTCTTCTTTCACCGGCTTGCACAAGCTGGGATGCCTATCCCAACTACAAGGAGCGGGGAAATCATTTCCAGAGTTTGGTCCATGCCATGCTGGGAGGGGAAACCGTTGGGGATTACCCGGAACGCACCTGATTCCCCCCCAAGGGCCCACCGGGAGCACGGGAGCGCGGATCCCTTGCTTTGGCTGATCCCGCTCCTCCTGAGCGGGATTGGAGTCATCATGATCAGCTCTTCATCGAGCCCGATTTCCATGGCACGGTTCGGGTCACCTCAGGCCCTGGGAATCAAGCAGGCCGTATGGCTGTTGTTCGGTCTCCTTGTCATGTTGTTCACCTATTCGGTGCCTATAGAAGCCTGGAGGAAGAAGAGCGGATTTTTCTGGGTGATCGCCGTATTTTTTTGCTTTTTGCCGCTTTTCCCTGTTACGGGGGTTTCGGCTGGCGGTGCAAGACGTTGGGTCAACCTCGGCATTGTAACGGTCCAGGCGGCGGATATCCTTTTTTTCACCTTTACCCTTCACGCAAGCAGAAAGCTTTTCGAAAACCGGGGTAAGGAAACACCGGCTGCAAGTTTTTTCAAGGTCTTCATCTTGGGAGCGATATCCGTGATTCCGTTGCTTCTCCAGCCGGACATGGGGAGTACAATCCTTGTCTTTGTCTTGGCGATGGGCATCTATATCCCGCTTTTCGGTTGGGGATTCCCCCTGGTTTGCGGGGGAGGGCTGGCGGCTCTGGGTTTCCCGTTCATTTTCACGCACGGCTACCGGCTCCGGCGGTTGAAAGCCTTCCTCGACCCTTGGGAAGAGCCACTTGGGAGCGGTTTCCAGGCCATCCAGGGCCTCGTGGCCTTTTCCAACGGTGGAATCTGGGGAATGGGTTTGGGGCAGGGACTTCAGAAACTCAAGTACCTGCCGGCTTCCCACACGGACTTCATCCTGGCTGCGATAGGAGAAGAACTGGGTTTGGCGGGATCTCTTGCGGTTATTGCCCTTTTCGGCTTGTGGTATTTCCGGTTGCTTGGCCACTACCGCCGCCTGGAGGGTTCCTTCGAGGCTTGCCTGATCTGGGGATTGTGCCTGAACGTTTTTATCCAGATGGCGATCAACATAGGTGGTGTGACGAAGCTGATTCCGCTGACAGGGATGCCCTTGCCTTTCCTGAGTTACGGAGGGAGTTCCCTGGTCATGATGTGGGCCAGGGTCGGACTCCTCCTGAGGTTAAGCCGATGCCGACAGCCTGCGTAAAGCGTCTCGTCCTTGTGGCGGGGGGGACTGGCGGGCATATCTGCCCCGCGGTGGCGTTCGGCCAATGGTTGGCCTCCACGGTTGGGAATATTGAAATAACCTATGTCTCGGGAAACCGCCCCCTTGAGCGGGAGATTTACGAGAATGCCGGGCTGGAAGCGGTCATCCTGCCGTGCGAGGGATCCCCAACGGGAGCGAGCGGGACCGCTTCGTTGACGCGCTGGTTGCAGATTTTCCGGGCAGTGGGAGAAATGGGTCACCTGTTTAGGCAAAGAAAGCCAGATGCGTGTGTGCTGTTTGGGGGCTATGTTTCTTTCCCGGCTCTGGCAGCTGGACGGTTAGTAGATGTTCCCATCCTGGTTCACGAGCAGAACGCCGTTGCGGGACGGGTCACGCGATTGGGAGTGAGATTGGGTGCCAGGCTTTTGTCAGGCTGGAATGAGTGCAGGCCTTTTTCGCAAAGCCAGTTTGCCCAGGTAGGAACCCCGGTTCGCCTCATGAAGCGTTTGCCTCGCCGGGAAGCTTGGAATAAACTAGGCTTGGGTGAGTTTCCCGGCGGAATAAACTGCCTCGTCCTCGGTGGATCCTTGGGGAGTCGTTCCCTTATCGATAGGGTCGTTGAGACTTCGAAGTCAGAAAATTTCCGGGAATGGTCCTTTCTTGTCATGGGGAAGGAATCGGGGGATAATCACCTGTCGGATAGAGTCTGGGGGATACCGCGGCGTTGGGACATGGAAACGCTTTACTCCTTGGCGGATGTTGCCGTTGTAAGGGGAGGAGCTTCAACCCTGTCAGAACTGCGGGCCTGGGCGATTCCGGCCCTGGTTGTTCCTTGGCCGGAGTCCCGGGACGATCACCAGTCGGTCAACGCGCAGCTTTTCAGTGATGACGGACATGGGCTTGCCTGGGATGAGGTTCGGGGGAACGCGGCGGAATTTGCGGCCAAGCTGAAGAAACTGGGGTCACCGCGTGATGCGGGGGAAACCTTCCCCGCGGATCCGGGAATCGCGGCAGAGCAAATCAATCAGAGCTTTTTAAGGGAAATCCTCAGGACTCTTGAAGGGAGAGACGGAAGTTGGACGGACTAAAACTGAGCCATGACAGGATCAGGAACGTCCACCTGCTTGGAATCGGAGGTTCAGGGATGAGCGGGTTGGCAGCGCTTCTTTCCGAACTCGGCTTCGAGGTTTCAGGGTGCGACATGGCTCACTCTTACTACATGGAAAAACTGCTTGCCCGGAGGGTTGATTGTGTCCTTGGGCACGATCCTGCGCACCTGGATCGCTACAGTCCCGACTTGCTGGTTTATAGCAGTGCCATTCCCGATCATAACGAGGAACTGATCGAGGCCGGCAGGCGGGGAATCTCGATCGCACGGCGCGCAGAGGTCCTGAGTGCCCTCTTCAACGAGCGCTTTGGCGTTGGAATCGCGGGGACCCACGGGAAGACGACTACGTCGTCGATGACAGCATTGATCCTTGACCGTGCGGGACTGAAGCCGACCGTGGCCATCGGGGGCGAGATCTGCGATATCGGAGCGAATGCCCGCCTGGGAGCGGGACTTCCCATGGTAGCTGAACTTGACGAGAGCGATGGTTCATTCGAGCTGTTCCGGACTAATGTTTCGGTTGTCACCAACGTGGACTGGGACCATGTCGACCACTACAAGAGCCGGCAAGAAGTCGAATGGGCCTTTATCCGTTTCCTGAAGAACAGGAAGAAGGATTCATCCGTCGTCATTTGTGGGGAAGACCCCGGGGCTGCGAGACTCATCGAGCTTAACCGGGCTAGCGGGGGAGCGGCATTTTACACGACTTACGGCTGGGGGTCAGGGTGGGATTGGGGTGCTTTTGACGTGAACCACATCCCCGGCGGCGGAGTTTCGTTCAATGTCCTTCACCACGGAAAGCCTAAGGGCTCGATCACCCTGAAGGTTTCGGGAGACCACAACGTCCTGAACGCATTAGCTGCTTGTGCGGCTTCATCCTGCATGAACGTTCCCTTTGAAACGGCAAGTGATGCCCTTAAAGCGTTCAAGGGAGCAAAGCGTCGTCTCCAGTACATGGGTTCGGTGGGCGAGATAGATCTTTACGACGATTACGGCCATCACCCCAGGGAAGTGGCAGCAACGCTTAGGGCTGTCCGCTCGGTCTTCCCCGGCCGTCGAATCGTAACCCTGTTCCAGCCTCATCGGTTTACCCGGACCGCCGCCCTTTATAGGGAATTCGCCGAGGTCCTGACACAGGCTGACCGTCTTTTCCTGGTTCCTATCTATGGGGCAGACGAAACCCCCATCCCGGGGGTGTGTTCCGGTCTCATCGCCCGGACGATGACCGAAAAGGGTGCTCGCCAGGTGACGCTCTGCAACGACCTTGCGGAAGCGGTAGAGCGGATCGGTGCGGAAGCACGGCGCGATGACCTTGTCCTTACCCTGGGGGCGGGGAATGTCAACGCTGCTTGCGAACAACTCATGAGTCGCCTCGAGCAACAAGAGTCCGTAGCCAATGCCATGGCCTGCAGCGCTTGAACGACAACTGAAGATCTCCCTGCAGGATCGGGTCCCCCTTGCTCCCTTGACTACATGGAAGGTGGGGGGCGAGGCGGAGTTTCTTCTCGCCCCGCGCGATCCCCATGAAGCACACAGGGCCTTTGCACTCTGCCAGGCGGAAGGAGTGCCGACCTGGCGGATTGGCGGGGGCAGCAATATCCTTGTCCATCCGGCTGGGCTCGCGGGACTCACCTTGTGGATGGGGCGAATGGACAGCTTTTCCTGGGCTTGGCGGGACAAAGGAATGCTTCTCGTCGAAGCAGATGCCGGATGCCCGACTCGGCGTCTGCTTAATTTTTGCCTTTCCCAAGGTTTTTCAGGCTTGGAATTTGCCACAGGGATTCACGGAAGCATCGGTGGTGCCCTGATGTGCAATGCGGGGGCGGGGGCAGATTCCATGGGGCAATCCGTCGAATGGGTGGAATCGGTGGAGAGAGATGGAAGCCTCAGGCGCTGGGATTCCGCGGAAATCCGTTTTGATTACCGGTTCAGTTCACTCGCGGCTGAACCCAGGCTGGTAACCCGCTGCTGCTTGAAGCTTGAGGCCGCAGAGAGATCCCTTGTCAGGGAAAAGGTCCTACGGTTTTGGTCGCTCCGCAAGGGACAACCTCACGGGACGATGACAGCCGGATGCGTTTTCAAGAACCCCGGGCCTGGAGTGGAACCTGCAGGTCTTTTGTTAGACCGGTCAGGCTGCAAGGGGTTGACTGTCGGAAACGCGAGGGTTTCGCCACTCCATGCGAATTTTGTTGAAAATGCAGGTTCTGCCATGGCCACTGATATCTGGCACCTCATTTGCCTCTGCAGGCAGAGAGTTCTTGAGATGAGCGGGGTTTGGCTGGAATTGGAGGTGAACCTCCTCGGTGGCCCGTGGGAGTAAGCAGGCCAACCCGGGGCGAAAGCTCCTGTGGTTAGCTCTTCTTCTCGGAATCTTGTGCGGATTTGAAAACCACTACCAGGTCCTAAGGCTGGTTGAACTGACGGTCACACCTCCCGGCAGCCTTCCAGACCCTGTACTGTGGAGGTCGATCGGCAGCCTTTCGAGGCGATTTTGGGTCATACCGGTATTGCGAAGGGAAGCGATTGCTCGGGAACTTGGAGAACGCTATCCGGCGGAAATAACGTTTTCGATTTCTGGATGGGGCCGGATCATGATCAAAGCCCGGTCCTATGTTCCCTGGCTCGACTTGGTTTACCAGGGACGGGAATATGTCCTTTCAACGGATGGGCATATTTGGCCAAAATCCTTTTCGATCGATGCAAAACCGGGCAAGGCTGCTGGCGATAAAGCTCTTCCGATATGGTATTGGGACAAGAATCTCCAGGGGCCTTTTGGAGATATCGATAGACGGGACAAGATTGTCCAGAAATCCATCCTGCCTACGGAGGATCTTCGACGATGGCAGGATAAGCTTTCCAGGCAAGGCTGGCTTGGTAAGCCGATTTCCGTCACGGTGTCTCTCCGGGGAGGGACCCGAATCTTGAAAGTCGTTGCGCAAAGGAACAACCAAAGGATACAATTGGAATTGGGCGATCATACCGAAAACTGGGAGACCATATTTTCCGCTACGCGGAAAATACTGGCTGAGAAGGCACAGGCCGATGAACCAAGCCTGGTCATCGATGCCACCTACGAAGGGAAGATCGTCGCAAGAAATGTTCCTCCTGACGGAATGGATGGTAATAGGCGAAGGCCGGAAGGGAGCGAAACGAATTGAAAGACGAGCCCGATCTTTTGGTCGGTTTGGATTTGGGAACGACAAAAATCGCAGTGGTTGTGGCAGAAATGGACACGCACTCGGGGGAAGCGCAGATTATCGGCGTTGGAGAGGCCCCTTCCATGGGAATAAGGAAAGGGATGATCGTCAACCTGGAACAGGCTACCCGTTCCATACAGGCTGCCGTTGAAGACGCCGAAAGCATGGTGGGCCTGGGGATCGACAAGGTGACGGTCGCTTTTTCAGGTGCCGAAACAACAAGTGTCCGAACCAAGGGCATGATATCGCTTGGCCGTTCGGCGAGGCAGGTAACTCTCGAAGATGTGGATCGGATCATTGAAGCTGCCCAATCGGAGATTGCAGTTCCCGTTAACCGTTGCATCCTCCACACGATACCCGTCGAATATACCCTGGACGGTCACTCGGGGATCGATGATCCCCTCGATATGACCGGTGTCCGGCTCGAAGTCGAGCTCCAGTCCATCATTGTACCGAGCGCGGTCATCCAGAACGTCGTCAATTGCGTAAGCAAAGCCGGCCTTGAAGTTTCGGGGCTTGTCATGAAGCCACTAGCCAGTTCCCTGGGTTGCCTTTCAAACGAAGAGGCGATGGCGGGTGTTGTGGTGGTTGACCTCGGTGGCGGGACAACCGGGGTCTCTGTTTTTTCAGAAGGAAGGCCTCGGAGGCTTTCTGTCATCCCGGTGGGTGGAGACCATATCACCAACGACCTGGCCTGCGTCCTCAGGATCCCGATAAGCCGTGCCGATGCCCTGAAAAAGAACGTGTCACTTTCTCCCGACAACCTTGGGCAGAACGAAAAAATCGAAGTTGAGAGCATGGGAAAGACACTCTCTTTCAGCGTCAGGGAAGTTGTTGAAGTCATCGCTTGTCGCCTTGACGAACTCTTCTCTTCCCTTGTGGAAAACGAACTCAAGGAATCCGGCGTTTCCATGATGCCGGGAGGCATTGTCCTGACGGGCGGCGTTTCCAGGTTGTCCGGTTTGGATGCTTACGTTTCCAGGTTGCTGGACTTGCCTGTCCGTGTTGCAGGCCCGGTTGACGCTGGCCGAATGCCCCCCGGGATGAACAGCGAAGAGTACACCAGCGGTGCGGGGATTATCCGGTACATTCTCGAGAAGGAGCGGAATCCGTATCGTTACATGGAGTCGGACCTGCCGTCCGAGGGAGGGGCTTCATCATTCCGCGCGAGGCGAGGCAGGGTAGGGGTGTCCGCGGGAAACGGCAGGAAGAAGGTTGGCGATGGAGCACTCAAGACCGTGATGGAAAACATCCGGAAATCTGTGAAGGACTTGTTTTGACCATTCTGGATCCTGCAGGAGGCGAACGGCATGGCCGACATTTTTGAGATCGAGAAAGCGAGTCGTCCATTCAGGGAAGTTATCAAGGTTATGGGTATTGGTGGAGGCGGGAACAATGCGCTGAACCATATCGCCCGAAGCGGACTTGTCGGCGTGGAGTTCGTGGGAGCCAATACGGACATGGCTCATCTCCAGACCTCGGAAGCGGACGTCAGGGTTGTCCTGGGCAAGGAATTGACCCGGGGGCTCGGTGCCGGAGCGGATCCTGAGGTTGGAATGAAGGCGGCGAAGGAGTCGAGGGAAGAGATCCGCCAGCTTCTTGAAGGAGCGGACATGGTTTTTTTGACAGCAGGGATGGGCGGTGGGACCGGAACAGGATCGACCCCGGTAATCGCCGAGGTGGCAAAGGAAATGGGGGTTCTTGTTGTCGCCGTCGTCACGAGGCCTTTTTCATTCGAAGGCAGGAAGCGGCTCATGCAGGCGAAGACCGGGATAGAAAACCTGAAGGACAAAGTCGACGCATTGATTGTCATTCCGAATGACAAGCTTCTGGAAATTTCCGATTGCAAGACGGCCCTTTGCGATGCTTTCCGTCTTGCGGATGATGTGCTTCGGCAGGCAGTACAGGGAGTGACCGACCTGATTTTTCGACCCGGACTCGTCAATGTCGATTTTGCGGATGTCCGTACCGTAATGAGCAACGCCGGTTCTGCCATCATGGGAATCGGAGAGGCGGAAGGAGAGTCCCGCGCAGAAATCGCCGCAAGGGCGGCGATCAACAGCCCGTTGATGGAAACCCAGATGGCTGGAGCCAAGGGCGTCCTTTTCAACGTGACCGGCGGTGCAAGCCTTGGGATCCACGAGATAAACGAGGCGGCCGGAGTCATTACGGAAGCGGCTGATGAAGATGCAACGATCATTTGGGGCAATGTTGTCGATCCTTCCATGGGAGAAAAGATACAAATCACGGTGATCGCGACCGGCTTTTCGGAACAGCCGGCAGTCCCGTCCCCGATCAGGAAGGTAGAGACCGTTCGTAGGACTGTTACTCCTCAACCGGTCCAACCGGTCACGCGTGTCCGCAAAAACCGGATTGACCTGGAAGAGGCGGAAGTCCGGTCTTCCTCCCAGGACGAAGATCTTTTCAAGATCAGCGGGGTACCGACGAACCACCTTGACATTCCGTCGGTCATCCGTCGTCGAAAGGCTGGAGACTGAACGAACGGCCGGGAGGAGTCGGTTTCTTGAGAGGAAGAAGGGGTGCCCCCGCAGTCTTGGGTCCCTCCCGGTCTGGCAGGGAGTGGGAATCCGTCACGCTGAAAGAAGTGGCGGTCCTTCCTTTAAACCATGGGGGCGACCCGTCCTGGGCCCTTGTCTTTCCTTCGGATTACGGAACTGCGATTTCGAATCTCGGTTTCCATTATGTCTTTTACCAGTTGAAAAGGCTGGGGGTTGGCGTTGAACGGTTCTTTCATTCGCCAATCCCCAACATTTCTGTCGAAAATCGCCGTCCCCTGCAGGATTTCCCCATCATAACCGCAAGTATTGCCTACGAACCGGATGCCTTGAACTTCCTCCAGCTCCTGGATCTTGCAGGCATCCCCTTGAGGAGGAAGCAGAGAAGAACTGATGGATTTCCCATTATCGGTGCGGCGGGAGCCTTCACTTCCATCAATCCCTCCATACTTCTATCGGTTTCCGATTTTATCGTGCTGGGAGATGGTGAACCCGTCATCCCTTTCCTCGTCAATTGCTTCAGGGACTACACACGCGTAGGGGACCGGGAGAAGTTATTGAAAACGCTGGACGAGCACCCCTCTATCCTTGTCCCGGAAACTGGGGAAGAGAAACTCCTTGACTCGCTCAATAACGGGACCAAGAGGGTTGCGATCACACCATGCGGGCAATCGCTCGGGCACGGGATTTGGATCAGCCCCAACTCCGCCTTCGGGGACACGCTCCTCCTCGAGTTGCAAAGGGGATGCATGAGAGGTTGCCCCTATTGTGTCCTTCCTGCCTGTTTCTCGCCGCTCAGGCAGAGACCTCTTGAGGCGGTTTTGCAAGCGCTGGAGAAGAGTGCTTCCCAGGTACCTTTCTCACAGGTAGGCCTGGTCACGCCCGAAGCCGGGGATTATCCAGGGCTGGATGCGCTTCTGGATCGTATTGAAAGTCTCGGGAAAGGGGTCTCTTTCGCCTCGTTGAGAATTGACAACCTGACGCCGAGAATGGTCCGGTCATTGCGGGTGTCCGGGCGGGAAAGCCTGACGATTGCTCCTGAGACAGGCACGGATGCCTTGCGCTTGAATTGCGGAAAGCCGTTCACCAATGGGCAGATCCTTGATAAGCTTGAGATGGCGCGCACGGAGGGCATGAAAAAAGTCAAGCTCTACTTCATGGTCGGGCTTCCAACAGAAACGGATGAAGATGTGCTAGCCATTGCCAGCCTGGCGGGAATGATCCGGAAGGAATTGCACATGGGCATTTCGCTTTCAGTGAACGCTTTTGTTCCCAAACCCCATACCCCCTGGGGTAGCAAGGCTTTTATCGGGGTACAAGGCTCCGAGAAAAAGTTCCAGCTTTTGAAGCGCGCGATTGCAGAATACCTTGGAAAGGGATGCGAAGCTCGCTTTTCCAGCGCTCGGGAAGCAGAGTTGGAATACCGCCTTTCCTGGGCTGGGCCGGAAGCGGTGGATTGGATGGAAAAGCTTGTCGAAAAAAGGAAAAGCCGTCAAGAAAATAATTTTCCTGACGGCTTGTGTCGCAAACGGCCGCGGCCGCTTTTAAATGAATTGCTTACGGCTTCGGGAAATCCTTGATGGCGTTCAACGCCCGCTCGATTTCATGATCGGGCAGCTCGTAGGCCTGCAGCTTGCCCGCGAAATAAGCGTCATAGGCGGCCAGATCGACCAGGCCGTGTCCGCTCCAGTTGAAGAGGATGATTTTTTCCTTGCCTTCCTCCTTGGCGCGCATCGCTTCGTCGACGACGGCCGCCAGCACATGGTTGGTTTCCGGCGCCGGAATGAAGCCTTCCGAACGGGCCCACTTCACGCCCGCCTCGAAGGTCTTGAGCTGGTCGTAGGCGCGTGGCTCGATGAATTTTTCCCGGACCAGGTGGCTCACGATGGGCGCCATGCCGTGATACCGCAGACCGCCCGCGTGAATCGGCGCCGGAATGTAGTCGTGGCCGAGCGTGTACATCGGGAGCAGCGGCGTGGATTTGGCCAGATCGCCGAAATCGTAGGCGAAGGGGCCTTTGGTCATGGAGGGGCAGGACGTGGGTTCCGCGCCGACGATTTTCACTTCCTTGCCGTGGATTTTGTCGCAGACGAACGGCGTCGCGACGCCCGCGAAGTTGCTGCCGCCGCCGCAGCAGCCCATGACGACGTCGGGATAGAGGCCGAGTTTCTGCATCTGCTTGTGGGCCTCGAGGCCGATGATCGACTGGTAAAGAAGCACGTGATTGAGCACGCTGCCCAGGGAATATTTGGTGTTGGGCGTGGTGACGGCGTCTTCAATCGCTTCGCTGATGGCGATGCCCAGAGAACCGGGAGAATCCGGATGTTCGGCCAGTACGTTGCGGCCCGCCTGCGTCAGGGTGCTGGGGCTGGGAATGCATTCCGCGCCCCAGGCGTTCATCATCATGCGGCGGTAGGGCTTTTGCTCGTAGCTGACCTTCACCATGTAAACCCGGCAGGGCAGGCCGAACATCTGGCAGGCCATGGAAAGGGCGCTGCCCCACTGGCCGGCGCCGGTTTCGGTGGTGATGCGCTTGGTGCCCGCCACCTTGTTGTAGTAGGCCATTGGAATGGCCGCGTTGGGTTTATGCGAGCCGGCAGGGCTCACGCCTTCATGCTTGTAATAAATCTGCACGGGGCAGCCCAGGAGCTTTTCAAAATTGCGCGCGCGGTAGAGAGGAGAGGGACGCCACAGGAGATATTTCTGGAGGACTTCATCGGGAATGTCGATCCAGCGCTGGGTGGACGCTTCCTGTTCGATGATGTTCATGGGGAAAATCGCCTCCAGATCGGCAGGCGTGACCGGTTGGCCGGTGGCGGGGTGCAGAGGCGGCCTCATCGGCGTCGGCAGATCTGCCATTACATTGTACCACTGCCTGGGGATTTCCTGATCTTCCAATAATATTTTGACCTGTTCCATAGACTCTCTCCTTTTTTAAAGTATTTGAGGCGCTGATTTTTTCCGGATGCCGGCGTACAGGCGTAAAAAAATGCCGTGGAGCTTATCTTCCCACGGCATTTTTTATATCGTAACGAGTCATGGGAAGGAGCTTCCCTGCCCATGCTCTGAGGTTTAAATGAGAGCTTACGGGCAGACTTTTTGCGTCTGCCACCACCAGTTTTTGTTGGAAAAACGTTTCAGCATTGCTTGCAGCTTACCTCAAGTTTCATTGGTTTGCTGCGTAGCACAGCCGGGAGAGACTTGTCAAGGACGAAATCATGGTTGCCGATTCCAATTGACAAAGAAAAACCCTCTCCGTTATAGTGATATCGTATTTTACGTTCCTTGATTTTTTCCGGAGACCGAAACCATCGAAAAAATTTTCATTGTGCGGAAGAACAGGGGAAGCCGGCTTTTTTTCAATTGACTTCAACCAATACCACTTTGGAGGATGCATGATGGAATCTTTGGTCTGCAAACACTGGCATCACTGTCCGGCCGACGAGGTCACGACGCTGCTTTCCACCCACCCCCAAAAAGGGCTGTCGCCCTTTGAGGCGAAGCATCGCCTCGAAAAATTCGGCCCCAACAGCGTGACGGCCAAAAAGCAGAAGGGTCCCCTGATCCGCTTTCTACTGCAATTTCATCAGCCGCTGGTGTACATCCTGCTGGCCGCGGGTACAGTGACCCTGCTGCTGCAGGAGTGGGTGGACGCGTCGGTGATTCTGGGCGTCGTTCTCGTCAACGCCTTCATCGGTTTCATTCAGGAAGCCAAGGCCGAAAAAGCCATCGAATCGCTCAAACAGATGATGACCACGCAGGCCACTGTGTTGCGCGACGGCAAGTGGCTCCAGATCGATTCGGTCCATCTGGTGGTGGGCGACATTATCCGTCTTCAGTCCGGCGACAAGGTGCCCGCCGACGCGCGCCTGCTTTCCTGCCGGGATTTGCAGGTGGACGAATCGGCGCTCACCGGCGAATCGGTGCCGGTCATTAAGAAGGAAGAGCCGCTCGATCCGGAAACGATTCTGGCCGACCGGCGCAACATGACGTACGCGGGCACGCTGGTCACCTACGGCCAGGCGGAAGCGGTCGTCGTCGCCACGGGCGACGCCACGGAAACGGGCCGTATTTCGGAAATGATCGCGCAGGCCGCCGATCTCTCCACGCCGCTCACCAAGAAAATTGCGTCCTTCAGCAAGGTGCTGCTGGTGGCGATTCTGGCGCTGGCGGCGCTCACCTTCGGCGTGGGCCTGTGGCGCGGCGAAGGCGCGGTCGACATGTTCATGGCGGCGGTGGCGCTGGCCGTGGGCGCGATTCCCGAGGGGCTGCCGGCCGCCGTGACGATTACGCTGGCGATCGGCGTGAGCCGGATGGCCAAACGCCGGGCCATTATCCGCAAACTTCCCGCGGTGGAAACGCTTGGCAGCACGACCGTGATTTGTTCGGACAAGACCGGCACGCTTACGGAAAACCAGATGACCGTCCGGCGGATTTTCGCGGGCGGCGGATTGTTTGAGGTTGAGGGAAACGGCTACGCCCCAGACGGCCGGATTGTTGCGGGCGGCGCGGACGTCCGGGAAAATATGTCCGTTGCGCTTGCCGAAACGCTGACGGCGGGACTGCTGTGCAACGATTCGCGCCTGGTCGAGGCCGACGGCCTCTGGCGCATCGAAGGCGATCCGACGGAAGGCGCCCTTCTGACCGCCGCCGCGAAGGCGGGGCTTTCCCCGCAGGACGCGGAAACGAAGCTGCCGAGGAAGGATGTCATCCCCTTCGAGTCGGAGCGCCAGTTTATGGCGACGCTGCATTCCGCGGCCGGCGGCCACGTCCTGTATCTGAAAGGAGCCATCGAGAAAGTGCTGGAAGCCTGTTCCGAGGGGTTGTCGGCCGACGGCAAAACGGCCGCGCTCGATAAGGACGCCCTGCATCAAAAGGCCGACGAACTGGCCGCGGAGGGATTGC
This sequence comes from Synergistaceae bacterium UBA5827, assembly GCA_002432945.1. Taxonomy (GTDB): domain Bacteria; phylum Synergistota; class Synergistia; order Synergistales; family 79-D21; genus 79-D21. The sequence continues at coordinate 47,492 of DJHE01000021.1, forward strand.
GTGTTCTGGCGCTCGCCCGCAAAAAAATCGACCGCGCCAAGCTGGAGGTGGAGGATTGTCTGTCGGGGCTCACGTTTGTGGGCCTGCAGGGCATGATCGATCCGCCCCGCACGGAAGCCGTTGCCGCGGTCGGCGTTTGCCGGAGCGCGGGCATCGCGGTCAAGATGATCACGGGCGACCACGCGGTCACCGCGACGGAAATCGCCCGTCAACTGGGCATCGGCTTGACGAAAGACGGCGAAGACAAAAAGCCTGCGACGCTTACGGGAAAACAACTGGAGAGCCTGACCGACGAAGAGCTTGTTGCGGCCGCGGAAGGCACGTCGGTCTTCGCGCGCGTCGCTCCGGAGCAGAAGCTCCGGCTGGTGGAAGCGCTTCAGGCGCGCAAGCACGTGGTGGCGATGACGGGCGACGGCGTCAACGACGCGCCCGCGCTCAAGCAGGCCAACATCGGCATCGCGATGGGCATTACCGGCACGGATGTTTCCAAGGAAGCCGCGGACATGGTGCTCACCGACGACAACTTCGCCAGCATCACCGCGGCCGTTGAGGAAGGCCGGCGCATTTTCGACAACCTGGTCAAGTTCATCACCTGGACGCTGCCGACCAACGGCGGCGAAGGTCTGGTCATTCTGGCCGCAATCATGAGCGGCGTGATGCTGCCCATCCTGCCGGTTCAGATTCTCTGGATCAACATGACGACGGCGGTGCTCCTGGGGCTGATGCTGGCCTTTGAGCCGGGCGAGGCGGACGTCATGAGTTATCCGCCGCGCAAACCGGACAGCCCCATCCTTTCGGGTATTCTCATTACACGGATTCTGCTGGTCTCCGTGCTGATGCTCTCGGCCGTTTTCTCGATCTTTACCTGGCAGAAATCCATCGGCTATCCGGTGGAAGTGGCCCGCACCGTCGCCGTGAATCTTTTTGTCATGATTGAGCTCACCTATCTGTTCAACTGCCGGTCTCTGACCCGGTCCATGTTCAAGATCGGGCTTTTCACCAACCCGTGGGTGCTCGTCGGCAGCGGTGCGATGATCGTCCTGCAGCTTTTGTTTACGTATGCGCCGGTGATGAACCGCGTCTTTCACAGCGCGCCGATTTCGCTTACGGACTGGCTGCTCATAGCTCTCATTGCCGTCGCCGTTTATTTGATCATCGGCCTGGAAAAATGGGTGCGGCTGCATGTCCTCAAAAACCCGCGCTAACGCCGCGCGGTTTGACAAGGTTCGAAGGCTGTGTTACAAAAACGGCGGTCGCGGATGCGTTTTGTCTCTGTGAACGCCGCCCGCACAGGCTGGCGCATGACAACGGATGGATGCGGATCTCAAAACACGAACGATGGCATTTCGCCGGGGAGAAAAAAGATGAACCAGGATCAGTTTACAAAGATTATTTCGGACGCGGTTAAGCGCGAGGTCGAGGCATTCACCTTTTATCAGGCGGTTTCCGAAAAAACCGCGGATCAGAATCTCAAAAGGCTCTTCAAGGATCTGGCCGATGAAGAAGCCAAGCACCGGCGCACGCTGGAAGGATATTTAATGAAAGGCGCGGCGAAAATTCATTTTTCCCAAGCGGCGGATTACAAAGTCACCGACGGGCTTGCCACGCCGCCGCTTACGCCCGATATGAAACCGGTGGACGGCCTGGTGATCGCCATTAAAAACGAGCTCGAAGCCATGCAGATGTACACGCAACTGGCGCGGGCCTGCGAGGACGAAGATTCGAAAAACATTTTTCTGGAGTTGGCGACGATGGAGCGCGGCCACAAAAACAAACTGGAAGAGATTTACACAAACATGGCGTTTCCGGAAGCCTGGTAAGCCGG
>DJHE01000021.1:49384-56724 GCA_002432945.1 Synergistaceae bacterium UBA5827
GCAGGGCGGACCTTCAGGTCCGCTGAGTGGCGGGACGAAAGTCCCGCCCTACGTTGCTGATACGAGAGCGGATTGTTTGTGAAGTTTAATGACGGAGAACAAAGAAAGGCAGATGCGAGAGCGCCTGCCTTTTGTGTTTTTGGCGCCGGCAATCCGACTGCAGGAAGGATACCGGACCCAAGGAGCCTTCTTCATCTGCGCCGGCGCCGTTTATCCGCTCCTTTTCTTTAATGCCACTGCGGCAAACACTTATTTTTTGTTGATAAAAAATACAAGATATGAAAAGTTAAAATCCGAAAAAAGCGAAACGTAGCCAGCGGCAAGCAGGCCCGAACAAAACGCTTTCCAACCGCCTGCGCCGTCCGAAAATGCCGTCCAGACCAGTAGATCGGAAGGAGGTTGGTTTCCTGTGACCCCCAAACCCTCTTACGAAACCTTAAAACAAAAAATTCGCGAGCTGGAAGAAGACGTCGAAAAAGGCAACCAGGCCAAGGAAGCCTTGCGGAAAAGCGAATCCAATCTGCAAAGCATCTTTCTGGCCGCGCCCATCGGCATCGGCCTTGTGATCAACCGGGTGATCGCGCAGGTCAACGACCACTTGTGCGAAATGACCGGGTATTCTCGCGAAGAGCTCCTCAACCGCAGTTCGCGCCTGCTGTATGCGACGGATCAGGATTTCGACTTTGTGGGCCGGGAAAAATATGCCCAGATCGCCCGGTGGGGAACCGGGATGGTGGAAACGCGCTGGGTGCGCAAGGACGGTTCGGTCATCGACATTCTGCTGAGCTCCACGCCTTTGAACCCCTCCGATCTCGGCGCGGGTGTCACCTTCACCGCGCTCGACATCACGGACCGCAAGCGGGCCGAGCGCGAGCTTCTGGAGAGCGAGCAAAAGTACCGCACCATGTTCGACCGCTCGAAAGACGCTATCCTGCTGACCCAGCCGGACGGAGACGTCCTCGACGCCAATCCGGCCGCCTGCGCCATGTTCGGGCGGACCCTGGAAGAAATGAAGCGTGTCGGGCGCAGCGGTCTGGTGGATCTGACAGATCCGCGGCTTCATCATGCCCTGAAAGAACGCGGGCGCACCGGCACGGCCAGGGCCGAAATCACCATGCTCCGCGCCAATGGAGAAAAGTTCGCCGCGGAAATTTCCTCGACGATTTTCACCGATGCAGAGGGCCGGCAAAAAACCAGCATGATCATCCGCGACCTTTCGGAAATCCGCCGCATGCAGGAGGACTACCAGGCCCTGTTCCGGGAGATGCTGGAAGGCTTCGCCGTACATGAGCTTATCTGCGACGCTCAGGGAAAACCCGTCGATTACCGTTTTCTCGCCGTCAATCCGGCTTTTGAACGCATAACCGGGCTTCCAGCCGAGAAAATCCTGGGACGGACGGTGCTGGAAGTTCTGCCGGGGACCGAATCGCGCTGGATCGAGCTTTTCGGCCGTGTGGCCCTGACGGGCGAACCGGCTTTCTGCGAAAATTACGCCCGGACGCTGAATAAATATTTTGAAGTAGCGGCCTTCCGGCCTGCGCTTGGCCGCTTTGCCGCCATTTTTACCGATGTTACAGAACGCAAACACGCGGAAAACGCCTTGCAGGAAAGCGAGGAGCGTTACCGCCGTATCACGGAAAATATGGCGGATATTGTTTGGACCGCCGATTTGCAGCTCAATATTACGTATGTGAGTCCGTCCGTGGAACGGCTGACCGGCGAATCCGTGGAAAAACACCTGGCGCGCCCTCTGCGGGAAAAGCATCCGCCCGAATCCGTGGAACGGCTCACCGCATTGTTCCGTGAGGAAATGGACAAGGAGCAGGACCCGCAGGCCGACAAGAGCCGGACGCGGTTGATTGAAGTCGAGTATTACCGGGCCGACGGGAGCAGGGTATGGCTGGCCATGAATCTTTCCTTCATCCGCGATGCCGATGGAAAGGCGGTCGGCATTCAGGGGGTGTCGCGCGACATCTCGGAGCGTAAAAAGGCCCAGGAAATGATCCGGAAAAACGAGCAGCGCCTGGAGAGCCTGCTGCGGATTACACAGTACCAGGCCACATCCACACAGGATTTTCTGGACTATGCGCTGGACGAGGCGATCCGGCTCACCGACAGCCGTCTCGGATACATTTACTTCTACGATGATGTGGAGAAGAGATTCGTTCTCAACACCTGGTCCAAAGAGGTCATGAAGGAATGCACAGTTGTCGGGGCGCCGAATGTCTATGATCTGGACAAGACGGGAATATGGGGCGAGGCCGTGCGGCAGGCGCGTCCGATTGTCGTGAACGATTTTCAGGCGCCGCATCCGCTCAAGCGGGGCTATCCCGAAGGCCACGCCCACCTTCATAAATACATGACGGTTCCCGTGTTCAACAACGGCCGGATCGTTGCCGTGGCCGGCGTGGCCAACAAGGAAGCCGACTACGACGAAGCGGACGTCCGGCAGCTGACGCTGCTCATGGATTCCGTCTGGCGGATCACCGAACAGAAAAAATCGGAATTGGCCTGCCATCAGGCGGAGGAAAAATACCGCAATATCGTCGAAAACGCCCAGGAAGGTATTTTCCAGTCCACCCGCGAAGGCCGGTTTCTGACGGCAAACCAGGCCATGGCGGCCATTCTCGATTATGAATCGCCCGAAGATCTGATGAAGTCCGTGACGGATCTGGACGTACAGATTTACACCGATCCGGAGGACCGGCGCGAGCTGCTCCTGGCGGCGGAAATGGAGGGGCAGGTCGCCGGGTTCGAGACACAGTATCTCCGGAAAGACGGCAGTCCGATCTGGGTGTCGATCAACAAACGCGCCGTGCGCGATGAAAAGGGACGCCTGCTTTTTTATGAAGGATTCGTGGAAGACATCACCAGCCGGAAGATCAGCATGGAACAGATCCGCCGGGCTCTGGGAGCGACGGTCCAGGCCATTGCGGTGACCGTGGAGGCGAGAGACCCCTACACGGCGGGTCACCAGCGCCGGGTGGCCGATCTGGCCCGCGTCATCGCCGTGGAAATGCGCCTGTCCCACGACCAGATCGAAGGCCTGCGCATGGCGGGCATCATTCACGATTTGGGGAAAATTACCGTGCCGTCGGAAATCCTGAGCAAGCCCACGCGCCTCACGGAACTGGAGTGCAGCCTCGTCAAGACCCATTCCGAAGCCGGCTTCAACATTTTAAAGGACATCGAATTTCCCTGGCCGGTGGCGCGGATCGTTCTGGAGCATCACGAGCGGATCAACGGCTCCGGGTATCCCTATGGAAAAACCGGAGACGCGCTGCTTACCGAGTCGAAGATCCTGATGGTTGCGGACGTGGTGGAAGCCATGGCGTCCGACCGGCCTTACCGGGCGGGGCTCGGCATCGGTTCGGCCCTGGACGAGATCAGCCGCCATCGGGGCATTTTGTACGACCCGGAAGTGGTGGACACCTGCCTGTGGCTCTTCCGGGAGCAGAATTACCAGTTCACCCTCTGAAGGCCGCCTGCAGAGGCACGCCCGGCCGCTACTCGTCGCGGCGCGCTTTCATCTGCCGTTTGGTGGCGTCGAGTTCCATCTTGCGCAGGCGCACGCTTTGCGGCGTCACTTCCACCAGTTCGTCTTCGGCGATGAATTCAATGGCCTGATCGAGCGACAAAAGCCGCGGCGGCCGCAAAATGACGGTGGCATCCGAGTTGGAGGCCCGCATGTTCGTGAGTTTCTTTTCCTTGACGATGTTGACGTTGAGGTCCTGCGGGCGGTTGCGCTCGCCCACGATCATCCCCGCGTAAACATCCGTGCCGACGTCCACGATCATCTCCCCGCGGTCCTCCATGGCGTAGCTGGCGTAAGCCGTCACGCGGCCCGCGCGGTCGGCCACCAGGACGCCCGTGTTGCGCTGCGGAATCGGGCCGAACCAGGGCGCGTAGTCTTCCAGAAGCGAATTCATCACGCCGCCGCCCTTGGTGTCCGTGAGAAACTGGCTGCGGAAGCCGATCAGCCCGCGCGACGGGATCAGAAATTCCATGCTGACGCGGCCGCTGCCCTTGTTGACGAGGCTTTCCAGCCGGCCCTTGCGCAGCGAGAGCTTTTCCGTGATCCGGCCGACAAATTCTTCGGGAATGTCCAGAAACAGACGCTCCACCGGCTCGGAAACTCTGCCGTCGATTTTTTTGATGATGACCTGCGGCTTGGAGACGGTCATTTCGAAGCCCTCGCGCCGCATGGTTTCGATAAGCACGGCCATCTGCAGCTCGCCGCGGCCGCAGACTTCAAAAGCGTCGGTGCGGTCGAGTCTTTTGATCCGCACCGCCACGTTGCGCAGCGCTTCCTTTTCGAGGCGCTCCAGCAGGTGGCGCGATGTCAGGTACTTCCCCTCCCGGCCGGCGAAAGGCCCGTCGTTGACGTAAAAGACCATCGACACCGTCGGCTCGTCCACGATGAGCCGGGGGAGGGCATGCGGATTGTCCGCCGATGAAATCGTATCGCCGATCGTGACGTTTTCCACGCCGGCCAGCGCCACGATGTCGCCCGCCTCCGCGGCCGGGACCGGCTTTTTGGCCAGCCCGTGAAAAGCGTAAAGCGCCGAAAATTTCACGCCGCCGACGATCCTGTCCTGCGCGCAGAGGCTGTATGCGGCGTTCATCTCCAGGCGTCCCGCCTGCACGCGGCCGACGGCGATCTGGCCGACGTAGGGATCGTAGTCCAGGTTGGTGACGAGAAACTGCGGATTGGCCCCGTCGTCGCCCTGCGGCGCGGGAATCGCGTTCAGAATGGCCTCAAGCAGCGGCTGCAAATCGGCGCTGTCGTCGCCAAGTTTTGCGTGGCTCACGCCGGTCTTGGCGTTGGTGTACAAAATGGGGAATTCGATCTGGTGCTCTTCGGCGCCCAGATCGATGANNTGAACAAGTCGTAGGTTTCGGAAATGACTTCTTCAATACGCGCGTCGGGCCGGTCGATCTTGTTGATGACGAGAATGAGCGGCAGGCGGCGCGCCAGCGCTTTTTTCAGGACGAAGCGGGTCTGCGGCAGCGGGCCTTCGCTCGCGTCCACGAGCAGGATGGCGCCGTCCACCATGTTGAGGCTGCGCTCCACTTCTCCGCCGAAATCCGCGTGGCCGGGCGTGTCGACGATGTTGATCTTGACGCCGTTGTACGCGACGGCCGTGTTTTTGGCCGCAATCGTGATGCCGCGCTCCTTTTCGAGCGCCAGGGAATCCATGACGCGGTCCTCCACCGCCTGATTGGCGCGGAAAATGCCGGTCTGTTTGAGCATGGCGTTGAGCAGCGTGGTTTTGCCGTGGTCAACGTGCGCGATGATCGCAACATTTCTTAAGTGTTCTTTTTTCATATCCCTCTTTCTGCTGTTTTCAGGATGTATTTTGGCTTCCGGTGAAACGAATCGCAACCGACAGGAGATCCCTGAAACGATGTCTTTTCCATGAAACGGGCTCCCCCATAGCAAAATATCGCCAATTAAACCAGCGATTTTTTTTACAGGTTTCCGATTTCCCGTTCTCCACCATTCACCATTCACCATCCACCATCCACCATTCACCATCCCCCACGAGCCATGGGCTAAATTTCCCGCCGACCTTTACAAATGACCGGCGAATCACTATAATTTTGCAAGGAATCAACAATCCAGGATCCAAAAGGCGGCTCCAATGACTTACATAAAAATTAATTTCGGCAGTAATTTTGAGGATGAATTTCAAAAGGCGGTAGACGAGGTTTTTCATCTGGTGCGCCCGGCTTTCAAAAACTACGAATGCATCTGGCGTCCCAACGTCGATGTCTACGAGTCGGTCGATGAGGTCATTGTGCTCGCCGACATGGCGGGACTCAACAAGGACGAGCTGCACATCGAAGTGAGCCGGCACAAGATCAAGATCGCCGGAATTCGCAAGGCGATTCAGCTTTTGCAAAACGCCCGCTACTGCCAGGCGGAAATTCCACACGGCTATTTTGAAAGAAGCGTGGGCCTGCCGGCTCCGGTGGACGCCCAGTCGGCCTCCGCCGCTTACGCCGACGGCATTCTGGTCGTGCGGATGAAAAAGCTGCCGGTAATGAAAACGCACCGCGTGTCGGTCATTTCCACCAAATAGCCAGCGGCCGCAAATACTCTTTCGATGATTCCAACGGGAGGTGATTATGACGGAGCAAAACGTCAAGGACAATAAAAATACCTTTAATATTCCGGAAGTGATTCCCATCCTTCCTCTGCAAAACGTGCTGGTGTTTCCCAAAACCATGATTCCGCTGGAGGTTTCGGGTACAGCGTCCGTCCTGGTGGATGAAGCCATGACCAGGGACCGCCTGGTGGGGCTCATCATGTCCAAAAACGAGCAGGAGGCGCCCCAGACGCACAAAAAGGAAGACCTGTACGCGGTGGGCACCTGCGCTGTGATTCTGAAAATGGCCAAAACGGCGGAGAACCGCACGCAGCTTCTGCTGCAGGGCGTGAGCCGCTTCTCTATCGAGGAGCTCGTGGAAGGCAAGCCCTATCAGCAGGCCCGCATTCGGCTGATCGAGGAGCAGGAAGTCAAGGACATTGAAACCGAAGCGCTCGTGTCCAACCTGCTGGCCCTTTTCGACCGCATTTTGAAGCTTTCACCGTTTCTTCCGCCGGAGTTCGGCCCGATGGCCAAGTCCATCGCGGAAGCCGGTACGCTCGCCGATCTGATCGCGTCGGTCATCAACGCGCCGGTGGAGGAAAAGCAAAAGGTGCTCGATATCGCCGATGTGAAGCTGCGCCTCAAGGAACTGACGAAGATGGTCAATCACCAGATGGAAGTCCTCGAGCTGGGCAACAAGATCCAGACCAAGGTGAAAGACGACATCGACAAGAACCAGCGCGAGTATTACCTGCGCCAGCAGTTGAAGGCGATTAAGCAGGAGCTTGGCGAAACGGACGAAAACGCAGTGGAGACGGAAGAGTACCGCAAAAAGATCGAGGAGAAAAACCTTCCCGAAGAAGCGAAGGCGGAAGCCCTGCGCGAACTGGAGCGTTTAAGCCGCATGAATCCGTCTTCCGCGGAATACACCGTGTCGTCCACCTATCTCGACTGGGTGACCGCGCTGCCCTGGAACGACGCCACGACCGACAACCTGGATATCGCCGAGGCGCGCCGCATTCTGGATGAGGACCACTACGGGCTTTCGAAACCCAAGAAGCGCATCATCGAGTATCTGGCCGTGCGCAAGCTCAAGCCGGATTCCAAGGGGCCGATCCTCTGCTTTGTGGGGCCTCCGGGCACGGGCAAGACGTCGCTGGGGCATTCCATCGGGCGGGCGCTGGGGCGCAAGTTCGCCCGCATTGCGCTGGGCGGCGTGCGCGACGAGGCGGAAATCCGCGGCCA
>DJHE01000014.1 GCA_002432945.1 Synergistaceae bacterium UBA5827
AGGCTGTCGCAGGGATGCGGGAACAGTACAGCAAGTTCGCCCTCTAGGGACCCGAAGTGAGGGGGACCCTCGTATTCCAGGGTCCCCCTCTTTTTTCTCCTAAACTCCGAATGATTGATTTTTGCTCCGGCCAAGGGACCATATTTCCGGACCCGGGCATCTATGCAAACCGCCTTTAGTTCACAACGGTCACGAGCCGCGTTTTGACATGATGAAGGCTCCGGGTGGTCAGGCCGGAGCCAATCAGGAGGTGTTGCTTAGATCTGAGGTTAGGAGGAACTCTATCACAACCCGTTTAATTGTTCAAGTGAAGGATCATATTGCTGCTTTTATGGCTTAGACATTAACGCCATTGGGGTATCACAAATCGCCTGACTGCGCTTAGGTCTCTCCAATAGATATACTATTGAGAGGAATCGAAAACTTGCGCGGAACATCGCCAGGACAAGAGAGGCGGACGGATCGTGGGCAAAAAGCTCTATTTGTTGTGCCTCGCAATTTTTCTCGCAATCCCTTCCTTTTCGCTGGCGTCAACCAGGGAAATCCAAACGCCCAGTCTCATAGTGTCGGACGGTAGCGGCTCCTATTCCGACGAACAACTCGGTCAACTGGCCAAACGCGCCCAGGAAAAACTGGAGGAAATCCTTGCCCTTTGGTCAGCCGACGCAGGCCTGGAACGATTCGGGAAGATCCGGGTGGTTTTCGATATCCCCCGTAAAGGAAACTATTCCAGCATCTTCTACTGGGAAGCGAAGAACGGCAGGCGGGTGAGGATCGTTAGGGTTTACGGGGCAAGGGAATTGCCCCAGATGATGGCCCACAAGCTGACAAGCGCCGTATTCCCCCAGAAGGACAAGCTGATCCGGAACATGATGGGAATCCTTTCGGAAGCGAAGCTTGGTAACCCGCTCACGTTCCCCATGTGCGGGTTTTCCTGCGACGAATGGACCGTGGCTTTCCAGAATCTCGGTTTAGTCCTTCCACTGGAGAAGCTCGGGCCGGATCACGGATCGTGGGGAATGGAAGACAAGGGAGGCGGCGACCTGCGGGCCCATGACTTAGGGAAGCAGCACAGGGCCTATGCGGAAGCGGGCTCCTTCGGCCAATACCTGTTGGAGACTTACGGAATCAACAAGATCAAGCGATTCCACAGGCTATCCCTCGACAAGGAACGCCCTTGGAAAACGGCGTTTGGCCTAAGCCTGGACGAACTCGAGAAAAACTGGATCGACACCTTGAAATCAAACCCAACGGTGAAACCCGTGAACGTCTCGCTACTCACGGACTTGTTCAAGCAAGACCCTGAGGCCGCCAGGAACAAGGCACGAAACCTGGCCGGCAATAAGCAGTAGAGCCACTACCAGCCACTGTTTTCGATCCCCCGCGCGGGACCCTGTTTACGCTTTCCGGGAAAACACCTTGACCCTCCTGCCTTTACGAACCATGTCTATCCCGACCATCCCAACGGAGCCCAGCAGGGACTTGATTTCCTCGATAGGCATGCCGTGAGAAGCAGACACCGGTTCCATGAAGCACATGCGCCCCTGCGGCTTGAGCAATCGCACTAATGATTCAAGGGTTTCCAGCCGGCACTCCGGCTCAACATCGTGCAGGACGTGGACGAAAACCACGAGATCAAACTCTCCCGGTTCCAGTTCAAGAATCCGGATGTCTCCCTGCATAACTTCGACGTTTCGGAAATGCCTCAATCTTTCCCTGGCATGACGCACCATGTAGGAAGAGGTATCGATTCCAACTGCCATGCCCTCTCTGTCCAAAGCCTGCGCCAGGTAAGACAGGAGAACACCGTTACCGCAACCGAACTCCAGGACTCGCTCGCTGCCACTTAGCCCCAATTCCGAAACGAAAGGACGAAGAAGCCGTGGGCCCGTAAACAAGGGCTTGATAAAAAACATCTCTAGCTTGAATAGCCAGGAAGGGCTTTCAAAATCCTCTTTCCTGGCGAGTTCGTAATCCGTTTCCGCCATGTCCCTTCCTCCTTGTCTGCTCCGGCGCCCTGCTTCAAGGCTCCAGCGAAATCGTCCTGCCGCAGCCCAGGCGGACAAACCCCTTGCCCCAGGCCGCCTCGAGCTTGTTCATCGCATAATCGCCCGTGCAGTGGGAAGGCCCGACTTTTTCGACCCCCAGCTCCTTGAGGTCCCTGACGATCCACTGCATCCTCTTGTCATCGGCTTTTAGCAAGTGAAACCCTCCGGCGACGAGGTAAACGTTGCGCTGGAAATGCTCCCTTGCGAACCTGGTGATCCTGACAATGCCAGGGTGTGCGCATCCAGTGACAACAACCAGCCCGTGAGCCGAATCCAGGACCAAAGCCTGCTCCTCCACGTCGGTTCCCAGGATCCCTGTCGTCCAGGCCCCCTCGCAGACCTGGACCGGCCCCCTCACTTCGTGCAGGGCCTTGCTGCGCTTTTTTATTTCCTCCTTCATGCGCGACGGGAAGGATTCGGGGCAATAGACTTCGATGGACCCGTTCCGGGCCAGGAGGTCCTTCACCCCGCCCGTATGGTCTTCATGCACGTGGGAAAGGACAAGGGCATCGATCCCGGCCGGGTCGAAACGGGCCCTGCGCAGATTTTCCAGCAGGATCTGCCCGTCCTTCCCCGTATCGAAAAGGATCGTCTTTTCGTACCCCTCGACCAGGCAGGAAAACCCCCACCCCGTCGCGAAACCGCTTTCTCCGGCGATGTTGTTGTAGACGACGATAAGGGCTTTGCCCTGGCAAAACCCCTGGGACGGAAAGAGGCACAGAACTAACAAGCCCAAGAGAGTGTTTTTCTTCATGGCCGATCACGCCCGCTCTTTTTCAAAACGATCTGTATGGCCTTCTCGAGCGCGCGGTTGAACCTCTTCGGCTGGTTCATCATCAGGAAGTGGTCGGAATTCCGGAGGACGATGGCATCGTAGGAAAACATATGCCTGCGGTTCGCCTCAACATTGACGGGCCATAAATCCGCATTCACCGTCACGACCGGGATGGAGAGCGTTTCGAAGATTTTCGCTGCCTCCCCCGTGACGTACTGAGACATCATCTCGTCCATTGCGCTCAAGGCAACCTCCGGCGGGGCGGAAGACATGTCCGAGAGGACCCACTCTCGAATCCGCTGGTTCGTGCCGGATGAAAACATCTCACCCACGAACTGCCGGCTCCCGGCCGCAAAATCCTTTCGCAGGGCAGCCGTCATGCCTTCGAGTTCCTCGCGGGTCAACGGGTATTCGACGTTTTCAAGGGTATCGACCCCGATAAGCCCAAGTACCCTGCCCGGTAGGAGCCGGGCCGCCTCAGCAATCACGGATCCCCCCATGGAGTGCCCCACCAGGATGACGGTGCGGCTGCCCGTGGCTTCCACCACCGCCCGGACATCCTCCCCGAATGACGCCATGGTGTAGCGCGACCGAGCCGAGCCGGAATGGCCGTGACCCGCGAGGTCGAGAAGCACGACACGATTCCACGCGGCGAAACGGGCAACCTGGCCTCGCCAGTAGCGGGAGTCGCAACTCCACCCGTGGACGAACACCAAGGTCGGTTCCCCCTTGCCGTAGACCTCGTAGGTGATCGGGGAACCGTCCCTGGAAAATGTTACATGGGGCCATTCCGTCTGAGCTCCCGCCGCCACGGAAACCAGGGCTACCAGGAGCAGGAAAGCTATAAGGACAAAAGAACCGATACGGTGTCGTTTCAAGCGAACACCGATGCTTGCCTTGACTTTTTCCAGGTTCTCTCCCATAGCCGGAACCCTCCCTCGCAACGGCACACCAAGATTATTTTCGACCGGGAGCTGCCCCGGAATATTCAGAATCCCGCGGGTAATCCGAGGGTCAATTTACGGCGCAGAGCCCGCATCGAACGCAAAGCGACCTGTCCACCATAATTGGATTGTTTTACTCAAGCGCCCCCTTGCCTAAGATTTTACCGCGTTCCAGCATTCCTCCGCCATTGGCGGAAATGCCCGCCATTCTTTCAGCTGCTGGGCGCACCCAGCCAAACAAAGCAACGTGACACCCCATTGCTTCGCCTTGTTTCGCCAGGAACAAAAAGAGCTAGACCATTTTCCACGCCCCGCGACGAGGAACTTCTTGTAGCCGTAGCGATCGCCAAGGCGCCTGGATCAAGAGTGTTCTCTTGGCGGAATCAAGATGCCACTAAGAAGGTGTATCCTTTCGTCAGAGCAGAAGCGAAGGAGGGATAGAACCAATGAAACTGGAAACGGTCCATTTGTATGTTTTTGACAGCCTTTCGGACTGGGAAATTGGTTTTGCGGCTGCCGGCATAAACAACCCTCACCCGAAGTGCTGGATGCCTGGTATGGCCTCTTCAAAACCGGTGAAACCAAGTATTTCGAGGTACTGGTGCAGGCGATGAAGCAATAAGCTGAATCCTCCTCCAACTCGCCTTCATTAGCCACTCTTTCCGATCAGGCCCAGCTCAGGGACGGGGAACCTCGATTTCAAAACACTGGGGACAGAGGATGCGGCCGTCGGAGAGGCGTGCTTTAGTCTCCATGACCATTTCACCGCAACTCTCGCAAAGAAGGCTTCGTTTCATCGGGGCATGGGGGGGAACGGGTTTCGAAGGCTGTCCTATACTGAAAAGTTCTTCAATTTCCGCATTAAGGATGCGGCTGCAATGCTCCTCCCGAAGGTGGCGGAAACGGGCCCTTTCCTCCTCCGAAAGAATCTCGCTGTTGCTTTTTTCCTGCAAGTCGCGGTACTCTTCGCTGCTCCCCCGGGAAAACCCCGGGCGGCTCACGATCCTTACGGCCTTGCCGTCCCGGCGGCGGTAGAAGCAAAAAGCCATCTTCCCGATGTTCTGCAGGACCAGGTTCCCTTTGCCGACCGTACAACCCGTCAGGAACTGGACAGCGTCCACGGCACACGTATCGGATTCGGCCACTGCCACGATCTCTTCGTCCCCAGCCCGGCCCACCCTTTCAAGGGCAACCTCGGCCACGCGGATTCCCGTGGCCAGCCCAGGACACCAATGACCATGGAAAGCGATCGTTTCCCTGATCTTCTCTTCGGGAATCCTTGTGCCGGGCATTATCCATCTTCCTTTCGTTTAATAAAGTCTTTCCCCGGAGGCCTGCAATATCTTGGAGCGATGCCTGGTCCCGCTCGAACACGCTTCCTCCTTCTGATCGACCGGGACGACAACCGGGCAGCCCCGTATGCTTTCAATCGCAACCGGAAGGCCGTAGACGGCCCTGACCATCTCCGGCGTGATCCCGGCCGGTTCGGAAGCCGCGTAGATCTCGCCATCCTTCATGAAAATCACCTTGTCGGCAAACCGGAGCGCGGAATTGATATCGTGCATGGTCATGATTCCCGCCATGCCGTGGCCTGTTACGATATGCCTGATCGTTGCCAGGATCTCCTGCTGGTTCTTGAGGTCGAGGCTGCTCGTCGGTTCGTCCAGCAAGAGCACCCTCGGCTCCTGGACCAGGGCCCTGGCGATGTTCACCTTCTGGAGTTCGCCGCCGCTCATCTCGTCGAGGTTTCTCAGGGAAAGGTGCTCCAACCCCAATGTCCTGATGATCGCTTCCACCTTGCAAAGATCACTCTCGGTCACCCTCCAGCCGATGTGCGGCCTGCGGCCGAGGAGAATGGCATCAAATGCGGCAATCCTGCCAACCTGGTTCTGCTGGGGCACGTAGGCAAGGTCGCGGGCAATTTCCATCTGCCTCATCCTCAACAGGTCCCTGTCTTCAACGTAAACGCATCCGCCGGATGGACGAAGAATCCCGTTCAGGCACTTGAGCAGGGTTGTTTTCCCGACACCATTCGGCCCCAGGATAGCAAGCAATTCGTTGCTCCCGATCCGGAAGCTGACGTTTTTCAGCACAGGATGGCTGTTGTACCTGAATGTCACGTCGTCGACAGTGAGGATCATCGTTGATACCCCTTCACCAGCAGATAAAGAAACATGGGTGCCCCGACGAAAGAAGTCAGGACCGCCACTGGCAAAACGTTTGGCGACATCATGACCCGTGCGGCCATATCCGCAGCGAGCAGAAGAATCGCTCCAACCAGGCAGGAACCGGGAAGAAGAAAGCGATTATCGCCTCCGACAAGGCGCCTCGCGATGTGCGGGCAAACAAGCCCCACGAAGCCGATCACCCCGACGAAAGAGATAATGACCGCCGTTACCAGCGAAGATAGGGCCATCCCCAGGAAACGCACATTCTTCACGTTCACTCCGAGGCTCATCGCTGTTTCGTCGCCGGCGTCGATCGCGTTGTAGTTCCACGCGTTGGCCGCAAAGAAAAGGATGCAAAAAGCCGTCACCGCCGAGATCAGCCCCAGCTCTTTCCACCCGGCCCTTGCAAGGTCGCCGAAGGTCCAGAACACCATGGCCGCTAGCTGGACATCATCCGCAAAGTACTGAAGGAACATCGTCGCGGCCGTGCAGAGCGAACCCAGGGCGACTCCTGCAAGAATCATCACTTCAGGGGACCCCCTCCGGACCTTGGCCACCAGGACCACGACTCCGGTCGCCGCCATGCTGGCGATAAACGCCATCATTGTCGTGATCCCCGGGCGGACCACGGTCACTGCGTCTGAAACGGAGCTTTGCATGAAGCCGGAACCCATGACCATCACAGAGAATGCGGCTCCGAAGGCTGCGGCCTGGGACACTCCCAGGGTAAAAGGGGAACCCAGGGGATTGCAAAGAACCGACTGCATCACCACGCCGGCCGCCGACAAGCCTGCCCCTGCGACAACCGCTGCCAGCACCTGTGGAAGCCGGATATTGAAAACCACCACGTCCAATTGCTTCGATACCGGCATTCGCGCCAGCGTCTTCAACACATCGAAAGGATCATAACTGACCGACCCGATCGCAATTGCAAAAACCACGAGGGCCCCCAACAAAGCAAACCCAACCAGGAGAAGGAATACCTTTTCCCCGATATACCTAGCATAACCCGGCGGGACGGTACCTTCTTCGAGGTGCACCGTTAATCTACCTTTGCGAGGTCGATCCTGGTGAAAGGCATTTTGCCGAAAGCCTCTTTCATTTCCCTGAAGACCGGCTTGCCGACCAGGAAGGTGTAAATCTCTTCTGCCTTTTTGGCCGGGTCAACATCCTTGAAGCGATCCGGGTAAAGAACCTTCCCCACGAAATAAGCGTTGGCCAGTATCGAACCATGATTTTGTGAATACCAGTTGTAGGGCAATACTCCGTAGATCTTGCCCTTTTTCACCGCGGAAAGGATCTGGTAACAGGCCTGGCTTTGAAGCTGACGGAGGGCGTTCACTTCGCTCCCCCCCTGCAGGGTTGAAAGATCGACAAAGATATACTCGGGATCGATCGCAACGAGGCTCTCCCTGGAAAAGGTCGTTTGCTGGAGCTGCTTGCTCTTGGCCTCGGGCTCTGCAGCGATGTTTTTCGCGTTGACAAAAAAGAAGGGCGGATAGGTGGGCTCCGTCGATGTCAAACCGTGCGGCCCCTTGTAGGCGATACCGCCGACGTAGCAAGTCGGCCTTTGGGCATCAGGGATGCCGGCCGTTCGTTTCCTCAGGTCAGCGATCGTGTCGTTTAAGAACGCGATGACTTTTTTGGCCCTCTTTTCCCGGCCGATCATTTTTCCCATCATCAAAAGCGTCTCGTCCATGTCCTTCTTGCCGACGTTCAATTGGCCATGGTTGAGAACGATCACGGGGATGCCCGTTTTGGCCTGCAGTTCTTCGGGATCGTGCCCCATGTTGCCAAATGTCTTGAATATGACCTGCGGCTTTGGGTTAAGGGAAACGATCAGTTCCGGGTTGTCATGCCCGCGAAACTCCCCGAAAAGAGGTTTCTCCCTCAACTCGGGGTGGGCAATGAAATAGGGGCGGGATTCAAACATGTTCCTCGACTTTTCCATGTCGTCTACAGCCACTGCGAGATCCTGCCCCTGGAGATAGACGAGATACCGAAGGCAACCCGACCCCGAGCAGATGACCCGAGTGACATTCCCAGGAACGGTGACATTCCTTCCCGAGGCGTCCGTCACCTTGACTTCCGCAGTGTTGCCCGCAAAAGCGGTTCCGCCGAGAACCAACAATAAAAGAACGATAATAGCGACCATGCGGCATGAAGAAAAGCGCGAAAGCACACCTATCCCTCCCGGCGTCAACCGAACTAAAATATTACGATTAGTGTAATTCGTAACACGAATAGACGCAAGGGAGTGCCTGGCGATCAAGTGGGCATCCTGGGCATCCTGGCCCACGAAATGGAGATTAGCGATTGTTGCATGAAGCACTCACTTTATTTCCCGTACAAACAATTGGGGAAGTCACCTGGAAAGATTCGGTGTATCGGACTTGTGGAAAAACCGACAACGCGGCTGAAACAAGCCGGGGCTGGGACACCGATGTCCCAGCCCCGGGATAACCCTCACTTCTTCTCAACCTTGTTTCTATTTCATTGACCTCAGCAACCCCATGTACTCGTTTTTCCCCATGGGCCTGGGATTGCTGGCGTTGCTGCCGTTCTTCACGGATTTCTCCGCGATCGCCTCCATGTCCTCATCCCTCACACCGAGAGAACGGAACGACGGGAGCCCCACTTCCGCAGCCAGCCTCTCCACGTGCTTCACCGCTTTTTTCGCGCCCTCCTGCTCCGTTGCGTAACCGTACCCCATGGCGGCGGCGATTTTCGCGTACCTCTCCTGGCAATACGGCATGTTGAACTCCATGACGGGCGCAAGGGCCACGGCATTGCACATCCCGTGGGGCGCGTCGTACATCCCCCCAAGCGCCTCGGCTATGCAATGAACCGAGGCCACGTCGGAATGCGAAAAGGAAATCCCTGCCAGGACGCTTCCCATGAGCATGCCCGTCCTGGCCTCCCTATCGTCCCCCGCGCGAACTGCCCGGGGCAGGTACCGGACGATCAACTCGATCGCCTGGAGAGCACAGGCATCGGCAATGGGCTCGCTCGGAATGGCGGTAAAACCTTCAATCGCGTGGGTCAGCGCATCCATGCCCGTTGCGGCGGTCAGCAACGGAGGCATCGACGCCGTCAGTTCCGGATCGCAAAGGGCAACCTTTGCCGCAAGCCTCGGGTGCCGGATGCTGAACTTGAACTTGTTTGCCGTATCGGTGATCACCGAACTAAACGTCACCTCGCTGCCCGTCCCGGAGGTGGTCGGGATGGCAACGATCGGGAGAATGTCCCTCACCACGGAGGTTCGCCCCTCGTAATCCCTGATTTTTCCTCCGTGCGTGGCGATGATCCCGATTCCCTTGGCGCAATCGATGGGGCTTCCTCCACCGATCGCAATGAGGCAATCGGCCCCGAACGAACTCGCGGCGGCCGCGCCCTCCATCACGTTGCGATCCTTGGGATTCGCCTCCACGGAACTAAAAACCTCGAACTGCACGCCGCTTCCTTCAAGCTGCGCCCGTATCCTGTCGAAAATCCCCGCGGCGACCAGGCCGGGATCCGTGACAACCAACGGACGTTCCTTTTTCATCTCTTTCAGGACATCCACGACAGCGGAAGACACCCCGGACCCGAACTCGATCCGGGTCGGAAGCTCGAAACTGAACGGTTTCATGAGACTCAAGCCAATCCCCCCTTGGTAAAAGCATTGATGCAACTATAGGTGAAAACGGGGACCGTGACACCCCATCCGGCCATAGCCCCTTCTCTTTGTTCGTCATTCCGCGGCTTCAAGTTCGGTGGGCTTAGCTTGTGTAACGGAATTGAGGCTTACCAGCCAGCCCTTTTGTAAGAAAACCCGGGTAAGATTCATGACGGACGAAGAAAACCTGAGCGGACCCCGCAACCACCCCATCCTCCGGGAAGGCCTCGGTGAAACAAGCCGGGGCCTTTTCAATTGACTGCGGCAAAAGAGGGGATTCCCCTGATTCCTTACCTTACAGTCCAACCATTTGCTCTATTTTCCCAGTTACCTCCTGAGTTAGCCCCAAACCTGACGCCAGTTGCCCCAGGTAGGCTTTCTCCGCCTGTGTATCCACCTCGATCGCCATCAGGGACGCCGCATAAACATGGGCCGCCAGTTCCGGCCAGCCTTTTACGGCTGAAATCAAATCCTCGGTTTCCATAGGCTTCTGCATTTGCGTGAGCACGTAGCGCTGGTCCTCTGCATCCGCCCCCGCTTCCTGCAGTTTTCCGACGATGCGCTGAATCTCTTCCTCGTCGATCTGGCCATCTGCCTTGGCCGCGTTGATCATCGCCTTCTGGTTTCTTCCAGGCTTCTCTGTGTGTCTTTTGGCTTGCAACCAGAAGCGATCATCTTCCCTATTTCGCTTTTATAAGGCCGTATAGGCCGTGCAACTTGTCCAGGTCCGCGATGGGACGGTAGCCTTGGCAAAAGAGTATAGTGAGCTTAAAGGTCTTCTATTTGCCGACAGCCGGTTCCCGTAAAACCTGGGGGGACACAATTATGGACAAAAATTCAAGGGATATCTTTGCCAGCCTCTTGATCGCAACCTCGATAACGGTCCTGGTGCTGGTTTTCGGGACCCCGGGCGGAGCCAGCCAACCTCTCCTGCCTTCCGCCGTTCCGTTGTTCAACTGGAAGTTTGGGCTCTTCTTTGGTGCGGTCCAATTGCTCTTCTGCTGGAAACTGGGGGATAAAAAGTCCTTTTGGATTTTGATTCTCGTGTGGGCAGTAGCTATCCCTTTCATCCACCTGGGAAGCGTGTTTCGGGGCCCCATGGCACTTTCGGGAGTGAATCGAATGATGGCAGGGGCTTCCTGCGCCAGCGGGCTTGCCCTGGGAATCGCGACCCTGAAGGGAAAGATCGGTTGAGCTTTATGCAGCGATAGAGTGAAAAAAGGACTCCCCAAAAGAGGAATCCCTTTTTTCATCCACACCCGGTTTCTTGCGGTCCTGTTTTCGCTCCCTACCTGGACTTCTTCAGCAACAATCCCAGCGGTACCAGGAAAAGCAGGAACAGAGGGTTCAAAATGCCTGCACTGCAGCCGCTGGAACTGTCTCCCGCCTCCTCGAAAAGATTCTCGGCCCACTGGAGGTACGGATAGCCGTCGTTCAGGCCTGAATCGATGGCCCACACGCTGCCGAAATCCCAATTCGCGAAAGTCGACTGCGTCTTCATCGCGGACGTGCTTTGCGGCGTGCCGTAACCGTTATCGTCCTGCCCGGTCACCGTTTCGTCATAATGACAATCGATCGCTGAAGCAAACTCCCTCGGGGCGCCGATTATGCCCCCGCTTTCCGAAGGAGCTGAAACCGGACCCGCCGCATAGCACCGCTCGACAAGCGTGTCGAAGGCCCACGCGACGATCCCGCCCGCCTGGGCACTGGTCGCTACAGCCTCCATACGGGAAAAACTGTCGGTGATCGTGCCGGAGCTGCTTTCCCCGACAAGCCCCCCCGCTTCCGCATAGCAAAGCACGCTCCCCGCGGAGAAACATTCTTTCATCTCCGTGGAGCCCATAATCCAGCCGACAAGGCCGCCGACTCCGTCTCCCCCGTCGTCATCATCACCCGCCAGATTGCCGACAACGGCGCACCTCTCGATGACCCCGAACTGGCTGACGCCGGCGATCGCTCCAACGTAGTCGTGCCCCTGGATATTGACGTCGAGGAGGACCAGGTCCCTGACGAAGAATGGCACTTTCATGCCGCGGTCTTCACCCAGGAACCCGAAGAGCCCGACGCAGGACTGCGAAGGCCTGTCTATGTAGAGGTTTGAAATCGTGTGCCCGGCACCATCCAGTTCGCCAATAAAGGGGAATTCTTCCGTTCCCACGGGTTCCCACCCGGGCCCCTCGTTGTAAGGGAAAACGTCCAGGTCGATATCGGTTCCGAGCCGGTAGTAGGAAATCCTGCTGTCCCGCATCTCGTCAAGCTGGTCTGCAGTCATGATGATGTAAGGGTCAAGTTCCGATCCCGAGCCGGAGCCCGAGAAGGCGCTTGCCTTTAAAGGAAAGAGGATGAGAGAAAGGAGGACGACCAAGGCCAAGGGAAGGAAACAACGCCTGTTTTCGTAGCCCATTGCACCTCACTCCTTCTTTGTATAATTTGCCTTGTTGCCATTTTAGTTTATATTCATGCCGGGTCTTTTACAACGGGTGAGTTGCCCCAATATTTTGCACCAGTGATTAAGGGAGCCCTCCAGGTGCAGGCAGCCGTTCCTCACTCCGCCTTCATTTCCGCGAGAGCCTCGATCTCCACCAAGGCCCCACCGTGCAGATCCCTGCTGGGCACAACCACACGAGCCGGCTTGTGAGCACCGAAAAACTCCGCATACACCGCATTCACCTCATCCCAGTACGCCACATCCGGGACATAGACCCTGCACTGCACGACATTCTCCCTGGAGAGACCGGCAGCCAACAGGATGCGCTCCACGTTAGCCAGGGCCATTCTCGCCTGGGCTCTCACCCCGCCTTCCGGCATCACACCTGTTTCCGGGTCAACCGGAAGTTGCCCGGAAATATAAAGCATCCCGTTCGAAATAACTCCGGGGACGTAGTGTCCAACGCTCTTTCGAGTCCCCTGCGGGATTACGGTTTTCATCTTCATCCCCCTTTCTGGAGCTTAAAACCAAATTCTTTGTTCATTTTATCACTACGACAATGCACAGAGTTCTCTTAGTTCCCTAGAACTCCCGTTCATTAATCCTTACATTCCTTCTCGTGCATTCTTTCACTCCAAGTGTCTTGCCAGGCCCAGGCAATTCCCCTGACAGCCCCGTCTCGGTCCTGAACAGCAAGCGGGGGAACTTAGGATATAATTTGGCAAAGCACAATTTTGATTCTTTTTGACAGAGGGGAGAGAGAGAATTTGAAAAAGGTTTTCATCGCAATCATGCTTATCCTTTCGATTTCCGGGACTGTTTTTGCGGGTGGGGACAACAATCAGGGGACGACGGGGTCCGGCTCCACGTCAACGGGATCCGAGGCTCCCGGGCAAGCTGACCAGTCACGGTCAGGCCGATAACCTTTAACCAACCTGGAACAGAACCCCGCTGAAAACGCGGGGTTTTCGCTTGCCTGAGGGGGGAAAAGTCGATGCCTACGGAAGAAAATTCACCCAAAAGGACTCGCCCGACAGGAAGAGAAAGACCGGGAAGAGAGGCACTCCCCGGTAAAACCCCGGAGAGGGAACAACCAAAACCGGTTAAGGTAACGAAACGATCTCCCAAGTCTCCGCGGCGCCAGCCCGACTCCAGGGAGATCCCCCAAAAGAAAAGGGAAGAAAACCTGTTTCGGCGCTACTGGCTTTCCCTGAAACGAAGAAACGCCCGTTCGGAATTGATCTGGATTGGCAAAAAACAGATGATCTGCTGGCAACCCGACCTGGGCGATTACGGGCTCGTCTCCTACGACCCCGCCAAGCCTGACGCCACCCCATGGGACGCGACGCTTCTGGATAGCAATCGGTGGGCTGGGCTCAGGAATTGCCGGCTTGCCTGGTTGGGCGGCGACAACCTGCTGGCCTGGGAACCTGGAAAGGCGGATTACCGTCTTTACCGGCTTACGAGGGATCGACCCGAGCGGAGCAGGGGCCGCAAGGTTCCCGGCGCCAAACGGAAACCCGCACCTTCTCTTCCCCTCCAGATGATCGCGACCGGGCAATTCACGTCACCGGCACGGAAGCTGACCTACCTGGGCAGAGGGCGCGTGCTCACGTGGAACGAGTCGACGGACAGCTACCGGATCCTGCAGTGGAAAAACGGCCGTTTCAACGACATCACGACGAAACCACGGCTTTCCGATTTCCTGCCCCAGGAGATCCTGGACGAAAACGACGGCCATCTCTACTTCACCTGGGGCGGCAGGAACCATGTCATTGCCTGGAACTCGCGGACGAAATGGATGCTGCCCCTCGGCTTCACCAACAATCTCTGCACCCTTACGGGCGCCTCATCCAGTTTCCGCCGGGGGCTGGAAAAGGCCGGCTGCGACTACGGCGGCCAAGTTTTACCGCTAACCTACCAAAGCTCGCGGCGCCTGCTCCTTTGGGACGAAAACCTGGAAGGCTTCGTCGTTGACCGGGTCAGGGCCCCGGAATGGGAACATGACTATGCCTTGAGCCACGACCTCGAGGACTACCTGGAGACCTCGCCGATTGTAGCGGGCGCGATCTCGTGGTTTGCCGCCGGGCGGGAGATCGACAGCACCGAATGGGATCTCTACGGCTTGGAACACCTCCATACGACGCTCTGCAATTTTTACCTGGGCTTCATCCAGCAGGAGGACCTGCCTTTTACCTACCGCAAACAAGACAATAACAAGGTTGGCCCGGACCTCCTGGCTATGGATATTTCCGTGCCGGTGCTCCACCCTATCGATGCGGAAGAACTGTACATCGCCCAGGTCGCCCTGAACTTGTGGGCGGAGATATCCGGGCAATTCGACTGGCACCTCGCCGATTACACGCCGGAAGAGCTTTACCCGCTTTTGAGCGCGGGCGCGTTGTTCGCCGAGCACCCCTGGAACGACCAGGAAGGCTACTGCATCAACGGATCCGTCTTCGGAGACGCCACGCCAACCGACCCGGCGAAGACTTTCCGCCAAATGAAGGCTCTCGGAATGATCCGGGGCACTCCCCTGGAATCGGTATTCGAGATTGCCCGCTGGTTCAGGAATCACCTTTCCCATGGCCCGGGGATCTACGCGGGAACCACCGCACTGGATGCCTACGGTTTCAGGGGATACCCGCCCCTTACGCAAATGATGATCCGCCGGGTGAACCCGCAGCAGCCGGACGCGCGCCCCTGCTTCTTTGCCTGGTCAGGGTGCCACAGCGCCGCCGGCCTGATGGTTGGCCTGGCCCGGTGCCTCAACATCCCGGCCCGCAGCTGGGACACCTGGGAGAACGGCGGCGAACACGGCACGCACCATGGGATCGATTTCCCGACCTTGAGACTCTTTTCGAAACATCTTGACGATTTTTACGCCGAAAGCTATCTCCAGGACCCCGGCATCGAACCGGGCGAGGTTTTTGAACCGGAGGAGAAATATTCACTGGAGAAGGACACCTACACACGCGCCCCCCAACAGGGAGAAAACCGTCCCGCATCCTGGCAGACCAATACGGTGCGCAAGGGGCTGAACCATCCCACGCTACGCTATCTCAGCGGCTTTTTCCAAGCCGTACCCGGTAGTTTGGGATACTCCACGTTTGTGGACATCGTACGCAACAACCGCTTGTCCGTTGAAGAGGCGGAAGAGCTGATAAGCGAATACTGGCCAACACTGCAGGCCGCCGCAGACGCTTTTACGGCCTCCACGGGACTGTCCGGTCCGGAGGCCGCAACCGCTCTTTTCAACCAATGGCAAGAATGGACGGACAAGCGATGACAGGGGCTTCCTGTGCCAAAGTATTGACGCCCTCGATAACTGCACATGAATGGGAAGACTGGGGCACCCCACCTGAGG
>DJHE01000017.1:0-8149 GCA_002432945.1 Synergistaceae bacterium UBA5827
TGACCTGCCCCCATTGTTTGTACCAGAAATAAAGTGATTCCTTCAGCTCGCCGCTGGTTCCACTTCCGATTCCCAGGATGGCAATGACGGCAGGATCGCTTCCGGAGCCGGCGGGCGATAACCCAGGGAACTGTGGGGCCGCACCTGGTTGTACTCCCTCCGCCAACTCTCGATAATCGCCTTTGCCTCGGCCAGCGTGTCGAAGCTCTCCCGGTTCAGGACTTCGTCCCTCAGCTTCCCGTTGAACGACTCGATGTAGCCATTCTCCCAAGGACTGCCCGGCTCGATGAAGAGCGTCTTCACCCCCAGCCTTTTCAGCCAGTTACGCACGATCCTTGCGGCAAACTCGCTTCCGTTGTCGCTCCTGATATGACAGGGAATCCCTTTCCTGAAAAACAGCTCTGCCAATACATCCAGGACATCGTTGCTGTTCAGCCTCCTGGCCACCTTGATCGCCAGGCATTCCCTCGTGTATTCGTCCAGGACGGTGAGCATCCTGAAAGCCCGGCCGTCATGGGTCCGGTCATAAACGAAGTCATAGGTCCAGACATGGTTGCGCCGCTGTGGCCTCAGCCTTACGCAGGAGCCGTCGTTCAGCCAGAGGCGCTTTCTCTTCGGCTGGCGTGAAGGGACTTTCAGCCCTTCCCGTCTCCAGAGCCGCTCCACCCGCTTGTGGTTGACCTTCCAGCCCTCGCTCTTGAGCAGGGCGGTGACCCTTCGGTAGCCGTACCGCCCATACTGGCAGGCCAGTTCCACCATCCGTTTCGCCAGGAGGGTTTCCCTATCCCGAGGTTGCCCACGGTATCTTTGTGTGGACCTAAACTGCGCAAGAACTCCACATGCCCGACGCTGCGATATCTCCAGAAAGGCGCAGACATGGATCACCGTCCGCCTCCGCTTCGCCGGGCTCAGCCGTTTTTTGACTCGTAGTCCAGCGCTTCCTTCAGGATATGGATGTCCAGCTCCTTGTCCGCCACCAGGCGCTTCAGGCGGGCATTCTCCTTCTCCAGTTCCTTCAGCCGCTTGGCCTGGTCCACTCTCAGCCCGCCGTATTCCCTCCGCCACTTGTAGAAGGTTTGTTCGCTGACCCCGATCCGGCGTACGGCTTCCTTCGTTGTCGAGCCTTCCCCGATGAGGATCTCCGCTTCCTTCAGCAGCCTGATGATCTGTTCAGAGGTGAAGCCTTTCCGTGGCATCTCTTCTTGCCCCCTCGCTCAGGTTGACCGGTCCAGTCTAACTTAATTTCTGGACCAGTTTTCCGGGGCTAGGTCAGCAGCGGTAAGAACCGTCGCCATTTGGAAGATAGAATCTCACCCCACCGGAAACGTAGGTGCCTTTTGTGGCAACTTGGGACATCGGTTTTCCGACGAATCTACTCGATCCGATTATTTCGAACTGCTCGGGGTTGTACTTGTCGAGGAAGGTGATAGGAACCCCCATTGCCCCGTCATAGTCACAGGGAATATCTGAGGTTTTCGAGACCTCGATCGCGTCGTAATTGACATAGTGCGGGTATTCTTCCGGGGTGTAATGCTTGTAAAGGGTCAAGTTTTCGTGGCGTTTCGCGTGATCGAGGTTGGTAAACCACATAATGCTGCCCATACTAAAGTACTTGATTCCGTTTTCGATCTTTATCCTTGATTCGGTCTTAATATCATAATGTGTAGGGACTCGAAACCATTTTGTCCCGCCGTTATCAATGCCAAGCCATATTCTATTTTCCTTGATGAGCTTAAATATTTCTTTATATGTAATTGCATTTTGGCCGCCTATTATCAAAAATTCTTTACCATGTTCAATCAATTTTGAAACATATTCTCTGAACAGTGAAAATGGTGGGTTTGTTACCACGATGTCTGCCTCTGTTAGCAACTTAATGCATTCTGCGGAGCGGAAATCTCCATTACCGCGGAGTAACGTCAAGGTATTTTTCTTGTTCTTGATCAAATGTTCCACGTCAGCCAGGTCGATAGCACCGTCCTCGTTTTCGTCCCTGACCTCTGTGATTTCAATTTTATGAGGGTGTTTGGGGTCAGAATCTTTTCCTTCAAGCTCTTCTATGTCAAACAACGGCAACTCCTGGCCTGCGACGGGAGAGCCATCATAGCAGGTCGCGATCAGTTTCTTGAGCCCCAGAAAGTTGAAGTTCATGGCGAAGTATTTGAAGAAGTTGCTCTCATACGGATCATCGCAGTTGCAGAATACTACCTTGTTCCTAAAATGTTCTTTATAATGCCGCATTTCGGCCTCTATATCGGGCAGTTGTGTATAGAACTCGTCCGCCTTGTTCTTCTTGGCCCTTTCTAGGAATTCCGTTGCCGACATGCATATCCTCCTCTTACTGCATGGTGTATGAAATCGGAATTTATAGCTAAACTTAAGAATACCACATGAGACTCTTCTGTTTTGTTTAAGCAAAAAAAGGGCAAGCCCTCGCGGGCCTGCCCTTTTGCCGACCTCACCGTCAGATTCTTTTCTCCAGGAGCTTGAGGATGCGGCTCAACTCCTTATCCTCCCCCGAGATCTTCTGCACCGTGACCAGGACGCTGTGGGCGAGCTTCAGAAGATCCGCGGCTATGTCGATCTTCGGGTCCTTCAGCATGGCCTCCATGACACCCCAGGCCTTGCTGTTCAAACGCTGTTCCACATCCTCCAGGAGTTCCTTGATCTTCGGATCATCGAGGGGGTCCCCGATTTCCCGCAACAACTCTTCATGGTTTTTCTGTGCCTCTTCCAGAAGTGCATCAAGGTTCGGGGCGGTGCTTTCCAGGTCCTCCAGAAGGTGCTCGAAACGATCCTTTTTCTTTTGTGTGGCTCTTCTCATTGTCATTCCCTCCTTCGATTTCTCAGGATCGCCCAGGAACCCCTTGTCATGGTTACCAGCGGGTAGTTCCTTCCTCTTTGCGCTAGATGACCGCTTCTGAGGGCTCAGCGACGGGCATCCCCCCTTTTCAGGGACCTAAGACGGGGCTTCCCCCCGGTTTTCAGCAAGCTGTTAAGCGGGCTAGCCTTGGAGTGTGCTTCCCTGAGGTCGTCGTCGGACAGGGCAAGATAGCGTTTCGTCATGTCCAGGTTGGAATGCCCCATTTCCCTTTGCAGGGCGAAGAGGTTTCCGTGGTTCCTCAAGAACATGATGGCGTGGCAATGGCGGAGGTCGTAGGGGCTGATTTTCACTCCCAGGCGTTGACCGTAGACCTTCTTCAGGCGATAGCCCCAGGAGTTGATCCGGTAGGGTTCGCCGTAGTCGCTACAGAAGATCGGGGACCCCTGCCAGGCCTCGGGGCGAACGGCAAGCAAGCGAGAGAGAGATTGGCCGCAAGCCCTGGAAATGACCAGGGTTCGGGCCCTGCGGGTCTTGGAGACTTCCGGACGGATTCGAACCTCGAGGCCCGCAGGGTTGAAGTCGCAGGGGTAGAGCTGGAGGGCTTCCCCCGGACGGATACCGGTATCGAGTTGGAGAAGGAGCAGGGCCTTGTCCCGTAAACCGGCGAAGGTTCCCGTATCCGGGAGATCAAGAAGCCGCAGGAGCACGTCGGGGGCGATCCGCACGATGCGGGGCTCGGCGTGCCTGGCCTTTATCCCCTCGATCGGGTTTTGGTGGATCAATCCTTCTTCCCTGGCCCAGTCGAAGAAGACCTTGAGATACTTCCTTCTTATATTGAAGGTGGCCGGTGCCACATTTTCCCCCAAGTACCGGTAGACACAGGCGTTCAGCGTGGACGTTCTCCAGGCCTCGGGGTAGCGTGTGAAGAAGCGGGCGACATGGACCCGGTAGTCCTTCAGGGTCCTCTCTGAAAGGCCTGTGGCGGTCCTCCACAGAAGAAAGGCCTCCAGGGCATCCTCCCAGGTCTCATAGCACGGCTTTCGAAGCGGAATAACGTTTTGCATGATCCTCCCCTCACTTTCTTAAGTTCCGCAAGGGAGAGGCTTAATCCGGAAGGCTTGTTCAGGAGTGACGGCCTATCCGTTTGACCCGTCGGAAATGGCCTGTGGAGGAGTGGGACGGTTCACAGACTTTGGAGGGAGAAAACGTTGCCCGGACGGAACACCCGTGGTAAGATATCGGTCGTTCCGGTGGGCCCGTAGCTCAGGTGGATAGAGCGACGGCCTCCTAAGCCGTAGGTCGCCAGTTCGAGTCTGGCCGGGCCCGCCAAAACAGCAAACCCGCCCTGAAAGGGGCCTTTTTGTTTTTTGGACCTCTTTCTGCAGGACAAGGAGATGCCGTGTATCGAAAGACCCTTTTCGTTCTTTTTTCTCTCTTCCTTCTCTCGTTGGGAATCACCCTTGCCACTTGGCCCATAAACGTGATTTCGATTTCCATGGAAAGCGGCAAGGTGATTGTTTGCGGACCGATTCCGGAGGGATGGACCTTCACCAGCCGAATCATCCATTCCCTCGAGAAAACCCCGGTAGAGGACGAGTACCGGGTTGTTTCGGGGCGGATATGGCAGTGGGAAGAACGTTACCAGTCAAACAACGCAGGGCTTCCCACCGAGGTTCCTGAAAACGGCCGATTTGTTTCCGCCCCGGACTGGTTTATCATCCGGGGGGGTAGAAATCATTGGGATGCCCTTCGTTACCGGGTGGGGAACTGTGGGTTGGGAAGGAACCTTTTGGCGCTCGAAGGATTCGGGCAGATCAGGGCATTCGAAAGATACCCGGGAGAAAGGCTGTTGATCGAAGCGCGGCCTGAACCCTTCGCATGGGCCGCTAGGGTTTTATGCGTGCCCGATTTACGCTAGACTGTACTTGGGACTTTTTCGGAATAAAGCTGTTTGCATGAAATGGGGGGGTAACCTTGTTAGAGGGAGAAAAACAGAACCAGGTCGCAGGTACTTCCGAAAAAATAGACCTTGACGAAATCATGCGCAAGTTTGATGTTGAAGCGCGTTATCGCACCCTTTCCGGGTGGCAGGCGCTTCTGGTCTCAGTAATCGCCGTTGCCATGTCCCTATTCCACCTCTATACCTCCGGCATGGGGCTCTTGCTGGCTATCAAACAGGGTGCGGTTCACCTGGCGTTCGCCCTGGGCTTGATCTTCCTTCTGTATCCTGCTTCCAACAAGGGACGAAAGGATTCCATCCCGTGGTACGACATGGTTTTGGCTGTCGTGGCGGCTTTGTCATCACTTTACTTGGTCATCTTTTTCAACGAACTGGTCGGACGCGCAGGGTTGCCGACGACAGCCGACCTAGCCATGGGATTCGTACTGGTCGCCATGCTCCTAGAGGCAACGCGACGCGTGTCTAACCCGATCCTGCCGGGAATCGCCATATTCAGTCTCCTTTACTGCTTTTTCGGCCGCTATTTCCCGGACATGTTCGCCCACCGCGGTTTTGACATCCCACGGATCATCAACCATATGTACCTCGGGACCGAAGGCATCTTCGGGGTCCCCCTCGGGGTCTCGTCCACGTTCGTCTTCATGTTCATCCTGTTTGGGACTTTCCTTGAACAGACGGGAATGGGAAAATTCATAATCGACCTTTCCATGGCCATTGCAGGATGGTCTGTTGGTGGACCCGCCAAGGTCGCGGTCGTCAGCTCTGGGCTGATGGGAACGATTTCAGGCTCTTCTGTGGCAAACGTCTGCACAACGGGGATGTTCACCATCCCGCTCATGAAAAGCGTCGGATACAAACCCTATTTTGCCGGCGCCGTGGAAGCCGTTGCTTCAACCGGAGGCCAGATCATGCCCCCGGTCATGGGTGCAGCGGCCTTCATCATGGCGGAGTTCCTTGGCATCCCCTACATCAAGGTCGCCCTGGCGGCCATCATCCCTGCACTCCTTTACTACCTTGCCGTCATCGTTCAGGTTCACCTTGAAGCTTCCCGCCTCGGCTTGAAAGGTCTCCCACGGGATCAGCTCCCTCTGTTATGGGCTCTCCTAAAGACCAAGGGGCAGCTCCTTATCCCCCTCGTGGGAATCATTTACTTTCTCGTCGCCGGCTACACGCCGATCAAGGCTGCTTTTTACGGCATACTGCTGAACATGGCCTGCTCATATTTCAACAGGGAGACGGCGTTGACCCTGCCGAAATACAAGAGCGCCCTCGAAAATGGCGCCCGCACGGCCCTGGGAGTGGCTGCAGCCTGCGCCACCGTAGGCATGGTCGTAGGAATGGCGACTCTGACTGGACTCGGCCTTAGGATCGCCGGCGCCATTGTCGAGATCGCACACGGAAGCCTGATCATCACCCTGATCATGACGATGATCACGAGCATCCTGCTGGGAGCAGGCCTGCCTACCACCGCCAACTTCATTGTTACAAGCACAATGGCCGCACCGGCCCTTTTCGCCCTTGGCGTTCCCCCGATCGCAGCCTACATGTTCGTCCTCTACTTTGGCATCGCAGCAGACTTGAGCCCTCCTGTCGCCCTCGCTGCCTATGCGGGAGCGGGGATCGCAGGAGCGGACGCGATGAAAACAGGCTTTACGGCGATGAAGCTGGCTTTGGCAGGGTTCCTTGTCCCGTACATTTACATCTACAACCCGATGCTGGTTCTGGTCAACCCTGAACCGTTAAGCCTGACGATCAGCGTGATCACCGCGATCATCGGCGTGTTTCTCCTGGGAATCGGGACGATTGGCTTTTACAAGGCGCCAGTCAACTGGGCGCTCCGTATCCTCGCCATAGCGGGTGCCCTTGGCCTGATGACCCCAGGCCTCAAATCCGACCTTGTCGGCCTTGCCATACTCGTCGGCCTTCATCTCTTCCAGATGCAAAAAGCAAAGAAAACCAAGCTGGTGGAGAAAATGTCAGGACCCGGAGAGCAAAACGATTAATCGACACCTCAATAATCGACCATAAGGACGTTCAAGCCCCTTTTAGGAGGTTCATCCATGCCCGAAGATTACAAGAAAACACTGAATCTACCCCAGACCGATTTCCCGATGAGAGCCAACCTGGCCAAAAGGGAACCAGGCTTCCTGCAAATGTGGCGTGAAATGGACCTTTACGGGAAACTCATGTCCCAGGCGGAGGAAAGCCCGCTTTTCATCCTGCACGACGGACCTCCTTACGCCAATGCCAACATCCATATCGGCACGGCCTTCAACAAGATTCTTAAGGACTTCATCCCCAAGTACAAGTGGATGCGAGGATATCGCGCCCCTTACATCCCTGGCTGGGACACTCACGGCTTGCCCATCGAGCTCCGCGTTCTCAGGGAGGAAGGTGCGACCAAGGAGTCCATGGATCCGGTCGAACTGCGATCCAAGTGTACCGATTACGCACGGCGGTTCATCGACATCCAGCGGGAAGAGTTCAAGCGACTTGGCGTACTTGGGGACTGGGAAAACCCTTACGTCACCTTCGAGCCTGAATACGAGGCCGCGCAGCTAGGAGCTTTTGCCGACATGGTGGAGAAGGGGTTTGTCTACAAGGGTTTCAAGACCGTCTACTGGTGCATCGATTGCCAGACTGCCCTGGCTGCAGCTGAAATCGAGTACGAGGACGAAACCTCACCATCCATTTACGTTGCCTACCCGATGCCCCGGGTTGCAGACCGCTTCAAGGACCTCTCGGGAAAGGATGTTTCCGTCATCATTTGGACGACGACCCCGTGGACTCTCCCGGCCAGCATGGCGGTAGCCCTCCAGGTCGATTACGAGTACGTGTTTGCACCCGCCGGACAAAAGATATACCTTCTGGCTGCGGAACTGATGCCATCCGTAGAAAAAGACACGGGACTCGTTTTCGGAGAACCGATCCTGCGTTGCCGTGGAAAGGAACTGGAAGGACTTGCGGCGATCCACCCCTTTTACGAAGAAAGGGAAGTGCCGCTCGTTCTTGCTGACTACGTCACCCTCGATTCCGGTACGGGATGCGTTCATACCGCTCCGGGCCATGGCGTCGAAGACTTCGAGACAGGAATCCGCTACGGGCTGGAAATCTACAACCCGGTCGACCCGACGGGACGGTTCCTGCCTGAAACACCCCTTGTCGGGGGGCTGTCCCTGGAAGAAGGTGCCGACAGGGTATTCAAGAGCCTAATCGAAAATGGCAGGCTACTTGGGAGAGGCAAGATCCTCCATTCCTACCCGCATTGCTGGCGTTGCAAGAAACCCATCATCTTCCGGGCAACAGAACAATGGTTCGTGTCTGTCTCCGAATTCAGGCAAGAAGCACTTGCGGCCATCGACAAG
>DJHE01000017.1:8170-25952 GCA_002432945.1 Synergistaceae bacterium UBA5827
CCGGACCGGATCCGGCTCGTCCAGGAGAAGGTCCGCGTTAATGGAAGCAACACCTGGTGGAAAGCCACCCCGCAAGAAATGCTCGGGGGAAGGGCTATTTGCGATAAATGCGGCTCAAGACACCTGCGGAAGGAAACGGACATCATGGATGTCTGGTTCGACTCCGGGTCGAGCCACATTGCCGTCCTGGAAGCCCGCCCGGAACTCCGTTGGCCGGCGGATCTCTACCTGGAGGGGAGCGACCAGCATCGCGGGTGGTTCCAGACCTCACTCCTGAACGGGGTCGCCACTCGCGGCAGCGCCCCTTATCGTTCCGTCCTTACCCATGGCTTCATCGTTGATGGAGACGGCCGGAAGATGTCAAAATCCCTGGGCAACACTGTCAGCCCCCAGGAAGTCATCGAGAAATACGGGGCGGATATCCTGCGGCTCTGGGTCGCGTCCACGGATTACCGGAACGATATCCGGATCTCCCAGAGCATCATCGACAATCTTGTCGAAATGTACCGGCGTGTCCGCAATACTTACCGGTATCTCCTCAGTAATGTCTACGACTTCCACCCGTCCACCGATACCGTTAAACCGGAGGAAATGGATGAAATGGACCGCTGGATCATGTCGCGCCTCCAGGGCCTGATCAGTCGAGTCACCCAGGGCTTCGAGTCTTACGAGTTCCACATCCCGACTTTCGTCGTCTACCAGTTCTGCGTCAATGAGCTTAGCGCATTCTACCTCGATGTCAGCAAGGACCGGCTATATGCTTCCGCCCCGGGCGAAAGGACCCGACGAAGCTGCCAGACGGTCCTTTGGAAACTCCTCGAAATGCTTACAAGGGCTCTCGCGCCCGTGCTGAGTTTCACAACCGAGGAAACTTGGCAGGCCATGCGAAAAATCGACGGATCCCTTCCCGAAAGCGTTTTCCTTGCAGGGTGGCCGAAAGAAGACCCTTTGCTGTCCGATCTGCAACTCGACGCCCGCTGGGACCGGATACTGTCCATCCGAGGCGGTTTCAGCCGCGCCCTGGAGGTTGCCCGCGGAAAGGGACTGATCGGGAAAAGCCTAGAGGCGGAAATCACGGTCATTGAAGCTCCTGAAAAGGTTCAACCGGTCATCCTCTCAGCCTCGGAAGAGGATTGGGAGATGATCTGCATCGTCTCGGCCTTCCGGAAGAAACCCCGAGGCAATGAATTCGATCTCGTTTTCGAAGATGCTGAAACCGGCATGCGCATCGGTATCCGGAAAGCCGGAGGAACAGCATGCCCCAGATGTTGGAGGATATCACCATGCCCGGATGGGCGGGATCTCTGCCCGAGGTGTTCAAAGGTGACCACGGATTGACGGGTCCTGGATGGGGGAGTCCCGGCAGGCCGGGGCTCCCCCCTTTTTCCGCAGAAGGAGAAGGGGACTGGCAAGAGGAAATCCCCATCCCCGAAGAAGAGCCGCCTGAAGGAACCCGGGAGGAATTTATCGTTGGTCCGAGTGAANNGGGAACCCGTCTTGACGTTCTTGTTGCCAGGCGCCTGGGCCTGACGCGAAGTTACGCAAACAAGCTCGTCCGAAAAGGCGGAATCAGTCTTTCTTCATGCCAGGCACCCAAACCCTCTTTGAAGCTGCCGGAAGGAACTCGTGTCGAGGTGACCATCCAGAAGATCGAGACCCTGGACTTGGAACCGGAACCCGTGGAATTTGGCGTTCTCTACGAAGATGAAGATATCCTCGTAATAGACAAGCCGGCAGGGCTTGTTGTCCACCCCGCGCCGGGACACTGGACCGGAACCCTTGTTCATGGACTCCTTTACAGGGATCCCATGATCGGCCTCATTAATCGTGTCCTCAGGCCTGGTATCGTTCACCGGCTTGATTCGACGACCTCCGGGCTCATGGTCGTCGCCAGGACCAGCGAGGCCCTGGACCGTCTTATAGACTCCTTCAAGTCCCGCGCTGTAGAAAAACGATACCTGGCCCTTGCCTGGGGAGTTCTCCGCGAAAGTGCGGGGACCATCGACGAACCTATCGGGAGGGACCCTCACAATCGCCTCCGCATGGCCGTAGTAGGGGAGGGGCGGCCATCGAAGACGGGCTACCGGGTCCTCGCCCGCTTCGAAGAGGGTTTTTCACTAGTCGAATGTGACCTTTTTACAGGCCGGACCCACCAGATTCGTGTTCACTTCCGCCACCTCGGGCACCCTCTCGTCGGTGACGCCCTCTATGCCCCAAGAAAGCACGCCCCGTTCCCGATCGACAGGGTTTTCCTGCACTCCTGGCGCTTGACCATCCCACATCCGAGAGACGGCCAAAGGTTCTCATTCCGGTCATTTCTCCCGTCTAGCCTTTCCGGCATACTCAAGAACCTGCACCCGGCAGGCCCGGCCTCACGGTGAGGGCTGTCGAATGGGTATAAAAAACCGATCCAGGATTTTGCCCTTGCCGGCTTCGGACATGACGCCTCTCCGTTATTTCTACTACAGCGGAAGGAGACATGCGAGCCTTGCTGAAAAAAGCGGCGATTCCCGCAGCCTGCTCGATCACGGCTAGGGGGACCGTCCTTTTCCCCGTCTTGACGATGACATGGGCCCCAGGCAGGTCCTTTACATGAAGCCAAATGTCTTCCGGGGAGGATAGCCTGAAAGTGACCTGCCGGTTGCCCAAAGCACTTGTGCCAACCAAAACCGTGAAATCTCCTATCTCAAACCGGTGGACACCGGAATCCTTCACACCCTTTTTCCTGCCTGGCAGTTTTCCTGCCTCCTGCCGTATTCCTCCAGTACAAAGCGACAATGCTTCCGCCAATATCTCATCCTGTTCCAGGCTGGCGATCTCCATTTCAAGCTTCCGGATCTCGGCCCCAACATGTTCCCTGATGCTGTTTCCCTTGCGGTAGCGCTTAAAGCAGGCTTGTGCATTCTGCACCCTGGTCATGCCAGGGTCGACAGGAACACGCAACATTTCGGGACCGGAGGTGCCCCAGAAGGCGATTTCAATTTCCAGGGCTTTCTCGGGAATTTCCAGCATGGATGAGAGAAGGGCTTCCCCGTATTTCTTCCAAAGCTCAGCCTGCTCGCACTCTGTCAACTGGCGCTTTAGTCCGTCCAGACGGTTCCGGAGACGCCGGGACTCCCGGGTGAAACCGCTGCCAGGCTTTTTGCCAGCCATCAGGGAACCTCTCCCCAAAAGATCGTTTGCCAATTCGGAACCGGTTGCTTCCAGGGGAGACCCTGGAATTGGTTTTGCCTTGGGCAGGATCAAAGGGAAAACCAATAGCGAGTCACCCACGCGCTGGGGCAGGAAGGAATCCAGGGAAGCGGAGCCATCTGGGTTGTATAGGCCGAACAAGGCCTCCTGCGGGTTGTGAAGATCACCCCAGCACCCCCTCAAAGCCTCTCCAAGGCCTTTCCCTATTCCCCTCAAGCCATTGAAGGCATCCGGAGTAACTGCTAGAGGCCACTTCGAGGGAGGGACTCCCTGTATCACTGGCGGAGGCTGGTAGAAAAACCCGGGCCGGGTCCTGTAAGGCTCTCCATCACCGGGCCGATCGTGGCATCCTGTTTCCAGGACTTGAAGATTCCCGTCGGCAAGGATCAGGTTTGCGAATCGCGGAGACGCTTCAAGGATAAGGGTCCGGGGTTGGCTAATACCGAGTCCCACTGGCCTTGAAAAATGGAGCACTAGCACACGGTCTGCATTCAACTGTTCCGCCCCCGTCAGCCGGGCGCCCATGATATGGCTTTTCAGGGCAAGGACAATCGGCGGTTGGCGTTTCCCGCGTTTCATGAGTCCATCCAGTAGTTCACGCGCGATGACCCCGCACCCGCAGGTTTCCGGCAACCATGAAAAAATCAGCCATCCCTTAGGATAAAGCTGGATAGCCACCCACAGATCCGCACCTTCTACGCGGCGTATCCTTGTTCCGGCCCACGCACCTTGAATTTCAACCGCCCAGGCCCTAGCCATTTCGGGGCCGATTTTCACGGTCTCCACCTCCCGTTTTGCGGATATCATATCAGGGAACTCTCCCTGCCCTTGACAAGAACCTTATGCCTCTCTAAAATGGGCGACGTCTCTTTGAACGGGGCTGTGGCGCAGTGGGAGCGCGATTCCTTCGCACGGAATAGGCCAGGGGTTCGAATCCCCTCAGCTCCACCAGCAAATTGATCCTAACCTTGGTATCATATAAAATGTCGGGGCGTAGCGCAGCCTGGTTAGCGCACCTGCTTTGGGAGCAGGGGGTCGAAGGTTCAAATCCTTTCGCCCCGACCATCCCGAAGGTACGCCGTGAGCGCGGGAATAGCTCAGTTGGCTAGAGCGATGGCCTTCCAAGCCGTAGGTCGCGGGTTCGAATCCCGTTTCCCGCTCCAAAGAAATATAGGCGCCTGTAGCTCAACCGGATAGAGCAACGGACTTCTAATCCGTAGGTTGGAGGTTCAAGTCCTCTCAGGCGCGCCACTAGGGAACAATGAAAGTGGAGCCGGTGAGCGTAGCTCAATTGGTCAGAGCACTGGACTGTGGCTCCAGTGGTTGGGGGTTCAAGTCCCCTCGCTCACCCCAAACTGAAGACGGGACGTGCGCCCGTAGCTCAGCGGACAGAGCGGCGGACTTCGGATCCGTCGGTCGCGGGTTCAAATCCTGCCGGGCGCGCCAGCCAATACAATAGAATATAGGTTTTGCGTGGACCGTTAGCTCAACTGGCAGAGCACCTGACTCTTAATCAGGGGGTTACAGGTTCGATTCCTGTACGGTCCACCATTTTATTTTTTTAGCGAGAGTGGTGGAACAGGTAGACACGCTGGACTTAGGATCCAGTGGCGGAAGCCTTGCGGGTTCAAGTCCCGCCTCTCGCACCAGGGAAGGTCCCATCCCGGAATAGGTCTTGAAACCGATGAAACGGGGTGTCATGACGAAAAGAACCCACCGACTTCCAAGGGAATCCGGGGGGTTCTTTCTTTATGTGCTTTCTGTACAATGCCATGTGGTATACTTTTCACGCCTGAATGCAGGCATTGAATGAACGGAACCTGAAAGGAGTTGTGGCGTTTGAAATCGGAGATAGTCTCACAGGAAGGCAACATTCTTAAAATCCGGGCTACGATCGAAGCGCAGGATTTCCAGAAGGCGCTGAACACCGTTGTCGGGGAACTTTCAAGGAAGGCGAACATCAAGGGGTTCCGCAAGGGCCGGGTCCCCCGTAATATCATCGAAATGTACTTCGGCCGCGAGGGTATCTACTCGGAAGCTCTGGAGAAAGTAATCCCCTCCGCCATGAGCGAAATCGTCGAGGAATACGACCTCAACCTGATCACCGAACCGCAGGTTGACCTGGAAGGCGAAGTTGAAGAGGGAAAACCGGTCACCGCCGTTTTCACTTTTGAAGTGCGCCCGGAGGTCGTCCTTCCCGAGCTTTCCTCCCTCGTCGTTGAAAAACCCGTCGTCGAAGTGACGGATGCCATGGTCGAAGCGGCGATTGAACAGATTCGGCAGCATCACTCCGAGTTGAAGCCAGTCTCCGACCGGTCTTCGAAGGAGGGAGATTCCGTTTCCGTGGAATATACGACTCTTCTTCTGGAGGAGGGCACGGAGAATACACCTTCCTCCCCACAGACAGCGACAATCCAGCTGGATTCGGAAAGCCTTAGGGCAGAATTGAAAAATGCCCTCACCGACAAGAATATCGGCGACGAGGAATCGGTTGAGTTTACGATCGAAGAGGAACATCCCGATCCAGCCATAGCCGGCAAAACCCTTCGCTACAGCCTCAAGGTCAAGGAAATACTCGAACGGATCCTCCCCGAACTCGACGAAAAGTTCATCAGGAAATATTCCCAGGACAAGATCGCGGATTTCGAGGGCTTCAAAAAGGACGTGACGGACCGAATCGCCGAACAAATTCGGCACGATACAAAGAACGCGACCGAGTCAAATGCTCTTTCGAAACTTAGGGAATCGGCTGATGTCGTTGTTCCTGAAACGCTCGTCGAACGACAGGTCAAGGCCATGAAAGAAGAAGAAGCGGAACAAATCAAGAAACAGTTTAACGTTTCCATGGAGGAGTACCTTGAAAAGAACGGGATCAATCCAGAAACTTTTGAGCAGAGCATAAAGGAGAGAGCAGTGAGGACCGTTCGCCAGACTCTCGTCCTTGAAGCCCTTGCCGATGAGCGCACGATTGAGGTCAACGAGCAGGACATCGACGCCGAAATCCAATCCCTTTCGGACTACCTTAAATCGGAACCGGACCGGATTCGCTCACTCCTTTTCAAGGATCGAGAAAGGATGACCGATTTTCTCCATCGAATCCGCATGAACAAGGCAATTGCCCTTCTTATGTCCGAGATCACGATCAAAGAGGTTCCGGTAGGTGCTTCCGCAGAAGGGCTAGAAAGCCAGGCAGAAAACAAGCCCGAATAACGGGGGGATAGAGTCATGTCGTCAATACTTGTTCCGATGGTTATCGAGCAAACAGGTAGGGGTGAACGCTCCTACGATATCTACAGCCGCCTTTTGAAAGATCGCATCGTCTTCATTGGCCAGGAAATTGACGACCATGTCGCGAACATCGTCATCGCGCAGCTTCTTTTCCTCGAGAGCGAGGACCCGGACAAGGATATCTATCTTTACATCAACAGCCCGGGAGGGATCGTTACGGCAGGCCTTGCCATTTACGATACGATGCAGTACGTCAAGTGCCCAGTATCGACGATCTGCGTCGGCCAGGCTTCGAGCATGGCGGCAGTCCTTCTTGCTGCCGGTGAAAAGGGAAAGAGGATCGCCCTTCCAAATGCCCGGATCATGATTCACCAACCGCTCGGAGGGGCCCAAGGCCAAGCTACCGAAATTGAAATCCAGGCCAGGGAAATACTCCGTGTTCGGGAGACGATCAACGGAATCCTGTCGAAGCATGCGGGACAAACCTTGGAGAAAGTCGCAGCGGACACAGACCGTGACTTTTTCATGTCTGCCGCCGAAGCGAATGCATACGGGATAATCGACCGGATCATAGAAAAACGCTAGGAGACCGGCCCACTCACCCGGATTCAAACACCCCGCGAGGGGAGAGGCTCGCCCTCTCCCCTTCTGCTTTTTTGCGGCATGCGCTAGACTATTAAGTTGTTCCCGCCTTCAGCATGACTGAAGTCGTAGAGGGGAGGACCATCATGTTCCAGCAGGACGACGGCGACGGCCGAAAACGGAGAAACCTTCGCTGCTCTTTTTGCGGCAAGGCGCAGGACGAGGTGCAGAAGCTGATTTCGGGACCCGGAGTCACCATTTGCAATGAATGCGTCCATCTATGCAACCTTATCTTGAAGGAAGAAGGGGAGGACTCTCGCGGAGTACCCCTTGCAACTCCCTTTTCCATGGAAAACGTGCCCAACCCGAGGGACATCTTCCGTTTCCTGGACCATTATGTCGTCGGCCAAAACCAGGCCAAGAAAATCCTTTCTGTCGCGGTATACAACCATTACCGTCGAATACAAAGCAACACCGAGGGCAAGGACGAAGTCGAGATGCAGAAAAGCAACGTCGTTCTAATAGGCCCGACCGGGAGCGGGAAGACCCTTCTCGCACAGAGCATGGCCAGGCTGTTGAAGGTCCCATTTGCCATGGCGGATGCGACGACTTTGACCGAAGCCGGATACGTGGGGGAAGACGTCGAAAACATCCTCGTCAGGCTGCTGCAGGCAGCAGATTACGACCTAAAGGCCGCAGAAAGGGGCATTATCTATCTCGATGAGGTAGACAAAATAGGCCGCAAATCGGAATCTGCCTCGATCACGCGGGACGTTTCGGGAGAAGGCGTTCAACAGGCGCTGTTGCGGATCGTCGAGGGAACCGTCGCCAACGTACCCCCAAAGGGCGGGCGGAAGCATCCCTACCAGGATTTCATACAGATGGACACCCGCAACATCCTCTTCATATGTGGTGGATCCTTTGAGGGGCTTGAAGAGATTATCGCCCACCGGATCAACCGGAAGACGATCGGTTTCGGAGGTACAGTCCTCAGCAACGACAAGCGGGCTCGTTATGAACTTCTCTCCAGGGTCCAGCCGGAGGATCTTGTCGCTTTCGGTTTCATTCCCGAGTTCGTCGGCCGGCTGGCTATCTTCGCCCCCCTGGAAGGTCTCGACGAGGAAGCTCTGGTCCGGATCCTCAAGGAACCCAAGAACGCCCTGATCCGGCAATACGAGAAAGCCTTTGAAATCGAGGGCGTCAGCCTCCACTGCACCGACAAAGCAGTCCGCAGTATCGCCCGCCTTGCCGCAAAGAGAAACACAGGAGCCCGCGGCTTAAGGTCCATCATGGAATCGATCATGCTGGACCTGATGTTTGACCTGCCTTCAAAGGCAGCAGAAATTTCGAGCATAACGATCACGCGCGAAACCGTGGAAGAAGGACGCCCTCCCATGATCGAACCAAAAGCCGGCAAGGAGGTCGCCTGATTCATGAGAACAGTCCTGCCCAAGGGGAAACTGCCGGTCATCCCCGTAAGGGACACCGTCCTTTTTCCTGGGGTCATGGCCCCTCTTTTCATTGGAAGGCCCAAATCCCTGAAAGCTCTCGAAGCAGCCGCGGCAAAGGGGCGACGAGTGTTGGTCGTTGCCCAGAAAACCTTGCAGGAAGAAGATCCCCAGGCAGAAGACCTTTACGAGGTGGGAACACTCGCTGCAATCGTCCAGACGGCCAGGCTGCCTGACGGGACAACAAAGGTGTTGCTGGAGGGACTGGCGCGCACCCAAGTTGAAACTTTCGAGATTTCCGAAGACATGATCGAGGCCTGGACGTTGCCCATTCCCGCTCCGAAAGAAGAAGTTCCCGAGCAGCCCCTGAGGCGGGCTCTTCTCGACCAGTTTGAAAAGGTCGTTTCGTATAGTACCAAGATCCCCGACGAAATCGTCGTTTCCCTCTCGGAGATCGAAGGGCTCTCCATGCTTTCAGATATCATCAGCTCCCACATGGACCTAAAGGTGGAGGAGAAGCAGCGCATCCTCGAAACCGCGGATCCCACCGCCAGGACGGAACTTCTCCTGAAAATACTCGTCCGCGAGACCGAGATCCTTCAGCTCGAGAGCGAAATTCACGACAGGGTGCGGCAGGAAATGGACCGCACTCACCGCGAGTATTACCTTAAGGAACAGATGAAGGTTATCCAGACGGAGCTGGAATCCCGTGAGGGACTGAATGAAGTTGAAGAGATGGCCGCAAGGATCCGGGCGGCGAAAATGCCCTCCGAGGTGGAGGAAAAGGCACTCCACGAACTGGGGCGTTTTTCGAAGATGCCGCCTGTTTCTGCCGAGGCAACCGTTGCCCGGACGTATATCGATTGGTTGATCGAACTCCCCTGGAGCCGGACGTCCAAGGATCAGCTGGATATCGCCGTGGCCCGGAAAGTTCTTGATGAAGACCATTACGGACTTGAAGAGGTCAAGGAAAGGATCCTTGAATTCCTGGCGGTCAGGAAACTCGCGGCTGGGGAATCAAGGACGCAGGTCCTCTGTTTCGTCGGGCCCCCCGGGGTCGGGAAAACTTCCCTGGGCCGCTCCATCGCAAAGGCTATGAAGCGAAAATTCGTCCAGATGTCCCTCGGAGGCATTCGCGACGAAGCCGAGATAAGAGGACATAGAAGGACCTACGTCGGGGCTCTCCCGGGGAGGATCCTCCAGAAAATTCGCCAGGCCGGGACAAGGAATCCTCTCCTTCTCCTTGACGAGATTGACAAGGTGGGCACGGATTTCAGGGGTGACCCCTCTTCGGCCTTGCTGGAAGTGCTCGATTCCGAACAGAATTTCGCATTTACCGACCACTTCCTGGAAGTGCCTTTCGATCTTGGCCGGACACTCTTCATCACGACGGCCAACGTGACTCACACGATTCCTAGCCCCCTACTGGACCGGATGGAGATCATCCATCTTCCAGGTTACGTAACGGAAGAAAAAATGGAAATCGCCCATAAGCATCTTTGGCCAAGAGTGTTGCGGTCAAGCGGGCTAAAGGGTTTTGACATCGTCATCGGAACCGAAACGATGAAGGCAATTGTCGAGCGCTACACGAGCGAGGCTGGAGTGCGTGAACTTGAGCGACTCTTGTCCCGGATTGCCCGAAAGCTCGCGAGGAGGATACTGGAGGGCGGCAACGCCAAGAAGGCTGGCAAGGGCGGCCCCGCTTTCCGAATCGAACCCGATGACCTGATTGAATACCTGGGGGTTCCCAGGAAACGGCACCCATCCCTGCCTGACCGCGACCAGGTCGGAACGGCAGTGGGCCTGGCATGGACCGAGGCGGGAGGAGAGGCCCTCGTCGTCGAAGGAGTCACTATGAAAGGAAAGGGAGGACTCACCCTGACGGGAAACCTCGGAGAAATCATGCAGGAATCCGCCACTGCCGCAATGGGCTACCTTCGTTCGACTGCGGGGGAATGGGGACTCGAAGAACTCGCGTGGCAAGCCATGGACACCCACGTCCACGTTCCGGAAGGTGCGATTCCCAAGGATGGCCCTTCGGCCGGGATCACCATCGCCACAGCGCTCCTTTCAGCCCTGACCCGTCGCCCGGTCCGTCACGACCTTGCGATGACCGGGGAAATCACCCTCCGGGGCAACGTCCTCCCCGTTGGCGGCATAAAGGAAAAGGTTCTAGCCGCAAGGCGACACGCAATTCGAAACTTGATCCTCCCAGAGGCCAACAAGGTGGACTGGGATGAACTCCCTGCATGGATCCGTGAAAACATGGAGGCCCGTTTTGTCTCTTCTGCAGCGGAAGTCTTCGAAATGGCCCTCAAGGGAGATCCCTCCTGATGCCGTTACGATGGAAATACGAATCTGTCATCACCGCATTTCTTCAAAACCAGCTTCCACCAGCAGGGATCCCGGAGATCACGGTCCTCGGAAGATCCAACGTGGGAAAATCGAGCCTGATCAACCGGCTGGTTGGGCAGAAGGTCGCCCGTTCGAGCGGAACCCCGGGAAAGACACGCAGCATCAATTTCTTCCGGCTTGCCGGGAAACACCCCTTCTACCTCGTCGACCTTCCAGGCTACGGGTACTCTGCGACTTCCCAGGAAACCCGCCAAGGTTGGAAGCGCCTTGTTGATGCCTATACGACCCGCTCCGCAACGGTTTTGCACCTTCACCTCGTGGATTTCAGGCACGGGTTCCTCAAGGCCGACCTGCAGCTCAGGGAGTGGCTCGCACACCAGGACGCCCCCACGGTGACCGTCTTCACCAAGGCGGACAAGATTTCGAAGGGCAAGTGGAAATCGCTCCTTGCAAGCTATTACAAAGGACAAGAACCCGCTTTCGTCACCTCGGCGGAATCGGGGGCCGGTGTTGACGAGCTCCGGCTATTTCTGGAAGATTACGTGGACCGGTCCCTTGCAAGCGACGGTCCCGAGGAGGAATGACGATGAGTGACGCCAGCAGCAACCTTGGCAAGACATATGATCCCAAGCCCATCGAAGACAAATGGTACGCCTGGTGGATAGAACACAGGCTCTTCGAGGGCAACGCCGATACTGAACGGAAACCGTTCAGCATTGTCATTCCGCCCCCGAACGTGACGGGATCCCTCCACATGGGACATGCCCTGAACAACACCCTCCAGGACATCCAATGCCGCTTCAAGCGGATGAACGGGTATGACGTCCTCTGGCTGCCTGGAACCGATCACGCGGGAATCGCCACACAGAACGTTGTTGAGCGAAACCTGGCAGCCCAGGGAATTTCCCGCCACGAACTCGGACGCGAGCCCTTCGTCGAAAAAGTCTGGGAGTGGAAGGAACAATACGGCAACCGGATCGTCAACCAATTGAAGAAGCTTGGGGCTTCCTGTGACTGGCGCCGTGAGCGCTTCACCATGGACGAGGGACTCTCCAGGGCCGTTCGGTCGGTTTTCGTCCGTCTCTACAAGGAAGGGCTGATTTACAAGGGGAAATACATCATCAACTGGTGTCCACGTTGCCAGACTGCACTTTCCGA
This sequence comes from Synergistaceae bacterium UBA5827, assembly GCA_002432945.1. Classification (GTDB taxonomy): domain Bacteria; phylum Synergistota; class Synergistia; order Synergistales; family 79-D21; genus 79-D21. The sequence continues at coordinate 20,134 of DJHE01000017.1, forward strand.
CCTTGAAGTCGACCACCAGGAATCCAGCGGACACCTTTACAACGTGACGTACCGCTTCTCCGATGGGGAAGGGGGTATCACGGTTGCGACGACAAGACCTGAGACGATCCTGGGCGATGTGGCCATCGCCATCCACCCCCGCGACGAGAAGAACCGCCACCTGGTTGGCCGCACCGTTATCGTCCCCCTGGTCGAGAGGGAGATCCCCGTCATCGAGGACCCGATGGTGGACCCGGAATTCGGGACGGGTTGCGTTAAAATCACCCCAGCCCATGACCCCAACGATTTCCTCGTGGGGCAGCGACATGGCCTTGAGTCGATCCAGGTCATCGATTCCGAAGGGCGCATGAACGAGACGGCCGGGAAATACAGCGGGATGGACCGCTTCGAGGCCAGGAAGGCGGTCCTGGAGGACCTTGCTTCACAAGGGAACCTTCTCCGCATCGACGAGCACCTGCACTCGGTGGGGCAGTGCTACCGATGCCACACGGTGGTGGAACCTTACCTATCGGAGCAGTGGTTCGTCCGGGCGAAACCTCTAGCCGAAGCCGGGGTGGAGGCCGTGAAGGCCGGGCGAATCCGCTTCGTTCCCGAACAGTGGACCGGGACCTACTACCAGTGGATGGACGAGATCCGCGACTGGTGCATTTCCCGCCAGCTGTGGTGGGGACATCGCATCCCGGCCTGGACCTGCTCGTCCTGCGGCCACATCACTGTCTCCGAGACCGACCCGGATCGCTGCGAGTCTTGCGGTTCCACGGAAATCGCCCAGGACGAGGACGTCCTGGATACCTGGTTCAGCAGCGCCCTTTGGCCCTTCTCCACGCTGGGCTGGCCCGACCGGACTCCGGAACTGTCCCACTACTATCCCACGAGCCTGTTGGTGACCGGGTTCGATATCATTTTCTTCTGGGTGGCCCGGATGATCATGATGGGCCTGCACTTCATGGACGAAGTGCCTTTCCGGGATACCTACATCCATGCACTTGTGCGTGATGAATCCGGACAGAAGATGAGCAAGTCCAAGGGAAACGTCATCGACCCTCTCGATGTCATCGACCAGTACGGAGCCGATGCCCTTCGGCTTACCCTCGCGGCCCTCACGGTCCAGGGACGCGACATCCTGCTCAGCACGAACCGGATCGAAACCTTCCGGTTCTTCCTTAACAAACTTTGGAACGCTAGCCGGTTTGCCCTGTCTTCCCTGGAAGGTGTCCCGAGAAAACAGGCGAACCCCGAGGGAAACCTGCGCTTGCACGATCGATGGATCCTCGAGCGGCTCGACGAGGTCGTCATGGAAACAACCCGGTTGCTAGAGGGATACTTCTTCGGCGAAGCGGCCAAGCTGCTTTATGATTTCGTCTGGGGGGAACTGTGCGACTGGTACCTTGAAATGGCCAAGCCTGCACTCAAGGGGGAGGAGGGGGAAAAGCGCAGGGAGGCGACCCAAGCTGTTTTGTGCCGTGTTTTCGAGACCGTGCTCAAACTCCTGCATCCCTTTATCCCCTTCCTCACGGAAGAACTCTGGCAAGCGTTCGGCTTCGACGAAAAATCCCTGGAAGAATCAACCTGGCCCCGGTCGATGCGGGCAGAACAGGATCTATCCTGCCTCGAAGAAATGACCGACTTCCAGCAAGCGATCCGCGCACTCCGCAACCTGAGGGCGGAAGCTCATTTAACCCCCCAAAAGGCGGCCCCGCTCGTTCGGGCCTGCCTTATCAAGAATATTGAGCAACTCTTCCGGGAAAACGCGGATATCCTTCGTCTCCTGTGCCGGGTGGAGCGATTCGAGTTGTTGGGAACCGACATGCCCCCCTTCGGAAAATACCTGAGCGCCGTGCTCCCGCAGGGCTCTTTCTATCTGGAGGTGGAAGGGCTCATCGACATCGAGACGGAAATCGGCCGCCTCAAGCAGGAACTGGTAAAACTCGAGTCGGACCTCGAACGCACGAAAGGAAAGCTTGGGAATGCACGATTCCTTGAAAACGCCCCCCCTGAAGTGGTGGAAAAGGAGAACGAGCGTCTGCGTGAAGGAGAGGCCCGCATCCTGAGGATTCGGGAAAATATCAGGAGTCTCGGCACCGGTGATTGAAAATTTACCGGCACCTCTTCACGTTCGGGAACAGTTTAACCGTATCGAAGGGCGGATCCTCGACGCTTCCTCGCCGGGGATCCGTCCCGGCCTTTCCCGAATGGCCAGGCTTTGTTCCCTCCTTGGAAACCCGGAGAGGGCATTCCCGGCCATACATGTCCTAGGGACAAACGGAAAAGGTTCTGTCTGTGCAGCGCTCGACTCTGTCCTGAGAGAATCGGGATACCGGACCGCCCGTTACACCAGCCCGCACCTGGATCACCTTGGCGAACGGCTGACCTTTGACGGGACAATCCTCCCCGCAGAAAACTGGGATGAAGCCCTGGATCTCGTCCTTGGAACCGTCAATTCGGATTCACGCCTTTCGGAGGACCCTCCATCCGCCTTTGAAATCATGACCACGGTCGCTTTCCTCTGCATCGCGCGAGGGAACAGGGAAATCGCGGTCATCGAGGCAGGGCTCGGGGGGCGCCTAGACGCAACGAATCTCCTTGGTGACGTAAGGATGACCGTTTTTACAGCCATCGGGCTTGACCATGAAGACATCCTGGGGCAGGGAATAGAGGCAATAGCCCGGGAAAAGTTTTCCGTCCTTCGCCGGGGCATTCCTGCCGTTTCCGCAGCCGGAGGAGCGCTTTTGGATGGGCTGGCTGCAGCCCAGGCAAAAAAGACGGGCTCCCCCCTTGCCATACTGGGCAGGGACGCCACGATTGCCTCCAGGATCTCGAATATCCAGGGTTCGTCCTTCGAACTCTCTCAAAACGGTTTTGCCCCTTTGCGGCTTTCAACCCCTCTCATGGGAGAGCACCAGGTTGACAATGCCGCCCTGGCCTCTTTGGCATGCCTAAAGCTTTCCCGTTGCTGGGCCGGGATTTCGGCTGAGACCGTCCGAAGAGGCCTGGAAAAAACGAGCTGGCCGGGACGGATGGAGAGGATACCCCTTTCCCCCCCCGTCCTTCTGGATGGAGCACACAATCCCCATGGCGCCGAAGCGCTTTCAAGAACGCTTCTTACTCTCTGGCCCGGAATTCGTCCCGTCTTCGTCATGGCTGCCATGAGGGACAAGGATATCACCGAAATGCTCAAGGCACTTTCCAGGACGCATGGAGAACTTTTTTGCACCGAAATCAAGGGACTGGAACGGTGCGAAACAGCGCCAAGGCTTGCCGAGAGAGCCCAAAAACTTCCATGGCCCGGGCCTGTCAAGGTTTTCCCTGATTCCAGGGAAGCACTCCTTGAGGCGATGAAGGTCGGCCCTCTCGTCGTCTGTACCGGGAGCCTCTATTTCATTGGCAGTATCCGGCGCGTTCTCGTCGAATTGCTTTCTCCAGAGGCAAAGCAGGAATGAGTTTCAGGCTGGCGGTCTCCATAAAAGGGCAGTTGATCCAAAAAATCGCCCCGCCTGCGGAGCTTGAAGGTTTGCTCGACGCGACCCTTTTCCTGCGCGGCCCGTTGATGGACAGCGCAAGAGGAAATCCCGAAGAAGCCTGGCGGGCCATTGGCGGTCCTGCAACAGGGATTTCACTTATCGCCCCGGTCCAGGTCCATGGAACGGCCTTTCTTGAGGAAAAGGCACTGTGGGCCCTTCCATCCAGGCCGAGGGCAGACGGGATCCTTCTCGACAAGGGGGTATCCGCCGGAAGCCTACGGTTCGCTGACTGCCTTCCGCTGCTCATGGCCTCCCGGCATCCTCGCCCATGGGCCCTGATGGTGCATGCCGGCTTTGAAGGCACGGCAAAAGGAATCGTCCATCAAGCGCTGGAGTTCCTCTGCGGCAGGATACAGGGTTTCCAGGCGAAGAATGCTTTCGCATGGATAGGCCCCGGGATCGGCCCCTGCTGCTACACGCGCAGAAAAACCGGGGACGAAAAGACGGCCCTCGGGCTCAAAAGCCTGCCTCGAGAAAGCTGGACAGACCTGGGGGAAAGCATCCGTTTCGACATCCCGGAAGCCCTGCGGATCCAGCTTCTATCGCTTGGCTTGAAAGAGGACAGGCTATTCCGCCACGGCATTTGCACCTCATGCCATCCAGAGCAATTCTATTCGTACCGGGCGGGTGACAGTAGGGCAAGGATCTTTTTCATTGTTCGCTCCGGACCGGCAGTCCACAACCGCCACCCCTGGTGGGAGAATATATAGGAATGAAGCTTTCTGGACACAATCCCAGCGACACGGGGAGTGATTCGATGGAGCCCATAAAGGTAGGAGTCATTGGCGTCGGGCATCTCGGCCACCACCACGCCAGGGTTTACACTGAGCTTTTTGGCACCCAGCTGGTCGGTGTCGTCGATCTCGATGAAGATCGCGCCGCCTCAATCGGTGAAGGACTGGGCGTCCCTTTCTACTCCAACCTGGATCGTTTTTTCGAAACGGCTAAACCGGATGCCGTAAGCGTTGTCGTCCCCACGGTGATGCATTACGAAGTCTCTCGCCTGGCTCTCGAACGGGGCATTCATGTTCTTATCGAGAAGCCCGTCACCACAACAGTCCTTGAGGCCGAGGAGTTGTTGCGACTGGCGGCAAAGAGGAACCTTGTCCTCCAGGTTGGGCATATCGAACGGTTCAACAGCGCCGTCCAGTACCTGAGTAACGTCGTCAGGGACCCGATCTTCCTCCAGTCAAACAGGCTCGGCCCCTTCTCAAATCGCATTTCCGACGTCGGAGTGGTCCTGGACCTGATGATCCACGATATCGACATCATGCTCTCGTTGGTCCGGGCTGACATCGTCAACATCAACGCCATGGGACGGTGCATCCATACCAACCACGAGGATGTCGCGTCGGCCCAGATCGAATTCTCCAACGGCACGATGGCCCATATCCTTGTCAGCCGGGTTTCCGAGCGGAGGATGCGCCAGCTGGAAATCATGGAACCCGAGCGCTACCTGACCATCGACTACCAGGCACAGGAGGTTTCGATCCATCGCTGCCTGAACCAGCAGGGGAGCGGATTGGTCGAAGTAATCGAGCATCCTGTTTTCCCAAAGCGGGAACCGCTTAAGCTCGAACTCCACCATTTCGTTTCGTGCGTGAAGGAAGGACGTCAACCTCTCGTGGGCATCATGGATGGCAAGAGAGCCCTCGAAGTGGCGATCTCGATCCTGCGACAGATTCACATGCAAAAACCAGCAACTCTCCAGGGATCCGCACAAGCCTGAAATGATCCTTTATTGCGTTTAACCGGACTTTTGAGGGGGGGAAGGGGAAACCTTCCCCCCCTCTTTTTTCTGTTATGATTCCGTTGGTTCCATATTCTCAGCCGCAACCGGGAGGTGAAAAACATTGTCCGCCGTCAATCTGCAGGCTTTAATTGCCCTTGTCTGCTTCCTTCTTTGCCTCCTTATTGCAAGGGCAGTCATGAATATCCAGCGAGGGACATGGCCAGGCGGTCACATGTGGGTTCTTTACCTTCGAACCCTCCTGGGATTCCTCTTCGCCGCCGCCATTACTCTCGCTTTTTACTCCTTTGCCGGGATCGACATCCTCCATCGCTGAATACTAGAAACGGAATATTCCGTTTATTCCCAATTGCTGGAGGTTTGACCCCTTTAAAGGGAAATTCTATGATTCTTTTGTTTTTTCCTGCTATCCAATTCTGATTTCAGGAGCCGGAGGGGGCATATCCCATGTCGGAGAGCAAGTCGGCGGAGTGCGCGGAGAGCAAGGTCGCGTACGAGAAGACGGTGGAGAAGTTCCTCCAGAAGTCACCGGAGAGGAAGAAGGCGTT
>DJHE01000022.1:0-23958 GCA_002432945.1 Synergistaceae bacterium UBA5827
AGGCTGTCGCAGGGATGCGGGAGCAGTTCAGCAAGTTCGCCCTCTAATGCGACGAGGGAAAGGAGGGAAATCGATTGTCTTACCGAGTCGTGCATTACATCAACCAGTTCTTCGCCGGTATCGGGGGTGAGGAGAAGGCCGATTACAGGCCGGAGACACGCGAGGGAGTCGTCGGGCCAGGCTTGGCGCTCAATGCCGCAATGAAGGGTGAAGCGGAAATCGTCGGAACCGTAATCTGCGGAGACAGCTACTTTGCGGAAAACATGGCTGCCGCTTCAGCTGAAATCCTGGCCATGATCAAGAAGTTCAATCCTGATGCCGTCATCGCAGGGCCAGCCTTCAACGCAGGCCGCTACGGTACGGCCAGCGGTGCCGTCCTGGAAATCGTGGCGAAGGAACTTTCCATTCCCGTCGTCGGAGGCATGTATCCTGAAAACCCCGGTGTGGAACTTTTCAGGAAGAGCGCCTACATCGCAAAAACTTCCGACAGCGCCAGGGGAATGGGGCCCGCGGTACAGGGGATGGCTGTCCTTCTCCTTAAACAGCTAAAAGGAGAAAAGATCGGAACACCGGAAGAAGAGGGATACATAGAGCGCGGATTGAGGATAAACGTGTTCCTCGACAAGGTCGGTGGAGAACGCGCCGCGGAAATGCTTGCAAAGAAACTTCGTGGAGAACCCTACAAGACGGAGTACCCGATGCCCGTTTTTGACCGGGTTGCTCCGAATCCCCCCATTCGCGACATGAAAAACGCCGTTATCGCGCTCGTGACCTCAGGTGGCATCGTCCCCAAGGGAAATCCCGACCATATCGAAGCTTCAAGCGCATCTCACTATGGTGAATACAGCCTGGCGGGCGTCCTGACCGCTGACGAGGCCCATTATGAAACTGCCCACGGAGGGTATGACCCCACTTATGCCAACAAGATCCCGAACCGGGTCCTGCCTGTGGACGTCATGCGCCTGCTGGAGAAGGAAGGCGTTTTCAAGAAGTTCCACGAGACCTTCTACACGACGGTTGGAAACGGGACTTCCGTGTCCAACGCGAAAAAGTTTGGTACTGAGATCGTCGGGAAATTGAAACGTGACGGGGTCGATGCCGTCATCGTCACCTCCACCTGAGGAACCTGCACGCGTTGCGGTGCAACGCTTGTAAAGGAAATCGAAAGGGGAGGCCTGCCGGTGGTCCATGTTTGCACGATCGTCCCGATCTCTTTGACGGTCGGGGCAAACCGGATCGTTCCAGCCGTAGCGATCCCCCACCCCCTGGGAGATCCTTCCCGCACCCCTGAAGAGGAAGTGCAGATCCGCCGGAAACTCGTCCTCAAGGCACTCAAGGCCCTGGGTACCGAAGTCCACGAACAGACGGTTTTTGCTGACTGAAGATCGAATCGGAGGCCCAGCGGGCTAAACTCGCTGGGCCTTTTTCCAAGGAGGATTCCGAATAGATGAAAGTTGCGGTCAAAGGCTACGCCTACTGCCTGAACCACACTCCCGAAATCGCGCTCCTTTACGGGAACACCCCCTACGTAGAGCGGAAAACAAGGGGAACTTCAGAATTTCTTGAAACCCTTCCAACCCACCTGCAATCCTATGAAAAAGCTGCGGCCTATGGGCCGAACCTGGCCTATATTGGGGCGATGTCGCTGGACGAGCTTGAAGGCTATCCTCAGCCGTGGTTGGAGAATCCGGTTTCCGGAGCTACCCGCTTCGGCCGGTTTGGGGAAATCATGCCGGAAGACGAGTTCCTCGGACTGATGGACATCAGCGACGTTTTCGACATTGTCTGGCTCGAAGCCGATTTTTCCGCGGGAGTGGCAGGAAAACTGAAGGTAAACCCGGTCATGAACGAAACATTGCTCGGGCGGCTGGAAAAGGGACACCCAATTGAGGAAATCGAGAAGGAAGTCAGCGAAAAGGATGCCCTTCCACTTTATTTCGGGGGGAAAATGGTCGGTTGTTCCAGGAAGGGACACGAGGTGGACGAGTGCCTCGAGGCTTACGTACTCCTCGAGAACGTGGCCTGCAAGGCGGGCGGGGTCCTGGCCCTGCTGCACCTAATGCGCAACTCCGGGCTAAGGCCGGAGGAAGTAGACTTTGTCATCGAGTGCTCGGAGGAAGCTGCCGGAGACATGAACCAGCGCGGAGGAGGCAACTTCGCCAAGGCCGTAGCAGAAATTGCGGGTTGCGTGAACGCGAGCGGCTGTGACGTCAGGGGCTTTTGTGCGGGCCCCGTGAACGCGGTCATCGCTGCCGCAAGCCAGGTCGCGGCCGGGGCCAGGAAAAACTGTGTCGTCCTTGCCGGAGGAGCGATACCGAAACTTTTCATGAACAGCCGGGATCATATCAAGAAGGGGTTCCCAGCGATGGAGGACTGTCTTGGGAATTTTGCCCTGTTCCTCACTCCGGACGACGGGACGGCTCCGGTGATTCGCCTCGATGCACTGGGGAAGCATACGGTGGGAGCGGGATCCTCCCCGCAGGCCATCACAAGTGCCCTTGTCTGGGAACCGCTGCAGAAGTTGGGCCTGGGTTTCAATGATGTCGACAAGTATGCGGCCGAACTGCAGAACCCCGAAATCACTCTTCCTGCAGGGGCAGGAGATGTCCCGACAGCGAACTTCAAGATGATCGCAGCCCTTGCTGTTATGAAGGGGCAACTCGAAAAAGTTCGTATTCCCGACTTCGTCAAGGAAAAAGGGATACCCGGGTTTGTCCACACCCAAGGGCACATTCCCTCGGGTGTCCCTTTTATCGGGCATGCCTGCGAGTGGATCAAGTCCAAGACCATCAGGAGAGCGCTTGTAATTGGTAAAGGAAGCCTGTTCCTGGCCCGGATGACCAACCTCGCAGACGGGGCTTCCTTCTTTATCGAACCTCCTGAGGAAGAAAAGACTGCCCAGGCGGTTTCCCGGGAAGACATCAAGCGCCTCCTGCTGGAAGCCTTGACAGAGGTTGCCGCGTCCCTTAAGGCAGAGTAGGGGGGATCCCCTTGACGGACCTGGCGAATACGATTGGCGAACTCCTTTCGGAGATCGTCGAAACTGCAAAGACGGGCGGACCCCGGAGGCGAATTGGGCTGATGGCCCGCGGCAGCGAACTGGGACCGTTGGAGATGGCTGAAGGGGCCCGGCTTGCCCAGCTGGGTAACCCCGGTCTTTCCGTGGTCATGATTGGCCCAAGGACACCGGGCTACGAGGAAATCGAATGGATCGAAACCGGTGAAACGGACTGCGAGGCCCGAATCGCGGAAGCCATGGAAAAAGCTTTGGAAGAGAAACGAATTGATGGGGCGGTTGCCCTTCATTACCCCTTTCCGATGGGCGTTACGACAATCGGGCGTGTTATGACCCCAGGCCGTGGACGGGACATGATGATCGCATCGACCACGGGTTCCAGTGCCACCCTGCGAGTCGAGGCGATGCTCAAGAACGCGATTTATGGTATCGCAGTAGGTAAAGCCCTTGGAAAGGCGGAACCGCGTGTCGGAATTCTCAACATCGAAGGGGCACAGACGGTTTTCAGGGCGTTGACACAATTGAAGGAAGCCGGCTATGCGGTTACCTACGGAGAAAGTGTCCGAAAGGATGGAGGCGCAATCCTGCGGGGAAATGACCTCCTTGCCGGTGCAGTTGATGTATGTGTTGCCGACACACTTACAGGGAATGTTCTCATGAAGCTTTTCTCTTCCTTCACCACAGGGGGGAGCTATGAGTCACTCGGGTGGGGTTACGGGCCCTCTGTTGGCGAAGGGTGGCCCCATGTCATCTCCATCATTTCCCGGGCGTCAGGCGCCCCAGTGATTGCCAATGCACTTGCCTTCACGGCAGTCGTTTCAGCCGCGAACCTTCCCGGTATCGTCGAAAGCGAAATGGAAAAGGCTCGGGCGGCAGGACTTGAGGCCATCCTGGAGGGAGTGCGGCCTAAACCTTCCTTGGCAGCTGCAGAAGTGAAATCTCCTCCTGCCGAACCTACGGACGAGGAGATCCACGGAATCGATGTCCTAAGCATCGAAGAAGCGGTAAAGGAACTATGGAAGGCCGGCATTTATGCGGAATCGGCCATGGGGTGCACGGGTCCGGTCGTAAAGCTTGCCTCCCGCAACCTCGAAAAGGCAGAGCTTTTCTTGAAGCAGGGCGGATATCTTTGATGCAAGGGCGCCTCAAGGTGAAAAAGCGATTCTCGCCGAGAGGCGTCCATGTTATAATAATGAAAATATTAAATATACGGTATTCTAAAAGAAGAGGGGGTGTTTAGAAGCCTGCATTCCGGGCGCGATAGGAGAGGTCGTTTTTTCTTGGCGCACCGTCAAACAGGTCAAATTCGTTACAAGGAGGAGGATTTGAGGTCATGGAAGGAATAATGAAGCTCAACGGCGTAATCAATGGTATCGTATGGGGTCCCTGGATGCTCACCCTGCTGGTGGGAACCGGTGTTTACCTTTCGCTTATCCTGGGCCTGCCGCAGCTCCGGTATTTTATGCTTATGTTCAAGGAAGTTTTCGGAAACCTGGGCAAGAAAAAGGAAGGAGAAGGGACAATTTCTTCCTTCGCTGCCCTTTCGACTGCACTGGCTTCCACCGTGGGCACGGGTAACATTGCGGGCGTGGCCACTGCCCTGCACCTGGGCGGCCCCGGTGCCCTTTTCTGGATGATGGTTTCCGCTGTTTTCGGCATGACCACGAAGATGTGCGAGGTTGCCTTGGCTGTCCACTTCAGGGAGAAGGACCCGACCGGAAACTGGCGCGGCGGGACGATGTACATCCTTGAAAAGGGCGTTGGTCAGAAATGGCTGGCATGGCTGTTTGCCCTGTTCGCATTTTTAGCCTCCTTTGGAATCGGATGTGCCGTCCAGGCCAACTCCACTGCTGAAGGCTTCAATCTCGGATTCGGCATTCCCCATATGTACACGGGTATCATCGTCGCTGTCCTGACGGGTCTAGTCATCGTCGGAGGCCTGAAGAGGATTTCCGACGTCACTACGTACCTTGTGCCCTTCATGGCCATCTTCTACATCGTGGGTGCCGTCATCGTTGTCGGTACCCATGCGAGCGCGATCCCCGTCGCGATTGGCAATGCCGTGAAGTACGCATTCTCCGACCCTATGGCCCTTCCTGGAGCAATCGCAGGCTGGTCCGTCAAGATCGCTTTGACCAAGGGTATCGCACGCGGTGTCTTCTCCAACGAAGCCGGTCTCGGGTCTGCCCCGATGGTTCATGCCACGGCCGTTGTCGACCACCCGATGCGGCAGGGAATGTACGGCCTGTTCGAGGTCTTTACTGATACGATCGTCATTTGCTCGCTGACTGCCCTGGCTATCCTTACAAGCGGAGTTCTCACCGGGCAACCCGAACTGACCGGTGCCAAGCTTTCCCTGTCGGCCTTCCAGAGCGTTCTGGGTGCGACGGGCACGATGATTCTTTCCGTTGGCCTGGCTCTCTTCGCTTTTTCAACGATCCTGGGCTGGTACTGGTACAGCGAAACGGCTGGGGTATATGTGTTCGGCATCAAGTCTATCCCAGTCATCAAGATACTCTGGATCCTTTTCGTTGTTCTCGGGGCATCCGGCGAAGCTCTCGGCGGCGGTGCGGCCTTCCTCACCAACCTCTGGGACCTTGCTGACACCCTGAACGGGCTGATGGCGATTCCGAACCTGATCGCGCTGCTGCTTCTCTCCGGCACACTTCGGAAGCTCGTCAAGGATTTCGACGAGAAGCGCCGTACAGGAATGCTGAAAATATAGCAATACTTGAAACTAAGGGTCGTTCCGGCCCTGGCGGGGCAGGGCTTTCCCCCTGCCCCGCTTTCCTCATGAGGAGGCGAAAGCCCTTGCAATTCCGTCCGACACGCATGGAAGTCTCCCTGGAAAACCTGAAATCTAATTTTCGTGCAGTAAAGGAATGGGTAGGACCGAGAGTCCAGCCGATCGCGGTCGTTAAGGCAAACGGTTACGGCACGGGAATGTTACCAGCGGCCGCTGCGTTCCGTGAGGCTGGGGCACAGCGTTTCGCCGTTGCTATTCCGGAAGAAGCGATCGAACTTCGCGAGAATGGTTTTCAAGAGCCTGTGCTCGTGCTGGGGGCATCGACTACGTGCTCTGCTTACGAGATGGTCAGGCTCGATATCAGTGCAGCATGCACGGACCTGGGGTTTGCACGAGCCATGAGCGAAGCGGCTGTAAGACAGGGAAAACCTGCCAGGATCCACCTCAAGATCGATACAGGCATGGGAAGGATCGGCTTCCTGCCTGAAAATCTCTCCCTGGCCCTGAACGAAATTCTTGCGATGCCAGGGCTGGAGATAGAGGGCGTTTTCACTCACTTTGCGACTGCTGATGAACTTAACCTGGACTATACGCGGTGGCAGTTCCGCCGCTTGGGTGATGCCCTCGAGCTGTTGCGTTCCCGGAATGTGGGAGTTCGGCTCCGTCACGCCTGCAACAGCGCGGCGACACTTGCCTTGCCGGAGATGCACCTGGACGCAGTACGCCCGGGGGTCATTCTTTACGGGATGTGGCCTTCTTCTGTTGTTCGCCGGAGTGTCGAACTCAAACCAGTCTTCGAGGTTAAGACGGCGATAGCCTGCCTGAGAAACCTTCCGGCCGGGAGCGGTGTCAGCTACGGCCTTCGCTACATGACACGCGGCGAGGAAAAGATCGCTGCCTTGCCCCTGGGGTATAACGACGGATGGACCCGGCTTCTCAATTTCAAGGCCGAAGTCCTCGTCAGGGGGCGCCGGGCCCCTGTAGTCGGAAGCATTTGCATGGACCAGTGCATGGTCAATGTGACCCATATTCCGGAAGCCCAGGTAGGGGACGAAGTCGTCCTCATCGGGACACAGGGGGCTGAAGCGATTACGGTCGATGAAGTGGCGGCAAAGCTGGGCACAATCAATTACGAGATCCCAGGCATGTTCTCCAGGAGGGTTCCGCGGGTTTATCTCTAGGGAAAAGGGATATGAAAACTTCTAAAGGAGCGTGTGGAGAATGAACTTCTCGAAGCGGATAACAGGAATGCAGGCTTCGCCCATAAGGAAACTCGTTCCCTATGCAACAGATGCCAAGGCAAAGGGGAAAAAGGTTTATCACCTGAATATCGGACAGCCTGACATCGCAACACCGGCAGGTTTCTTCGAGGCAGTCAGGAATTTCAAGGAAGACGTGCTCGCCTATTCGACCTCGGCGGGCAGCAACGAACTGATCGACGCAATCAGGAAATACTACGAAGGTTACGGGATAGAGTACGGCCGTGAACACATCATCATCACGAACGGCGGAAGCGAAGCCCTGATGTTTGCCATGATCGCCCTTTGCGATCCCGGCGACGAAATCCTGGTCCCGGAACCGTTCTACACGAACTATAACGGGTTCGGCCAAGCCGTAAACGTCGCCATCAAGCCCATTACGACAAAGGCTGAATGCGGTTTCCACCTTCCCCCCGTTGAAGATATCGAGAAATTACTGACGCCCGGCACGAAGGCGATCCTGATGTCCAATCCCGGCAACCCGACAGGAGTTGTTTACACCGATGCCGAGATTGCGATGCTGTCAAGCTTGGCGAAAAAGCATGACCTTTTCATCATCGCCGACGAGGTTTATCGTGAATTTGTCTATGATGGGCTCAAGTACACGAGTTTTGGAACGATAAAGGAGATCGAGGACAGGGTTATCCTGGTCGATTCGGTGTCAAAACGTTTCAGCGCTTGTGGCGCACGCATCGGTTGCATCTCCTGCAAGAATGTAGAGTTCATGGGGCAGGTCATGAAGCTGGCCCAGGGACGGCTTTGCGTGCCGACACTGGAACAGGTCGGGGCCGCGGAGCTTTACAAGACGCCCATGTCCTACTTGAAAGAGGTTAACGAGGAATACACGCTTAGGCGCAATATCCTCTACAAGGCGCTCAAGGAAATGCCTGGCGTCGTCTGCGAAGAACCGAAAGGTGCTTTCTACGTCGTCGTGAAACTTCCGGTCGACAATGCCGAAAAATTTGTCATCTGGATGCTCAAGGATTTCGATGTCAACGGGGAAACGGTCATGATGGCACCGGCAGAAGGGTTCTATGCCACACCCGGACTGGGGCGCGATGAGGTTCGTTTGGCATACGTGCTGAAGGAAAAAGACCTGGCGCGGGCTATGGACATTATGAAAGCGGGGCTGGAAGCTTACCCTGGCCGCGTGGAGGCAGTATCAGTTTCAGCCTGACAAAGGCCTAAAAAAGGGAAAAGGGCCCCCCGGAACCGCCCCACGGCGGCGGGGGGCCCTTTTCAAATATGCTGGGGAGGTTAGGTGAGACCCTTATGCTGAAAGTCAGGGAAACCCATGCCGGCGATGCAGATAAAGGGATCGCGCGTCTTGATCCGAAAGATATGGCTTTCTACGGATTGCTGGAGGGCGATGTTGTGCTGATCGAAGGGAATAGGCCCTACCCTGCTCGCGTTCTATCGTGTGATGTGGATGACCGTGGGCAAGGGGCAGTTCTTATCGACCGGGTAACGCGGGAAAACCTTGAAGTCGGGATAGACGCGAAGGTGGACCTTGTCAAGGCGAAGTGGGTTCTGGGCGGGTCGGCAATTTTTTCACAGGTATCAGGGGATCCCCTCGCGGAAAGTGCCGGGGCCCATTCCCTCCTGGCTTCATTCCTGCAGGAAAGGCCGCTTTTAAGAGGCGGTCGTGTAAGGGCAACCGTCCTGGGAAATAATCCCTGTGAATTCATCGTCAAGGCAACGGAACCCGAAGGGGTTATCGTAGTCGGTCCCGGTACGCGAATCGATTTCGAGAAAATGGTTGGGGATAAATCCGTTTCGCCTCCGGAACCGCGAGTATCCTACGAGGATATCGGCGGACTCGGACCACAAATCAAGAGAATTCGAGAGATGGTGGAAATTCCCTTAAGATTCCCTGAGGTTTTCAGGAAGTTGGGGATCGAGCCACCGAAAGGAGTTCTGCTCTACGGTCCGCCGGGTTCGGGAAAAACGGCTTTGGCAAGGGCCGTAGCGAACGAGACGGATGCCTTTTTTTCTTCGATTTCGGGTCCGGAAATTATCGGGAAATATTATGGCGAGAGTGAAGCCCGGCTTCGGGCGGTTTTCGAAGAAGCAAACAAGAATGCTCCTGCCATTCTTTTTATAGACGAGATCGACGCCATTGCTCCCAAGCGGGAGGAAATGGGTGGCGAGAAACAGGTCGAAAGAAGAGTCGTTGCGCAGCTTTTGTCCCTGATGGACGGTCTTGAGTCGAGGGGAAAAGTGATAGTCATGGCGGCCACCAATATCCCGAATGCCCTTGACCCTGCCCTGAGAAGGCCGGGCAGGTTTGACCGGGAGATCGCGGTGCCTATTCCGAACAGGCAGGGGCGCCTGGAGATCCTGCAGATCCATACGCGCGGGATGCCGGTCACGGCGGATGTCGATCTAGGCGAAATCGCGGCCAAAACGCACGGATTCGTTGGGGCCGATCTCGAAGCACTGGCAAAGGAAGCAGCGATGAATGCCCTAAGAAGGATCCTTCCCCTGGTGGACTTGAAAAGCGGGGATCTTCCAGAAGAAGAGGTCGAAAGGCTCCAGGTGACCCCGGCTGACTTCGAGGATGCACTGAAGGAAGTCGAACCTTCTGCGTTGAGGGAAGTTTCCCTCGAGGTTCCCGAGGTCGGCTGGGAAGATATTGGGGGCCTCAACCAGGTCAAGGAGATTCTTCGGCAATCCGTGGAATGGCCGCTTTGGAACGATGAGCTTTATCGACAGCTGGATACGCGCCCGCCGAAGGGAATCCTTCTTTACGGAAGGGCGGGTTCGGGCAAGACCCTCCTGGTAAAGGCTCTTGCCCGTGAAAGCGGCCTGAACTTCATTTTTGTTCAAGGACCAACCCTGTTGTCTCGATATATCGGGGAGGGTGAAAAGGGGCTAAGACAGGCTTTTCGCTTTGCTCGACAGTCTGCACCTTCAATCCTTTGCCTGGACGGGATCGAGTCCCTTTTCCCTGTCCAGAAAGGGCATGAAAGGGACGCAGTCGCAGAACGGCTGGTTGCCCAGTTTTCCTCCGAAATGAGCGGAATAGGAGAAATGCGCGGGGTGACCGTCATAGGAACGACCCTGGACCCCGAAAGCCTCGATCCAAGAGTGCGGGGAGCCGGAAGATTCGAGGTCCAGGTCGGCCTGCCCGACCCTGACGAAACAGAGAGGATTGAAATCCTGCAAGTACATACGAGGAATAAACCGGTCTCGGCAAGAGTGGACCTCGGGGCCATCGCGAAGAAGACTCAGGGCTTAAATGGCGCAGAGCTCGAAAACCTTTGCAGGATCGCCGCAGAAGAGACCCTTAAAGAACAACTCCAGGGAAGAAGGAGAGATACCCTGGTCGAAATAGGGCCTGATCATTTTGAAAAGGCGATCAGAAAGATCGCAGGGGAATCTGTATAATGAACCGGAGCCCTCTCCCGCGAGGGACCTTATCGGAAGGAGCGTCATGCAATGAAGAAACTTTGGGACCTGGATCTCCGGAATTTTCCGGTCGATAAGCTTTCGGGAAAAGAATCTGAAAGAATCACCGAAGTGGCCCGGCATTGCCGCGCCTGGGCGGTTACCATGACAACCGTGGCAAACAGCGGTCACCCGGCGGGTTCTCTATCGAGCATGGAAATGTTTCTTCTTGCGTACGCAGTTGCTGACGTGACCCCGGAAAACTATCGGAGCCTTGATCGGGATTTCGTCATCATCAGCCATGGGCACACTTCTCCAGGTGCCTACGCGGCCTTGGCTGCACACGGTTTCATCGAACCGGATGAGATCATGGCTCATTTCCGGCAAGCCGGAAGCCCTTTCCAGGGACACGTTGAAAGACAGGTGCCCGGCATTGACTGGGGCTCGGGCAACCTTGGGCAAGGCCTTTCGGCGGGAGTGGGTTATGCGATGGCCTGTCGCGCAAGGGGCTCCGCCCGGAATGTGTTCGTGCTCATGAGCGACGGGGAACAAGTCAAGGGGCAGATCGCCGAGGCCAGGCGAATGGCCGTAAAGGAAAAACTGGGTAACCTGATGGTCCTGATGGATTACAACCACATACAGATCTCGGGGCGGATCGAGGAAATCATGCCAGCGGACTTGACTGCCCTCTGGAAGGCTGACGGGTGGGCTGTCCTTGAATGCAACGGGCAGGCTCCTGCCCAGTTGTATGAAGCCATGGCCATGGCTCGAAAGAATGGGAAACCTTCGGTCATCTTCTGTCACAATATCATGGGTAACGGTGTGTCATTTATGGAGAACGTCCCGGACTACCATGGGAAAGCCGCTACCGGGCAGGCATACGAGAAAGCAATGGAAGAGCTTGGATTTTCCTCATCCGTTGGAGATAAGGCTAAGGAAAGGCGCAGCGCGGAGCTACCCAGGGGCTGGGAACATCCCGGGAACGGGATGCTTTGCCTTGAAACGGGAATTCCAAGGCAATACGGAGCCGATGCGAAAACGGATAATCGCTCGGCTTTCGGCAATGCCCTCGAAGACGTCGGGAAACTGAATTATGGAGAGCCGGGCAGAACTCCTCTCCTGGTTTTCGACTGCGACCTTGCCGGATCGGTCAAGACTGATGGCTTTGCCCGGAGCTGCCCGGATTGGTTCAAGGAAATGGGTATCCAGGAACATTCGACGGCAACCGTGGCGGGAGCCGCCTCTTGTGGAGGGGTTGTTAGCCTCTGGGCCGATTTTGGCGTTTTCGGGCTGGACGAAGTCTATAACCAGCACCGATTGAACGATATCAACGGCTCAAACCTGAAAGTCGTCCTGACTCACGTCGGACTTGACGTAGGAGAAGACGGGATGACTCACCAGTGTATCGATTATGCGGGTCTCCTGAGGAACACTTTCGGTTGGAAGCTGGTTGTCCCTGCAGACCCGAACCAGACGGACCGGGCAACGCGCTGGGCGATAGGCACTCCCGGCAATATTTGCCTTGCGATGGGAAGAAGCAAGTTGCCTGTCCTGGCAGACGAGGACGGGAAACCGCTATTTGGAGAAGGCTATGTCTTCCGTTACGGCAAGGCGGATGTGCTCAGGGAAGGGACGGATGGGACGATTTTATGCATGGGGCAGATGGCCCATAGGGCCATGCGGGCGTGGGAAACGCTGGTCAAGCAGGGCATAAGGCCCCGTCTGGTGCACGTGTCCTGTCCCCTTGAGAACGACGAGGAGGCAATTGAAGCTGCTGTCCGGACGGGAACCATCCTCACCTACGAAGATCATCATTTTCGCACCGGACTAGGGGCTAGCATCGCCATGCGGCTGGTGGAACGCGGGGAATCCGTGCGGTTTGGTGCCTTGGGAGTCAGTCGGTATGGTGATTCCGGTGCCTCTGACGAGGTCATCTCTCGCATGGGGCTTTCGCCCGATGACCTGGTCAGGGCTTTCATGAAGCTGATCTCCAGATAGGGAACGTATGCCAGCCTTAAAACACGGGGACCTGGTCATGCTTTGGTCCCCCAAGAAGGGGGACAGCTACCTTGTCAGGTTGACCCCGAAAGCGAGCCAGAGCACGCATCTCGGTATCCTTCGCCACGATGACCTGGCGGGCTTGTGTTATGGAGATCCGGTTCTTTCCAACACCGGCAAAATTTTTTTCCTCCTGAAGCCATCGATGGGGGAATACATGCGCCGAATTAGGAGGCAAACGCAGATCGTCTTCCCGAAGGAAGCCGGCTATATCCTTCTTCACCTTTCGATTTTCCCGGGGGCAAGGATTGTCGAGTGCGGTTCCGGGTCCGGCAGTTTGACGACGTTTTTTGCGAGCATGGTTGGAACGGAAGGACGTGTTTTTTCCTATGACCGGAGGCCTGATTTCTCCGCGCTTGCCCAGGCGAATTGCGAACGCTGGGGAGTAGCGGACAGGGTCGAGTTCAAGGTCAGGGACATCGGCGAGGAAGGCTTCGATGAATCGGGTGCCGATGCCGTTTTCCTTGACGTACAGGCGCCGGAGGATTATTTGCAACAGGCGAGGTTGGCCCTCGCCCCGGGGAGGCAACTTGGACTCATCGTCCCCACGACGAACCAGTTGGAAAGACTGATCCCCGCGCTACAGGCCGAATCCTTTGTCAACATCGAAATCCTGGAGCTGTTCCTGAGGCGTTATAAAGCTACGGCAGCCAGGTTGCGCCCTGAGGATGTCATGGTCGGGCACACTGGGTTTCTCGTTTTTGCCACACTCGTTCGCGGGCAGGCGGAGGTTGCGGAAAGTGGAGATGAATAAGCGGATTCTACTTCATTGCTGTTGTGCGCCCGACTCGACGGTTCCGCTTCGGCGCCTTTTAGAAGAAGGCTGGGATATCGTTTGCGCTTTCTACGGGTCTAACATCCATCCCGAGGAAGAATTCAGGTGGCGCCTTGAAGAGATGGCCAAAGTTGCGGACCTGAACGAGGTTCCCCTAAAGGTCCTTCCCTACGATCCGGATAGCTGGCTTCGCTCATCTGTCCTGCTGGCCGGAGAACCCGAGGGCGGGGCCCGTTGCGGCCTCTGTTTTGCGCTCCAGTTGAAGGCAGCGGCAAGATGTGCCGTGGAGGCAGGCTGCGGTTTTCTTTGCACGACACTGACGATAAGCCCTCACAAGGATCCGGTAAGGATTTGCCGCATAGGAAAGGCGATTTCCGATAAGAACGGGTTGCTATGGCTCGATCGAACCTGGAGAAAAGGCGGAGGGTTCCAGGAATCGGTACGGGAAAGCCGGCGCCTCGGGCTTCGTAGACAGAACTACTGTGGTTGCCGCTATTGTGTCAAAGGAGATGGAACGGTATGAAACACGGGGAATGTGCGCCGCTTGGCAAGCTTCCTCCGGACTTGCTCCAGAGCAAGATCCTTCGTTACGCGGGATTCGAGAGGCCCGAGGTGAAAATCGGGCCGCGAATTGGCGAGGATGCCGCTGTCATCGAATGGCCGGAGGGGAAGTTCCTGGTCGTCTCGTCCGATCCCATCGTCGGGGCTAGCCAAGGGGCCGGAAGGCTCCTCGTCTTTGTCAACTCCAACGACATATTTTCAAAAGGCGGCGAACCCGCTTTCCTTGTCGTCACGTTGATTCTCCCCGCTTGCGACGGTCACGAAAAGGCATCCCGCATCATGGCCGAAATTGATGATGCCTGCAAGGAAACGGGGATTGCGATAGTTGGGGGGCATACCGAATTCACGGATCGATACGATGTACCGGTCATGGTCGGGACGATTTTCGGGACGGCTCCAAGGGTCCTGAGTGCCGATGACATTTGCCCGGGAGACGTTCTCTTAATGACGAAACACGCAGGGCTTGAAGGCATGACGATATTGGCGCAGGACAGGCCCGACCTGCTCGCGCCGTTTCTCGAACTCCCGGAAACCGAAGAGATCCGGGAGTGGACGAAACGGCTGACGATTGGCCCTGAAGCGCGATGCCTGGCGCGATATGCGCGTTTCATGCATGATCCCACGGAAGGAGGGCTGCTGGGCGGGCTTTCGGAGATCGCAAGCCTTGTCCGCTGGGGTCTACAGGTTGACCTGGATGCCGTTCCGGTCCATCCGTATACCCGCCGTGCCTCGGAAGCCCTTGGATTCGATCCCCGCAGGCTTATCTCATCCGGGGTGCTGCTGGCCGTCATCCCGGAAAACGAAGTGGATCAATCGATGGCGGAACTTGAAAGACAGAAAATTCCTTTTGCCGTCATCGGCAGGGTCGTGGAGGGAAAGGGAAATTGCAGCGAGAGTTTCAAGGAAGAGCTCTGGGGGCTTTTGGCCAGATGAATTCCAATAACAGGAATGCGCCTGCAACTCTTCTCGAGAACCGCGTCTTTCGACTACGCCAGTCAATGGCGCGTGTTGGTGCGGAAGCATGCATCGTGATCTGCCTCGAGGGGCGAAACTGGGAGAATGTCTTCTTCCTCAGCGGTTTCAGGGGAAGTCATTCAACCCTCCTTGTAAGCCAGGAAAAGGCCCTCCTCGTGACGGATGCCAGGTATCTATGGCAGGCAGAAAAACAGACTTCAATGAACGTGGCCGAGCAGGGGAGCGATGGCCTTGTACAGACAGCCAAACGTTTTTTGATGAGCTGGGGGATAAAAAAAGCGGCACTTGAGCATAGAAGAATCCCGCACTCCGTGGGACTTTCACTTGGCGGGAAGGACTCTCCCGAGTGGATAGACGGTTCTTCACTTGTGGAGGAACTGAGAAGGGAAAAAACGGAAGTCGAGGCGGGCTTGATCGCAAAGGCTGCAGAAATTTGCTCGATCGCCCTTGGAGAGGTCCTTCCCGTCGTTTGCCCCGGGGTGACCGAGCGGGAAATTGCGGCAAGGCTTGAGTGTTCGATCAGGCTGAATGGGGCTGAAGGAACCTGGGGAGAGCACGAGTTCATCGTTGCGTCCGGTCTTCGTTCCGCCATGCCGCATGGGACCCCGACCGAAAAACCGGTTGAAAATGGAGAGTGGGTGACTCTGGACTTTGGTGCGCGGGTAGGAGGATATCTCTGTGATATCACGCGCAACATTGCGGTAGGGACAGTCCCCGAAAGGGCGTGTTTTCTCCATGATCTCCTCTATGAAGCGCAGGACGAGGCCTTCAGGGCCGTTCGCCCCGGGGTGAAGGCTTGCGAGGTGGATGCCGTGGCCCGGCGAATCATAGAAAAAGCAGGATACGGTGAAGCCTTTTCGCATGGGTTGGGTCACGGCCTCGGACTGGAACTGCATGAAATGCCTCGCGTATCACGTTACTCAGAGGATGTTCTCAAAAAGGGAGATGTCATCACGATCGAGCCAGGAATCTACCTACCGGATTTCGGCGGCCTGCGTGTTGAAGATGACTGCCTCGTCACAGGGGACGGCGCGGTTTGGCTGACAAAGTCGGTCCCTTCCGGTTTTACGCAGGCACGTTAAAGACGAGAGAGGTTGCATGGGGCAGAACGCCCCGGTATAATGAAGCTGTAAGAAGAAATTCATGGGAGGGGATTGGGACTTGAAAAAATTTATCTGCACGGTATGTGGGTACGTTTACGATCCCGCCAACGGAGACCCCGATTCTGGGATCGCTCCTGGCACTCCGTTCGAGCAGATTCCTGATGATTGGGTCTGCCCCGTCTGTGGCGTAAGCAAGGATATGTTTGAAGCTGCGGAATAAATGGGATTTAAAAGATCGAGAGGCCCCCTCAGGGGGCCTCTTCTTCTTTACATGAATCAAGGCACGACAAAAAGAGGTTGCAGATCATTTGCATCGTCGGGCGACGGGGAGGCAAGCAAATGGCAAAAAACGAGCATCCGCTCGATAGACAACGTTTTGCTTTCGAGGACGACGATTGAGCCCGACGGCATGACCGCAGTTACAGTTGAGCCCAGGTAGGGATGAGTTTCGCAGATAGCCCTGAATAGTCCTTCATTCATGGCCTTGTAGGTTGCTCCCATCCCCAGGGGACCATCAAGCTTTTCCTCCGTCGAGTCCGGGATGTAGAGGGGACCTGCCCCGGCTTCCGAGAGAAACTGAAGGAGTGCAAGTTCCCCGGAAGGGGATCGGAGCTCGTAAGATTCCCAGCGCCCTGCACTTTCGGCAAGAGGTTTGTCCACGAGGAGCCGTCCGTGCCATCCACAAGGGAAGGCACGCTCTCCGGATAGAGCCTGAATCCCGGCTTGGGCCGTTGCCGGCAAGCTTAGGAACAGGCAAAAAAGAAGGCATAGAAGGCCGATACGCCGAGAAAAGTTCAGATGTGGAGTTTTCATGCAATCCACCCTTCTTTCCTGGAGCAGGTGTGCAGACAGAGTCTAGCATTTTCGGTCATGCAGGTCACCCGATCTTGCTGTAAGAGGTTTTTACGGCTCAATGTTATGATAGGCTCTGTCAATACAAGCTGGCCAAAGTCCAGGAAAAAGGAGTCAAGAGAGGTGCGATATTGCATAAAGGTCTTCGGCTGCCAGATGAATACGGTCGATGGCGACCGCCTGAGGACTGTGCTCCAGGAAAAGGGCTGGACGGAAACCGAAGATGAACCTGCAGAAATGGTCCTCATGGTGACCTGCAGCATAAGGGAAAAGGCAGAACAGAAAGTGTTCAGTGAACTGGGGAGATATGGCAGCCGGTGGAGGGCAACAGGCCGGCCGGTGGTGGCTGTTGTCGGTTGTATGGCCCAAAGAGTCGGTGCGGAACTCTTGAACCGGTTTCCCTGGGTGCGGCTGGTGGCCGGGCCCAGGAGCCTCGGCCAGATCCCGGGAGTCATCGATTCCCTTTTGGATTCGCCATCACCATTCTTGCTGCTTGATGAAGACCCGGTTTCTGTTTTTGATCTTGAGACACCCGGGATCGTACGATCAAACCGCTGGCGGGGATTCGTAACGATCGCACACGGTTGCGACAATTTCTGCACGTATTGCATCGTTCCCTACGTCAGGGGGAGGTTTCAGTCCCGGCCCGCAAGGGCGATCGTCGAAGATGTGGATGCTCTCGTCCGCGACGGGGCGCGGGATATAACCCTGTTGGGCCAGAACGTGAACAGCTACGGGACGGACTTCCCGGAAGGGCCTGCATTTCCAGACCTACTTAGGAAAGTGGCAGAAATACCGGGCCTTTCCCGCCTCCGTTTCGTGACTTCCCATCCTAAGGATTTCACGAGGGCTATCGTCGAAGCGATGGTCGAAAACCCCGTCATCTGCCCTTCCGTCAACCTGCCGATCCAGTCCGGGAGCAACCGTATTTTGAAAAAGATGAACCGTGGCTACACGGTGGAAGAATATGCAGAAAAAATTGGCTGGATACGGGAAGTCTTTCCAGAAGCCGGATTGACAAGTGACCTGATCGTCGGTTTTCCCGGTGAGACGGAAAAGGACTTTGTAGAGTCACTGGCTGTCGTGGAACGGTTCAAATACGACCTGGTCCATACCGCCGCTTACTCCAGGCGACCGCCTAGCGGGGCGGCAACTATGGAAGGGCAGATTCCCGAAGATGAGAAATCGCGCCGGCTCAACGCTGTCAACGCCTTGCAGAGGAACATCGCCCTGTCGATCAATAGAGATCTTGAAGGCAGTGTCGTCGAAGTTCTCTTTGATGGACAAGCGCCGAAAGGGGATGGATTGATTGCCGGGAGGACTTCAACGGACAAGGTTGTTCTCGCCAGGGGAACAGCCGAAGATTTCGGCCAGATCCTGAGGGTAAGGATCGAGAGGGGCGACGCCTGGTCCCTTCACGGCGTGGTGGAAAAACCGGACCGGGACAGGGAAGGAGGGGCTTCCCGTGGATGACAGGAAGAAGGCTGTCCTTTTCCTGGGAGGGGGGCTTCTCTGTTTCGCGGTCGTGTGGGGATTGGTCCGGGGGTTTTCGGGCCGATGGCCATGGGGGACACCTACCGGGGTTGCTGGCCCTTCCTGGAGCATCCGCCAGTCGATGAAAACATCACCGGATGCTCTCCCGGAAAGCGCAAGGGAACCTGTCGAGAATGCCTCTCCTCTTGAAACACCCCGGGGGAAATGGGTGGTCTACCTCACGGGAGAAATCGTTACTCCCGGTATCCTCGAGATATCCCCGGACTCGAGGCTTTACCAGGCCGTCGAAGCAGCAGGCGGCTTGACGGCAAGGGCAGATAAAGACGGAATCAACCTTGCGGAAAAACTTTCGGACGGAATCCACGTTCACATCCCGGCAATCGGGGAAAAGCCGGTCGAAGAGGGAAAACTTACCGGCAATGGAGGCCCCAGATCGAAGAGCTCCTTGCTTATCGATATAAACCGTGCCACGGCCCTGGAGATCGAAGCCTTGCCGGGAATCGGGCCAAAACTCGCCCGGCAGATCGTCGAGGACCGGACGGCAAACGGCCCTTTCCGGTCACCTGAAGACCTTCAGCGCGTCAAAGGGATCGGGCAGGCCAAGTTGGAACAAATTAAGGATTTGATCCTCGTCCGGCCATGAGCCCCCTCGCGAGCGCGCCATTCCTGGTGGTTTTCGCCGGTTGGTGCGCGGGTCTGTCCGGTTCATCCCGATTCAACCCGCTTGTCGCAGCCCTGATTGGGGCATTCTTGTCTTCCGCTTTCCTCCTGGTCGGCACAAGGCATCTTCCTCCCGGGTCGGGAATATTCCTGCCGACGACCCTCCTGCTCGTCGTTGTACCAATCGTCATTCTTGTTGCAAGGGTGCAGGCCCCAACAAGCGGTGAGAGGCCCTTCGAAGGCAAGGCGATCGTCGTATCGGAACGTTCCTGGGGTTTCCGGCGCGCTCTCGTCCTGAAAACGGGGGAAGGGCGTCTCCTATGCCTGGAATCTCCGGAAAAAACTTACCGGGAAGGAATGGGGCTCCATGTCAAGGGAAAGCTAATTCCCCTTGAGCAGCTTTTCCCGAATAGAGCCGGCGATTTTGACGGGACTCTTTACTGGAAGGGGAAAGGTGTGAAGGAGGGCTTCAAGCCATGCCAGACAAGTAGAAGTGAAACAACCGGAGCATGGCTTGCTTCGTGGAGGACCTTTCTCCGGAAAAAGCTCCTTCTAAACCTCCCCCCCCTTGTGAGGGGGCACCTTCTTGCGGCCTGGACGGGAGAAAAGGATCCAGAGGTGGCCGATTTGCACAAGCGATGGGGGACAGCTCACCTGCTTGCCGTTTCGGGTTTCCACGTCGGTATCGTGGCGACGGTGCTTCTGTGGTGCTTGCGCGGGTTTCGGTTTAAACTTCTATGGAGTTCGGGAATACTTTGGGGTTATGTCCTCCTGACCGGTGGCGCGCCTTCGGCCACAAGGGCCATGATGATGATCCAGCTTGCCCTTCTCGGGCCAATGGTTTCCGGACGCCCCTCTACCGGCATCAATAGCGTTTCGGTGGCAGGGGGCTTGCTCCTCCTGGTGAATCCCTGGTTATTCTGGGACATTGGCTGGCGGCTTTCTGTAATTTCTGCTCTTGTGCTTTGTTCTATCATCAAGGCAAAAAGCCGTATAAGCCTCCTGCTGGCAAGTTTCTCGATATGGATGGCGACCGCAGGTCCGGTTTCGCTTATCTTTGGTTCCGTCCCGGTTGCCGGGATCTTCGTAAACCTCCTGGCTTTGCCGGTATTTTCCCTGCTGCTGCCGGTCGCATCGATAGCTGCGCTTCCAGCCGTGTCAGGAATTCCGGGTGGCTGGATTGCACCTTTGGGCATGGAGGGAGTTTTCGAAACCTGGATACTTATCGCAAACACGGCAAGCCAACTTTTNNTTTTGCCCTGGCAGGTTCCGTACACTCCGCTTATCGGAGGTCTTTCAGCCGGAATGCTTGGGGGTGCAGTTGGCTATGGCCTCGGTTTAGGATGGGAAAAATGTGTTCTTCTGTCCATCCTCGCGGTTTTTTGTGGATCCCTGTTCGGTTGAAAACGAATCTCGGGAGGGTCTCACATGCTTCTTGTCGTTGATGTCGGAAACACGAACACGGTGCTTGGGCTTTACAGGGGAAAAACCCTCACCCACCACTGGCGCCTGACTTCCGGAAGCCATACCTGCGATGAACTTGGTCTTGCTCTCCTTAACCTCCTGGGAACGGCGGGTATCGGGGCAAACGAGATCGCAGGGGCGGTCGTTTCCAGCGTCGTTCCCCCGATGGACCTGGCCCTCGGTGAAGCGATTAGGCTCTACCTGGGAAGTGAGGCTTTGTTTGTCTCCACGGCCCTGGACCTGGGGATCGAGGTCCTTTACAGGGCTCCGCATGAAGTCGGGGCGGATCGGTTGGTTAACGCGGTCGCGGGGGTAGAAGCCTACGGAGCTCCCCTTGTTATCGTCGATTTCGGGACGGCGATTACCCTTGATGTCGTTTCCGGGGAGAAGGCCTATCTCGGCGGTGCCATCGCTCCAGGGATGGCATTGAGCATGGAAGCGCTTTTCGGAAAGACGGCGCGCCTGCCGAAAGTCTCACTGGCTGCTCCTGCCTCTGTCATCGGCAAAACAACGATGGAATCGATACAGGCGGGGATCATGTACGGAACTGCAGGCCTCATCGACACGCTTGTTCGGCGAATCTGGAAGGAACTCGGGGACCAGGCTCCCGTCGTTGCCACAGGAGGCCAGGCGGAAAGCGTTTCGCCCTACACGGAGACGATCGGGAAGGTAGACCCGTGGTTAACCCTGGAGGGACTTCGCCTGATTTACGAACGGAACCGACCTAAAGCCGAAGCATGAGCCAGAACGATAATGTCAGGCTAATCGTCGGGAACGCCAGGGTCGGCGGAAGGCTATGGCTGGCTCCCCTTGCCGGGATCACGATCCCTGCAGTCCGACGGTTCTTTAGCGAAATGGGTGCAGGCCTCACTCACACCGAGATGGTCTCAAGTTCAGGTCTACTGATGAGAAACCGGAAGACAATGGAAATGCTGAAGAACTCGGAAAAGGAAAATTCCCTGGCTCTCCAGCTTTTCGCAGGTGACGCAGAAAGTCTCGCTGGAAGCGCGCATGTCGCCCTTTCGTGCGGAGTTTTCGAAGCAATCAGCATCAATATGGCTTGCCCGGTACCGAAAGTCCGGAAGAGGGGCGCGGGGGCACAGCTTCTTTTCAGGAGGGAAGTTGCGGTCGAGATGGTGCGGGAACTCAAGAAGGTCGGCCTGCCGGTTTGGCCGAAGATTCGCAAGCACCCGTCAGGAAGCGATGCAGAAACGCTTTCCTTCTGCGAAGCGCTTTTCGAAGCAGGGGCGGACCTTGTTTCGTTGCATGGCAGAACACCGCAGGCTCTTTACGGCGGGCTTGCAGACAGGGAGATCGTTAAGGCCGCGTCGGGACTTTTTCCGGGCAGGATTGCCGCTACCGGCGATGTTTTTACGCACGAAGACGCGGAAGATTACCTGCAAGCTGGGGCAGCCGCGGTGCTTGTAGCGAGAGGCGCGTTACGCGACCCGTTTTTTTTCGTGAAGGGAAAAGCGCCGGAAAGCGCACTTGACAGGGCGCTTGTCCTCGTCAGGCTTGGTGATGAAATTTCCCTGGAAAGCGGGCCAAGGGCTTCAACTTCCTTGATAAAGAGATTTGTGTCCGGTATGTTTAAGGGGCTGCGCGGGAATGCCGCCTATCGGAAGGAAGTTGCTCTCGCTGCGGATTGGCGTGAGATGCGGTACAGACTGTGCGCCTGTGTCGATTATCTCGAAGAAAGGGGTCAAAACGATGCCTGAAGACCAGACGGAAATGAATGCGAACCTGGAAATGCCGGAAGAGGAGATCCTGAAGCAACGGATCGACAAACTCATGCGGCTTCGCAGGGAGGAAGGGATCGACCCCTTCAGGAACGACCGCTGGGATAGGAAGGAAACGCTTTCCGAGGTCAACGAAGCCTATGCCTACCTTGAACCCGACGCCCACGCCGCGGACGTGGAGATTGTCACCGCCGGCCGCTTGATGACCATCCGGAGGCACGGGAAGGCCTCTTTTGCCACGATGGAGGACGAGACTTCACGGCTGCAGCTTTACTTCCAGCTGGACGCGACAGGGGAGGAAGCCTACACGTTCTTCAAAAAGTGGGTCGACACGGGGGACATTCTCGGTGTCGTCGGGACCCCTTTCAGGACCCGGCGCGGGGAACTGTCCATTCAGGTCAAGAACTATACCCTTCTTTCAAAAGCCCTCCGCCCGCTTCCCGAGAAATGGCACGGCCTGAAGGACACGGAAATCCGATACCGCCAAAGATACGTCGACCTCATCGCGAACCCCGAGGTTAGGGAAACCTTCAGGAAACGGGCCCTCGTCGTCAGGACCTTCCGGGACGTGCTGGAAAGGCACGGGACACTGGAAGTCGAGACCCCGATCCTGAGTTCCCTTGCAGGCGGAGCGAACGCAAGGCCTTTCATCACCTACCACAATGCCCTGGGGGTCAACCTTTACCTCCGGATCGCGACGGAACTCTACCTGAAGCGCTTGATCGTCGGGATGCTTGGTCGCGTCTACGAGATCGGCAAGAACTTCCGCAACGAGGGAATGGACACCATGCACAACCCCGAGTTCACAACGATGGAAGTCTACTGGGCCTACGCCAACTACCAGGACATGATGGACCTGACCGAGGAAATCCTGGTGGCTTGCGCCGATGCGCTGGGATCGCGGAAGGTTACCTACCAGGGGACCGAGATCTCGTTCGAACCCCCTTTCAAGCGGGCGACCATGGTCGATCTCGTGAAGGAATTCTGCGGCGTGGACATCGATGCGCTCGCTTCCGACGAAGAGGCACGAAGGGTCGGGAAAACGAAAGGGCTTGAAATTACGGGGAAAGAGACCCGTTTCGGCATCCTGACGGAACTCTTCGAAGCCTACGTCGAGGAGAAGCTGATCCAGCCGACTTTTGTTCTCGGACATCCCGTGGAGGTTTCACCGCTGGCCAAGCGTAATTACGATGCTCCCGACTACACCAACCGTTTCGAGCTTTTCGTCTATGGCAAGGAGGTGGCCAACGCCTTCAGCGAGTTGAACGACCCGCTGGACCAGCGTGAGCGGTTCACGGACCAGCTGCGGAAAAAAACCGAGGGTGACGAAGAGGCACACGCTTTCGACGAGGACTTCGTGCAGGCACTCGAGTACGGGCTGCCCCCAACGGGGGGGCTTGGTATCGGCGTCGACCGCGTCACGATGTTCCTGACGGATTCCCGCTCCATCCGGGATGTCATACTCTTCCCGACGATGAAACCGAAAAGCTGAGGTCACCGCAGGATGGACCTGGAGACGGCGCGGCGAGAAGTTGAGCGCCTGAGGCAGGAAATCGCAAGGCATGATGTCCTCTATTACTTGAAGGATTCTCCTGAAATCGAGGACGATGCCTACGATGCACTCATGCGTCGGCTCATCGAGTTGGAGAAAGCCTTTCCTTCCCTTGCGAGCGAGAACTCACCGTCGCGGCGGGTTGGCGGGACCCCCAAAAAGGAAATGGTCCGCGTTTCCCACTCCGTTCCCATGCTCAGCCTGGAAAACGCCTTTTCCGAAACGGACGTCCTTGCTTTCCTCGACCGGGTTTCAAAGGGGCTTGGCGGCCGCTCGCCCGATGAGATGGTCTGTGAACTCAAGATTGACGGCCT
>DJHE01000022.1:24013-58872 GCA_002432945.1 Synergistaceae bacterium UBA5827
AACCTAAGGACGATCCGAACGCTTCCGATGACTTTGCAGGGAAATGTTGAAGGTTCCCTGGAGGTCCGCGGGGAAGTCCTGATGACAAAGGCTGACTTCGAAAGCCTCAACAGGGAAAGGGAAGAAAACGAAGAACCCCTGTTTGCCAATCCCCGCAACGCGGCCGCAGGAAGCCTTAGGCAACTGGACTCCTCGATTACGCGTTCAAGGAGGCTGGGGGTTTTCCTATACCAGGTGCTTGGCGCGGAAAGCCGAGGACTCAAGACCCAGTCGGAAGTCCTTGAATGGCTTTCCGCGTGCGGGTTCCCCGTACAGGGAACCGAAAGGGTCTGCAAGGATTTCGAAGAGATAAAGGCCTATGTCGAGGAGTACCGTGAAAAGCGGCATGTACTGGCTTACGGGACTGACGGGGTTGTCATCAAGGTCAACAACCTCTCGGATTGGGAGAGTCTTGGGGGAACTTCAAAATCGCCGCGATGGGCAATCGCATTCAAATACCCCCCAGAAGAGAAAGTCACGCGTGTGCGGGAGATCCTTGTTTCGGTGGGCAGGACGGGCGCCCTGACCCCGGTTGCGGTACTGGAACCGGTGACCCTCTCAGGGACTGTGGTCCAGCGTGCGAGCCTTCATAATGCGGACGAGGTGGCTCGAAAAGATATTCGGGTGGGAGATTGGGTAGCGGTCAGGAAAGCGGGGGAAATCATCCCAGAGATCGTCCGTGCGGAAACCGGGCATAGGGACGGGAGCGAAGTAATTTTCAGGATGCCGGTGGAATGTCCCGATTGCGGATCGCCGGTCATCCGGCTTCCGGGGGAAGTTGCTGTCAGGTGCCCGAACCGGAGCTGCCCGGCCCAGATAAAGGAAGGCATCCGTCATTTTGGCTCGAGAAACGGGATGGACATCCGGGGACTTGGGGAAAAGGTCATCGATCAGCTTGTCGACCAGGGCTTGGTGAAAGACCTGGCGGACCTTTTTTCCCTGCCGGCTGAAGAACTCGTTTCGATCGAAAGAATGGGGAGAAAGTCTGCGACAAACCTTCTGGAGGCTGTTGAGGGATCGAAACGCAAACCTTTGTCGAGATTATTGGCTGCCCTGGGTATCAGGTTCGTTGGATCGAAGGCCGCCGAAATCCTTGCCGAAGCGTTTGTGTCCATGACGAAGCTTCAGTCGGCCAACGTTGAGGATTTATCGTCCCTGGAAGGAATTGGCCCGAGAATCGGTGCTTCGGTCGTCTCGTTCTTCCACGACCCGCACAACAGGGACATGATTGAGAAGCTTGTTCAAGCGGGAGTGAACATGGAAGAACCACTGCGCGCCGGCTCGATGCCTCGTGGTGGGCCGCTGGAGGGAAAGAAAATCGTCTTCACGGGCGAATTGGCATCGATGAGCAGAATCCAGGCCCAGGCGCTCCTCAAGGAAAAAGGGGGCATTCCCGTGGAAAGCGTCAGCCGAAAGATCGATTATGTCGTCGTTGGCGAGAATCCGGGAAGCAAGGCCCAAAAAGCTCGTGACCTTGGGGTGCCGACTTTGGATGAAGAGTCTTTTTTCCGGTTGCTGGAAGGAAGCGTTGAATTGGGTAAGGGGGAAGCCTAATGGCAGTGAGCAAGGAAGAAGTCCGGCACATAGCGCTTCTTGCGCGACTGCACGTTGAAGAAGAGGAAACACAATCCCTTCAGCGTCACCTCAACGGGATACTTGAACATTTCGGACGGCTGAAGAGCCTGGACCTTGAAAACGTCGACCCGTTCGCCCGGGAGGATCTGGATGTCACCCCATGGAGAGAGGACACAGTTGTGCCCTGGGATGGCAGGGAGGGTGCACTTTCACAGGCCCCCCGGCGGGAAGGGGACTATTTCCGGGTGCCGAGAATCCTGGAGAACGAAGATGAATAGCCTCGGCTTGTCAGCAACCGACCTGGCAACTGCGGTGAAAAACCGCGAAGTGACCGCGGCGGAAACTGTTGCCGTATCCATAGGCCGAATAGCGGAACTTGAGGGAAAGGTCCATGCGCTCCTGACTCCGCTTTATGACCGCGCCCTTGCCCGGGCAAGCGAGATAGACCGAAAGATAGGAAAGGGAGAAGATGCCGGTCCCCTCGCAGGGGTTCCCGTTGTCGTCAAGGACAACCTTTGCATGAAAGGGATACGGACGACCTGCGGCAGCCGGATTCTCGAAAACTGGCATCCGCCGTATGATGCCACCGTCATCCGCCTCCTTGAAGAGGCCGGTGCCGTGATCATCGGGAAGGCGAACATGGACGAGTTCGCCATGGGTAGCTCGACGGAGAATTCCGCCTTTTTCCCAACAAATAACCCATGGGACCTGGAGAGGGTTCCCGGTGGAAGTTCCGGGGGAAGCGCAGCCGCCGTGGCCTGCGGGTATGCCCCGTTGGCCCTGGGGAGCGATACAGGGGGCTTTATCCGGCAACCGGCCGCTTTTTGCGGGGTTTACGGCCTCAAGCCCACTTACGGGCTTGTGAGTCGTTACGGTCTCGTAGCCTTTGCCTCATCTCTCGACCAAGTCGGGCCATTTGCAAGGAGCGTTGACGATCTCGCCCTGGCGCTGGACGTCCTTTCGACGCCGGACCCTGCCGACGCGACTTCAAGTCGGCGTTGCAGGCCAGGCTACCGGGCTTGCCTGGGACGGGAGGATCTTAAGGGCCTTCGGGTCGGGGTCGTGAAAGAATTCGAGGCCTACCCGGTGCAGACTGAGATCCGAGAAGCCCTGGGGCGTGTCGAGGGTATTTTGAGGGGAGCCGGGGCAGAATTCTTGCCTGTGAGCCTGCCCACGACGATAGAGGCGGGACTGCCTTGCTACTACATCCTTGCCCCGGCCGAGGCAAGCTCAAACCTTGCCCGTTATGACGGGGTCCGCTGGGGCCTTTCTGTCGAAGCGGAACACCTTGTGGACCTGTACATGAAAACCAGGGGTGAAGGGTTTGGAGCCGAGGTGAAAAGACGGATCCTTACGGGAACCTATGTCCTGAGCTCCGGTTATTACGACGCCTATTACCTTGTCGCCCAAAAGGCTCGTACTCAGATCTCCCGGGAATTCACGGAAGCCTTCCGAAATGTCGACCTGCTTCTCATGCCTACAACGCCTACATTGCCCTTCAGGCAGGGGGAAAATTCCGAAGATCCGATACAGATGTATCTCAGTGACGTTTTTACCCTTCCGGTAAACCTCGCCTCCTTGCCCGCACTTTCACTGAACGCTGGAAAGAGTCCCGGAGGTTTGCCCGTAGGCGTGCAGTTTGTCGGGCCACGATGGGGGGAAGAAACGCTGCTGGGTGCAGCCGAAGCCGTGGAGCGGGTCCTTGGAAAGCCCGCAGCCGCTTTTGGAGGTGAGTGGGTGTGAAGCAGCCGGGATCCGCGGTGATCGGACTGGAAATCCATGTCCAGCTGGCCACTGCCAGCAAGCTATTTTGTGCCTGTTCAACGGATTATATCGGTGCGGTCCCGAATACGAACGTTTGCCCGGTTTGTCTCGGGCAACCGGGTTCTCTTCCCGTGATCAATGCCCGCGTCGTGGAATATGCGGTACGAACGGCCCTGGCCCTCGGTGCGCGAGTCGGGCACTTCACGCGCTTTCACAGGAAGAACTATTTCTATCCCGATTTGCCGAAAGCTTACCAGATCAGCCAGTACGACCTTCCTCTCGCCGAGGGCGGTTCGTTGCCAATCGGTGAAGGAAAGGAGCGGCGAGCGATTCCAATAACGCGTCTCCACCTCGAGGAAGATGCGGGCAAACTCGTTCATTCGGCTGCTGACGGACGCCTTGGACATTCGGAATACTCCTTGGTCGATTACAACAGGGGCGGTGTTCCCCTTATGGAAATCGTCTCCGAGCCCGAGATAGCAACTCCGGCTGAAGCCAGGGAATACGTGGCGAGGCTTAGGCAACTTGTCCGGTATCTCGGAGTATCAGACGGGGACATGGAAAAGGGTTCCCTGCGGGTCGACGCAAACGTGTCGCTGAGGCGGGAGGACGGAAGCCTCGGCACCAAGGTCGAAGTCAAGAACATGAACTCCCTCAGGGCACTTGAAAGAGCCCTGGAATACGAGATTGGCCGACAGGCGGAAGTGATCGCAACCGGGGAACAGGTGCGGCAGGAAACAAGGCATTGGGACGATGGAAACGGAGTCACCTGCGGGATGCGCGGTAAGGAAGAGGCCCATGACTATCGATATTTCCCGGATCCGGACCTCCCCCCCCTTATCCTGCCCTCGGGTTTTGTGGAAGAGCAACTAAGGCTTATGCCGGAAATGCCTTGGGTCCTCAAGGAGCGTTTTTGCACGGATTGGGGTCTTTCGCTGGAAGATGCTTCCGTCCTGACTGAATGGCCTGGCTTGGCAAGGTACATGGAAGGATGTGTCCGGTGCGGAGCTAATCCTTTGCGAGCAGCGAACTGGATTCGTACGGAGACCCTGCGTGTCCTGAATGAAAGAAAGATCCCGATCGAGAAATTCCCTGTTTCTCCGGAGGATTTTACAGCCCTGCTTGCCAAAGTCGAAAAGGGAGACCTTTCCACGACACTTGCAAAAAAGGTTTTTGACCTGATGGTTTCTGAAGGGATGCCTCTCCCCGCCGCTATCGGGCGACTTGGCGCGAACTCTGGAAAACTGGAAGGCCCGGCACTGATTGCAATCATCGAACGCATCATGGAAAGAGAAACCGGGACAATTGAAGAGATAAGGTCGGGCAAGGATCCGAAGGGGAAAAAGAGAGGCTTCCTTTGCGGCCAGGTAATGAGGGAAGCTCGCGGCCAGGCCGATCCCGGTGAAGTAGCAAAAATGATTGGAGAAATCCTGGACAATCAATGAAAAGGGAGCGGAAAAAACGAGGGCTTTTGCTAGAATAGCATGAGTGCGATTCGCAACGCGGCAAGGCCGCGTCAAGAAACGAGGAGGTCGTTAGGAGATGGGGATGCGCAATCCGGTTGATGTGAGAACCTTTGCAATCGTGGCTCACGGCGGCGCCGGAAAAACGTCGCTTACGGAGGCCATGCTTTTCAATACAGGGGCCATTGGGCGCCTGGGCAAGGTCGAAGACGGCACGACGACCACGGATTTCTCGACCGAGGAGCATAAGCGCCAGATCTCGATCAACACGGCAGTCGCGACACTTCGGCACAAGGGCAAGACCCTGTTTGCCCTGGACGCTCCCGGTTTTGCGGATTTCATCGGGGATGTGCGCTCTTCGATGCGGGTTTCGGATTCCGCAGTCGTGGTGGTCAGCGGAGTACACGGGGTAGAGGTCCAGACGGAAAAGGATTGGGAATTTGCCGAAGACTTCCAGATCCCCGTTCTCTTTTTCATCAGCAAGATGGATCGAGAAAATGCCGATTTTGACCGTACAGTAAGTGACCTGCGAAAGTACATGAGCGAGAAGGTGGTCCCTCTTTTCCTTCCCATCGGCAAGGAAGCCGCTTTCAAGGGAGTCGTCGATATCCTTAAAGGCAAGGGGTACCTTTACAAAGGCGACGGGAGCAAGGAATTCACTGAAACAGGAATTCCGGCTGAAATGGCCGATGAGGTCAAGGCGGCCCGCGAAGCCCTCGTCGAGAGGATCGTTGAAGCCGATGACGAGTTGATGATGCGCTACCTGGACGGTGAACAGATCTCCGGCGAAGAGCTTTCAGGGGCCCTGAGGGCTGCGGTTGCAAATCGGAATCTTTTCCCCGCGCTACCGGGTTCAAGCACGTCCAACGTCGGTATTTTCCAGTTGCTGGATACTCTCACCGATGTCATGCCTTCCCCCCTGGAAATGCCAGCGCGTGATGCGCTTAAAAACGGGGAAACGATCAAGGTTGAACCGAACCCGGCTGGTGTTTTTTCGGCGCTTTGCTTCAAGGTCATGGTGGATCCCTATGTCGGGAAGCTGTCCTTCATGCGTGTCTTCTCGGGCAACCTGACGAGCGACCAGACCCTATTCAACGTGAACAAAGGCGAGGATGAGCGAATCAGCGCCTTCAAGTTCATGAAAGGCAAGGAAGGGGAAGACCAGAAGGAAGTCGTTTGCGGTGATATCGTTATCATTCCCAAGCTCCACTCCACGACCGTTGGGGACACACTGAGCCTCAAGGGAACTAATTTCCAGTATCCGCCGATCAAGTTTCCGCGGCCGATCTACAGCGTAGCCGTGACACCCAAGAGCCGGGCGGATGAGGACAAGCTCAGCAACGCGATCCACCGCATGAGGGAGGAAGATGCGACCCTGCACTTCGAAAAGAACCCGGAAACCGGCGACAATGTGCTTTCCGGGATGGGAGATGTCCATCTCGATATCATCCTTTCAAAGATAAAGGATCGCTATGGGGTCGAACTGGAGACCGGCACCCCGAAGGTCCCTTACCGGGAAACGATCAAGAAACCATCCAAGGCCCAGGGCAAATACAAGAAACAGACAGGAGGGCGTGGCCAGTACGGAGACGCGGTCATCGAGTTCTCTCCCCGTGAGCGCGGGGCGGGTTTCGAGTTCCTCGACAAGGTCGTTGGCGGTGCCGTACCGAAATCCTTTATCCCCGCGGTCGAGAAGGGATTGAGGGAAGCCATCCTGAAGGGAGTGTTGGCGGGGTTCCCCACGGTAGACTTTACCGCGGCCCTTGTCTTTGGTTCCTACCATGATGTTGATTCTTCCGAAATGGCCTTCAAGATCGCCGCTTCGATGGCTTTCAAGAAAGGAATCGTGGAAGCCTCCCCGGTTCTTCTCGAACCCATTATGAGTGCCGAAGTTGTGGTTCCGGAGGAATACCTGGGAGACGTCATGGGAGATTTCAACAGCCGGAGAGGACGGATAATGGGAATCGACAGCCGGGGGCGCCTGCAGGTTGTCAAGGCGCAGGTTCCGCTTGCCGAGATGTTCCGTTACGCGATCATTCTCCGTTCAATGACTTCGGGGCGTGGTTCATTCACGATGAGTTATTCTCACTACGAGGAAGTGCCGGCGGAAATCGCCAAGAAAGTCATTGCGGCTCACAAGGTTGAAGAAGAGGAAGAGAACTAGTTTCCATTAAACAGCGAAGAGGCAGGCCGTGAAAACGGCCTGCCTCTTTTTTTACCGGTATCCCGCAAAGCTAGAGCAGTATCGCAGGTGCCACTGCGGGCAGGTTTGCGTTCATCTTCCTGGAAAGGTTGGAGACAACACGAACCAGGCTTTGGGAATTGCCGTAAGGTGAAGCTCCTGCGGGCTGATGGTGAACCTGCCCGGTGAGGCTGGCAAAGGAACCCTCCCTTTCGGTCCAGGCTGCGATGGGCAGAAGGACCTCTGCTTCTTCCAATTCCAGCTCACCTGGAGAAGTCGCCATGCTGACGAAAAGGTCCAGTCCGGACAGGTCAGCTGCATTAAGCCCTGACTTTTCAGCGGAAATTCCGGCCAGAACCAGGGCATTTATGCTTCCGGAACGGACAAGTTCCTGGATTTGTGCCTCATTCGCAGGGATGGCCTTGAGGGAGAGAAGTCCCTGGGCGTTTGAAGCTTCGTGAAGCACAAGGACACGGCGCTGTTTCAGGGTTTCTAGAAGCGGCAGCGTTTCTTCGGACAACTCGGCGTTCGAGGCGAAAACACCTCCGAAGAGGGATGAAACCGTTTTCGCGGAAGCCAGCAGGCTGGCTGCCTGGTCGATAAGTCCCGCAGAGACGCCGGTAAGGGATTCTACCTTAGTCAGCGTGTAATCGGAAAGGATTTCGGGAACTGGGCTGCCCTTGATCCGGAGGATGGCAGCCATGATGCCGCGGATGAGATGGACCTCGGTCCCAGGGCGCGGAACGAGTGACAGGGCCTCTCCACGGGCTAGCTTTTCGGGCATGTGGCCGATGCTGACAACCGAAGCATGCCGTGCGCGCATGGCCTTCCGAATGAAGGATGTAAGGACGGGCTGGCGATTGTCGGTGTCCGTGTCCAGTAGAAGGAATGTGTCGGAGGAGTTCAGGTCGCCGTAATCTTCCGGCTTCCAGTCGGAACCCCACTTATTCTTGAAGGTCGTCCAGGCTCCGTAAGAAGCTTCAAGGCCCAAAAAGCGAACAGGGGCCTTGGAGAGGCAATTCTCGGAGAACTTATCCAGCGCCACTGCTTCCTCGTTGCCAAGGTTTCCACCGGCCAGGACCAGCACGGATTCGGGACCATGGGCCTCCAGGACAGTCCGCAACTTGGTGGAAACATGGACAAGGGCGTTTTCCCAGTCGCTTTCAAAGGGCTTGCCATTCACCCGCATAACGGGAGACCCGAGCCGGCCTTCGGTCGTGGAGAGGGGGAGAGCTCGCCCGATCCGGCAACTGTTGCCCTGTGTCGGGGAGGAAGCGTTGTCGAGGTCGGTCGTGACGCGAACTAGCCTTGAGGAGGCCTTGTCCAGGTTCAGTACGAGGTCGCAGCCGACAGGGCATTCGGAACAAGCCGTCGGGACCAGGACAGGTTTTTCGCTGTGCGGCCAGCGTGGAGCCTTCTTTTCGGTCAGGGCGCCGACAGGGCACATCTGGACGCATAACCCGCATGAGGTGCATTCCGACTCATCAATTGGCTTCCAGAACTCGGTGTCGATCAGGCCTTCGAAACCCCTCTTGGTGAAGTCAATTGCGTGGAAGCCGGCTATCTCATCGCAGGTACGTACGCATCTCCCGCAAAGGATGCACTTGTCCATGTTCCGGTCGTAGAAAGCGTTTGCTTCGACGACTCGCGGCAGGTGCTCACCTGCTACACGTTCGGGTTCAACCTTGTACTGCTGGCCATACTTGCGGAGACGGCACTCGTGGAGATCAGAGCACCCGCATTCCATGCAGCGTTTCGCGTCCCGCAGAAGCTGTTCTTCGGTAAAGCCGGGACCGTATTCCTTGAAGCCCATCTTCACTCGCAGTTCCGGGTCGATGTGCGGAACCTTCTCCTGGGGTTGCTTCTCGATATGGGTGAAATCATCGGGCCCGAGGTCCGTGCGGACCACGTCGTACTCGAAAGGTTTTTGCGCCTTTCCGGTCGTGATGTAGGCGTGGATGGATTCCGCGGCGTAGTGGCCATTGCCGATCGCACGGACTGCGATGTCGGGACCGGTCTGCTGGTCGCCGCAAACGAAGACGCCGGGGAGGGGAGTGGCATAGTTTTCATCCACGACCATCTCTTTCCCGTCATGGATCGTCTCGGGCAAGCCATCAAATAGGATCTGCTGGCCGATGGCGGCAATGACCGTGTCGACTTCCAGACGGATGATCTCCCCTGTCGGAATGGGTTTGCGCCGGCCGGAGGCATCGGGTTCGCCCAGGACCATCTTCTCGCATTCCAGCGCCTCAACGCGGCTTTCACCGAGAACGGCCTTCGGGGCCATCAGGAAAAGGAACTCTACCCCTTCTTCCATGGCTTCCTGGATCTCTATATCCTGAGCCGGCATTTCTTCGCGGCTTCGGCGGTAAACGATGGTGACCGATTTTGCTCCAAGGCGCCTGGCGCAACGGCAAGCGTCCATTGCGGTGTTTCCCCCGCCGATAACGGCGACTTTGCTGCCGATTTCCGCCGGGAGATCGTTGTTGACCTTGTAAAGGAAATCAATGCCACCGATGACGCCGTTCAGGTTCTCCCCCGGCGTGCGCATTGGCGAGGACTTCCAGCAGCCCATGGCAAGGAGCACCGCGTCGTTTTCGTCTCGAAGTTGGTCAAGGGAGAAATCGCGGCCGAGTGCCATGCCGTGGCGAACCTGGACGCCATGGTCGACAAGCCATTGGATTTCCCTTTTCAGGATTTCACGCGGGAGACGGTAATCCGGGATCCCGTAACGCATCATTCCGCCGAGGTCGGATTCCTTTTCGTAAAGGGTGACCGCGTAACCTAGTTTCCTGAGGAAATAGGAAGCAGATACCCCAGCGGGGCCTCCCCCGACAACAGCCACCTTGCGGCGGTTTTCCTCGATGACGGGAATCGGGGTCAGGGCATCGTTCTGGAGGCACCAGTCTCCCACGAATCGCTTGATCTCACGGATGGATACGGGCTGTTCGTCCACGAAGTTTCGGCGGCATTTCTCCTCGCAAGGAGCGGGACAAACCCTTCCAATCGAAGCCGGGAGCGTGATGTTCTGGTGGAGCGCGGCCAGTGAGGCTTCGTACTTGCCCTGGGCGGCCAGGTTGACGTAGCCCTGGACATCACCATGAGCAGGGCAGGTTAGTGTGCACGGGGGACGGCAATCACCGACATGGTCGGAGAAAAGAAGTTCCAGTGCAAGTTTGCGGGCTTTTCGGACCCTTTCGGTGTCAGTCTGGATGACCAACCCCGGGGCGATGGTCGAGGCACAGGCCCGAACCAGGCTTTTTGCACCCTTGACGTCCACCAGGCAAACGGAGCAGCCCCCGTGCACGGACAGGTGGGGGTCGTAACAGAGCGTCGGAATCTCTACACCGCATTCCGCGCAAAGGTCGAGGATCTTCTGTCCGCTGTACCCATAAACTTCTTTGCCGTCAAGGATGACCTTCACATTGTGTTCCATGGTCATCGTTCCTCCTTACTCCACGCTGATGGCACTGACAGGGCAGGCCTTCATGCACTGTCCGCAGCGGATGCAGACATCGTCGTTGATGAAGTGGGGCTTCTTTATCTCTCCCGTGATGGCGCTAACCGGGCAGGCCCGTGCGCACTTCGTGCAACCGATGCACTTGGCCGGATCGATCGAGTAGTGGATAAGAGCCGAGCAAACCTTCGCCGGGCACTTCCCGTCGCGTATGTGGGCGAGATATTCGTCCTCGAAGTATTTAAGGGTAGTCAGGACGGGGTTAGGGGCCGTTTGGCCGAGTCCGCACAAGGAACCGTCCTTTATCTGGGGAGCGAGTTCCTTAAGGGTTTCCAAATCTTCCATCTTACCCTTTCCTTCGCAGATGCGAGTCAGGATCTCCAGCATGCGCTTTGTGCCGATTCGACAGAACGGGCACTTGCCACAGGATTCCTTCTGGGTGAAGGAGAGGAAGAAGCGAGCTACGTCCACAATGCAGGTCCCCTCGTCCATGACGACCATGCCGCCCGAACCCATGATGGCCCCCGTCGCCGTGATCGACTCGTAATCAACGGGAGTGTCAATGAGGCTCGCCGGGATGCAGCCGCCGGAAGGTCCACCCATCTGGACGGCCTTGAATGCCTTGTCGTCCTGGATCCCACCGCCGATCGTGTAAATGACGTCCCTGAGGGGCATCCCCATCGGGACTTCTACAAGGCCGCCCTTCTTGATTTTCCCAGCGAGGGCGAAAACCTTGGTTCCCTTGCTTTTTTCCGTGCCGTACTGGGCAAACGCCGCGTGCCCGTTGGCGATGATCCAGGGAATGTTGGCTAGGGTTTCGACATTGTTGATGTTCGTGGGCTTACCGAAAACACCCTTGTGTGCCGGAAATGGCGGTCTTGGGCGAGGCATACCCCGCTTGCCTTCGATGGAAGCGATAAGAGCCGTCTCTTCGCCGCAGACGAAAGCCCCCGCGCCTTCCTTGATGTAGATGTCAAAGGAGAAACCAGTCCCGAGTATTTTCTGGCCGAGATATCCTTTTTCCCGGGCCTGCTCGAGGGCCTTGTTGATGTGCTTGATAGCAAGGGGGTACTCGGCGCGGCAGTAGATGATTCCCTGTGAAGCACCAATGGCGTAGCCGCAGATGGCCATTCCCTCGATAATGCTGTGGGGGTCGCCTTCGAGGACAGACCGGTCCATGAATGCCCCCGGGTCGCCTTCATCGGCATTGCAGACGACGTACTTGGAGTCCCCCTTGGCGTCATGGGCGAAACGCCACTTCATGCCCGTCGGGAAACCGGCTCCTCCGCGTCCCCTTAGGCCGCTTTTGAGAACCTCGTCGATGACCTGGTCCTGGGACAGCTCAAGGAGTGACTTGCGGAGGGAGGCATAACCTCCACGCTGCTCGTATTCCTCGATTTTCTGGGGGTCAATAAGGCCGCAGTTCCGGAGAACAATGCGGACCTGTTTTCCCATCATGTGATTTTCTGGGGCGTCCTGGATTTGGCTCAGGACCGGGGTTAAGGATGTTCTTTCCGCAAGGAGCGTTTCAGCCTTTTCGGGAGTCATTTCACCGTATACGGAACTCTTCCCGTCTTGCTCGATTTCGACAAGCGGTTCATGGAAACATAGGCCGATGCAACCGACCTTTTTAAGCTCAACATCCTCACGCCCTTTGACAAGGGTCTCGAGCTTTTCGTAAACCGGTCCGGCGCCTGCCGCAATCCCGCAGCTGGACATGCCGACCTTAACGATGATCTTTGACAACTTGTACACCTCCGTTCAGTCGGCTTTGCGATAGGATTCGAGGATTTCGACGGCTTTTTCGGGCGTTAGCCGGCCGTGAACCTCGTCGTCCACCATCATGACCGGCGCAAGACTACAGCAGCCCAGGCAGGCGACAAACTGGAGAGTGAAAAGTCGATCCTGCGTCGTCTGTCCCTCTTCAATTTCCAGGTGTCGCTGGAGCATTTCTCCGACTCTTAGCGATCCCTGGACGTGGCACGCGGTGCCCCTGCAGAGCCGGACTACATGCTTGCCCTGGGGTTGAAGCCGGAACATTGCGTAGAACGTCGCGACCCCGAACAACTCAGCCGCAGGAATGTCCATTTCCTTTGACAGGAAGTCAAGGGAATCGCTGGAAAGGTAGCCGATCTTTTCCTGGACTGCAGCCAGAAGCGGGATCGTGATTCCCTTGCCACCCTTGAAACGCTCGATTATCGGCCGCAAGGCCTCTTCGAGCTCGGGTTTTTCCATGACCAACGTTGGCATTGGTTTCCCTCCTTGCCCACTCCACACAAATTCAGGGGGGAGCGTCGCGGCTCCCTCCCCGTTTCATCCGCCAATCGCGGTAATTATAACCTTTAAACCGGTTTTGTGAGATAAGAACCACCTGTGAAATAATGCGAGAAAGGCACGAACAGGATACAGGTGGAATATAGGCTCCGCATGCAAGATTGACAATCATTTACACTGTGATAATATCCCCATAGTGGTATACGATGAGGGACAGTACTTTCTTCGCGGGAGGAGATAAACCATGAGTGTAAA
Organism: Synergistaceae bacterium UBA5827; assembly: GCA_002432945.1. GTDB lineage: Bacteria > Synergistota > Synergistia > Synergistales > 79-D21 > 79-D21. The sequence goes on from DJHE01000022.1 coordinate 37,023, forward strand.
AGTCTATTCAACCCCTACTTGCCCTTGGTGCACCAAGGTCAAGGATTTTCTCAAGCAAATGAATGTCTCCTTTGAGGAGGTCGACGTCAGCGCAAATCGGGAGGCCGCGATGGAGATGGTCAAGAAGACACGCCAGATGGGAGTACCCGTCACCCAGGTGAACGAGCGCTTCATTGTCGGATTTAACGCTTCCGAGATTGAGGGAGCCTTGAAGGACGCCGGCATCATCAAGGCCTAGGCAGTTTTTCGTATAAAGATAGAAGAAGGGGCTGGTTCAACCAGCCCCTTCAATATTTTTCATTTCCTGGAGGCGTTCGCATGAAAACGAATCTCTTCACGATCGGTCTTGGTGGAGTCATTGGAAATGAAGAAGATGGCCCATTCATCGGGAAAGAGCGACTCCTGACTCTCGAAGAAACGCTACGGATGGCAGAAGTTTCCCTCAGAAAAAATTCAAAAGAAGGAAAAACAGGTTGCGGCTGGATGAGGCTTCCCTATGAGGACATCGGCCCGATTGGTTCCGTTGCAGAAAAGATAGTGGGGTTCGATTCCATCGTGCAGGTCGGAATCGGCGGATCCGCCCTGGGAAACCTCATGCTCAACGATGCCTTCCTACACCCCTATCACAACGAGTTAAGCCGGAAAGAACGAAAGGTCCCGCGTTTTTACATGGCCGACAATCCCGACCCGAAAGGCCTTTCGGCCATCTGGGACTGTATCGACCCGGAACGAACGGCATTCATCGTCGTGAGCAAATCCGGTTCAACCGCGGAAACGATCACTCTTTTCCTCTGGTTTTTCGAAGCACTCAGCGAAAGGCTTGGGCCTGAAAAGGCACTTTCGCGCTTTGTCTTCATTACGGATCCCGAGAAGGGGATCCTGCGAGTGCTTGCCGAAAAGGGAGCTCTTGCCTCGCTTCCGGTCCCGGCAGACGTGGGGGGGCGATTTTCCGTTCTGTCTGCAGTCGGTCTCCTGTCGGCGATGGGACTTGGTCTTCCCGTTTCGGAATTACTCGAGGGAGCGAGGTTGATGGATGACCACATCAAGAAAGCCAGGGGGATCTGGGAAAATCCAGCATGGCTTTTGGCAGCCCTTCACTTCCTCCATTTCGTCCAGGGAAGGCACATGACCGTAACGATGCCTTACTCCGACGGCCTCGAACGCTTCGCCGAATGGCACGCCCAGCTTTGGGGGGAAAGCCTTGGCAAGGGCGGCAAAGGCAGCACGCCAATTCGGGCACTCGGAGCGATAGACCAGCACTCGCAGGTCCAGCTTTATGTCGACGGGCCGGACGATAAGCTATTCACTTTGATCGATGTGAAGAAAAAAGAACCGGAACTTCATATTCCTTCCGTGGAGATGGAGGAGATGTCCCCGGTTTTCTACCTGGGCGGACATACTTTTTCGGACCTGCTGACTGTGGAGGCGCAATCCACCGCAGCTGCGCTCATGAAAGCCGGAAAGCCGGTCATATGGATGGAAATCCCATGCCTGGACGGCATTCGCCTCGGTGCGCTTATCTTTCTTTACGAGATGGTGACGGCCTTGACAGGGCACTTGCTCCAGGTGGATCCGTTTGACCAGCCTGGAGTTGAACAGGGGAAGCGTTATACTTATGGGCTGATGGGAAGGGCAGGGTTTGGCAGCGATGCTGCGGAAGCATCGGAGGGATTCGGAAAAGTCCTCGGAATAGCCCTGTCCGTTTAGGGGGGATTCGCTTGCTTCGGATAGACGGGTGTATCGATGAACTGAGAAAAGCCGTCCGCGAAATAAGAAACGGCGGTGCTGGAATTGGACTTGTCCCGACGATGGGGTACCTGCATGAAGGGCATCTGTCCCTTGTGCGAAAATCGAGAGCAGAAAACACGGCTACGATCGTATCGATTTTCGTAAACCCGACCCAGTTTGGCCCGAACGAGGATTTCGATGCCTATCCGCGGGATTTGGAACGGGACACGCGACTGCTTGAAAAAGAAGGAGTCGATGTTGCCTTTTGCCCTGCACCGGGAGACCTGTACACAGCGGATCACTCAACCTTCGTAACGGAAGAAGCGGTGAGCCGGGATCTATGCGGAGCGTCACGGCCGGGCCATTTCAGGGGGGTCTGCACGATCGTCCTGAAGCTGTTCAACATCGTTGGGCCGGATCGAGCCTATTTCGGCGAAAAGGATTTTCAGCAGCTCCAGGTTATCAGGAGAATGGTCCGCGATTTGAATCTCCCTGTCCAAATAAGGGGGTGTCCGATCGTCCGGGAACCTGACGGGCTTGCCCTCAGCAGCCGGAACGTTTATCTCTCTGCCTCCGAACGGCAGGCGGCCCTGGCCTTGAACCTCTCCCTGAAGAAGGCAAGGGAACAGTTTTGCAGCGGTGAAAAGAGCGCCGCCGTATTGGTCGAGAGTGTCAGGAAAGAGTTGGAAAAAGAAGAGACACTCAGGGTGGAATACGTTGAACTGCGCGATGCAGCGGACCTATCGCTTACAAGTAAAGTAGAGAAACCGGTTGTTCTTGCCCTGGCTGTCCGGGTTGGCAAGACCCGGCTGATCGACAACACGATCCTGAATGAGGTGAGTTCATGACGTGCCGCCTTGGATTGAACGATTTCCGCAGGATGAAAACCGAAAACGAGCGTATTGCCATGCTGACTGCCTATACCGCGTGGCAGGCCAGGCTGGCTGAAGGTGCCGGTGCCGAGATGCTCCTCGTAGGGGATTCCGTCGGGATGGTCGAACATGGTCTTCCCGACACTCTCGGCGTAACACTGGAGATGATGATCCTTCACTGTGCAGCGGTATCCCGGGGTTCGGAAAAGGCCTTCCTTGTTGGGGACATGCCATTCATGTCCTACGAGGTCGATGACCGCGAAGCCATAAGGAACGCAGGGCGTCTTCTGCAGGAAGGAAGAGTCCAGTCGGTCAAGCTGGAAGGCGGGATCAGTCGTGTCGAAACGATCAGGGCGCTTGTCAGGGCGGGTATACCCGTCATGGGGCATGTCGGGCTCACTCCGCAGACTTCAATCGCACTTGGAGGTTTTAAGGTCCAGGGGAAAGACCGCGCGGGGGCTCGGCGGGTTTTCGAGGACGCGATGGCCGTCGCCGAAGCTGGAGCCTTTGCACTGGTCCTGGAATGCGTACCGGCTCTTTTAGCGAAGGTGATCACGGAAAGACTGTCAATACCGACGATTGGCATAGGCGCAGGCCTTTCCTGTGATGGGCAGGTCTTGGTCCTGCATGACGTGCTTGATTTTTACGGAGCTTTCCGTCCAAAGTTCGTTAAGGTCTACGCCGAGGGCTCCAGCACAATAAATGAGGGGCTAACCAGGTACGTCAACGAGGTTAAGATGGGTCTTTTCCCGGCTGAAGAGCATTCGTTCAAGATGGATCCCTCGGTACTGGAGGAGCTGGAATGAGAGTAACGATTATCGGCTGCGGTGCCCTTGGGAGCCTCTTGGCATTCAAGCTTGTCCGCGCCGGTGTCGATGTCCTTGTTTGCCAGAGGCCGGGGACACAGTTCGATGCCCTAAAGGCCGACGGGATAACCTTCCTGGACCGGGAAGGCAACACTGAAAAAGCGAAATGCCCAGTGGTGCCTAGCTTGTATGGCCTCGATTCCGCGGACCTGGTACTCGTGCTGGTCAAAGCCTACCAGACTGAGGAAGCGGCCCTGAAGATAAAGGGGCACTTATCGGGCAACGGGATTGTACTGACCCTCCAGAATGGGCTCGGAAACGCAGAAACTTTGGCAAGAGAACTCGGGGAGGATCAGGTCGCGGCGGGTACCTGCACTTACGGAGCGCACCGGGTCGGTCCCGGAATCATAGCCTGGGGCGGGGATGGCATGATCCGCTTTGGCCCCTGGAAAAGGGGAAAGGACGTCACCCCTGTCATGGCCCTCCTGGAAGGGGCTGGCATGGAGGTTAGGCTGGAAGCTGACCCGAGAAGGGCCCTATGGGAAAAGGTGATACTAAATGCCTCTGTGAACACGGTTTCTGCCTTGACCCGCCTTAAAAATGGGCAGATGCTAGAAATGCCGTACGCGGTGGAACTCATGAAGGAGCTCGCGAAAGAGGGCATACGGGCTGCAAAGCTGGCCGGCGAAGAAATCGAAAACGAATCGATGTGGGCTCTCGTGCGATCGGTGCTGGGTAAAACTGCGGATAATCGAACATCGATGCTCCAGGACGTGGAAAACGGGCGAGAGACGGAAGTGGATGCGATCGTGGGAATGCTCGTCGAGCAGGCCCGCGCGAGGGATGAAATCCTACCCAGGCTTGAAACGGTTTTTTCCCTGGTCAAATGCCTTGGCATCGGGGTTGGCAAGAGGACTGAATGAAGGGGACGAGGTGAGGGGATTGTTGGAACCCCAGTTGTTATTCGTAAAAGGCATAGAGGTTGAAAGAGAAGGAAACCCTATCCTAAGGGGTATCTCCATGCAGGTAAAACCCGGCGAGATTTGCGGTGTACTGGGACGGAACGGCGCGGGAAAATCTAGCCTCGCATACGCGATCATGGGCCTTCCCCAATACGCTCCCAAATCTGGACGGGTATGGTTTAACGGACAGGACATCACGGACTGGAGTGTTACGGAACGTGCACGTGCAGGCATAACTCTTGCGTGGCAGCACCCGGCCAGGTACGAGGGGATCCCGGTCCGGGACTATCTAAGCCTCTCCAATCCTGAGGCCGGCGAAAATGAGCTGTCCGAGGCCCTGAAACTCGTCCAGATGGAGTCCCACTATCTCGACCGTCTGGTCGACAAGGGACTTTCCGGGGGAGAGAGAAAGCGTATCGAGCTTTCTTCCATTTACCTGATGAAACCGAAACTAGCGATCCTTGATGAACCCGATTCGGGCGTCGACCTCCTGGCTCTTGGCGAGGTCATGGGGTTGTTCAAGATCCTGGCCACGGGAGGCAGTAGCGTACTGATCATCACCCATAGGGAAGACGTCGCAGCGGCATGTGACCGATCCTACTTGATGTGCGCCGGGAAAATGATCCTGGAGGGAAGCGCGGAAGCCGTTAAGAGGTATTTCCTCTCCCAGTGCGAACCGTGTCTCGATCTCGAACCTTCCAAAGCCAGAGAGGTGGCCGCCAGCCATGGATAACGTTACTGAAGAGTACAAGACGCTAGTTGCCATTGCCGAGAAAACGGGCGGCGAAGCCGGGTCTTTTGGTTCGGAAGACGCGATCTACGTTGTGGTCCACGGGAACAATATCCTTGCCTCACATGCCTTGCCGGGAGTCCGTATAGAGGCCACGGAAACGGAAGACGGTATTGATGCGAATATTACGGTCGAGGCAGGGGTGACAGTTCCAAAGCCTGTCCACCTTTGCTTCGGGCACCTCGCAACAATGGGAAGGCAGGTTATCAAGAGCAGAATTCGCCTCGAAGAGAAAGCTTCCGCAGAATTCCAGGCGCACTGCATCTTTCCGAATGCGATCGAGTTCCTCCACGCTATGGAAGGAGAGATCCACCTGGGCCCCCATTCAAATTTCAGCTACCGGGAGGTCCATGTCCATGGCCCCGAAGGTCGTATTGACGTTCGGCCGGTTAGCCGGGTTCGAATTGGCGAGGGAGCGACCTACAGGGGGGATTTCACGCTGGTGGAGGGAAGGGTGGGAAACCTTGCCATCGACATTGATGTTGAGGCTTTCGGTAGGCGAAGCCGAGTCGAGATTACTTCGAAAGTCTACGGGAAGTACGATGATTTCTGCCAGGTCCGCGACATCGTACGGCTGACCGGTCCCGAAAGTTCCGCTCTGATCAAGGCCAGGGTTGTCTTAAAAGACAGGAGCCAGGGCAAGTTCCTGGGACTCGTGGACGGTGCTGCTCAGGGCGCAAGGGGACACGTTGATTGCACAGAGGTGATCCAGGGGGAGGCAAAGGCCGTGGCTTCACCGGTCGTCCAGGCATCCCACCCGGAAGCGGAAGTCACCCATGAGGCGGCAATTGGAAGGATAGCGGACGAAAAAATCCAGGGTCTCATGGCCAAGGGACTTTCAACGGATGACGCGATCGATTTTGTCGTATCAGGGCTTCTGAGGTAGAAAGGGATTCAAGCGGAAAGAGCGGAGGCCCGGCTATAGAAAGCCGGGCCTCCGCTCTTTCCGCTTGTGCCTCAAATGTGGGGATACATGGCATCCTGCACGACGATTCCTTCGTTATCGTCCCCGCTGGTATAGACGGAAAAACTGCCCCTGTAGATCCGGATCGCCGGGTGAGGGCCGAGTTCATACGGGCTATCGTCCAGTGCAGGTTCGTCGAAGACATTGTTTCTTTCCCCATCGTAAACGGGCATGTAAAGGACGTCATCCACCTCAAGATCGGAGAAGAAATGCGTGCCGTAAGACAGTTCGGGCATGAATCCCATCTTCGGTATGCCGATCTCGACAATGCATCGGCAGTTTGTCAGTTCGTTGTACTTGACAGGGACTCCGAGCTGCGGGTTGCTTGATCCGACTCGACCCGGTGCGGCCAGGATGAATTGTTTCCCCTCAAGCTTTGCATTGATAGAACCCAGGCCGCGTGCGATCTCGTAGAACTGGCTTGTCAGGGCGTACACGCGGTGGTCGATGTAAACGAGATAGGGTATCCCTTCCGCGTAACCGTTGGTTACCATCCGGTCAGCTCGGAAAAGGATCTTGCGCCCCTCAAGGTCGGGCTTGGCTCCCGTTCCGGAACCCTCGCCCTTCCATAGAGGCCGGCACTGAAGCAGTTGGAGTTTTTGATCCACAGGCTCGTATGCAAATTCAAGGTCTGCCGGAACCCCCATCGCCTCTTCAAGGAAAGGCAGCAACCTGCGCATGATGTCAAAGAAAGGCTTATGGCGGCAGGGGAAGTCCTCGAAGGAAAAACAGATCTTGGACGACTCGCTTTGGAACGACGGATAGCTGCCGATATACGTGAAATATCCTCCGAAGTTGTCGGGATTGTAGATCTGCGCATAGAGGCGGAAATTAGGGACATATGGAATGATGTCTTTCCAGGATCGGGTGATGTTCAGGGTAAGGAGTTGTTTTTCCTCGAGTCCGACAGCCTGGAAGGCCTCCTGGGAGTGGCGCATTATATTGAAGGGGTTCAGCCCTTCAGGCCTCAGCATGGGGTTGGAAAGTGAAAAGGTTCGCGCATAACCTCTTTTGGTACTGAGGGTTCCCAGCCCGAAAACGATGCGTAAAACCCCGTCCTCGGCCCGAATGCGAGTGGTCCACCTGCGGTAGTTCCTTGAAAAGCCGACGCCTGCCATTGCAGGGTAAAAATACTTGCCTCGCCACTTGCCCGCCATCCTCATCAGGATCAAGCCCATTTCGTCCTCGGGAAGGCCGTGCTTCTTCCGGTAACTTCCCGCAGTAGGGAAGTAGGTGCGGGCAAAAATTCTCTTCATCTGTTCCACAACGGCATCAACCCGATCGGACAGCGACTGATCGGCCCCGTTGATCAGGAATGTGGACATGTACTTGCCTGCGAAAGAGTGCTTGAGGGAATCCTCGAGCTTCGAGCTGCTTCTCACGACGACAGGGTCAGTCATAGTGGAAAGGTATTTCTCGACGGCCTTCACGGCATAGCCGGGAAGGGGAGTCGAGAGGAAGGCATTCTCAAGCAAATCAGGATCCCTTGCGCCCAAAAGGGCGTCAAGGTGCGGGACACTGGAAAGAAAATCGTGAAAAACGCCCACTCCGAAAAAAGTGCTTTGCGTGATTTCAACTTGATCGAGCAGGGGGTCACCGCTTTCCCTCAACTTCCGAATGGCGAAAAGAAGCGATCGCCCTTTCCCGCCGATCGTGCCGGCCCCGGTGATATTGTCCCTGTACTCCTCGTCTTGCTGCGGATCCCACGCGAAATAGCGGTCGATCGTCCCGGAATCAAAGGTCATGGATTCTCTCCTCTCGGAAGGTCCCATCCTTGCTGAGGTTCTCGTCTCTAAAAAGAATTCTAGATGAAAACTGCGGCTACCGAAAGGGGGGTAGCGAGGATCAGGGAGGAAAATGCCAGCCCCCGTTAGGGTCTAGACCTGACCTCAAGGCATGGAGTACGTTATGCTTCAGTCCCTTGACGGATTCCGACATCGCAGCAACCTGTGCCTTGATCCAGGCTCGCTGGCTGCTTGCAGAAAACGGGCAGAGAAAATCGACAACGGGGAGTTTGAGGCGGTCGACCTCGCGGGCGACCTGAACTTCCTCGAGGTAGACCAAGGGTCGGATCACCCTGACTTCTGAACGATCCTGCCAGGTCAGGGGCGCGAAGCATTTGAAACGCCCTGAAAAAAGAAGGTTCATCAAGGTTGTTTCGACGACATCATCCAAATGGTGCCCGAGGCATAGAGTCGAACAGTTCCTTTGACGAGATATTGAGCTCAATATCCCACGGCGCATATTGGCGCAAAAACTGCAAGGGGTTTTTTCCGCCCTTTCTTTAAGCAATCGGAAGATCGGAACGGGAACCACGGTGTAGGGAATCTCGAGGGATTCACAAAGGCCCGCTATTGGGGAAAGGTCGGTTTTCCCGTCGGTAGGGTCCAAAGAGCAGGCTTCTATAGAGAAGGAGACAGGACTCCGGGCTTGGAGTCCCTTGAGGGAAACCAGGAGGAGGAGGCTGTCCTTCCCCCCGGAGAGACCGACCATGAGGCGATCTCCCTCTCTTATGAGGGAGAAGTCGTGAATTGCCTCCCCAATCTTCCTGCGTGTGTTCCTGCTGAGTTCCTGAATCTTCATGCTTACGGCCTCCATCGTCTATAATAGGACCCGAGACCCAGTCCGGAGGTGCCCCTTCATGCAAAAAATTACCATGCTCGTGGCGGAACGTCATCGGCTTGTGAGGGACAGCTTACGCTACTCGCTTGAGCACGAATCCGATCTAAAAATACTTGGAGATGCCTCCGATGGGCCGGAACTCCTTAGGATTGCCCGGCAAAAGCCTGCGGACCTGCTGCTTTTCAATGCAGCCATGCCCAATCTTGACCTGAAGGGCGTAATAGGCGAGTTGGCAGGGGCATTCAGGTCGATGCGTTATCTAGCGATAACCGGGGAAGAAAACGAAGAACGAATCGCAAACCTTGTTTCCCTCGGTGTACAGGGATTTATCCTGCCAGACTCGAATTTTTTCGAACTCCTGTGTGCCATACGAACGGTTGCCAGGGGTGACCGGTACGTTGACCCGAAGCTTAAAAACAATTGCGGTAGCGGAATAAACCCGCGCCGGGACGAAATGTCCCTTCTTATGGAATTGACCCCGAAGGAAAAGGAAGTCTTGTACTGGGTGTCACAAGGGTTCTGCAACGCTGAAATTGCGAATATGATGGTCCTCTCCGAAAAAACGGTCAAGAACCACATCAGCCATCTTCTGAAGAAACTGGACGTCAAGGACCGGACGCAGGCTGCTGTGCTAGCCTGGAAACTTGGCCTTCCCCAGCAAGGCCCCGATCGAATTGGCCTTATCTAGTGGATCTCCTGCCCATGGTTCCCTTTCTCCATTTAAACAAAAGGGCATAGTGTTGATCGATATGATAAAGTGGTTACGCTTCCGCAGAAGACTGAATCGCGTCCTCCGCGTAAGAAAGCCCGTTGCAACCTTCCACGCAGAAGGAGGAGCCCAGGCTTGAGTCTACGTAAAGGCATCGTCCTTTTCCTTGGGATAACCTTGCTGTCTGTCGGACTTGTCCTCTTTTTCACTGTGGATAGGGGAACGATATGGTTTCTTTTTTCCGCAAAGAAGAAGTTTCTCCTCGAGGCTTTTGGCCTTGTCGTCCTGTCCTGGATTTTTGATGCCCTCCGGTTCATGTCTTTTGCCCGTGCAGCTGGCGAAAGGGTCGGTTTTAGGCTTTCGGTCTGTCTTACCTGGCTCAATTATTTCGGTTCTGCAATCACTCCCATGCAAGGAGGTGGGGGCCCGTTCCAGATCTATGTCCTTTACAGGAACGGGATTGCCGTCGGAAAAGGTGTTGCCATCACTTTGACCCGAACCCTGGTTACCCTTTTCATGGTCGGATGCGTTGTCGCGATGACTCTTATCTTTGCCCCGGATATCTTATCGGGAAGCAGCTTTGTAACCGGGGTTTTCTACTACGTCGCCGCTTTCGTCCTGTTGACCTGGGTCCTGGTTTTCCTGAGCCTTATCTATCCGATGATGGTCAAGAGACTTGGAAAGATCGTCACCCTTTTCCTGAAAAGGGTAGGAATTGTGAAACCAATGATGGTTTTAAGAGTAGTCAGGCGCCTGAACAGGGAGATTGATAACTACACCGAGAATTTCAGGCTATTCTTCACCACCGGGTTCAGTTTTTTCGTCACGGGCATTGCACTTTCCCTCGGTCAGCTTTTCTGCCTGTGGAGCGTTCTGCCGACACTGGTCAGGGCGGTGGGGTTGCCGATTCGATACGGCCAGGCCATCCTAATACAGGCCCTTTTCAATTTCGTCATGTATTTTGTTCCCACTCCTGGTGCAAGTGGTTTTGCAGAAGCGGGGGGAGCCACTATATTCAGTTACCTTATTCCCATGAATCTTTCGGGCGTCATGGCGATTGGCTGGAGGTTTTTCACGGAATACATTGCCATCGGGTTGGGGGCCATTGTAGCCCTTAGGTTCCTTGGGTGGGGTATGGCCGATCAAATACTTCACGAGGCGAAAAAGGAAGAAAATGAAGCTTGACGAACTGCGTGGTTGGGCCTTCCGCATGCGTGGTGGTATTTGGACGGTTCTGGCCTTGATTATTTTGGTATTGGGTAAAGCTGGGGAAGGTTTTCCTATCGCCGGTATCATCGTGGTCCTATTGGGGCAGGCTCTTCGTTTCTGGGCCGCAGGTTCGATAGAAGGATATCGCAGAGAGACGGTGAACGCGGGATTTTTGGTAACCTGGGGACCGTTCGGGATTGTCAGGAACCCGCTGTACCTTGGCAACGGATTGATTGGACTTGGTTGGAGCCTGATGTCCGGTTTTGCTCCTGTCGTGTTTTTTTGCGGGGCATTTGCGCTTCTGTATGGGTTCCTGATCATTCCCCACGAAGAGGCTTTCCTGAAAGAACGTTTTGAAAAGGACTATTTAGAATATATGGCTCGTACGCCTAGGTTGGTGCCGGTAAAGTTCCCAGGCTGGGGTAGCCTTAAGGGTCCTTTCGAGCCCTCACGTCTGTGGAAAAGCGAGCGCCACTCTGTTTATGTTACTCTCGTCGGGACGTTCCTGTTCCTCCTTAAGGCAAAGGGGATATTCTGAAAATGTGCTGGAAAGTGGTCACGCCTCAAGAAACGAAAAAGCAAACGCGCATGGTTTCCGCTTTGGGAGAATGGATCGCGACTTGGGGTAGCTCCGGTCTCTTCGGTATAGCATCATCCGAAGGCAGTTTTGCGCCAATGCAAACAGGCGTTCATGCTCCCGACTGGCTGGCGGCTGGTTGGGAGCGCTACTGGAACGGTAAAACTTTCGACGTTTGCCTCTGTACCGAAAAAATACCTTCCGTTTCGACCGCTGCGGTCTGGAACACCGTTCTTGCTGTTTCCTTCGGGGAAACCCTCAGTTACGGAGAAGTTGCGGTACGTTCGGGAATTCCGGGCGGAGCGAGGGCTGTGGGTGCGATCATGAGGGCGAATCCATGGGCATTGTTTCTTCCTTGCCACCGTGTAATTGGGAAAGACGGGAGTATGAGGGGATACGGAGGCTCTTCGGGTGTGACCCTAAAGAGGAAACTTATTGAGTACGAAAGAAAGTTGATGGATGAAAGGAAAGGGGGCCCCTGAAAGGGGCCCCCTTTCAACCAAAACACCGCCGCCTAAAGGCGCGAGGCTCTTCCGCCGTAAAGCCTTTCCCAAGTATCGGTGTAAACCTGTCCCTTTGGGAGGGGATGAGCTGCAAGGCCTTCGGCAACGGCGGCCTGTGCTACGGCTTCGGCTACCTTCGGGACGACCTCGTCGCAGAAAAGATCGGGCATGATGTGCTGTGGAGTGAGTTTCCGGCGGTCTACGACGCTTGACAGTGCCCTGGCGGCGGAAAGGAAAATCGTGTCGTTTAGCGAAGCCGCCCTGACGTCGAGCGCACCTCGCATGATTCCTGGCGTGGAATGTAGGTTGGAAATGACATTTGGGTAATCGTAAAGCCCTGAGGCCATAACCGCTACACCAGCAGCACGAGCGGCTTCCGGTGAGATCTCGGGTTCGGGGAGGGATTGGGCGAAGATAATGGCATTGGGCGACATTGTCTTGACCCAATCCTGGTCGAGCAGCCCACCCTTGGACAAACCGATGAATACATCTGCACCCTTAATAGCTTCCTCAAGTCCGCCTCTTCGACCGTCAGGGTTGGTCCGGCCTGCGAATTCGAGTTGGATGTGGTTCATCCGTGGATTATCGGGACAAAGAATCCCGGCGCTGTTCAAAAGGGTGATCCCGGTAGCGCCTGCTTTCATGAGCAGGTCAGCGACCGAGAGGCCGGCAGCTCCGGCTCCGCAAATGACGATGGAGGCTTTTTCAAGGGTTTTCCCGACAACTTCCAGGGCATTCCAGAGTGCTGCGAGCATGACGACGGCAGTGCCGTGCTGGTCGTCGCAGAGTACCGGTATCGATACGATTTTCTGGAGTTCATGCACGACGGTAAATGTGTTCGGGCTGGAAATGTCTTCGATATTGAAGCCGCCAAGACCGGGGGCTAGCAATGCGGCCGTGTGGATGATGTCTTCGGGTTTTTTGCTGTCGAGGCAGATAGGCAAGGCATTGACATCACCGAAAAGCTTGAAAAGAAGGCATTTCCCTTCCATCACCGGAAGCGCGGCATCGGGGCCAATATCTCCAAGGCCAAGGACTGCGCTACCGTCGGTGATCACGGCGATCCTGTTCCCGCGCCCGGTGAGATCATAGCTGGCCTCCAAGTCCTCCTGGATTGCCTGGCAGGGACCCACGCTTCCCGGTATATAGGCCATCGAAAGATCTTCTTCGTTTACGATATTGATGGTGGGGTAAATCTTGATTTTCCCTTTTGCTCGTCGATGGAGTTCCATGGCGCGGATACGGTCGATTGGCATCAGGATTGCCCCTTTCTATTTGATAGCGGCAAGTATTTGCTTGAAGGCCGGTGTTCCTGCCTTTTCGAGCAATTGGTAGACAATGGATTCTACAGGCAGGACGGAAGCTCCCGCATGACGTAAAGTTTCGAGCGCTATGTCCCGGTGGGCAGGGTTCCGGCTGCCGACGGCATCGGCTGCAACGGAAACGTCGTAACCGACATTCAGGAGTTCCATTGCGGTCGAGAAGACGCAGATATGCGCCTCGATACCTGCAAGGATAACCTGGGACCGGCCTTCCCTATGGAAGAAGGTATTGAAACCCGTTTCTGCCCAGCAGGAAAAATGAATCTTCTCGAAACGGGAGCTTCCCTCGGGCAGGCGATCGGACAATTCCGGAAGTGTCGCACCGAGTCCCTTCGGGTAATGTTCGGTGTATTTGACCGGAACTCCGAGGATTGAGCAGGCCGAAAGGAGAAACTGCGCCTGTTTCAGGAGGTGCGTTGTGTCATGGATTGCCGGGAAAAGCTTTTCCTGCATGTCGATCAGAAGAACCTGCGTCAAATCGGCTTTGAGGAGAAACGGTTTCAATGAATTTGCCCTCCCTTCCGGGGAATCTCGTTACCCCAGAATTATAGCGGATTCCAGGCGTAAAAATCGCTTAGAATTGTGGTATTCTCTGCCGGTAGGAATTTCCATGCAGGAAGGGGGTGTCCCGGGGTGGACGAGTCAAAAAGGGAAGAAGGTTCCATGACCGTTGGAGAAATTCTCAAGGCGATGACAGGAGAAGATTTTCCGCCTGCTCTTGTCCAGCTCGTCCAGGAGATCCAGTCGTGGATGGTGTCTGCACTGAAGGGCGAGGGACCCCTGTTTTCGGACGAGGAATTTCTCTACGGATACGACGAAAGGCGCTTTTCGGGGGACCCGGATTCGATTCTTTCAAGGCTTTCCTGGGTTGAGCCTTTTGCCGATCTCCTTCCTAATTTCGGAAAAATGCCCAAAAACCGTGACGCTATTGTCCTGTGCCTTGGCCCGATGGATTTTGACGAGGGAATGCGAATGGCTGTCGACCACGCAACCCTTTTTGCGCGCGGGCTGTGCAGGCGGGTTTGGCTGATCTGCGACAGTTGGCTGGCCGAAGACGTCGTGCGTTACCTCCCGCATGTCCGTGCCCTTTCCGAGCAGGGTATAGCGTTACGCGTCATCTTGCTCAGTCCCTGGGGATGGGTCGAGATACCGATCCGCAAAGAACCGGGCATTGTTGCCCCCCTGAACTGGAAGAACGACCATCGGGGATCAAATGCGGGACAGAAGAACCGGGGAGAAGAGAAAAAGGAAAATTGAGTCAAGCGAAAAAGGAGGGGAGCCGGTCGGCTCCCCTCCTTTTTTTACCCGGATTTCTTAACCCCCGCTGACCATATGTATTGCCTGGACGACCGCGGAATCGGGAATCACGAAGGTCCCGAATTCACCCTTGGGCACGGGCTTGTCGTTAACCCACACCCCGATCATCCGAAACGTGTAGCTCTTCGCGTCCAATACATCCTGCACGGTCATGCCAGGATGCCAGTCGAGCGGGTCTCCGTTGACGGTGATCATTTACGCGATCACGTCCTCCGGCTTTGAGTATTTCTCGACAACCGCAACGACTTCAGGGTAATCGATGCCGAGGCGCTTCAATGTCTCGACGGTCGGGATGCCCTTCTTGTTCCAGCCGCGGCGCTTGTAAACGGCCGTCTTCAGACCTTCCCACATGCCGAGACGGTACTCCTGCAGCTTCTGGATTTTCGCCTCGGTGGAAAGACCGGCAGGTTCCACGCCGATTTCCTTGAGTTTCCCGTCATAGTAGTCCTTACGGGCATCCCATTCGTCCGCGAACACGGGGCCGAGGGCACGAAGCGGGATATTGTGAAAGGCGTTGCCCTGCTTCATGCGGACCTGGAAAACCCTCTGGAAGTTGTAGACTTTCTCGGACATCGTGACGAGATCTTCCTTCTTTATGGCCTTGCCGGTTACCGCGTTGAAGATGTCGACGTAGTTCTGGACATGCTCGGGAACCTTGGCAGCTTCCTTCGGCGGATTGACGATACGATTGTTGGCGGGTTCGACGTCGTTCCAGGGAAGCTTGCATAGCCCTACGAGCGAGAACCAGGTGCGGAAGTTCGGGAAGTAGTGCAGGGCCTCGGCCTTGTCTTCGTAGGTCGGGAGCTGCTTGTTGACCATGTCCATGAAGATCAGCCAAGCCTCGTCATGCTGGGGGCCCTTCAAGGTCAGGTAATAGCCACCCCACTGGGCGATGGATTCTTTCGGGACGTACTCGGAGGTTTCGACACCCTGGCCTTCCATGCCGATGGCTTCCATGGTCTTCGCATCGGAATTGTACTTCTCTGCGAAGGCTTTCTTGATGTAGCGGATACCCTTGGCAACGATGGCCGCGAACTCGTCGGTCCCGACTGCCATGCGGTGGATCAGTTCCATGATGTCCTTCTTGTTGCCGAAGCGAAGTTCAAGGTCGTTCGTGTCGGTCTTGTTGATCAGTCCCAGTTCGAAACACTCGCAAACGAAAGCCAAGGTGGTTCCGAGTGAGATCGTGTCAACCCCATAATGGTCTGCGTAGAAATTTGCCTCGATCGTCCAGAGGGGATCGAAGACTCCTACGTTGGAACCAAGGGAGGCAACGGTTTCATATTCGGGGCCGTCAACAGTGACTTTCTCTCCCTTGCACGGTCCTGTCTGGATGGTGAATCCGTCAACCGCCTTGGCGCAGGCCATCGAACATCCGTACCAGCAGCCGTCGGGCAGGCCCTGGGTAAAAAGTTTCTCGTATTCGCTGGAGTGAATCTTGGCGATTTCTGCCGAGTTTTGCCCGAACTTGTAATTATTGACAGGCAGCAAGTGGTACTCATCCATGATCTCGTTCAGGTGGGCCGTTCCGATCTTGCGCATCTTGCACTGTGAATCGTCGAGGTCGTGGATTTCCTTGTGGAGTTTCACGCCGACTTTCTGCAAAGTGTCGAGGTCGACAACGTTGTTCTCGTTTCCTGTCATCTTTGAATACTTTACGACCATCGCGGCGATTTTTTTATCCCGCATGATGGAGCCGCCGCCGCCTCGTCCGGCCTGCTTCAGCCTTGTGACCTTGCGGCGAGGGTCGTAGAAGCTCATGTTCATGCAGCCGAAGTAGGAAGTTTCGGCGCCTTTCCCTGCGGAAACAACGGAGATGCTGCGCTTGTCGGCTTCGCTGGTGGCAAAGTACTCGTGAAGGTTTTCGGTGATGGTATAGGCGTTGATGTCGGGTTGGTTTGACTCGAGGATCTGTATTTTCCCATCGTCACCGTTGATGAAAATGATGATTTCCTTCTCGGACTTTCCCTGGATTTCGATGGCGTCGAAACCGGAGAACTTCGTCAACGGACCCCAATATCCGCCGGAGTTGCTGTCATAGGTCTGGCCTGAAAGGGGCGAAATAAACGCCGCGTAGCACTTTCCGGTTCCCGGGTACTGGGTGATACCGCAGAGCGGACCACCGGAAAGGACGATTTCATTTTCAGGATCGTTCCACTTCGTGGTGTCCTTGACGGCGTCCCACAGGAGTTTCAAGTCGAAACCACGACCACCCGTGAACTTGTCGATCATGTCCTGTGTGACATCCCGGATCTCCATGCGAGGTTCGCCAACGTTAACGTACAGGGTCTTGCGCGTGTAACCCTTGTCGATTTTCGTCGGGGTATAGGACCATTCTGCCAAAACTTTCATCTTGTCCATCAGAAGCATAGGCCTCCTTTAAAATCCTTTTAGTCGTTGACGAGAACCAGGGCTTGCGTGGGGCAAACCTTGGCGCAAAGTCCGCAAGCCACGCACTTGAATGGTTCGGTCTGCTTTGTGGCGGCATAGAGCATGTTCGCCGTAGGGCAGTAACCCACGCACATCAGGCAGGACGTGCACTTGGACTTGTCCAGCTGGACAACGCCGTTCTTATCCCTGTAAAGGGCTTCGGTCGGGCAGACGGCCATGCAGGCCCCGCACTGGTTGCAGACGCTGATGTTCCGGCCTGCTCCCGGATCCGTTATCACGACACGGGAAAGAGCCGGGTTCTCTTCCTTGAAGTAGGTCTTGGAGCATACTTCCATGCATTTGCCGCAGTTGATGCATTTTTCCGCGTACGTCTTGAGCCACCGCA
Organism: Synergistaceae bacterium UBA5827; assembly: GCA_002432945.1. Taxonomy (GTDB): domain Bacteria; phylum Synergistota; class Synergistia; order Synergistales; family 79-D21; genus 79-D21. The sequence goes on from DJHE01000022.1 coordinate 54,180, forward strand.
AAAGAATCCCCCCTTGATCGATATAGACGGAAAAACACCCCCGTCCACGGTCAGATTAAGTATACAGAAGGCCTAGAGCAAGCGCAAGTTTGCACAAACCCTCTCGATTGACGATGCCTGCCAAGGGTGTTAAAATTCGCTGGCATCCGGGGCGTAGCGCAGTCTGGTTAGCGCGCATGGTTCGGGACCATGAGGTCGGAGGTTCAAATCCTCTCGCCCCGACCAAAGGAACTTCGGGACCCAGGTCAAACCGGGTCCCTTTTTCATTAGGCTTTCCAGTCAATACTGACCAACGTTGACTATAACTCGAAAAGCAGGTAGAATACGCTCATGGGCGATCAACAAGCGAAAGACGAAGAAAAACTTGTCGCACAAAACCGGAAAGCCCGGCATGAATATTTCATCATTGAAACCTTTGAGGCCGGTATCGTCCTGACGGGAACGGAGATCAAGTCGGTGCGGGAATCGCGCCTGAACCTCAAGGACGGCTATGCTCGCATAGAAAACGGGGAATTGTGGCTCCACAAGGTTCATATATCCCCATACGACAAGGGTTCCTATTACAATCCGGATCCCGACCGCAGCAGGAAACTCCTGATGACCCGCCACGAGATCATCCGGCTGGGATCGAAGCTCAACGAAAGGGGACTGACCCTGGTCCCCCTCAGGATGTACATCAAGAACCGACGATGGGCCAAGGTGGAACTGGCCCTGGTGAAGCACAAGACTCAGGGCGATAAGCGCGACTCCGTCGCAGAGCGGGATGCCGACCGGGAAATGGCCCGGGCGGTGCGAAGGAAGCAGACGGATAGCGATTAAGATTGGGGGCGACTGGTTTCGACGGCAGTCGGAGGGCCGAGAGGAGCGAGCCAAGATTCCCGAGACCTTGTAAAACGCGGGGCAAACAATAAGTGCCAACGAAAACTACGCACTGGCTGCTTAAGAAGTAGCCACGTCGATAGAGACCCCTGCTCTTCGGGTTTCTAAAGACGCCAAAAAGGAGGGCCGCTCCGGAGGAAACGCACCCGCACTCCGGCTAAGACAAGGGAGCTTGGGAGGAGAGATCCGGTCACCGGGAGCTTGAATCCGACACGAAAGCGGTGACTACGCTCGTAGAGCCTGTCTGGTTGGCCACTGTCGGACCGGAGTTCGATACTCCGCGCCTCCACCAAATTGAAAAGGCCGTTGCCGGGAAGCAAACCGGCAACGGCCTTTTTTCTACTATTTGCTAGAAATGTGAAAGGATCCACCTCCTGCAGGCCTGAAGGAAAATCCCGTAGGGGCGGCCTGCAAGGGCGAAGATCAGTGTCATGCTGGCGGCCGAAACAACCATTTGCCTCAGGGAAGCGCCTGCAATCATGAGGACGATGCCGTAAAGGGGCACCTGGAAACTGAGAAAGGCGATCGTATCGACCACTGCGGCCTGGATCCAGGAATCTTCCCTCAGCCCCGAAAAACGGAACAGGCCGTCACGGTAGAGGCCATAAGCCCGGCCGGTCAGAAGGTTAGTCGGGATGGCGGCAAGCCTGGCCGTTAGGGATTGCCCGAAAGTCAATCCCGCCAGGAACACCTCGATGGTCATGCAGAGGACGGCCGAAAAAACCGTCATCGACAGTGTATCTGCCAGGAACATCCTCCAACGGGAGTTCGTTTCCATACTGCTTATCCAAACCCCTTGATAGATCGATTTTTTTAATTCTATCACCATCGGTTCGGGCCTAGAATGGAACGACGGTTCCGACGCCTTTTTCCTCGGCGCGCTTCAATGCGATCGCCCCGACAACCAGGTCCTGGATCGCCATGCCCGTGGCGTCGAAAAGGGTCACATCGGAGGGATCGGATCGCCCGGGGGCCATCCCTTCCAGTACGGCCCCGATTTCCGTGATGCTCTTTTCGGAAACGAAGCCGAGTTTGTCCGCGTGCTGGCATTCGCCCTTGGCGAGAACCTGGGCGACCGAGTCCGCGAAGACCTTGCAGGAAGCGACGAGCGCGGGCTCGAGTTCCTGCTTGCCCGGCATGTCGGCCCCGATGGCGTTGATATGGGTGCCGGGAGAGACCCATTCCCTCTTAAGGAAAAACTCGCGCGAACGCGTGCAGGTGACGATCACGTCCGCCGCGGCGGTAGCCTGCGGCAAGGTGGAGAAAGGGACGGCTTGCAGGCGGAACTCGGGGTAACGCTCTTTCTGCTCGAACACGAAACGGGATGACTGCTCGTCGACGATATCGCAGACCGAAACGGATTCCAGCCTCGGCATGGCAAGGCTCAGGCCCCAGAGTTGGGCTCTCCCCTGGTTTCCCGCACCGACGATGAGGGCCTTTCGGCTGTCCTTCCGTGCAAAAGCTCTGGCTCCAACCGCTCCGGCAGCCCCGGTCCTTAGGAAGGTGACGGGTGTCCCGTCAAGGATTCCGAGTGGCTGCTGCCGGTCAACGTCCATGACGACGATCAACCCGGCGAGGGGAGGCAGGTCCCTGGCCGCGTTTTCCGAACTCCAGCCCAGCATCTTCATGCCGTAGACTCCAGCCCCGGCCAGGTGGCCGGCTTTAAGATCCATTTCCCTTTTGCCGGGTTCGAACTGGTGCACGATGACGGGAAATACACCGGCCTCTTTGCGGGAAAAGAGGCGGTAGGCACGCTCGACGCCCTCGATGGCCTCGGCCATGCCGACGAGGGCTTCAAACTGTGAACGGTCAAGCAGCCTTAGAGGGTACATGCCTGCTCCCCGGTCCTATTTCGAAAAACGGGCCAGGGTCCTGTCGATGCGCTCGAGCCCCCTGGCAAGGAAATTCTTCTCGACACCGAAGTTCATGCGCAGGTGCCCCTCGATCCCGAAACAGCTTCCGGGGATAACGAAGACGCTGTCTTTTTCCACCATGTCCATAACCAGGTCCCACGAAGTTACGGGGAGGTTGAACTTCACGAAGGCGAAACACCCGGCCTGTGGGGGAGTGAAGGAAAGGACCCCCTTGTGGGAGTTCACCCAATCGGTGAAAGTCGCCAGGTTCTGCCGGACGATTTCGCGGTTGCGGCGGAAAATGCGGGCCCGCATCTCGGGCTGCAGGGCACGGGTGGCAAGCATGTCGCTGAACGTGGTGACGGTCGTGGAAAGGTAATCGTGGTAGAACCACGCCTTCTCGGCGATTTCCCTGGGTCCCGCGACCCAGCCAACCCTGAGTCCCGGCAGGCCGAAAGACTTGGAAAGGCCGCTGATGACGATGACTTTGTCGTAGAGTCCCCAGAATGTCGGGGTCATCTCGTCGCCCTGCTCGGCGCCGCGGTAGACCTCGTCTGAAAGGATATAGGCCCCGACGCTTTTGGCAACCTTGACGACTTCTAGCATCTGCTCCCTGGAGAGGACGGTGCCGGTGGGGTTGTTGGGGTTGCAGACGCAGATCAGCTTCGTTTTGTCGCTGACGGCCTCTTTCAGGCTTTCCACGTCGAGTGACCAGTTTCGGGAAGGATCGAGGTTGAACGTCCTGACCGTCGCGCCATTCGCTTCCACAACATGCGCTAGAAGCATAAAGTTCGGAAGCATGAAGGCCACTTCGTCGCCGGGTTCGATCAGGCTCCAGGCCAGGAGGTAGAGGGCTTCCGCGGAACCGTTGGTCATGAAGACGTTTGCGGGGTCCATCCCTTCGTAAAAAGTCGATACGGCCTCGCGAAGATGCTTCGTCCCGGCGGTGTGGACATACTTCAGGTGGAGGTTGTTGTAGACCTCTTCAATTTCTTCGGGGGCCAGGATCTCACGGATGAACATGGGGTAAATTCCGGAAGCGCTCAGGTCGTACTCGACTTCGTTCTGAAAACGGGCCAGTGTGCGTTCCAGCTTGAACTCGGCAATCTTCAAAAAATCCACCTCCTAGGATGACGACATGCATTCATGCATGCTCTATAATCCTAGAGTGCGGAATGGGCGTTGTCAAACGGGAGAAAACGCCGTTGCCGCCAGTCAAAAAAGAAATGTTGAACATCGATTCGATAGAGGAGGTTCGGTCTTGAAGGAAACTCTCTCGCCCGCAGTGCACGCCTACCGTGAGATGATGCAATTGATCGCCGAAGGGGAATTCAAGCCCGGAGACCGGCTACCTACCGTCCCGCTGGCAAGGCGTTTCGGAGTTAGCCGAACACCTGTTACCGAGGCTCTCAAGAGGATGGAAGGGGAGGGTATCGTCACTTTCACTCTCGGAAGCGGGGCCAGGCTGATCGCCCCTACTGCAAAAGAGATTCGTGATACCTACTTCGTGCGGGCACACCTGGAATCGTTGGCGCTCGAAGTGGGTTTCGAGCGGGTTCACCGGCCTATGGTCATTCAACTGGAATCGTTTGTGGAAATGGAACGGGAATATTTCAACACGGGAGAGAAGATCAACTGCATCCAGGCAGGGCTCGATTTCCACCGCGAACTCGCAAAAGCTTCGGGGAACGAAAGGTTGATTTCCTATATAAATAACACACTGACGGCTTCCTTTGTCTACCTGGTTCTCCTCGAACCAGCCCGCCACGGCCTAGCGGCCCAGCACCCTGGACAGCACCACCGCCTGGTCGAACTTGTCACGGCCGGGAAAAAGGAAGAAGCCGTATCCTTTCTGCGGCACCATGTCCTGGAAAGCTGCACGATCAATATTCCGGGGCTCTGAGCGAAAAAGCTGGGGATTCCTGGACAGAGAGAAAAAGGCTGCCCTTCGAAGGGCAGCC
>DJHE01000022.1:58894-66646 GCA_002432945.1 Synergistaceae bacterium UBA5827
CAGGATGGCGTTTTCTCTTCAGCCAGACACGCAACACGTTGGAGAGGTATCCCGGGGCAAGGTCGAAAAAAAGCCCGGCCCGGCTGGCTCGATGCGGCGCGGCATCCTTGGCCTCGGAAAGGGACAGGGCTTTCGTGGGACAGGACAACGTGCATAAACCGCAGCCGATACAGCGCGCGCTGTCGAAGGAAAGATACCCGGAAACAAGGGATAGGGCTCCCATGGGGCAGGCCGGGATGCACTTGGCGCATTTGACACAGAGGGAGGGGGCGATAGCCGGGAAAAAGTGAGGCTTCACGATCATGCCCGGGGAGTTGAACTGGGAAATGCTGCGCATTGCATGGCAACAGCATCCGCAGCACGAACAACTGGAATTGCCGCGGGGAATGCCGCCGATGTCGTTGTTGATCCAGCTCACGCAGCCGGACGCTTCCGCTTCGCGCTTGATGGCAAGAACTTCACGGGCATCGCTTTTGCGCATGAGGCCCCTCTCGATGAACTTGCGAGCACCGGGTCCCATGACGACGCAATTTTCAAGAGGGCGTCCGCAGCCCTTCTCGACAAGGATCATCGCCAACCTGCACTGGCAATTGCCGACCGCAAAATCGGAGTAAGGCTCGAGGATTTCTTCCAATTTTTCAGACGGCCACGCAGATGAGAGCGTTTGGCCGCTGTTCGAAACGGGAAGGTACCGGATTCCGGGACTCACCCTTTTCGTGTAATCGACGATATAGCCCTCGTCCCAGAGTTCCTCGAAAAGGCGGGCAAATTCCTTATGCCAACTGTTCCGGCTCGAAAGGTCGGGAGTCATAAGGGCCATCTCGAAAGTCCCGGGTACGATGGGAAGAATGGTGTATTTTCGCGGCTTCCCGTATGCGAGGATAACGCGCTTGGTGAAGGCTAGGAAATCAAGGATTCTGGCCGTTTCTTCCTCATTGCGGCCGGAAAGCTCGGCCACCTTCCTGGCACTTTTGGGGCGCAATGGCGTCAGATGCTGCACAAGGTCGGCTTCATCCTCCGTAAAAAGATGAACGACGAGAGCCAGCAGTTTATCTGATGGGGATGGGCCGAGCAGAAAGGGGGATGAAAAATGCCGCATGACCCTGAAGTGGGCCCCCGTTGGGGAAAGACCACTCCTGAAACCGAAGACCGCGGCTTCGACCGATAAGTTGAGAATAATATTTTTGTTTGTCATGCCAAGCCTTTCCATATAAGTTATAAAAGACTATTCTATCAGTACTGTTTCGGTGAACCCGCAAGGAGGAGCCACATGAACGACTTAGCCCTTTCCATTGCTCAAATGGCCCCAACCCTGCTTGATGTGGCAGAAAACCTTGCCAGGATCAACGGATTCATGGAGCAGGCGGTTTCAAGCGGAAGCGACTTGCTCGTCCTTCCGGAGATGTGCCTTTCGGGTTATGGAATTGAGGAGGCGACCGTGGATCCCGGCAGGAGAGCGTCCCTCGCGAAAGAGACAAACAGCGCGGTTGCAAGGATCCGAAAGGAAAGCCGTCGCCTGGGATTGGATGTCCTGCTGAGTTACCCGCTGTTTTCAAGAGGGAGAACCTACATTTCCGCGGAGTATGTGTCCTCGGGCAAAAAAATGGCCCTCCACCGAAAGATCAACCTCTGCAATTATGCCCATTATCGTGAGCATCTCCATTTCAACGAAGGGAACAATCCGACGCTTGCGTGGACGGCGCGGGGAGTGTTCGGCATACTGGTTTGCGAGGATGTCTGGCACGCCTCTAACGCGATCGTGGAAACTCTTTTGGGGGCCGAAATCCTTCTTGTCCCTTCGGCACCCTGCGTAAAGGAAAACAGCGCCGGACCAGTTTCTCTCTCCCAGTGGCAAACCATCACTCGGGGAACGGCTTTCCTGCAGACTGCCTACCTGGTGATGGCCGCCCGTGTTGGAAAGGAAAACGGAAACATTTTCCTGGGCGGTTCTCACGTCGTTTCTCCCGAGGGGGAAATCATCAGCCAATTGCCCCTTTTCGAGGAGGCACTGGTTCAAGTGCAACTAAACGGCCGAACCATTGAAGAAACACGGGGGAAACGGCCGTTGCTTCGCAACGAGAGGGTTTCTCTGTATGGTAGGGTTTTTAGGAAACTGTGCGCTGCATCCGGAAAAGGAGGCAAGGGAGACAAATAAAGAACCCTTTCACAAGTGCATGAGGTGTAGAATGCTCTGGTTGGCACCGTGGATAAAGTATATTTTCCTCAGGGAGGTGAGTTGATTGGTGATTTTTGCTGCTTCGGCCCTGATGTACTTGTTGCTCGTCTGGGCCGGCGGGGCCATTGAGTGGATCGAGATCGTCATTGCCGTCCTTTTCGGAGGACTGATTTCGATCATGGCAAAAAGATGGAACCCCAACATCACCCTTCGTCATTCCTGGCTCAACCCGGTACGGCTCCTCAGGTTCGTCGTTTACCTGTTCGGGCCCTTCCTAATGGCTCTCATCCATGCAAATCTAGATGTTGCCATGCGCGTCATAACCGGGAAGATCAATCCAGGAATTGTCAGGATCCCAACGGGATTGGCCAGCGATGGAGCGCTGACGCTTCTGGCCAACTCCATCACGCTGACTCCCGGCACGCTGACGGTTGATGCCGACGATGAATCCCGTGACCTTTACATTCACTGGATCAACGTCACGACCGAAACGCCGGATGCTTCAGACATATGCGGGACCTTTCCGGAATGGGCAAGGAGGATAGCAGAATGACGTTAGAAGCCCTTTTCTCCTATGCTGCGGTTGTATTGGGGCTTGCGGCCCTTGTCATGTTCGGACGGTTGATCGCGGGGCCCACGCTGGCAGATAGGGCGGTTGCCCTGGATGCGATGAACACGCTCGTTGTCGCGATGATGATCCTACTATCGGTAATCTTCGACTCCATCGTGATGGTTGACGTGGCGATCGTGTATGCGGGACTTTCCTTCGTCGGGACGATGTTTATAGCCCGTTATCTCGAAGGGAGCATGTGACATGGTTGCCGTCATAGGAATACTCCTCGGAATCGGCCTTATCTTCAACGTGCTCGGGACCGTTTCCCTGTATCGTTTTCCCGATGTCTACACACGTCTTCACGGCACGACAAAGTGCACAACCTTCGGCAGTCTCTTCACCTCGGCAGCAGTGGTCGTGTACGGCATAGCCCGCTACTTCGAAGGTTTCGAGGGACGGTTCTTCACTCTCTCCCTCCATGTTACGGTAGCAATCCTTGCCCTTCTTATCAGCAACGCCACGGGAGCAAATGCAATTGCACGGGCGGCCCATCGAAGCGGGATCATGCCCCTTCATGCGGTTGTCGACCGCTTGGCAGAAGATGAAAAAAGCAGGGGGAGGCGAGTCAGTTGATTGAAATCCTCCATTTGACGATCCTTATAACGATACTGGTTGCTGGGTTCTTTGCGCTGTGGTTCAGGAACCTGCTTTCCTCGATCATTTCCCTTGCGGTCCTGAGCCTGTTCATCTCGCTGGAGTTCTTCTACATGCAGGCTCCCGACGTGGCGATCGCAGAAGCGGGCATTGGAGCCGGCCTGAGCACCGCAATCTATATCATCGCCCTTAGGGCATGCGGCAAAAAGCAGTTCAGGAAGGAGGGCGAACGCTGATGAAAGCGCGAATCTTTTTCCTGATCTCAATCCTCCTTGTCGGAGGTCTTTTGTGGACCGGGCTGCAGGCAGTGCACCCGTTCGGCATTCCCGGTGAAACACCGATGGACGATTACTTCATTGCGAACGCCCAGGGAGAAGCGGCGGCCAACAACGTGGTCACGTCTATCGTGTTCGATTACCGTGGTTTCGACACGCTGGGGGAAGGGGCGGTTCTTTTCACCGCAGTCATTTCCGTGGCGGCTCTTTTCAGGAAAAGGGGGCATAACTGATGAACCCACTTTCCGTAGTCGCCAGGACAGTTTGTAACCTTTTTGCATGGTTTTTGGCCGTTTTCGGGATCTACGTAATCATTCACGGACACCTTACCCCGGGTGGCGGATTCCAGGGAGGCGCAGTGGTTGCAACTTTCATGGCCTTCCTTCTCGTGGCGCATGGCGGCAAGAAAATGCAGTCCTGGGTGAAAAAAGACATCTTCACTCTCATGGAGTGCGGCGGCCTTACCCTCTTCATAACGGCAGGACTTCTGGGGATGTCAAACACCTTCTTCTTCAACTTCCTGGCCAAGGCCGGGGGGCTTTTCGGGAGCGTCGTCCCGATGGGCCCGAATCCCGGGGCCCTTAACACCTCCGGGACAATAGCCCTGATGAACCTTTCGGTCGGGCTGGAGGTCGTGGGGGGACTTTCGATGATCCTGTTATACATGTTTTCTGGGGCACACCCGGAAGAATCCTTCGGAAGGGAGGAAGCCGGGCATGATCGGTAATTTCCCGTACCTGGTTGTGGGTATTCTCTTCGTAATGGGGTTCATTGGGCTGGTCTTCGAAAGGAACCTGATGAAGATCGCCATCGCCATGTCGGTGGTCGAGGCGGCCACGAACCTGTTCATCATCACACTTGGGTACCGTTCGGGCGGAAGCATCCCGGTCTGGACAATGGCCGGGGGAGGTTCCTCGAGGATGGTCCTGCCGACACCACAGGCGCTGACCCTGACTGCAATCGTCATCGGTCTTGCGACGACCGCCCTGATGCTCTCCTTCGTTATGATGATTTACCGCCACTACGGTTCCCTTGACGTGCGGGATGTCAGGAGGCTACGCGGATGAACTGGCAAGATCATCTCCCTGCTCTTTTGCTTGCGGTGCCTCTTTTTGGCGCGTTCCTTGCTCCCTTGACGACTTTGGGGGGCAAGGGCCTGAGGAACGCCTGGTTCATTTTTGTCAGCTCGGTTTTCACACTAATCGCGTTCCTTCTGTGGGTACGCGTGGGAGCAACTGGCCCCGCGATTTACGTCATGGGGGGACAAGGATGGAATTTAGCCCTTCCGAGCGGCTTGTCTATTCCGGTCCGGATATTGATGGAAGTGGATGCCTTCTCCGCCTTCATGGTCCTGCTGAGCGCCGTGGCAGCATTGGCGGGCGCCATCTTCTCGGTCAATTACATGGAGCGCTTTTCCGGGGTGGAAAAATTCGTTGCCCTCTATTTCCTTATGGTGACCGGGATGTTTGGAATGGAAATTACAGGGGACTTTTTCAACTTCTTCGTTTTCCTGGAGATTTCTTCAGTCGCCTCCTTCGGGCTGGTCGCTTTCTGGCGTGACCGTGGAGAGGCGCTGGAGGCGGCCTTCAAGTACATGCTCGTTTCGACCCTGGGTGCCATGATGGTTCTTGTCGCCGTAGCTTTTCTTTACTCGCGCTACAACGTCGTGAACATGGCCGCGCTGGGGAAGGTTATCGAGTGGGGCATGGTCGAAAAGACGGCCCTGGTTCTTTTCCTAACTGCGCTGGCGATGAAGTGCGGAGCCGTCCCCATGCACATGTGGATGCCGGATGCCTATGCCGAGGCCCCCGCGGGCGTAACATGCGCCCTCATTGCGGTCAGCCAGGCTTCCCTTTACGGACTTTTCCGGGTTTGCTTCACGATTTACGGTTCATTCATGGGAAGTCCCATGATTCCCTGGGTCATTATCGTGCTGGGCGTTCTGTCGATGTTTATCGGTGTTTCTATGGCGGTCATCCAGAAAGAAGTCGGGAGGCTTATTGCCTATCACTCCGTTTCCCAGGTCGGCTACATGCTCCTGGGCTTTGGGGTTGGCCTGCTTGCACTGGGTGATGCACGGGCGATGGCGGATTACGGTTTTACGGCTCTCAAGGGGGGAGTATTCCACATCGTAAACTACACGATGTACAAGGGATTGCTCTTCCTTGCAGCAGGGGCTCTTTATTACGCTACGGGAAGCCGGAACCTGAACGAAATGGGGGGCCTGGCCCGGCAACTGCCTAAAACGATGGTCCTTTTCATGATCGCGGCCGCTGCCATCGCAGGACTTCCGCCTTTCAACGGGTTTGTTTCGAAGCTTCTCATTTATGAGTCAAGCTTCGCTGTTCACCCGATCCTAGCGGTCTTTGCGATGGTTACCTCGGTTCTTACGCTTGCATCGTTCGTGAAGATTTTCCAGACGGCCTTTCTCGGGCCCGAGTTGAAAAAGTTCAAGGATGTCCGGGAAGTGCCGGGATCGATGCTGGCGGGAATGACGGTTTTGGCATGTGCTATCCTCGTCCTCTCCCTGTTCCCGACCTGGTCATTGAATCACCTTGTGGAACCCGCCGCGAAGGCTCTGGTTGACCAGGCTTCCTACATCGGCGCCGTCTTCGCGGCGGCTGCAACGGGAGGTGGCCTCTAATGTGGGATAAGGTCTACACGAATTTCGGTTACTGGGACGTCTATTCATGGCTAGCTTTTTTCCTCATCGCGGGAGGGATGATCTTTTTCATCCGTTCCATGGGGAGGAAAGATTACAAGAAAGGGTCGGACCAGGACGAAATATTTTTCGGAAGCAACCCTGTCCCTGAAGACGGTGAAGACCTGAAGGTACCGGCCAGTTCGGCCTATTGGGGATACACCCAGGCGCTGAAGCCGTTCTACGACGGACTGGTAGGACTTCATACGGGGATAGCGACGGATTACGTGGGGTGGTACATCCTGGTTACGGCGCTCGTCGCCCTTTTGATCCTGGTGTAGGGGGCGATACAGATGAAGATGACTAGAGTTCTCGAAATCCTACCGAAGTCCCTTTGGGTCTTTCACTGCAACAGCGGTTCCTGCAACGGTTGCGACATCGAAATAGTGGCAACGATCACACCTCGTTACGACATCGAGCGATTCGGGATGAAGCTTGTGGGAAGCCCGAGACATGCGGATGCCTTGCTTGTGACGGGACCTGTCACAAAGTACATGACCGATCGCCTTCGCCGGATATATGCCCAGGTGCCCGACCCGAAGGTGGTCATCGTTGTGGGGAACTGTGGAGCTTCCGGTGACGTTTTTTTCAAGTCCTATAGCCTCGATGGTCCCGTCGACAATATCATACCGGTTGACGTTTATGTCCACGGGTGCCCGCCCCGGCCCGAAGCCATCATCGAAGGCGCCGCAAAGGCCGTTCTGCTGCTTGAGAAGAAACGGGAAGAACTTTTGAAGGCAGGTGCATCGCGATGACTTGTCGCCCGGAATACGTCAAGGAATGCAAGTGCCCGGATGAGGTGATGAACTGCATCCGGGAAACCCTCGGCGAATCACTCCTGGATATCGAGTTGAGGGAAAGGTGGGACGGCTGCCCGCGACGGGTCCTGTACAGGGACATCTGGGTGCGTTTCGAAAGGGGAGCTTACCTTTCCCTGGTAGACCGGCTCAGGACAATCGATTTTCTGCACTTCCACGTCATGTCGGGGAATGACGACGGTGACGTCGTCACCCTGAACGTTCATTGTTCCCTCTTTAGGGAGGCGGGGGAAGGGCACAGGATTGGGATCACGCTGTCGGTGCCCATTCCGAAAAACGACCTCTCCATAGCAAGTTTGGGCAGCAGGATTCCTGGAACGGAGTTCAGCGAAAGGGAAATGCGTGAAATGCTTGGAATCCACTTCGAAGGGTTGGTCAACACAAACCTTGTTTTCCTGCCCGAGGACTGGGACGAAGAAATCAAGCCGTGGCGCCGTGACGAGACGGGGCCGTCTCCCGAAAACATTCGGGAGCTTTCGTAGGAGGGTTGAACATGGCTGCCGGATCTCATAAAACCTATCGGATCCCCATCGGACCGGTCCACGTTGGCTTGAAGGAACCGGTGACAACCTGGT
>DJHE01000022.1:66701-75914 GCA_002432945.1 Synergistaceae bacterium UBA5827
CCGTCAGGCCGGGTTCGATCCACCGGGGGATTGAATGGATGGCCCGGGAACGCAATCCGATCCAGGTCATCTATCTTGCGGAACGAATTTGCGGAATCTGCTCCTTCAGTCATATCGTCGCTTTCGTCCGTGCCGTGGAAGATGCGGCGAAAATCGAGGTTCCGATCCGGGCCCAGTATATACGCTCCCTTGTCCTCGAGTTGGAGCGCATCCACTCGCATATCCTCTGGGCCGGCGTGGCCTGTTATACCTTCGGTTACGATTCCGCGTTCAACCTGGGAATGTTGTTGCGGGAAAAAGTCATGGACGTTCTCGAGGCCCTGACGGGAAACCGTGTCAATTATGGGGTGGGAACGGTCGGGGGCGTGCGCCGTGACCTGACTCCAAAGGCCGCGGCGGTAGTCCGTGAAATGATCGCCTTCTACCGACGCGAATTCGAGACTTTCCTCGACGTCGTAACGGAAGACCCGATAGCCAAGGCCCGGATGAGGAACGTCGGAGTTCTCTCACCTGAAGATGCGGTAACTTATTGCGCTCTCGGTCCCACTGCGAGAGGCAGCGGATTGAGGGTTGACCTGCGGCATACCTCTCCATACGAAGCTTACGGCGACCTCGGGGTTAAGCCCGTGGTCCCCCAGGATTACACTGGAGAAGTGTACGGCGATGTCTACGATCGATTCCTCGTGAGGGTCATGGAGGTCATCCAGTCCCTGGATCTTCTCGAGAAGATTGTAGATGGAATACCGGAAGGGCCGATTACCTGGGAGCCGAAACTTCCCAAGGTTTTGGCTTCGCTGAAAGCCGCAGACGGAACCGGGTGGGGGATTATCGAAGCACCGCGCGGGGATGACACCCACATCGTGAAACTGACCAAGGGTGAAGATAACCTCACCTGGTGGAAGGTCAGGGCCCCGACCTACTCGAACGCGGTTTCATGGCCGCTTATGTTCATGAACCAGGAAATTGCCGATGCCCCGCTGATCATCAACAGCATCGATCCCTGCATCTCCTGCATGGAGAGAATCCTTGTTTCGGACGAGAAAATCGGTCGTTCCGAAATCGTTACAAAGGCTCAAATGATGGAGAAATGCCGTGAAAAGACGAGGAGGCTGATGGGCGCATGACCGACTTCCTGATGAGGCTTCTGGCCGGCACCGCGCTGCTTTTCCTGGTGCTCCTCCTGGCGATGCTCTACGATGGCGTGGACAGGGTGGCGCATGCCAGGATGCAGCGCAGGATGGGACCACCGTTCCTCCAGCCCTTCTACGATGTCATGAAGCTTTTCGTGAAGGAGAACATCGTTCCCAGGAGGGCTGTGGCCTGGGTGTTTAACACGGCACCATGGCTTGCGGTCACCGCGGTGTTGATGGTTTTTCTCTACGTTCCGATGGGCTCTATGCCTGCAATCATGAGTACCGGAGGTGACGTCATCCTCATCGTTTACCTCTTCGCGTTGTCAGCGGTTGCGATGGTTGCTGGCGGATTCGCTAGCGGTTCTCCCTATTCGAATATTGGAGCCCAGCGCGAGATGGTCCTGATGATGAGCTATGAAGTGCCCCTGGCGATCGTGGTGACGAGCCTTGCTTATTTTGCCTACCGAAACGGAATACCCGGTGAGCCGTTCAGCCTCGCGACTTTCGTCGCAATGCCGATCTGGGGTGTAGCAAACTGGATGGGTATACTTGGGCTCGTGGCGCTCCTCGTAGCGTTGATGGCAGTTGTGCCAGCCGAAGTTGGAAAAGTCCCCATGGATATTGCCGAAGCGAAGACCGAAATCCTTGAGGGACTTATCTCGGAGTATTCAGGACGTAACCTGGCCATGTTCAAGTTGACGTTTGCACTTCGAAACAGTGCCATGTGCGCCGTGGTCGTATCCCTTTTCTTTCCCTGGAATATTGGGGCTTTCCTGGGATTGTCGGGAGGCGCGCTTCTCCTGGCGGATTTTGTTTTTTTCTGGGTGAAGGTGCTTCTCCTGCAGGTCTTCGGAGTAACGGTTATCAGGACGGCATTCGGCCGGTTCAAGATCTGGCAGGCGTCCCAATTCTACTGGGTACAGGTAGGGGGCCTGGCGCTTGCCGGGATGATTCTCCTTTCCCTGGATGTTTTGGTGTAGGGGGCGAGACAGGATGCTTAACCGGATGACGCTCCAGATTTTCCGCCAATGGGCCGAGAAGGTTTTTACGAACCCCTTCCCGGTGCCCCACATGCCCGATAGCCTGACTGGGGCCCTCAAAGCCGCGGCAAAAGGCAAAGTGACCATCCAGCCCCCGGTTGAAACTCCCGAACGTTTCAGGGGCAGGATAGCCTACGAGAAGGCGAAATGCATCGGATGCAAGCTCTGTATAAAGGTTTGTCCTGCAAATGCCATCTCCTTCATAGCGGAGGAGAAAAAAGTCAAATTCCACGTGGACCGCTGCTGTTTCTGCGAGCAATGTACCGAGATCTGTCCCGTGAGCTGTATCTGGATGACCGATGAGTTCATGATCGCCTCCTACGTGCGTAAGGACCAGGTGGTTACGGATTCCGGCCCGAGGCCGGTCGCGGAGAAGGATGAGGCCGGGACATCCCCGGCGGGCCAGAAATACGAGGTTGACGAATCAAAGTGTATTGGCTGCACGAAGTGTGCCCGTATTTGCCCGGTTAAGGCAATCACAGGTTCAGTCAAGCAGCCGCACGTGATCGACAAGTCCCTCTGCGTAGGGTGCGGGGCCTGTGCAGAAGGATGCCCGGTAAAAGCGATCCACCCCTGCGACTGACGCTTTGAATAAGGGGCGGGGTTAAACCCCGCCCCTTTTCGTATCAAAAAATTGGTGTTTCTAGAGGGGAGATCCTTTTGGGACATGGAAAAAAGAGAGTCCTTGTTGCCCTGACAGGAGGAACGATTGCGAGCGCATTCAAGGGCCAAAGCGCATGGCCGGATGAAGCTGCGGTAAACCAGCTCCAGGCGGCCATCCTTGAGTTTTTCGGAGAAAGGGGAGTTGAAGCCACCCTTTTCGAGCCCTGGGGAAGGCCGGGATACGACAGCTCGGATATCGACCCGGGACACTGGATAGAGTTGACGGAAGCCATCGCGAAAGCTTTCGAGAGTGGAACAAGAGGGGCGTTGGTTCTCCACGGAACCGACACGATGGCCTACACAGCAGCGTGGCTGAGCCTCAGCTTTGCCGGGTCCCCGTTGCCGGTCATCCTGACGGGCAGCCAGTTCACGCAGGATTTTTCCCCTGAAGACGGGTCTGTCAACCTAAGGGGGGCAGCCCAGGTGGTTGCTTCCGGGTTCCCGGGGGTTTGGATCTACTTCAATTGGAAATTGATCCCGGGCGCGAGGGCACACAAGGCAAGGGCCATACATCCTGATGCGTACATCGCCGAAAACGGATTTCCCGTTTATTTCAACCCTGCCTGGGGGAGGGGGGGAGAGGAAACCGTCACACGATTGGCCCCTGATTTCCAGTGGAAACCCTCGGCAGAATGCCGGGTTGTGATTGAAAAAGGTGTCTCTTCGGCCCGCGAAGCATCGAAGCAGGTGCGGTGGGTGTTTTGTACCCCCGGTTCGCTTCCCGTTTTCAGCGGAGGGGAGAAATACCTTGGAGTTGTCGGTTTCGGGTCCGGTAATGCCCCGCAGGATGTCCTGCAAAAGATAAAGGAAGTGTTCGACAAGGAGGAAAAACCGCATATCCTTGCCTGTAGCCAGGCGGAAGGCGACGTCAAGAACCCGAGAGCTTACCACGGCGTTGGAATCGGTTCCCTTGCCGATCAGGGGTTCATCGTATGGAACCAGATGGATTATCCTCTTGAATTTATACATGCCCTTTCCTGTTTTGCGGAACTCGTTTCGCCCGAAAACCCCGGGCTCTTGTTCGAGCGCTACCTTAAAAGGATTCGGTAGGGGTTCAGACCGAGGCAAAAGATCCTCCTAGCTTGATGTCAACGGTTAGCGGGACAGAGAGACGAACCGCGTTTTCCATTGTTTCCCTGAGGATTCCGGATGTTCTTTCCACGTCTTCTTCAGGACATTCGCAGACAAGCGAATCATGGACCTGGAGTACAAGCGGATGGCGACCATCGAGGGCGGGTTTTGTCCTGGAATAGGAAATCATGGCGAGTTTTGCAACGTCGGCGGCAGCGGACTGTATCGGTGTGTTGAGGGCGATTCGCCGGATGGCGTCAGCGCCTCTTCCGTTTGCCATGGAGACTTCCGATAAGGGCCGGATTCTTCCGAAAAGGCTGCGCGTCCAACCTCGCCTTTGCGCCTCCAAAACGGTGTTTTCAAGAAAATCCCTCACGGAAGGAAGCGCGGAGAAGTACCGGTCTATCATAACCTGGGCCTGGTTTCTTCCCACACCTAGCCGTTGTCCGAGGCCATGGCTGGACATCCCGTAGAGAAGACCGAAGTTGACAGCCTTGGCGGCTCTCCGGAGGTCGGGCGTGACAAGGGAAGGGCGGACGTTGAAGACCCAGGAAGCGGTTTCAGTATGGATGTCCCTGCCTGATTCGAAAGCCCCTCTGAGCTTTTCATCGCCGCATAGATGCGCGAGTACCCTGAGTTCGATTTGGGAATAGTCGGCCGAGAGGAAAATCCGGCCTTCACCTCTAGGAATGAGGCATTTCCTGAACCTTCCCGACCAATCCCCGAACTGTGGCAGGTTTTGTACGTTGGGATCCTTGCTCGTTAGGCGTCCTGTTGCGGTGGCAAGGGGGTCGAAAGTCGAATGAATCGCTCCTGTTGAAGGCTCGACAAGTTTCAGAAAAGCTTCGACAAAGCCGGTCAATAACTTCGAGGCTTCCCTGTGCTCGAGCAGCAATCGTGGAATTTCACCTTTCGAAGGGTCGAGGGCAAGGGTTTCCAAAACCGATGCGTCAGTCGATGGCCCGGTTTTTTTCTTTTTCAGGACACCGAGGCCGAGCTTGTCAAAGAGAAGCCCTGCAACTTGTTGGGGCGAGTTTAGGTTGATGGTGACGCCCGTTTTTCCAGCGATTTCCGAGGAGATTTGTTCGATTCTTTGCTTGAGGTCCCCGGAGAGGTTCGCCAAGGCTGTCGTGTCGGCGCCAATCCCGTATTGTTCGAGCCTGACGAGGACCGGAGCGAGAGGCATGTCTATGGTCCTGGCCAACTTCTCGAGATCGAGGCTTCGAAGATTTTCGGAAAGGGAAAGTGCTTCGGAAAGGATCCTGGATGCCTTTGACGCGAGGGAAACTTCCATGGTTTCCGCGCCAGGAAACGTTCTTTCCGGGTGGAGCAAGTAACGGGCTACATGGTTGTCGGTAAGTCGGCCGTAATCTTTCGGTTCCCAGCCGGTGGCAGAGCACAATTCTTTCAGGCCGCATACGGCCAGGGGCCCCTGGTCAAGGATTCGTTCAAGCACGGGAACACTCAGCGGCGAGGAGGGGCTAAATATGGTATAGCTACCATCAGAGGAAGCAAGGCAGGCTCCGGCAATTTCCGATCTCCTTGCAGGGAGTTGCTTTGTGATAAAGGAAAGCCCGAAAGGGGGCACGGAGAGCACTTTGGATAGTTCAGCGGACCCTGTTTCGGGATAGATTTCTTCGAGTGATAGAGTTCCCTGGGCCTGGGGCTCGATCTTTTCTTCGTTCTGCGGCTCCAGTTGAAGCCTCCGGGCGAGCTGCTTAAGACCGAGTTCCCGGGTCCATATTTCCAAGAGAGCCGTTTTCGGGTTCTCCTGGACGAGCTGGTCAAGCTCAAAACGGTAATCTTTTTTTAGGGCGACGAGTTCCATGTTCAGCTTGAGGCGCTCTTCGTTCGACCGGATCTTTTCAGCCATTTTAGGCGGGAGATCCTGGAGGTTTTCAAAAAGGCTTTCAAGAGTCGGGTATTTCTGAACAAGTGCCGAAGCCGTTTTTGCTCCTATCCCGGAAACCCCGGGAATATTGTCAACGGAGTCTCCGGTTAGCGAAAGCCAGGTTGTAAAGAATTCCGGGCTAAAACCGAATCTTTCGAAGAACGAACCAACGTCAAGGGTTTCGAACTCGGAGATTCCCTTTAGGGGCTTGATCAGGGAGACACCGGGTTTCAAGAGTTGGAGGAAGTCCTTGTCAGCAGTCAGGATAACGACTTCCCAGCCGGCAAGATGTGCTTTCTCCGCGACGGTAGCGAGTAGATCGTCCGCTTCGACGCCTTCCTGCTCCAAAACGGGACAACCTAAAAGATGCAGGAATTCCTTGACGAGCGGAAGCTGAGGTTTGAAGGATTCAGGGGTCGGATGCCTCCCTTCCTTGTAATCGGGAAAGAGCTCTTTACGGAAAGATGGAACGGGTGAGTCAAAGCAAACGGCAACACTCTCCGGAGCTAGGTCATGCAAGACCTTTAGGTACATGTTCGCAAACCCGAGGACCGCGTTCGTCGGCGTCCCGTCAGGAGCGTTCATCTGCGGAAGAGCGAAAAAAGCTCGAAAGACAAGTCCGTGTCCATCGATCAACAGGAGCGTTTTCTGTTTCAATGGGGTCAACCCTTTCTTTGGAGGGGGCCTGTTGTATAATCTCACAGCAAGTATATGCCGAAGGGAGACGGTTTGGATGGAAGGCCCGGTGCGAGTAAGATTTGCCCCAAGCCCGACTGGGGCACTGCATATTGGTGGAGCCCATACCGCACTGTTCAATTGGCTTTGGGCCCGACATACAGGAGGGCAGTTTATCCTCCGGATCGAAGATACGGACCTCCAGCGTTCTACAAAGGAGTTCGAGGAAACGATTCTCGCCGGCATGAATTGGCTTGGCCTGGATTGGGACGAAGGTCCCGATATCGGGGGTCCTTGCCTGTTTTATCGTCAGTCGGAGAGGCAAGACCTTTACCGGGAGCACGCAAATAGGCTGTTGGAAACAGGTATGGCGTACCGCGAAGGCGAGGCAGTCATTTTCCGTGTTCCGCAGGGTGTCGAAATTTCCTTTGACGACGTCGTCTATGGCCGTGTCAACGTGATGAGCGAAACGCTCAAGGATATCGTCCTGATGAAAAGCGACGGAATGCCCACCTACAATTACGCTGTGGTCGTCGATGATGCGACGATGGGAATCAACATGGTCATCAGGGGAGAAGATCATATTTCAAATACACCGAAACAACTTCTTCTTTATGATGCGCTGGGTTTTGGAAGACCGAATTTCGGGCACCTTCCGATGATTCTTGGGACCGACAAGAAGAAACTCAGTAAAAGGCACGGGGCGACTAGCGTCTACGAATACAGGGACATGGGGTACCTGCCTGACGCGGTGTTCAATTTCCTCGCGCTCCTTGGGTGGTGTCCCAGGGACGGACGAGAGGTGTTCAGCCGCGAAGAGGCAGCCAAGCTCTTCGAAATCCAAAGAGTCACGAAGCGAGCCGCAGTTTTTGACATCGATAAACTAAATTTCATTAACCAGGAACACGTCAAGGCCCTGCCGAAAATGGAAAGACTTGAGATGACGCTGCCTTTCTGGAAGGACATTTCGATGCCCGTAGACTGTCATTCACCCGCTTACCTGGCAGATGCCCTGGAATTGATGGAGGGCCGAGGCCAAACGCTCAAAAGAATGGCCGAGTTCAGCGATTATTTCTTGTCTTTCGATGTGGTAAAGAACAGGTATGATGGCTCGGCCCTGGATGAAGCGAAAAAGCCTGTCCTTCGCCGGTTCTACAAGGAATTGCTGGAAATCGACCCCTGGAAGGCCGAAGCGATGGAAGCCCTGGCCAGGAACTGGGGCGAAACCGAAGGTATCGCTCTAAAGGAGATAGCGATGCCCTTACGCTACATGCTCACCGGAGGGAAAGTCAGCCCCGGGATATTCCATGTTGCGGAGTTGTTGGGCAGGGAAGAGCTCAAGTGTCGCCTTGCGCATTACGGGATGGCCTGATAATCCCTGTCCGGGATTTTTTGACAGACGGGTAAAAACGCGATTATGATATTCGGGCTGCATCGAAATCAACGCGGCCACCTACGAAGGGAGTCGAACAGCATTGCTGATGAATAAGCTTAGAACCCAGGTTAAATGGATCATGGCAGCGATTGTCGTCATTTTTGTCCTTTCCATCTTCCTGATGTATGGCCCGGGAGGCGGGAGAGGAACTGGCTCGAAGGACTATGCCGTTGCGGAAGTCAACGGGAACAGGATCATGCGGAGCCAGATCGAATCTGGCCTGGCCGAAATGGCGGAACAGGCCCAGAACACCCAGATCACCTCAGAGGACCTGCCGTTGTTGAGACAGAATGTTCTTGACAGCATTATCATCGAGACGGCGCTGAAGAAAGAAGCGAAAGAAAAGAATATCAAGGTGACAGACGAGGAAGTCCAGAAGATCATCGCGCAAATCGAAAGCCAGTTTCCGACAAAGGAAGCTTTTATGCAGTACATGGAACAATCGGGAATCAACGAAAAGAAAATGAAAGAGGATATCTCTGACCGGCTGGCCCAGCAGAAGGTCCTGGAAAGCGTTGTGGGCGAGGTTGTCGTGAGTGATGACGAGGTGACGAAATTTTACGAATCGACAAAAGACCTTTTCTTCCGGAGGCCTGCCGGGTACAACGTCAACTTCGCGAGTTTCGGCACGAAGGAACAGGCGCAAAAAGCTCGCGACCAAATCCTTTCCGGCGCGCAGTGGGATAAGGTCCTGGAGGGGCTTTCCAGCGACGTCAGGAACTCCACGCCTTACGGGAAACCGACGTTCGTTGCGGAAAAAGACCTCACAGGCGAAATGAAAGTGCTGCTCAACCTGCCGGTAGGGAAGCTAAGCCCGCTATTGTCCGTAACGAGCGAAGATGTGCTGCTCGTCATGAAGCGCAGCAAGAGCCCGGAGCGTGTCCTGTCCCTTTCCGAGGTCAGGGGAGAGATCCAGAAAATGCTGAAGGCCCAAAGGGAGAGGGAACTGCAGCAGAAATTCTTCCAGGAACTGAAAGCCAATACCCCCGTGAAGATTCTTGATCCTTCGATCTTCCCGGCCCCGAAATCACCGGAATCCGGGGACAAAACTGAATAGGAAGCCCCTGATTTGCTGATGCTATCGCGGTTTCGCTATTGACACCTCGGCGAGGGCTGATAGAATAATCCGTGCCTGAGGTGGGATGGCCGAGTCGGCTGAAGGCACTCGCCTGCTAAGCGAGTAGGGTGGCAATAAACCGCCCTCAAGGGTTCGAATCCCTTTCCCACCGCCATTAGAAGACTAGGCAAAACATGCCAGGCTTGCGGTGCGCCGGTAGCTCAATTGGATAGAGCATCGGACTACGG
>DJHE01000010.1 GCA_002432945.1 Synergistaceae bacterium UBA5827
GCCCTGCCCCGGACGACGATCTGGCAGATTCCCCTGTGGACCTCGTACCTCGCCATCTTCCTGGGCTTGATCTTCATGCTCTTCTACTTCACCCGCGACCTGCTGATGAGCACGAAAGCCCTTATCACGGGAGGCCCCAAATGATCTACGTTGCCATCGCCATCCTGCTTGTCACCCTCGTGCTGGGGGTTCCCGTGCCGATCAGCTTCATGGCCAGCGCCGCCTGGCTCCTCTTCTTCGGGGGGCCCGAAGGGGCGGGCTACGAAGCGAGCCAGCTTCTGCCCTACGCCTTCAGCCAGATCAACTCGGTCTCCCTCATCGCCATCGCCATGTTCATCATGGCGGGGGGCATCATGGAACGGGGGAAGATCGGGGAGAAGCTCATCGACCTGGTGGACGTCTTCGTGGGACACATCCGGGGGGGCCTGGGGATCGTGGGGACCATCTCCTGCGCGGTCTTCGGCTCGATCTCCGGTGCGGCCTGCGCGACGCTTTCCTGCATCGGGACGATCATGTTCCCGAGGCTCGAGGCGGGGGGCTACCCGAGGGGCCACTCCGCGGCCCTCATGGCGAACGCCTCCCTGCTGGGGCTTTTGATCCCGCCGAACGCCACGCTCATCATCTTCGCCTGGCTGAGCGGGCAGCCGATCCTGGCCTGCTTTTTGTCAACGGTGGCGCCGGGGATCGTGACGATCATCCTCATCAGCGTCGTGAACATGTGGCTTCTGCGGAACAACAAGGAAGTCCTGGTGGCCCACAAGCGGACCGCGGCGGACAAGTGGAAACTGTTCAAGACGCGGGGCAGGCTCGCCATCCCCGCGCTGATGCTCCCGGTCATCGTCCTTGGGGGCATCTACGGCGGGATCATGACCACGACGGAAGCGTCGGCCATGGCGGTCATCTACGCCATACCCGTCGGCGTGCTCGTCTACAAGGGGATGAAGTGGCGGGAAGTCATCGGTCCCCTGGTGGAATCGGCCGTCACGACGGGGGTCATCATGGCCATGCTCTTCGCGGTCTCCATGCTGAGCCGCCTGTACCTCCTGGAAGACCTGCCCTCGCGCCTTTTGGCCCTTTTCAGGACCGTGTCGGAGAACCGGTGGGTGATTCTCTTCATGATCAACATCTTCCTGGTGATCATGGGGATGCTGATGGACGACATCAGCGTGGTGGTGCTGACGACGCCGATCATGATGCCGATCATCATGGAACTGGGCTTCAACCCGATCCACTACGCGGCGGTCATCGGGGTCAACACGGCCCTGGGGTGCATCACGCCGCCTGCGGCGCCGGTGCTGTATCTCTCGGGGCGATTGAGCAAGACCCCGATCAACGAGATGATGACGCCGGCGTTGTACTTCATGCTGCTCTGCTGGCTCCCGGTGCTGATCTTCACGAGCTATGTCCCGAAACTGGTGCTTTTCCTTCCCCACATCATCCTGGGGACGCCCTGGTAGGCGGGGATGTTCTATCGCAACTTCTTCGCCGCGCTCTGCTTCATCTTCCTCGCCCTGGGGCTGGGGTTCCATTCCCCCCACGCCTTCTGGGGAGCGCTCATGTGCGGCGCCTTTTCCCGCACCGCCGTACGGAAGCAGTGGCCCGACCCGCCCTTCGCAAAAAGACTTTACGGGCGGTTCCAGGAGAAAATGAAAGGGCTGGCGAGGTCCTGAAAGAGAGAAGGCCCCTGCGCGAATGACGCAGGGGCCTTCTCTTCGTCAAATCATAAAAACATCATGTCCTGCGTTCGATCACGACGCGGATATCAGTGATGCGCTCGCCACCGGTAAGATTCAGGTCCATAGGGCAGGCAGAAACGGCACACACCAAGGACATGAGAGCCTTGAGGACCAAACGGTCCCCTGCTTTGGATATTACGGGTAAATGGACGAGCGTTCCTTCAATTCCAACAGCAGCGTTTTCAAAGATGTTCAGGGGATCGGGGATATGCTTCCGAGGAATTTCCCATGGAATCAAAGCATCCTCGAAATTGGCCACGCAGCTTCGATGCTCCCGCACGCCGTAGTCCACCCAATAACGCTGCTCGTCGCAGGCCGGGATCAAAAAATCGTGGGTTCCGACCGTGTCTTCGATCACCTCAATCATCGGGCGCCTCAAGTTTGAGCGCAGTGCATCCCCAACTTTCAGGCGGGTCGACTGAAGGGCCAATCGAGTATGGGAAGGCGAGAAGCATTCGGTGAGGCGATTCCGGTTGAAGGCGATAAAATCCGCTATTTGGCCGCCTTCCAGATCGATCACGGTAATGATGTCGTCTTTTTCGACCTCGAAAGCCCGGGCGTAACCCCCTGGCACCTGAACTTCTCTCCTGTGGGAGAATTTTTCCACGTGCAGGCACTCTCCTTTCCGGAAATACGGTCTGATTGTACCAGCCTGTTTAAAAACAAGTCTTCGATCTTAGGAAAAGAACCCCAACTTTCACAAAGACAGGGAATTACGACATTATAGGACAATGCTAAGTGCCCATTTGTGGGGCAAATGATGACGATTCTCGGAAGATCCGTTCAGGTGAATGCTTATTACGAAGCCAACGCCGCCCCACGTTGACGATACCCGGCAAAAGTGGTAATTTTAACGCCGCACGGTGCGTGTCCGTAGCTCAGCTGGATAGAGTGTTGGCCTCCGGAGCCAAAGGTCGCGGGTTCGAATCCCGCCGGGCACGCCAAATGATATTGATGAAGACCAGGAAACGAAACGTTCCTGGCCTTTTTTTTCCATTTATAGCAAGGGGGCGTAAAGAATGGAAGAAGGCTTGAAAAAACGTCTGCAGGAAATCGGCCGTATCATTGAGGAACAGGGTAACGAAATCCTGGAAAAAGTGGCCGAGGAAGCACAGACAATTGGGAAACAGGCGAAGGATTCAATTGAGAAGGCCAGGAAGAAAACCGAGGAGATATTGAACTCGGCCCAGGAAATCGAAGCTCTAAAGGACCGTGTACGGGCCCTTGAAGAACGCCAGGTTAAACTTTCCGACGAGATTTCCGGGCTCGCCCGCTTGATGGGCGAACTCCTAGCGAAGCTCTGATAAAAGCAATTATGGGGAGGAAAACGAAAATGACGGTACCATCGGACATCGAGATCGCGCACGCGTCGAAGCTTCTGCCGATCGGGGAGATCGCGGCGAAGGCGGGGATCCCCGAAGAGGCGCTCATCCCCTACGGGAAGACGAAGGCGAAAGTGGACCTGAACTTCATGAAGAGCCTGGAGGATCGCCCGGACGGCAAGCTCGTCCTGGTGACGGCCACGACGCCCACCCCGGCGGGGGAAGGGAAGACCACGACGACCATCGGGCTCACGCAGGCCCTGGCGAAGATGGGCCATTCGGCCATGATCTGCCTGAGGGAACCGTCCCTGGGCCCCTGCTTCGGGGTGAAGGGGGGAGCGGCGGGTGGCGGGTACTCCCAGGTCCTGCCCATGGAGGACATCAACCTGCACTTCACGGGGGACATCCACGCGGTGACCACGGCGCACAACCTGCTGTCGGCGCTGCTGGACAACCACCTTCAGCAGGGGAACGACCTGGGGATCGACCCGAGGCAGGTCGTGTTCCGGAGGGTCATGGACATGAACGAGCGTGCCCTGCGCCACATCGTCCTGGGCCTGGGGGGGAAGGGCAACGGCATCCCGCGTGAAAGCGGGTTCGACATCAGCGTGTCGTCGGAGGTCATGGCCATCCTCTGCCTGTCGAAGGACCTGGCGGACCTGAAGGAGCGGCTGGGACGGATCGTCGTGGCGTACACCCGTGAGGGGAAGACCGTGACGGCGCACGACCTGAAGGCGGAAGGGGCCATGGCGGCGCTGTTGCGCGAGGCGCTGAACCCGAACCTGGTGCAGACCATCGAGCACGTGCCGGCGTTCGTGCACGGGGGCCCGTTCGCGAACATCGCCCACGGGACGAACTCGCTCATGGCGACGAAGATGGCGCTGAAGCTGTCGGACATCGCGGTGGTGGAGGCGGGGTTTGCCTCGGACCTGGGCGGCGAGAAGTTCATGGACATCGCGTGCCGGTACGGGGGCTTCCATCCCCAGGCGGTGGTGCTGGTGACGACGGTGAGGGCATTGAAGATGCACGGGGGCGTGGCGAAGGCGGAGCTGAAGGAAGAAAACCGAACGGCCCTGGCAAAGGGATTCGGGAACCTGGACGCGCACCTGGAAAACCTCTCCCAGTTCGGCGTGCCGGTGGTGGTGGCGCTGAACCGTTTCCCCACGGACACGGAGGGTGAACTGGAGGACGTGCTGGCCCACGTGAGGGGCCGCGGTCACGAGGCGGCGCTGTCGGAAGTGTGGGAGAAGGGCGGGGAAGGGGGCCTGGAACTGGCGGAGAAGGTGCTCGGTTCCATGAAGAAGGCCAACGGCTACCACCCGCTGTACGAACTGGGGCTGCCGCTGAAGGAGAAGATCGAGAAGATCGCCACGCACGTGTACGGAGCGGAGGGCGTGGACTACATCGACTCGGCCTCGGCTTTCCTGGAGGACCTGGAGAAGCGGGGTTACGGGAGTCTGCCGGTGTGCATGGCGAAGACGCAGATGAGCCTGTCGGACGATCCGGGTAAGATCGGGCGGCCGAAGGGGTGGAGGCTATTGGTGCGGGAAGTGAGGCTGTCGGCGGGGGCGGGTTTCGTGGTGCCGATCTGCGGGACGATCATGACGATGCCGGGGCTTCCGAAGCGTCCCGCGGCGGAATCCATCGACGTGGACGACCAGGGCCGCATCACCGGGCTGTTCTAGGAAGTTTGTCGGGTTGATGAAACGAGATGAGAAACGGGGAGCGGAAAAAACCGCTCCCCGTTTCTCATCTCCTGGATCTTCTTTGGGAGAAAAACTACTTGATATCGGGAATCTTGATCTTGGCTTCCTTGTAGAACTTGGCGGCACCCGGGTGAATGGGAACGGTGATCCCGTCCATGGCTGTCTGAGGGGTGATGAGCTTTGCCTTCGCGTGGACGTTCTGGATCTCCGCGATATGGGTCCAGAAAGCCTTCGTGAAGTCGTAGACGACCTTGTCGGAAACCTTGGAGTCGACAACGAGGATAGCCATGACGGCCGGTGTGTGGGTGTCCGTCGTCACGCCCTTGTAAGTATTCGCGGGGATGACGCTGGGAACGAAGAAAGGGCTGTCCTTCTGGAGCTTCTCGAGGGTAGCCTTATCAAAATTGACAAGCGTGATGTCTTTCGTGGTGGCGAGATCCATGACGGCCGCGGTGGGATACCCTGCGACGACGAAGCCTGCATCGATCTGGTTGTCCTTGAAGCGCTGGGTGGTTGCGTTGAAGTCAAGGAAATCGGTCTTCATGTCGGAGTACTTCAGTCCGGTTGAAATGAAAATGGCACTGACATCGGCCTGGACACCCGAACCCGGAGCACCCACGGACACTCGCTTACCCTTCAGGTCCGCGAAGTTCTTGATGCCGGAATTCTTGAGGGCGATCAACTGGACATGCTCAGGGTAGAGGGAGGCGACTGCGCGGACGTTCTTGAACTCTTCCTTGAACATGGCCTTTCCCTTGTATGCCCAGAAAGCGGTGTCGTTCTGGACCATGGCCATCTCGATCTTGTGGGTGCCAATGAGATTGAGGTTAGCGACGGAAGCGTTGCCCGTCTCGGCTGTGACCTGGAGATCGGGGACGTATTTGCTGACAACCTGGGCGATGCCTCCACCGATCGGGTAGTAGGTTCCACCGGTACCGCCAGTTGCGATGGATACGAACGTCTTTGCCGAAGCCACACCAGCAACGGCACCGACCACCATTAGGGCGACCAAGGTGAGCATCAGGATCTTCTTCATAAAGCGAACTCCTCCTTTGAGATAATTTTTAAAACCCATTTGCCTTATACCGAAAAGCCTTACAGAAACTAAAGGAATCGTTTATTTCCTTCACTTCATACTTTACCATTAAATTGTGGAATTCTCAACGGCAGAAGGAGGGAAGCGCCGCCATGGGATATAATGGTCCCGTTTTCGATCCAGTGTAAGAGTGACGGAAGGAGGAAACAGGATGAAACTCAAGGAAATATTCGGGTCCAGGGAAGAAGCCCCCCGGGAACACCAAGCGGTACAGGCTTCCGGGGAGGTGGACAGATCTGCGGAGACGCACAATCCAGGCTTTGAACTCCAGGTGACACTGCGTTTTACAGAAGAAAGCCAGGTGGGGCGGGCTGCCCTTCTTCTGTCCTGCACGACCGACAAGCAATCCGAAGAAAAACTGAAAACATGCCTCAACGCCGAAGGCTGGAAAGCGGTGGCAACGGAGGTAGGGGGAATTGCAAGTGACCTTCCCCAGAAAATTACGCGAGCTCTTGTCGGGGCCGCTCTCAATGCAGGCGTCGTCGACAAGAAACCTCGTGAGATGCATGCCTTGATGCACGCGGCCCTCGAAGCGATAAACGGTTTTATTTCCCTTGGGACCCTTGAAGCGAGTATCGGTGCCAAGCTTGCCATCGTTAGAAACTCGGGCTGGATCGCCGTTTCCATGGTCGGGGACACGGCGTACCATGCGGTGGCCCACCATGAAAGGTGCGGGCTTGGAGTCATGCACATCTGAGCCTCCCTTGTCACGGGGGACGGTCTGTGCTAAAGTTTGCTTCTGTGTGTAGCCCAAGAAAAGATCGCATGGAGGTGCACCATCATGAAAAAGGAAATCCATCCCCGTTACGAAGACTGCAAGGTCGTTTGCGCTTGTGGCAATACCTTTGAAACACGATCCACCAGCAAGGAACTGAAGGTCGTGGTCTGTAATGCCTGCCACCCTTTCTACACTGGAAAGAAGGGACGTTTCGTTTCCGAGGCCGGGAGGCTGGAGAAATTCCAGAAGAAGTACGCCGGAGTGGATTACGGCCAGAAAAAGGAAACGGAAGAGAACTAGCGGGGAGCGCAAGCTCCCTTTTTTTATCACGGGAGGAAGGAATTGAATGGCTGCCCTGGTTAGCCTGATTACCTCGACCCCCGAACCGGACAGGCTTGTAGCCGCTTCCGCACGCCTATGCTACAGCCCGGGTTCGGCTTGTGACCTGGCAAGGGATGTGACCGGTGAAGAGGCCGTGCGCCTGTTGAAACACCTGAGACAGAGCGGACACCTTTCACCCTTTGAGCATGCCTCTTTTGTCTTTGCAGTGGACGGAATCAGTCGCGCCTGTTCCCACCAGCTGGTGCGGCATCGAATTGCGAGTTTCAGCCAGCAGAGCCAGCGTTACGTTCGTGCGGAAAAGCCGGAGTTTGTCGTTCCCCATACCGTTAGCGCGGTTCCCGAAGCCCTTTCCTGTTTTCGCGAGACGCTTGAGAAGGCCCATGAAGCCTATGGAAGGCTCGTAGCACTTGGAATTCCCCAGGAAGATGCGCGCTACGTCTTGCCTAATGCATGTGAAACCCACCTTGTCGTCACAATGAACGCCCGGGAGCTTCTTCACTTCTTCTCCCTCAGGCTTTGCAAGCGAGCCCAATGGGAAATCCGCGAGGTTGCCAGGCAAATGCTCCTGCTAGCGAGGGGAAAAGCCCCGTGCCTCTTCGCGATTGCAGGTCCTTCCTGTGTTACGGATGGAACCTGCGGCGAGGCCCGTCCCTGCGGAAGCCCGTATGCCGGCATGGAGGATCTCCTTGCAGGGCATTAAGTCCCACCTGGTTTGGTTCCTCCAGCTTGCGGCGGTCTTCGCAACCTTGGCCCATGAACCGGCAAAGCTTCCGGTCGGAGGGCAGGCCGTGATCGAGGGAGTGTTGATGAGGGGCCGGGAACGGTGGGCTCTCGCTGTAAGGGAAGAAACCGGGAAGCTTTTCGAGAAAGTCTGGCCGAATGTTCCGTGGGCTTCAGCAGGGGTCTGGCGGTTTCCGGTTTTACGTGGTCTTGCCACGATGGCCGAGATGATGACGGTTGGTTTCAAGGCCCTGAGCCTCTCGGCCGAAGTGGCGCTTGGGGAGGATGAGCAGGTCTCCTGGTGGGAAATGGCCCTGACGGTGGGAATCGCCCTGCTTTTTGTCGCGGCACTCTTCGTGGCATTTCCTGTATGGCTGACGGATCGTCTCTATGGCTTGGACTGGGGATCGACATGGGGTGGGCGCACTCTCGAAGGAGCCATCCGCGCCGCCGTTTTCGTTTCCTACATCGGGTTTATCGGGCTCTGGAAGGACATGCGGCGGGTCTTCGAGTACCACGGTGCGGAACACAAGACGATCAACGCCTACGAAGCGGGACTGCCGATGGATAACCTGGAATCACTCATGAAAAGTTCCCGGTTCCACACACGCTGCGGAACCTCATTCCTTCTCGTGGTTGTGGCAGTCAGCATCGTTGTTTTTGCGCTGGCAGGTGATGGAGGTATCTGGTGGCGTATCGGAAGCCGCATTCTCCTTCTTCCCCTGGTCATCGGGATTTCCTACGAAATCATCCGTGCCTCCTCACGGTTTCCCCGGGCGGGTAGGTGGATCATGTGCCCGACCCTGTGGCTGCAGTACCTGACAACCCGGGAACCGGACGAAAGCCAGCTGAGGGTCGCCCTGAAGGCCCTCGAGCTTGCCTTGGGCGAAAAGAAGGAAATGGGACCGGCATCAGCTGCCGTGGAGGGATAATTTATGGATTTTGGCAAAAAGCTTGAAGAAGTGGAAAAGACCTATGTCGAACTCGAGAGGCTGTTGACGCTTCCTGAAGTGGTGAAGGATCCCCATGAGCTTCAGAAGGCGGCCAAGAGGCACTCCGACCTTTCGCCGATCGTGGAAACGTATCGGCTTTACCAACGTGCCCGCGCAGACCTGCAGGATGCCCGCGAACTTTTTGACACCGACGATAACGAGATGAAAGAGATGGCACGCGAGGAGATAGGCCGGCTCGAAACCCTCGTTACCGAACTGGAAAACCGCATCGGAATCTTGCTGATTCCCAAGGATCCGAACGATGACCGAAGCGTTATCATCGAAATCAGGGGCGGAGCCGGCGGGGAAGAAGCCGCTCTATTTGCTGCCAACCTTTACCGAATGTACACGCGATTTGCCGAACGCAACAACTGGAGCACCGAGTTGATGGTCCTGAACGAAACGGGAATCGGAGGCTTCAAGGAGGTCGCTTTCCGTATCCCGAACGCCGGAGCTTATAGCCAGCTGAAATACGAAAGCGGAGTTCACCGGGTCCAGCGTGTCCCCGTGACCGAGGCGAGCGGGCGCATCCATACTTCGACCGCCACGGTGGCCGTCTTGCCTGAGGCAGACGAGGTGGACGTGCAGATCAACACTGAGGATCTCAGGATTGATACATTCCGGGCGAGTGGCGCTGGGGGACAATATGTCAACATGACGGATTCAGCCGTGCGGATAACGCATATTCCCAGTGGAGTGGTTGTTTCCTGCCAGGACGAGCGATCCCAGTTGAAGAATCGCGTCAAGGCCATGACGATGCTTCGGGCGAAACTCTATGACAGTGAACTTCAGAAGCAGCAGGACGCCCTTGCTTCGGAGCGCCGGGGCCAGATCGGGACGGCCGACAGGTCCGAGAGGATCCGGACCTACAACTTTCCACAGAATCGCCTGACCGATCACAGGATTGGACTGACCCTCTACAAGCTTGATCAAATCATGGACGGAGATCTAGTGGAACTGATCGAGGCCCTAAACCTTGCGGACCAGGCGAGCAAACTGAAAAACCTGGAAAGTTAGGAGGGCCGTTGCCGGATGAACCGCGAAGAAGCCCGGCGTTTTGCCCTCGAAAGGCTTAAAGCCAGCGGGCTACCCCGTGCCGCTCTCGAGGCAGACCTCTTATGCACCGAGGCTTTGAGTTGTTCCCGCGAGTCCCTGCTGGCCCACCCCGAAGAACCCGTTGGCCCTGGCCAGGAGAAACAACTTGTTTCCCTGCTGGAGGCCCGGATCCTTCGTAGGCCGTTGGCCTACATTAGGGGTCAAGCCTCCTTCTGGGGAATGGATCTTGAAGTGGGAGAAGGATGCCTGGTCCCTAGACCGGAAACGGAGATCCTGGTCGAAACTGCCCTCGAACTTTTTCATTGCGGGCGTTTCCTCGACTGGGGAACAGGGAGCGGCTGCGTGGCCCTAGCCATTCTGTCGGAAAGAAACAACTCACGGGGACTGATGCTTGAGAAGAGCCCTGCGGCGATTTTTTGGGCATGGAGGAATCTGAGCAGGACCGCATTCCGGGATCGGGCTCTTTTATGGCATGGATATTCCCTCGAATCGATCCCTTCATCATGGGTTCCACTGGATATGATCGTCGGCAACCCCCCCTATATTCCCACTTCAAAGATGGCCAGCTTGATGCCGGATGTAAGGTTCTACGAGCCGCACCAGGCTTTGGACGGAGGTCCAGACGGACTGGATGACGTAAAGGACATCCTTGCCGGGGCAAATCGGTTGCTTGTACCGGGGGGAACGGTCCTGCTCGAGATTGGCGGGGCCAGGCAGGTGAACACCCTTCGAAGCATGCCGGTCGAAGGGCTTGATCTTATACGGGTAAAAAAGGATCTGTCCGGAAAGGACCGCATTGTCGTCTGGCGTCATCGTTAGGATTTGCTTAGAATAGGATAAACTGGCCCATAATAGGAGCATTTTCGGGGAGGCGAATAGACGAATGGAAAAGAGGGAACTTGTCATCATCGGTGCCGGCCCGGCCGGCCTGACGGCAGCGATTTATGGAAGACGCTCGGGGTTGGATGTCCTGATCCTCGAAAAGGGGATTCCCGGCGGGCAAATCAACACGACGGACGAGATCGAAAACTGGCCCGGGGTGCAACACGCGAGCGGACCGGAACTTGGCGATATGTTCAGGAAGCACGCTGAAAAGTTCAAGCCCGAGTTTCGTGAATCGCAAGTCCAGGGGATTGAGCTTAAGGACGGGAAAAAGATCGTCATAACAGACAAGGGTTCGATCGAAGCCGCTGCGGTCCTTCTCGCCACCGGGGCAAGCTTCAGGAAACAGGGATGTCCCGGTGAGGCCGAGTTTACCGGCCGGGGAGTAAGTTATTGTGCCGTTTGTGATGGCGCGTTTTTCGAAGACCAGGAGGTTGCCGTCATCGGGGGTGGGAACACTGCGGTTGAAGAAGGGGTCTACCTGACCCAATTTGCTTCTAAGGTTTACATCATCCATCGCAGGGATTCCTTCAGGGCCGACAAGGTTGCCGTCGAACGGGCCCTGGGCGACCCCAAGGTCCAGCCGATCTGGGATTCAGTCGTTGAGGAAATCCGGGGCACTGAGATGGTTGAAACCCTTCTGCTGAAGAACGTGAAAACCGGAGAACTGTCCGAGCTTCCTGTCTCGGGTGTCTTCGTCTTTATCGGCAATGAGCCGAATGTCGGGTTCCTGAAGCCGCTCATCGATTCCGGGGTCCTGAAGACGGCCAGGGGAGGGTGGATCAAGGTCAATGATCGCATGGAAACCTCCATCGAGGGTGTCTTCGCGGCCGGTGACCTGATCGACAAGTACCTGAGGCAGGTGGTCACCGCAACGGGAGACGGGGCGACAGCAGCCATGGCGGCCTATGCCTACATCTCGGAACAGGTACACCTAGAGGGAAAACTCCTCGAACCTGAGGAAGTGAGTGCCGTTTTTTACTCCAGCGTTGACCAGGCCCAAGTTCGCCTTGCCGGAGAGATAGAGGCCGAGCCGCAGTGGAACAGGGTGGTCCTTGTCGACGGTTACAAGAACTCCAGGATGGCCGAGAAGCTCCAGGTCCAGTCCCTGCCTTGTGCACTTAAAATCAAAAAGGGCACGGTCACCAAGCGACTAGAGATTTCTTCTGCGACTGACTTGCAGGGCCTCTAGGGGCAGGATCAGCGAAAGGGGGACTCTCCTTGATCGTCACAGTCACGTTGAACCCGGCAATAGACGAGGAGTACCTCGTCCCGGAATTCCGTCCCGGGGGATGGTTCCGCGCAAGCAAAGTGCAACGAACCCCTGGGGGGAAGGGGATCAACGTTTCGCTCGTGTTGAAACAGCTAGGCCTGGAAACGGCCGCGATGGGGTTTCTTGCGGGGTTTAGCGGGGAATATATCCGCGATGTCCTACGGAAAGCCCAGATCACGACGAACTTCCTGCACGTCAGGGGGGAGACCCGGACCAACGTCTACATCGTTGACGAGGTTGGAAAGGTAGAGACGGGCCTTGCTGAGCCTGGTCCCTATATCAGTGAGGATGAGATTGCCCGGTTCATTTCCAACTACGAAAGGATCCTCAAGAGAACGAGCCTCGTGGTGCTGGGGGGATCGCTTCCCCCGGGCATTCCCCAGGATTTCTATTGCGAGCTGATTCGGATCGCCCGGCAGAGGGACATCCCGACTTTCATAGACGCGGCGGGAGCCCCCCTGCTGGCTGCCCTTGACGAGGGGCCGACTTACGCCAAGGTGGACCAGCGCTTCATGGGGTCCTACGAAGGCGTCACCCTGAACAGCCTTGACAACCTCATTGAAGCGGTGACAAGGGTCCATGCACTGGGAGTCGAATGGGTCATCGCTTCCTACCGTACCTACGGCAACGTCTTTTTCACCCCTGAGGGGATTTTCCTTGCCGAATTCGACAGGAAAGGGATCGTCTCGATGTTTGGCTCGGGAGAATCTCTCGTTGCGGGTTTGATCCTTTCCGGGAAGGAAGGGATGGACACAAAGGAAAGGATCCTTTTCGGAATGGCCGCTGCTCTGGAAAATGCCCTTCATGTGGAAAAGGGAGTCCGGAATCGCGTTGCCGTGGAAAAGTTGATCCCTCGAATCAGTTTCGAAAAGCTTTCCTAGAAGGGGGAGAAGGGCATGCAGATCTGTGAAGTGATGGACAGGGACCTGACGGCTCTTTCTCCCGACACGACCCTTTCCGAGGCTATCGAGGTCCTAACCCGTCACAGGGTATCGGGAATCCCTGTCGTTGACCCCTCCGGGAGGGTGCTGGGATTCGTCAGCGAGAAAGATATTGTAAAGGCCGCCTTGCCTGGATACTTCGATTACCTCCAGGACCCCTCTTTTATCCCGGATTACGGCCAGTTTCAGAAAAGACTCAAGAAGATCGGCCAGGATCCAATAAGCAAGGTCATGGCCAAGGATGTCGTCAGTTTTTCCGAGGAGGACAGCGACTTTTACGTTGCCATAACGCTGATACGGAACCACTTGAAGCGGGCCCCGGTTGTCAGGGACGGCATACTCGTCGGTGTTGTCAACAGGGCCGACCTTCTCGAGCGCATCATGATGGAGGAGGAACCACCATCGTTTGCCTGACACTGAAGCGGGCACCACTCGGGCAAATCCTTGTTGTCTGCACGGGGAACACGTGCCGTAGCCCCATGGCAGCGGCCTTCTTGAAGATCCTCATGGATGGAAGAGGATTCTCGGGCCGGGTTTTCTCTGCGGGGTTGTGCACGGTGAATGGCCTGCCTGCGTCGCCGCTCGCCATCCTTGCGATGAAAGAGCAGGGAATCGATCTATCCCAACACCGCAGTCGCCAGGTGGACCTATCCCTTGTTGAAGGTTCGAACCACGTTGTGGGAATCACGATGCGCCACGTCGATGAGCTTCTTGAACAATTCCCCGAACAATCTTCCCGTATCCGCCGCTTTCCCCTTCCGGATATTGCAGATCCTTACGGGAGCAACTTGGACTCGTACCGGATAATCAGGGATCTTCTCCATGCGTGGAGTTGTACCCTCCTGGACTATATCGGGGGAGACCCCTGGGTCACCGGTTGAAACACGGAATCCCTGCCGAAACGCCGCTCCCCTGATGCCTGATGATAGAATGAACATGGTCGCCGCTTTCTGCAGCAGGGTGAATTTTCCCTTTGATTGGAACGAACGGGGAGGAGATATCCTTTGGGCAAGAAAGATTTCACCTTTCTGGGTTTCTTCTTCCTCTTCCTTTTTCTCATTTTTCCGTTTTCCCCGGCCCAGGTATATGCTGGCGCTCCCACAAGGGAAGACGAAAAGGAAATAGCCCTTGGCAAGCGGGTCTGTGAGGATGTCGAAAAAAGATGGGAACGGATCGTGGATCCCATTCGCGTTGCTCGCCTGGAAGTCCTTCTCCAACGTCTTGTCCCGGAGACGCAAAGACCCTTTGATTACGAGGTCCGGGTGATCAGCGATGACCAGCCGAACGCTTTTTCATTGCCTGGCGGTTTCCTGTACTTCACCACCGGCATGATCGATTTTGCAAGAAGCGACTCGGAATTGGCCGCAGTCATGGCTCACGAGATGGTCCACACCGAGAAAAAACACGTCATGATCCAGTCGGCCCGGAACGAGCGCCTTTCTCTTTTGGCCCTAGCAGTCGCAGTTGCCAGCAAGGGAGAAGCCGCGGCAGTAATCATGGCCAATATCGCCCAAGTGGCGATCCTGAACGCCTATAGCCGTGACCTGGAAAAAGAGGCTGACCTGGGAGCGCTGAAAATGCTCAACGCTACCGGTTTCCCGGTTGCCGCAGCAGTAACGGTGATGGAAAGATTGTCTGAAGAACGCCTGAAACACCCTTATGTCGATCCCGGTGTATTCATGGATCACCCCGACCTGCCTGAGCGGATCGACTATATGGCCAGGATGATCGGGGATGCAGGTTGGCCGATGCACCGAAAGGAACCCCTTCATCTTCTGAGAACGGGAATAGATTCAAGGGGAAATCGCCTCTTGCTGGCCGTGGATGGCAAGCCAGTCTGGAGTGGACCTCAAGAAGCGCAATCCAGGATCTTCCTGGAAGAAACGGCTCGACGGCTTGACCGTTTCCTCCAGATGGAACTCCTGCCCAGCGATATCACAGTGTGGCGGGATGAGCGGGGGCCTTTTTTGCGCGTTGGCCCAGGGGTCATCGCAAGAGAAACGGACCTCCCGAAGGGGATGTCCTCCCTGGAGGATTTTTCCAAAAGCTTGAGAAAAGCACTGATCGAGGCCCAGAGGGCACATCCGATGGGACGCTACCTCCTCTAGGAAAGGAGTCATCCTGGGATGATTGGAAAAGAAATGCTTCCTTCAGGGGGACGGTATGTGTCCCTGTACAGGCGTTATAGGCCGATGCGATTCGAGGAGGTAATAGGGCAGGACGCGGCTGTGTCCGTGCTTCGCCATTCCCTGGAAGGCGGAAAGACTGTACATGCCTACCTTTTCTCCGGCCCTAGGGGTTGCGGTAAGACATCCCTTGCAAGGATTCTTGCAAAGGCCTTGAACTGTATGGATGTCCAGGCAGGGGCCGAGCCATGCGGGATCTGTCCCAGTTGCCTTGCAATAACCTCCGGGAACAGCCTCGACGTCGTAGAGATCGACGGGGCTTCCAACCGCGGTATCGACGAAGTTAGGGAATTAAAGGCTCACGTGTCGCTTGCCCCTTTCTCGTCGCTACGGAAGGTTTACATCGTCGATGAAGTCCATATGCTGACCGAGCCAGCCTTTAACGCTTTATTGAAGACGCTGGAGGAACCCCCCCCTCACGCAGTTTTCATTCTGGCGACAACTGAACCGCAAAAGGTGCCGGTCACGATCCGATCCCGTTGCCAACACATTCCCTTCAGGAGAATCCCGGGAAAAGACATTGCACTGCGATTGTCCCTTGTCTGCAACAATGAAGGGGTTCCCTCCGAGGAAGCCGCACTATGGGAATTGGCAAGGCAGGCTGATGGCGCGATGAGGGATGCCCTTTCGCTCCTCGAGCAGGCGATTCCCGTGGGCTCCGGTTCCGTCACGGTCGATTCCGTCCGTGCCCTTGTGGGAGGCGGAAGCCGCGCGGAAATGGAACACTTCGTGACGGCGTTTCGATCCGACCCGGAACGGGCTGTAGGAACCCTAATGGAGTCGCTTCAGAAAGGGGCCTCAATGGAGCGACTCGTTGAGAGCCTTTTCCTGATTTTCCGCGATATCTGGATCCTGCGTTCGTGGGGGGAGAAAACCCTGGAAGGACTCGAACTTTCCATGGAGGAGAAGGCTTTCCTCTTGGAAGAAGCCCCGTTTTGGTCGCTTGAGGGTTTGCGGTTCTGCCTCGAAAGTCTCTCAAAGATGCTAGGCCGCCTAAGGTTGGGGATTAGGACGGATGTCCTGGCAGGGCTGCTTTTGCAGGGGATCTGCACCGGCCAACCCGCAAGAGAGCAAAAGGCTCCCGCAGTCGAACGTCCAGTGCAAACGGCGAGGGGAACTGGACCTCAGAGGATGGACATCCCCGCAGGGCCCTTGCCGGCCGAAAAGATGGGGGATAGTTTGCCTGTTGCGATCGATTCCGACGCGGTCAGGCGTTTCTGGGACAATTTCATGGGAAGCCAGGATCCTGCGGATCGCCAGGTACTTGCGGCACTTTCAGGAGCATTTGTTCGAAAAGGAGAAGAAGGTATTGTCGTGGATTTCGGGGAGAAGGACCGCGTGGGTTTTGAGTTGATCAGGCTCGAAAGGAACCTGCGACAGTTCACTGCCGCCAAGGAAAGAGACTTGGGGGCCCTTCCGGTGACCTTCTGCTGCAAGAAGGAGTGCATTCGGGCCGAAGGGGCGGCAATCCCGGACCCGGCACCGGTTCGGGAGGCGCCTAACACAACCCCTTGGGAGAGGCGTAAAAACCACAACGGGAAAGTGGAAAACGTCCAGGCTGTTCCCGAGGCACCGGAAGGGGTAGACTCTTCCAACGGGGAGCAGGGGGCGTCCGCTCTCGATGAAATGATCGGATGGTTCGGCGGCGAGGTCCTCCTGGTTCGGGAGGAAGAGCCGGAAGGCGGGCCAGCGGGCCTTGATGAGGGGAGCACTGCCGAGTGACTGAACCGTTTGTCCATCTTCATGTCCACAGCGAGTACAGCCTACTGGACGGAGCGATTCGCTGCTCGGAACTTGCCGCGAAAGCAGCGGAATGGAGATCCCCTGCCATCGCCCTGACTGACCATGGGGCGATGTACGGCGTTGTGGAATTCTACGAGAAATGCCGTTCCGCGGGCGTCAAGCCACTAATAGGCTGCGAGGTTTACCTCGACCCGCTCGGGCACACCTGCAGGGATCGCAAGGGGGGGAACAACCACCTTGTCTTGCTAGCCCGGGATCTTGAGGGATACCATAATCTTGTTAAACTCGTTTCCATAGCCAACACAGACGGCTTCTACTACAAGCCGCGAATCGACCATGACCTGCTTGCCCGCTACGGCAAGGGATTGATTGCCTCCTCGGCTTGCCTTGCGGGTGAAATTCCTTCGCTGATACTCGAAGGAAACGAGAAGGGGGCGGAAGAACGTGCCGCTTTTTACCAGGACATCATGGGCAAAGGGAATTTTTACTTGGAGGTCATGCACAACGCCCTGCCCGAACAGGCCATCGTCAACAAGGCCATCGTCCGTATTTCCCGAAGCACGGGAATCCCTCTCATCGCTACGAACGATGCTCACTACCTAAACGCGTCCGATGCCTCGTGGCACGATGTCCTCCTTTGTGTCCAAACGAATGCGACTGTTGACGAGCCGAACCGCTATCGATTCGGGGCGTCCGACTTTTACCTCCGTTCGCCCTCGGAGATGTGGGCCCTTTTTGGCAGGGAACTTCCCGAGGCTCTCACCAACACCGTGGAAGTCGCGGAAAAATGCGACGTTAAGCTCGATTTCAACGTCTATCGCCTGCCTCTCTACGAAGTCCCGGAAGGCGAAAATCTGGAGACTTTTCTCGAAAAACTTGCCTGGGAGGGCCTGAGCGAGCGGATGGGCGGTTCACCCCCCCAGGAATACCGGGAACGAATGGCCTACGAGCTGGGGGTTATCCGCAAGATGGGTTTTTCGGGTTATTTCCTGGTGGTTTCGGATTTCATCAGGGCTGCTAAATCGCGCGGTATCCCGGTGGGGCCGGGGCGCGGCTCAGCCGCGGGGTCGCTCGCAGCCTGGGCTCTTCGTATCACTGAACTTGACCCGATCCGTTACCACCTGCTTTTTGAACGTTTTCTAAATCCCGAGAGAATCAGCATGCCCGACATCGACACGGATATTTCAGACAAGAGGCGCGATGAAGTGTTGGAGTATGTTGTGGAAAAATACGGGCGAAACCATGTTGCCCAGATCATCACTTTCGACCGGATGAAAAGCAAGGGGGCAATCCGTGATGTCGGGAGGGCTCTTGGAATTCCCCTTGCGGATGTGAACCGGGTGGCCAAGAGCGTTCCCGACGGGATCGCCAGCATCAATGAAGCCATTGAGGGATCTCCCGACCTCGCAGCCTTCCAGAGGAAGGAACCCGCGATTCGACACCTTCTCGAGGTGGCTGGAAGCATCGAGGGCCTGGCCCGCCATTGTTCCCAGCATGCCGCTGGTGTGGTGATCTCTCCTGTGGAAGTCACGGACCTGGTTCCTGTTCGAAAAATCGGAGACGGCCAGGTCGTGACGCAATTTGGCATGGAGGCTATCGAAAAGCTTGGCCTCGTAAAGATGGATTTTCTCGGTTTGAGAACCCTCTCCATGATCGAAGATACACTTGAGAACATCCGGATCAACGGGAAGGACGTCCCGGATATCAACGCCCTCCCACTCGACGATCCTTCGACTTTTTCTCTTCTGCAGGGTGCGGACACCCTAGGTGTGTTCCAGCTTGAATCCCCGGGAATGCGGCAGCTTTTGAAGCGGATTGTACCGGATTGCTTCGAGGTTCTAGTGGCGATACTGGCCCTCTATCGCCCAGGTCCCCTGGGAAGCGGGATGGTCGACCAGTTCATAAACTGCAAGCACGGTCGATCCCAGGTCGTTTATCCCCACCCCTCGCTCGAACCTATCCTGCGGGAAACATACGGTGTCATCCTCTACCAGGAACAGGTCATGCAGATTGCGGCAGCCCTTGGGGGATTCACCCTGGGAGAGGCGGATCTTCTCAGGCGAGCCATGGGGAAGAAAAAACATGAAGTGATGGAGCAGCAGCGGAAAAAGTTCGTCGAGGGGTGCCTCACTAACGGAGTCGAGACCTCTACCGCCGAGTCTCTCTTCAACCTGATCCAGGAGTTTGCCGGTTACGGGTTCAACAAGTCACACAGTGCGGCCTATGCCCTAATCAGCTACCAGACAGCCTATCTGAAGGCCCATTACAAGGCCGAGTTTCTTGCTGCCTTCCTGTCCAGCCAGATCGGGTCCCGCATGGATGTCCTGGCCCGGTACGTCCGGGAAGTCAGGAATGCGGGAACACAGGTCTTGCCACCCGATGTCAACGAATCCGGCGCCTTTTTCTCCGCAGTGGGGAATGTGATCCGATTCGGGCTGAAAGCGGTTGCGAAGGCAGGAGAGTCCGCGGTTGAGGCGATCCTGAAGGCACGCCAGTCCAGAGGAACGTTCCGGTCGATTTGGGATTTCCTGAACAGGGTCGACCTGAGGGTTGTCAACCGGGGTGTCATCGAGAACCTGATCAAGTCGGGTGCTTTCACGGAACTCC
Organism: Synergistaceae bacterium UBA5827; assembly: GCA_002432945.1. Lineage (GTDB taxonomy): Bacteria > Synergistota > Synergistia > Synergistales > 79-D21 > 79-D21. The sequence goes on from DJHE01000010.1 coordinate 19,321, forward strand.
ACCCCAATCGGAAACAACTTCTCGAGAACCTTCCAATGCTAATCGACCGAGCGCAAAAGAAGCAGAACGACGGAGCGCAAAGGTCCCTCCTGGCCCTGGTGGAAGAGTTGCCCCCGGAAGAACCGCAGCTTGGAGAGAGCGAAGACTTTTCCCTGGTGGAACTGCTGGATCTCGAAAAGGAGGTTCTGGGACTTTTCATCTCCGGCCACCCGCTTGAAAGGGAAGAACAGCGCATCGCAAGATTTTCCACCTGCAGAATAGCGGATCTTGCGTACTGGAAGGCAGCAGAGACGCCCGCTACCGTGGGTGGTCTTCTCGTGGGTTTTCGGGAAAAGACGACAAAGCGGGGAGATCTAATGGGAATCCTTGAATTTGAGGATACGGAGTCCAGGGTAGAGGTTGTCTGCTTTCCAAAGAGCTGGCCGGCGGTTAAGGGGATGCTGGACCCTGGAAAAGTGTTTTTCGCCCGAGGGCGGGTCCAGGATCGCGGAGGTATCACCCTTGTCGCCGATGAGATCATTCCTCTGGCGGATATCGAAGCCCGCCAGGAACCGTTCGTGAGGATTCGCCTCCGGGCGAAGGCAAAAGACCTGCCTTTCAAGGCCCTTTGCCGGGAACTCAAGGGGCATCCAGGATCCTGTCCTGTGCTGGTCGAATATGTTGATGAAAGTTCAACAGCGGTCATTCGCTTAAAGGATATCCGGGTTAAGCCTGAAGCGTCCCTTTCCGAACGCCTCGTCGAAATTTCAGGCGGTGCCATGGAAGTCATCCTGTAAATAACTCCGGCAAACAGGGGGAATTTGTGTGAGAGAGGAACCTGGAGACATCCGATCCGTCCTGAGTGACTACATCGTGATCAGGGCACTGGAGAACGGAGTGACGGTCATCGGCCTGACACGGGGGCAGGAAACCAAGTTCAGCCATACGGAAAAGCTTGATGCCGGTGAGTTGTGGATCTCGCAGTTCACCGAGCATACATCTGCGATGAAAATTAGGGGCATGGCCGAGGTCTACACGAAACACGGCAAGATCCCCTGCGGGAGGTTACAAGATGAAAAGGGTTAAGATCGTCTGCACCCTTGGTCCGGCTTGCGAGTCGAGGGAAACTCTGACTGCCATGGTGAAGGCGGGGATGAATGTTGCTCGCCTGAACTTCAGCCACGGTTCCTACGAGAGTCACGGAAGGAACCTTGAAAACATTAGGGCCGTAGAACAGCGTCTCGGTACTCCCCTGGCGACGATACTCGACACCAAGGGGCCAGAGATTCGCACCGGGAAGTTGAAGGACGGCAACCCGGTACACCTCGTCCGGGGGGAGACCTTCTGTTTCGTTCCGGAAGAACTCGAGGGAGACGAAAGCCAGGTAACCATCAGTTACCCCGAAATCTGTTCAGAACTCCATGTAGGGCAGGACGTCTTCATCGATGACGGGACTCTACAGTTGAAGGTCCTGGAAGCACAGGGGGCAAGGCTTTTTATGGAAGTCCTTGTCGGTGGGGAACTCGGGGAACACAAGGGCGTCAGTGTTCCTGGAGCACGACTGAAGATACCGACCCTGACCGATAAGGATCGTAATGACATCCGCTGGGGTCTTGACAACGGGCTGGATTACATTGCCGTTTCCTTCGTTCGGTGCCGGGACGATATCATGGAAGTTCGCCGTGTCATGGAAGAGTTGGGTGGTTCCATGAAGATCATCGCGAAGATCGAGACAAGCGAGGCGGTCGCGTCACTCGAGGAAATCGTCGAGGTCGTTGACGGATTGATGGTCGCCCGCGGAGACCTGGGAGTGGAACTGCCTGCGGAGGAAGTTCCGCTGATCCAGAAACGCATGGTCGACCTCGGGCGATCCCAGGGAAAGCCTGTCATCGTGGCAACCCAGATGCTGGACTCCATGATCCGGAATCCCCGCCCAACCCGGGCGGAAGTGAACGACGTGGCCAATGCCGTCCTGGATGGAACAGATGCAGTCATGCTCTCCGGGGAGACGGCCAAAGGCGTTTACCCCGTCCAGGCCGTGGAAACGATGGCCCGTATCATCGCCAGGACGGAAAAGGAAATTCGCGTTTGGCAGAGACCTTCGTCCCTCCCCCCAATCGCTTCCCAAACGGTTCCCGACGCGGTAAGCCACGCAGCGGTGACGATCGCGGAGCAGATGCAGGCCAAGGTCATCCTTTCCCTGACCCAGACAGGCAGCACGGCCCGGATGGTGAGCAAGTACCGTCCCGCCTGCCCCATTGCCGGCGTGACGGTTGAGCGCAGGACGTGGAGGGAACTGGCGCTCGCCTGGGGGGTCGTGCCGGTCCTGACCGGGAAGAAACACGAAGACGAGCGGGAAATGGTTGAGTCCGGCCTCCTTGCAACTCTCGCCGAGGGTTTGGCTTCAGAGGGGGATATTGTCGTCGTCACCTCGGGCATCCCCACCGGTATCGCCGGTACGACCGATATGGTCAAGGTCCATACCGTAGGGCGCATCGTCGTGAAGGGGATCTCCCTGGTTCGCAAGGAGGCTTTCGGTCCTGTCGTCAAGGGACTCACCGCCGCTGAAGCCCGCAGCAAGATGAAGCCTGGGGCGGTGCTGGTCGCACGGCAGACGGATCGAGATTTTGTTGATGTGATCCGCATGGCATCCGCGATCGTCTGCGAGGAGGGGGGGCTCACCAGTCATGCCGCAATACTGGCGCTCGAAATGGGCATCCCCTGCGTTGTGTCCGCCACGGATGCGATGAGGCTCCTTGAAGACGGGATGCTTATCACGGTGGATGGGTCCCGCGGGCTTGTCTATCACGGCAAAGTACGCGTCAGGTAGGCTGCAGGGCTCGGAGGCACATGCTCTGGGAAAAACTGGGGTGCCAGGGAGAACTTGCCCCCTTTCCCTCCTGGAAGGATTTCCCCGAAAGCGGGTTTCGACAGAGTGCGGTCCTGGTCCTTCTCTGCGGAGAGCCTTCTGACTTGCGGATATTGCTCATTCGCAGACCGATGCACCTGAACCGTCACGCAGGGGAAATCGCCTTCCCCGGGGGAAAGCGTGAACCGGAGGACCGGGGGCCCATCGAAACTGCCTTGAGAGAGGCCCGGGAGGAACTGGGACTCGATACTGAAAGGGTGAGTTTCTGCCGCCTGCTTGATAAAGTGTTTGCCCATTCAAGCGATTTCGAGATACACCCCATTCTCGCGCTTCTGGGTTCAAGAGAGTCCCTGTTCCCGCTTGTCGATCGCAATGAGGTTGACGAGGTCTTTCTCCCCCCCGTTGGCCAGTTCTTCCGGCCCAGTCGCCTGGAATGGGCCCGCCACGGAAAGATCCATGTGCTTTTCCCCGTGTTCGAAACCCTGGCTGGATACCGGGTATGGGGTGCGACTGCCCGGATCCTATGGCAGGTGGGGCGGATCCTTGAGCCAATCATGGAGGAGACGTCATGTCGCTGATTGGGCTGCACGTGTCCATATCCGGCGGTTTCCTCAAGGCGATTGAACGAGGCGAAACCCAAGGGTGTGAAGCAATCCAGATTTTTACTAAAAACCAACTTCAATGGAAGGCTCCGGCTATCTCCCCCTCCCAGGGAATTGCCTTCCTGAAGGCCCTCCGGGAGAGTGGAATCAAGCGGGTCGTTGCCCATGCGTCCTACCTCATCAACCTTGCGGGAGAAGAACCCCTGCGTGGCAAGAGCATAGAGGCTCTCGTCGATGAAATCGAAAGGTGCGATCACCTAGGGATCGAGGATTTGGTCCTGCATCCCGGCGCTCACCTGGGGCAAGGGCCGGAGAAGGGGTTTCTGAACCTGAAGGAAGGACTTCGAATCGTTCTTGATAGGACTGAAAACACTCGTGTGCGAATCCTGCTGGAGACCATGGCCGGGCAGGGGACAGTCATCGGAGCCAGGATCGACCTTTTTCGCGAGGTCCTCCAGGGCTTGGACTGGGACGGGAGAATAGGCCTTTGCCTCGATACCTGTCACCTTTTCGCCGCGGGTTACGAACTTCGGGAAAAGGGGTCATACGAACACCTCGTGAAGAACTTCGAGAAAAACTTCGGGTTGGAACGGATCGGTTGCTGGCACCTGAACGATTCAAAGGCCGAAAAGGGAAGTCGCAGGGACCGACACCAGCACCTTGGGGAAGGTGAGCTTGGGCTCAGGTTTTTTTCAATCCTGCTGAGCGACAACCGTTGGGATGATGTGCCGCTTATCCTGGAAACGCCCAAGTGCGGGGTGGGCGACAGCGGGAACATGGCCCTGCTCAGGAAGCTGAGAGGGCATTAAGTTCCTCTTGTTGGAAAATATGGGATAAACTAGATCTGGTCGGTTTCATCGGGAGGGTGCTTATGGCATATCCTAGGCTCTTGATCCATACAGGCAGGATTCTTGAAAACGCAACACGGGTAGTTGCAAGTGCGGCGGTCGCGGGAATCGATGTAGCCGGTGTCACGAAGGGGGTGTGTGCCGATCCGGAGATTGCCCGGGCCATGCTCGATGGAGGATGCCGCTGGCTTGCGGACAGCCGCGTTTCAAACCTCAGAAGACTTCGGCAAGCCGGGATCGGGGCCCCCCTCATGTTGCTCAGGATCCCCATGCTATCCGAACTATCGTCCTTGATCGAGTACGCGGACATTATCCTCGTTTCGATGCCCGATACTGTTGCAGCTCTTGAATCAGCCTGTTCTGCTCAGGGCAAGGCCGTAGGTGTTCTTGTAATGGTCGACACGGGAGACCTTCGTGAGGGATTGTGGCCGGACGAAACCGGCGCCATGGCAAGCGCACTTTCCGCCTGCAGGTGGGTGCATCCTGTCGGGGTTGGGACAAACCTGGGCTGCTTTGGGGGTGTCCTGCCAACGGAAGAGAACATGGCCCTTCTTCTGGCTGCCGCCGGCAGGCTTTCGTCGGGGCTACCGTCACCGGTTGGGATCGTTTCGGGGGGTGGAACCTCTTCCCTGATGTTGGTGGAAGAAAACCGCATGCCGCCCGGGATCAACCAGCTACGCGTGGGGGAAGCGATTCTTCTTGGGCGGGATATAACCCGGTTGAGAACAATTCCTTACCTGCACCAGGACACGATGGTCCTTGAAGCGGAGATTGTCGAAGTGAGGATCAAGCCTAGCGTACCCATAGGCATGATCGGGGCGGACGCTTTCGGGAACGTGCCCCATTTTGAGGACAGAGGGGCTCGGCTTCGAGCGATAGTCGCCATCGGAAGACAGGATGTCCGGGTGGAAGGGCTGACTCCCCTGGATACGGGGATCCGCATCCTTGGAGCTTCTAGCGATCACCTGACCATGGACGTAGAAGAATGCAGGGTTAAACCAAGAGTGGGAGATCGGGTCAGGTTTTCCCCGGATTACGGGGCGATGCTTTCGCTGGCAACGTCAGGGTATGTTGAGAAAATCCATGTTTAAGCCAACGCTCCTTTCCCGGGAGGAACAGGATGCTTGAAAACTTCCGATGGCAGGATCTGCTTGACATTTTTATCGTGGCCTTTATCCTTTACCGGGTTTTGCTCCTCATGGTCGACACCCGGGCCATGCAACTCGTCAAGGGAATCCTGGTCATTGGTGCCACGGCTGCTGTCTCAAAGTACTTTGACCTGAAAGCTCTCTCCTGGCTTCTGGAAAGAGCTCTTGGTGCCATCTTCATAGCCATTCCTATCGTTTTCCAGCCCGAATTGCGCCGTATGCTCGAGGAACTCGGGAGAGGCCGTATCTGGAAGAGGCGGCAGGCGATCGAACACGCCGAACAAATGGCCGATGACGTGACGAGGGCCATCACCTACCTCCAGGGGCAGCGCCTTGGGGCGATCCTCGTATTCCAGCGCGAAACCGGACTGGCAGATATCTGGCGGTCGGCAGTCCGGTTGAATGCGGAAATCACGCAGGAACTTATCGTATCGATTTTCTGGCCGAACAACCCCCTCCATGATGGGGCCGCCATTATCGATCGCAGTCTCATTGTCGCAGCGGCATGCTACTTGCCTCTCACTTCCAACACGGATCTCTCGCGGTGGTATGGGACTCGCCATCGAGCAGCACTTGGTGTGACTGAGGTTTCCGACGCGATTGCCCTCGTTGTTTCCGAGGAACGCGGAGAAGTTGCCCTGGCGACAAAGGGACACCTCTCGAAAGGCCTTAAGGAGGACCAGGTGCACCGGCTTGTTTACCACTATTTCATGGCAAAGGAAGGTCCGAAGGGCCTGTGGGAGCAGTTGAGGGAAGAGATCAAGTCCATGTGGAGGGAGGAGGGGCGCGATGGCGTTTAAGCGCTTGGACTCCCTGCTCTCCTCTAGGATTTTCCTGCGGGCCGTCGCGCTTGGCGTAGCCCTTTTGGTTTGGTTTTACGTTGCAGGAGACCAGGGATCCGAGGTCAACAAGACCTTGCGGCTCAGGGTCGATTACCGGAATGCTTCTCCCGGTTTTTCCGTGACCCACAGCGTTAGGGATGTACAGGTCAGGATTGCAGCAAACCGAAGACTTTTCGAAACCCTCGAACTGGAAAAGCTCTCTTGCGAGGTCGATCTCAAGGGACTGGAGAGCGGTAAGTATCGCTTGCCCGCAAGAGTACTCCTGCCCCCCGGAGTCAGGCTGGTTTCGGTTTCGCCAGAACAGGTGACTGTCGAACTTGTCCGCCTCATAGAAAAGGTCCTGCCCATAAGGATTGCCTGGGAAGGGGCATTTCCCGACGATGCACTGATCGAGAGCCTGACTCTCACGCCTTCGGAAGTCACCGTCAGGGGGCGGGAAGATGTCCTATCGATCCTTACCGAGGCACTTGTGACTCCCAAAGCAGGCGAAACCATCTCGGATGCAGAGAGCCTTTTGGACGTCAAGTTGAAAACGGACAAGGGAACTGAGGCGCCGGGGGAGGTTGACCTCTATCCCAGGGAGGTTCGTCTGCAGGCTGTGATGGTGAAGGATGTAGAGAGAAAGGAAGTTCCAATTGTCGCTTCCGTTACTGGAACACCCGAGATCGGATACAGGATAGAAGAAACTGTCGTGACCCCCGCTACGGTCCAGATAGTGGGTGCTTCCTCGTCCCTGGAAATGGTTGAGAGCCTCCAGACACGACCTGTGGATGTTTCGGGCCTTGCCCAGGACAAGACAGTGGAAGTTGACCCTGTCTTACCTGAAGGACAACGGGTCAAGTTGCTAGGGCCGGTGAAAATCAATGTTTCCCTTGTGGTTCGACCCATTGATAATGGAACAGGGTTCATGCGCCTCAAGCTCCCCGTCAAGTTGGAGGGGAAAAGCGTCTATCCTTCGTGGAAGTCTGTCCCTTCGACGGTCAGCGTGCAGGTGGGATCGGCTTCAGGTGGGTCCAGTCTTCCCACTTTGGAAGATAGCATCGTTGAAGTTTATGTCGATGTCACAAACCTTGTATCGAAAAAGATAGTGGTGCCTGTCCAGGTTCGCGTCAACTCAAAGGAAATCCGCGTATTGAAGGTTGAACCCGAACGTGTCACCTTGCACGCGATGAACCCTTAGAAGAGAAAAGGACGAGGTGAAGGCTGATGGCCGAGACCAGTAAGATCCGTTGCCTGTTCGGCACGGACGGTGTAAGGGATATCGCGAACAGGGGATTGATGACACCTGAAATGGCCTTGAGCCTGGGTAGGGCTTACGTCCTTTTCATGACTGAAAGGGGGATTCCTCGTCCGACTGTCGCGGTCGGGCGGGATACGCGCCGTTCCGGGTTTATGCTGGAAGCGGCCCTTTCAGCCGGTTTGACTTCGGCAGGAGCCGATGTTCTTTCGCTTGGGGTCATTCCGACTCCGGGAGTAAGCTTTTCCGTCCGGCACACGGGGATTCACGGGGGGGCAGTCATCAGTGCTTCCCATAACCCCGCCGAATACAACGGGATTAAATTTCTAGACTCGAAGGGCTACAAGCTGAGCGACGATGATGAGGCCGCGATAGAAGAATACCTCGGAGATCCCCTTATGGATGAGTGGCGCCCTTCGGGTGCATCCATCGGAGTGGTCCGGCAATCGAGCGAAGCTGCCACGCGCTATATGGAGTGGCTAAAGGGGCTTTTCGGGAGGATGTGGCTTCCCGGAAACGTTGCGGTTGTCGATTGCGCAAACGGAGCTGCCAGTCCTATAGCTGCGGAATTGTTTTCGGAGTGTGGACTGGATGTCAGGATGGTTGGCAACAACCCCGACGGCCTGAACATCAACGAGGGTGTCGGTGTCATGCACATGCCCCATCTGGCTTCCGCCATCGCTGTGAACGAGGCTCATTTCGGGATCGCCCTTGACGGGGATGCAGATCGTGTCCTCATGGCGGATTCCAAAGGGAGAGTGCTGGACGGTGACATCGTGCTGTGGGTACTGGCCCGGTGGCTTCAAAAGAAGGGATGCCTGGGGCACTGTGTCGTCTCCACGGTCATGAGCAACCTTGCCCTGGAGGAGAGGTTGGCGGAAAACGGGATCAAGCTCGTGCGATGCCCGGTGGGAGATCGCTACGTGCTGGAAGGGATGCGAAAGGGGAACTCGAGACTTGGGGGCGAGCAGTCCGGCCACATTATCCTCCATCAGCATGTCCATACGGGCGACGGGCTTTGTACTGCCTTGAATTTCCTGAAGGCCTGCGAGGAGCTTGAAGAAGACTTGGATACCCTAGTTGACCGCTTCGGGCGATTCCCGCAAATCCTGAAGAATCTCCGCATCGAAACGAAATCGGGTCTTCTGGAAAACGAAGGGGTCAGGAAGGCGATCGAGGAGTCCGAACTGAAGCTTGGTGACCGAGGCAGGGTCTTTGTCAGGATGTCGGGAACCGAACCCCTCGTCCGTGTTCTAGTGGAGGCCAGGGACGAATCCCTCCTTTTCGAGGTCTCAGAGCATATCCTGGATTCGATTCGGGCAGTGGGCGCAAGAGCCTCATCCGAAAAGAGGAGCCAGTCCTGATGCGAGATAATCCGCTCCAAAAATGCCTTTTCCCCGTGGCTGGGCTTGGGACGCGTTTCTTGCCGGCGACCAAGGACATCCCAAAGGAGATGCTACCCCTTATCGATCGGCCAATCATCCACTATGGGGTAGAGGAAGCGGTCCTGTCCGGATGCAGGGACATTGTTTTCGTTACCGGGAGGGGCAAGCGATCGATAGAGGATTATTTCGATCGCTCCATGGAACTGGAAAATCTCCTGGAACATAGGGGACAGGTAGAAATCAGGGACGCTCTCGTCCGGATCTCCGAGATGGCAAACTTTGCCTATGTCCGCCAGTCCGAACCGCTTGGTTTGGGGCATGCAGTCCTTTGCGGCGAGCCTTGTTTCAACGATTCTCATTTTGGCCTTATCCTCCCGGATGACGTAATCCTATCGGAGACGCCGGTCCTCGGACAGCTGGCCGAGGTTCACGCTGTACTTGGTGGGTCCGTATTGGCCTTGGAAGCAGTACCTTGGGAGGAGACCTCCCGGTACGGGATCATCGAGGGGACAGATTGCGGAGACGGAGTCCTCCGGATTTCGAATCTCGTGGAGAAACCTGCTCCAGGAGAGGCTCCCAGTCGATATGCCATTATTGGCAGGTACCTTCTAAGCCCCTCCATTTTCAGGCATCTTCGCTCGGGGACGGCTGGTGTCGGAGGTGAGATCCAGCTAACCGATGCCCTGAAGGGACTTCTTGCGGAAGAACCGGTCCATGGGCTTCTTTATAAAGGCGAGAGGCTGGATTGCGGGACGAAGAAGGGATGGCTCAAGGCCACGGTAACCATGGCCCTTCGAGATCCGGAGTTGAGCGAATTCGTCATGGAGATCGTACGGAAGGAGGGACTAAATGGCTAGAGGAGAAACACCTTGACGCGGAAATTCTTGAGCGCCTGAACTGGCACTGCCAGTTGACGAGGACGGGGGCAATCGAAAATTCGGCGGATACCCCCGGGGCCTGGGCAAGGGAGGCCCGCTAAAGCCCGGCTACAAATCCGGGGAGTGATTCCCGGGACAAAGGCTGGGTCTCTTGCGGCAAAACCAAAGGAGAGAAAACCCAAAATGTGTGGAATAGTCGGCTACGTGGGCATGCGCAACGCCCCGGATGTCCTCCTGGAAGGCCTGAAGAGGCTTGAGTACAGGGGATACGACTCGGCGGGCATGGCTGTACGAAGCGCAGGTCGCCTTGAGGTCATCAAGGAAGTCGGAAAGGTTGCAGATCTCGAACGTCTTGTTGCGGAGAGGCAATTGGAAGGAAGCCAGGGAATCGGTCACACGCGCTGGGCGACCCATGGCGGGGTTTCCGTGGATAATGCCCATCCGCATTGTGACGATTGCGGGAATTTTGTCCTCGTCCATAATGGGATCATCGAGAATTACATGGATTTAAGGGAGGAATTGGAAGCCTCCGGTGTTCAATTCTGCTCTGAAACCGATACCGAGGTCATTGTCCAGCTTCTAGCCCGCCTTTATCGCGGAGATATGCTGGAAGCCCTGCTAAAGCTAATTGAGAAGCTTCGGGGTTCTTATGCCCTGGCCATCATGAACCGTGAGATTGAGGACACATTCTACTGTCTCAGGAAAGGCTCTCCCCTTGTATTGGGTGTCGCGGATGGAGAGGGGTTCTGTGCTTCCGACGTCCCTGCGCTTTTACCCTACACACGGCAGGTCGCCTACCTTGAAGAGGGGGAGATCGCAGCGGTTTCGAAGGGGCTGCTGCAGGTTTGGACCAGCGAGGGCGTTGCGGTGGAGAAGGCCATTTCCATAATAGATTGGGACATCTCCATGACAGAAAAGGCCGCCTACCCGCATTTCATGCTTAAGGAAATTCATGAGCAAGGGGCTGTCCTGCGAACGACACTCAAGGGACGTGTGGAAAACGGGAGGGTTGACCTCTCCTCGGAGCTAGGCTGGGACCCTGAACTGGTTGGTTCCTGGAAAAAACTCCATATCGTGGCATGCGGGACTTCCTTTTATGCGGCACTTGTTGCGGAAAGGGTGCTGGAGAAATGGACGGACCTGGAAGTGAAGGTCGATATCGCTTCGGAGTATCGTTACCGTCACTCTAGGGCCGATGCCGATACGCTGGGTGTTTTCGTCTCTCAGTCCGGGGAAACGGCCGATACGCTGGCAGCCCAGCGCCTCGCCCGTTCCCAGGGGGCGCATTGCCTTGCCGTTACGAACGTTCGTGGCTCAACCCTGGCCAGGGAAGTCCATGATGTCCTTTTGCTGAAAGCCGGTCCGGAGATAGGAGTGGCTGCGACAAAGACCTTCATGGGGCAGATAGCGGCTCTCTACCTTTTGGCCCTTTACCTGGGGCGGATGCGGGAAACCCTTACCGCTGCCGAAGAGAACCGCCTTCTTGATGAAATCCTTCGACTTCCGTACAAGGTCGAGGTCACCCTGGAAAGGGAGGAAAGCATCCGCGAGCTAGCAGGAAAATATGCGGACCGTAAGGATTTCCTTTTCCTTGGCAGGGGGATTTCCTTCCCTATTGCCTTGGAAGGGGCCCTGAAATTGAAGGAAATATCCTACGTTCATGCCGAAGCCTACGCTGCGGGAGAAATGAAGCATGGCCCGATTGCCCTGCTTGAACCAGCTGTCCCTGTCATGACCATCATTCCCCGGGATGGCCTTTACGAGAAAACGCTCTCAAACATCCAGGAGGCCAAGGCTCGTAGGTCTCCGATCCTGGCCCTGGCCACCGATGGTGACGACCTCATCACGAAGCATGCGAGTGCGGTTATTCGGGTTCCATGGACGGACGAAGACCTGACCCCATTCCTTACGGTTGTCCCCCTGCAGCTTTTTGCCTACCACATGGCTAAGCTCAGGGGTTGTGAGATCGATCAGCCGAGGAACCTCGCAAAAAGCGTCACGGTCGAGTAGAAAAAGCAAAAACGAATAAAGAAAGCGGTGAAAATCCGGGTCGACCCGGATTTTCACCGCTTTCTTTATTCAGCGGAAGTTCCTTCCGGAGTGCTAGAGGTTGGGTTCTTCGACGACCGGGAAATAGATCCGGAGATGGGTCACGTGTTCCAGGGCATGATCCTGACGACCCGAGACCTCCGGCAGCCTTGTCCATGGGCCGCCGTCGATCCGGCAGAGGACAAGCGGTCTCCGGCCGTAGGTCGACCAAAGGTCCCAAAGTCGCTCCGTCTCGCTTGGGCCTGGGACCAATATGCCTCCAAAGAGGGGGGGATGCCCGGAAAGAGGGGTTTTCCCGTCGGGGGAATCGACGATGAGCCACTGTGTCATTGTCCAGGCCCCCCCCATCTCGGAAGACCGGGCATGGTTGAGGGGGATGATTTGGAACCCCCCGATATCTCCTTCAGGTGACGTGCTGATGTCGATAACCCCTGGGTGGTTTGCCCTTATCCGGCCGACGGACTGGTAAAGCGTTCCTTCAAAGCGGCCAACACCCCGGACCGGGCGGATGACTCTCGCGATCGTCCCGGTTTGGCCGAGGGACTTTGTCCAGGAGAAGACTCTTCCTCCCGGGCGATTTTCGATCTCAATCATATACGGGGCACACATCCGGGGTACGTCGATCCTGAGGGATTCTCCTTCCTGCGGCAGGGCAGATCCGCTAAAGGGGCGTATCGCCCCCGAGGGGGAGACGATGGTGATAGGGGCCCCGACAGGCGGTGCCCAGCCTCCGAAGAGTCCGTATCCCCCCTTTCCGGAGATCACCAGTCCGCTTCCTGACCCTGCGGCTGGGGCGATCGTTTCCGACGGCAGTAAGCTAAGGGTTTTCCCACGTCCCTTTTCTATGTCGATGAGCATGTGAATCGCATTGACGGCAGAAGCTGCCACTGTCCCAGGGGTTCCCCACTTGCTAGCCGTGTAGGCAGGCCACTTTGTTTTTTCGGGGAGAAGAATGACGGTTCCGATGGGCTGCTCGGAATGGTCGGGCAGGATAACTTTCACGATGCCATCGACCTGGAACGGGATGAGTATGGAGTAGAGGAGAGATTCCTGGGAAGCATGGGAAGGGGAAGGCCGCAGGGCGAAACCTGCGATACAGGCCAAGAGGGGTGTCAAGAGGAGAAAGGCAGAGAGAAACGTCCTATGGCAAGTGGATTCCCGTTTTTTCCTTTTCGCTGTCGAAGTTTTCATGTCCGTCATTATAAGGGTTCCCTGCTTCATTGTCCTCTTCCGGGGTGTCATCCGATGGGATCAAATGATTACCGAAAAGGAAGGGGAAGCGGATGCGGAGCAGGAGGATCAGCAAGAGGGGAATGATTGGCCCAAGGACGAGCCACCATTCCCCCAGGATGCCAAGTGCAAGGGCTGAAGCAATAAGCCCTGAAACAAGGGAAAGCCAGAAAAGACGGCGAACCCGAAGGTTCGCCGTCTTGCCGGCATAAAGGCCGAGTCCCATCGCGATGGTTAGCAGCAAGGTTGCCGGAAGAAAAAAGACCATCGATAATCGTTTGGCCTATCGGA
>DJHE01000020.1 GCA_002432945.1 Synergistaceae bacterium UBA5827
CTTGACACCAGGTGGGCCCGCCTTTATAATCGGCATGCCTCAAGGGGGGGAGACGGCGATGGACCCGGAAAAGCAGCTTGCGACAAGGATACGCCTTGCCCGGCTCTTCGACCTTTACTCGGGGTTATTGACGGAGCGGCAGAAGAGGGCCTTCGAGCTTCATGAGCTTTCGGATTGGAGCCTCCAGGAAGTTGCCGAATCAATGGNNGTCGCCAGGGAGCTTACGACCTCGTCCAGCGGGCACGCCAGAGGCTTGACGAACTGGAGGAGACCCTCCGTTTCGGCCATCGACTGGAGTCCAGGGCAAAGGATATCAGGCTGATCCTGTCGCGCCACGCAGGGGACCTGCCGCATTCATTCCTGGAAGAAATGGAAGCGGCGCTTCGAGAAAGCGCGGAGGAGGAGGAACGGGATGTTTGATGCCCTGAAAGAACGCCTTGAAGGGGTCTTCAAGGCCCTACGCGGCAAGGGAAAGCTGGGGGAGTCAGACGTCAGCGAAGCCCTTCGCGAGGTTCGCAGGGCCCTGCTGGAAGCCGATGTGCATTACAAGGTGGCGAAGGATCTCGTGGAGAGAATCCGGGTCCGATGCCTGGGCGCGGATGTCCTCGAATCCATCACGCCGGCGCAGCAGATCACCGCGGTTGTGTACGAAGAGCTTTCCCGGCTGATGGGGGAAGGCACGTCGGCACTGGCCATTTCCCCCAAACCGCCGACGGTTTACATGATGGTGGGACTCCAGGGATCGGGCAAGACGACGACCGCGGCAAAGCTGGCAAGGCGTCTTTCGAAGGGACACCGGCCCCTGCTGGTTGCCTGCGACTTGCAGCGCCCGGCGGCCGTCGAGCAGCTCAGGATCCTTTCGGAACAGGTCAAGGTCCCGTTTTTTGGCCCCGGCGAGGGCCGGAATACTCCTCTCGCGGTTGCCACGGCTTCCATCCGTTACGCAGAGGAGCATTTGGCCGACATCATCCTGCTTGATACCGCCGGTCGCCTCCATTTTGACCAGGCGCTGATGGAGGAACTCTCCCTGATCAGCCAGGCCTTGAAGCCCCATGAAACTCTTCTTGTCGTGGATGCCATGACGGGGCAGGAAGCAGTCAACGTCGCGTCAAGCTTCCATGAACACCTTAAACTTACCGGCGTTGTCCTCTCCAAACTTGACGGAGACGCCCGGGGCGGGGCTGCCCTCGCTGTCCGTGCCGTTACCGGGGTTCCCATCAAGCTGGCCGGGGTCGGGGAAAAGATAGAGGATTTTGAAGAGTTCGATGCCCATCGCATGGCCCAGCGGATCATGGGAATGGGTGACCTGGCGGGATTGATGGAAAAAGTCCAATCCGTTACGGACAGCAAGTCCGTGGAGCGGATGTCCGAAAACCTGCGAAAAAACCGGTTCACCATGGAGGACTTGCTGGAACAGCTCCAGCAGGTGCAGAAAATGGGTCCGCTGGAAAAAGTGATGGAAATGCTTCCAATACCGGGAGGAGCGAAGGCGCTCCAGGGAGCTGACATGGATCCCGGGAGGCTAAAGAGGATCGAGGCCGTGATCCTTTCGATGACGGTCAAGGAACGCAAAAACCCGGACATCATCAAGGGAAGCCGCAGGAAAAGGATTGCCGTTGGCTCGGGGACATCGGTGCAGGAAGTGAACCAGGTCCTCAAGCAGTACGAGCAAATGAAGCAAATCTGGAAAACACTGGGCAGCAAAGGCCGCCGTGGAGGATTGGCGGGACTCAAGAACCTGTTCAGGTAAGACACCATAGGAGGTGCATGGAAAGATGGCGGTTAAGATTCGTCTCGCCCGTCACGGGCGGAAGAAGGCCCCCTTTTATCGGCTGGTTGTCGCGGATTCAAGGGCACCGAGGGATGGAAGGTTCATCGAAATGATCGGTCATTACAATCCCCTGACCGACCCGGCTGAGATCAAGGTCGACGAGGAAAGGGCGCTTTACTGGCTTCAGGTTGGGGCACAAGCCTCCGACACGGCCCGCATGATCCTCAAGAGAAGCGGGGTCTGGGACCGGTTCGTAGAGGGGAAGCGGAAGTAGGATCCCATGCCGGATTACGGAGCGCTGGTCGAGTCTATCGTCAGGCGCCTCGTCAGGGACCCCGAATCTGTCCGCGTTGACAGCGAGGCCCAGGGAAACGGCGTTTTCGAAGTGAAGATCCGGGTGGCTCCTGAAGACATCGGACGCGTGATTGGCAAGCGAGGGGCAACCGTCAACGCGCTTCGGCTTCTGGCAAAGGCGGCTGCAGTAAAAAGCAATGAAAAGGTGGTCGTCGATATCCTTGAAGACTGAACGAGGGGCTTCCCCCCAAATGGTCTCGATCGGCCGCATTTGCGGGGGGCATGGGCTCAACGGGGAATTGCGCATTCTTCCCCTGACCGATTTCCCGGAAAGGTTCCTGGGAATGGATCGCCTTAGGCTTTTCCATCCGGACGGAAAAGAGTGGCGTGAACTCTCCCCCACCGGTTTCCGTTTCCTGGAAGGGAAGGGCCTGCTTCTCGTGACCACGGAAGAGGTCGTTGACCGGACTAGTGCGGACCTTTTGAAGGGGGCCCTCGTGAAGGTAACGGCAGAGGAAAGGATCCCCCTGCCCGAGGGACGGTACTGGATCGACGACATCCTGGGCCTTGCTGTCATGGATGAGGCGACCGGTGAGAACCTTGGGGTCATAGAGGAAGTCCTGCAGACGGGAAGCAACGATTGCTACATGGTCCGGACCCCGGAGAGGAAGCTCAAGGCCCTGCCAGCGATAAGAGAAGTTATCCGGAAGGTCGACCTGGAAGCTCGCACAATGGAAGTTTCGCTGATGGAGGGTCTCTGGGATTGAGAAAAGTCACCTTCATCACGGCTTTTCCCGAGTTCCTCGAATGTTTTCTCGCCCATAGCGTTATAGGCCGTGCCGTGAGTGCGAACCTTCTCGAAGCCCGCGTGGTGAACCTGAGGGACTTTGCAGTCAACCGTTATGGGCAGGTCGACGATTACGCCTTTGGCAGCGGAGGCATGGTGCTGATGGCCGAACCTCTCGCGAGGGCGGTTGAAAGCCTCGCCGACGAGGGAGCCACGGTTATCTACCCATCCCCCCAGGGCGTGGTCCTGGGCCAGGAACTTGTCGAAAGCCTGGCGGCGGTTGAGCACATTGTCCTTGTGTGCGGGCATTATGAAGGGGTCGATGAACGATTTGTCTCGAAGCACGTTGACATCGAGGTCTCGCTCGGCGACTTCGTCCTGACGGGTGGAGAACTCCCTTCCATGGTCCTGGTCGACGCGGTGGCGCGCCTGCTCCCCGGCGTAGTGGGCAGGCAAGCTGCGGTCGAGGATGATTCTTTTTTCCGTGGGATGCTCGACCACCCTCATTTCACGCGGCCTGCCGAATGGCGAGGACAACCCGTACCCAGGGCCCTTCTTTCCGGAGATGCGGCAGCGATCCGGGAGTGGCGACGTGATGAAGCGGTCGCAAGGACGATCGGGAGACGGCCGGACCTCCTAAGCTGCGCGAACATCAGGCCCTACCTGTCCAGGCGGCCCTACGTGCTGGTCTCGGGAGAGGTGGGTGGTTTGCCCGGAGCCCTGTCCCAGTTGGATGGCCTCGCGAGGCTTTATGGTCTTGAGAGGATTATCCTGGTTGAAACGGACGAAAACAGGCGACAAGAACTTTCTGCTTCTGTTCCTGAAGCGAGCAGGGATGAAAGACCGGTTTTCAAGTTTTTCAAGATGACTCGACAGGCCCTGCATTGGGTTTCCCAAAGAGAAGACGGAAAGCCGTTTCTTGTGGGGCTGGAAACGCAGGCTAGCGAAAAGTCGCTGCACTGGATGGAAGGCAAGAGACGTATCCTTGAGTCGAAAAGGCCCTTAGTCCTGGGTTTTTCGGAAGAAATGCCGGAATGTGAAATGAGCCTGGCCCCGTTGAGGGGTGGGCTGGCAAACGAAAAGCGGATCGATTCCGTAGTGATGCTTTCAGTGTTTGTAGACCGTTTTTTCGGATGCCGCTAAAATACTGACTGGAAAGACCAGCAAGGAGGGAAATGAAAATGGATCCCAGGATCGCGTTGATCGAAAAGAAATTTATCCGGAACGACCTGCCGGAATTTCGCCCGGGTGACAACGTCAAGGTGCATGTGAAGGTAAGGGAAGGCAATCGTGAGCGTATCCAGGTTTTTGAAGGGATCGTCATCGCGCGCCAGAAGGGCGGATTGCGCGAGAACTTCATTGTGCGCAAGATTTCGGGCGGAGTCGGTGTTGAGAGGATTTTCCCGCTTCATTGCCCGTCCATCGACAGGATCGAGGTTGTGCGCAAAGGTTTGGTCCGACGAGCCAAGCTTTACTACCTGCGCAAGCTGAGCGGAAAGGCTGCACGCATCAAGGAGCGTCGCTAAAAAGCCCCTCGGGGGTGTTGACGCTCCCTGATACCCTGCTATAATGGGCGTCACGTGCCGGGGTGGTGGAACAGGTAGACACGCACGTTTGAGGGGCGTGTGGGGAAACCCGTACGAGTTCAAGTCTCGTCCCCGGCACCACTAGAATACAGTCGGTACGGCAGGTTCGCCCTGGCCAAGCCGAAGTTAGAAAAGGCCTTTCCACGCAGTTGCCAACAGGGCGTGAGAAAGGCCTTTTTCATTCCCGAAAGCCTTCGACCGGAGGTGACGTGTCCTGGTGGGCGACACAACCGAATTCGTGCGTCTCTTTTCGCCGCGGTCAATCGCGATCGTCGGGGCTTCCTCTAACCTGGAAAGCATTTCCGGAAGGCCCCTGAAGCTGCTCAAACGCTATGGTTTCAAGGGATCGATCTACCCGGTCAACCCAAAATACGAGTTTATCGACGGAGTTCGATGCTACTCTTCCCTCGGGGTGCTTCCCGAGGTTCCTGATGTTGTCATGGTTGGAGTCAGGGCCTCAATGGTTCCTGAGGTTGTGGAAGATTGCGCTCGCCTCGGCGTGGGGTTTGCCATAATTTTTTCTTCCGGTTTCGCAGAATCGTCCGACGCGGAAGCACAGGAACGAATCGTTCGAATAGCCCGCGCCGGGGGAGTTCGCATCCTTGGTCCCAACTGCCAGGGGCTGGTAAACCTCGCAAAGGGGATCCCACTGAGCTTTTCCGCTTCCCTTGACACGGACCGCAGGCCCTTTGGCCATGTTGCCTACGTTTCACAGAGCGGCGCATTCGGCTTTGCGTCCTTTGCCATGGCGGCGGACGCTGGAGCCGGTTTCCGTTATGTCGTGACAACCGGGAACCAGGCCGACCTTGATGTGGTGGACTTTGCCCGCGCCCTCTCCGAGGACCCCGAAGTTCGACTTTTGCTGCTATACCTGGAAGGGATCAGGGACGGAGACAGGTTTCTCGACCTGCTGCGGCTGACCCGTTCGAAAGACCTCCCAGTGGCTGTCCTCAAGGTCGGGAAAAGTGAAGTGGCCAGAGAAGCAGCCAAGAGTCACACGGCAGCCCTCACGGGCGACGAAAGGGTCTGGGAGGCTGTTTTCAGTCAATATGGGGTTATCCCTCTTTCTGACGCGGACGACGTGACGGATGTAGCCCGGATGTTCGGTGCCCCGAAAAGGACTCGCGGGAACCGTGTCGGCATTCTCAGCACCTCTGGCGGGGCCGGCATCATCGCGGCGGACGCATGCGATGCACTGGGACTTTCGGTACCGGGGCTATCAGAAAAAATGAGGGAAGAGGTTCGACACTTCATTCCGGTTTTTGGATCCAGCCTTAACCCGGTCGACATGACCGCCCAGGTCATCAATGACCCGCAAGGTTTCCGTAAACTTCTCGCTCTCATGGAAGAAAGCCCTGAAATTGACATGATCCTCCCCGTCCTTTCGATGATTACGGGGGATTCGGGCCTGAAGATGGCGATGGACCTGGCCGATGCTTTCGAGATTGGTAAGAAACCGATGGCCTGCTGCTGGTTGATTGACGACGAGCATGGTCGTGAATTCAGGGAATATCTCTCGAGCCGGGGGGTTCCGGTTTTTTCAAGTCCCAGAAGGGCGGCGTTAGGCCTTGCCAGGCTTGCCCGATGGGAACAGCGGCCCGGTCTCCCGCCTGGAAAACCGCAGGCAGTGTTTTCACCCCGTTTAACGGGAAAATCCGGAGATCTCACCGAGGCGGATGCCAAGGCCATCCTTGCTTCCTATGGGGTACCCATCACGCGAGAGAGATTATGCAAGAGCCTGGCGGAGTCGACCGCTGTCGCGGAAGAACTCGGTTACCCCGTGGCCCTGAAGGTGATGTCCCCCGATATCCTTCACAAGACCGAAGCAGGCATTGTCGCTCTTCGGGTCCGTGATGAGGAAGAGCTCAGGAACACTTACGGGCGGATCCTCGAAAAAGCCGCGAAAGCGAAACCAGGGGCCCGTATAAAGGGCGTCCTCGTCCAGGAAATGGTCTCCGGCGGGCAGGAGTGCATTGTCGGAGTCAGAAGGGACCCGCTTTTTGGCTTGGTGGTTGCCGTCGGCCTTGGAGGGGTTTTCGTGGAGGTCCTCAAGGATGTGTCTTTGCGTCTTGCCCCCGTCGATCGCGAGACGGTCCTGGAGATGCTAGGCGAACTCAGGGGGCTTCCCCTCCTTGAGGGAGCCCGGGGAAATCCCCCGCGAGACATTGAAGCCCTGGCCTCCCTTGTCGAGGCGGTTTCGCACATGGCCTTGAACGAGCCGGACCTGCTCGAGCTCGATGTGAATCCCGTCATGGTTCTCGAGGAAGGGCACGGCGCAGTGGCTGTCGATGCCCTGATCATAAGGAAATAGCGGTCATGGAGTGGGCATGGCCCCTAATGGGCTACCTGGCCGGTTCAATACCCACAGGATATCTCGTGGTCCGGCTCCTGAAAGGGCAGGACATTCGCACGATCGGCTCGGGCAATACGGGAGCGACGAACGTCGGCCGAGTCGCTGGGAAATTCTGGGCTGTCTTTGTTGCCGTTTTCGACATGGCAAAGGGCGGGCTTGTTGTCCTTGGGGCCCTGGCCGCTGGCGTCACTTCCCCCTGGCTTCTCGCCGTAACGGCGGTGGCAGGGGTTATCGGGCACAACTACCCGGTTTGGCTTCGTTTTTCAGGGGGCAAGGGTGTTGCTACCTCTTTTGGGGTCCTGTTCTTCCTGGATCCGCTGGCCACCCTGCTTGGGGGAGCCTCCTGGTTTGTCCTGCTCAAGGGGACGCGAACGGTTTCCCTTTCATCCCTGGTTTCCCTTTCCGTTGTCCTGCTTTCGCTCTGGGTCCTGGGATCACCCCTCGCCTACATCCAGGCCGCCCTCTTCCTTCTTGTCCTTTCGGCATGGCGTCATCGTGAGAACATCAGGCGCCTGATGGAAGGCACTGAACGAAAGACCGGTTCCTCCACAAGGGAAGAACCCCCCTCGAACGATAATTGACTAATACTGACCTTATGTGTAGAATGACGCTCAGGGATTTTCAGGGGGTGCTGTCATGGCAAGTCTGACCAAGATTATCGAAGATCACATCACCCAGTTGTTCCAGGAAGCGGAGGAAGAAGTCGTTGCCCTTCGCAGGAAAGACCTGGCTGAGCTCTTTGGATGTGTCCCGAGCCAGATCAACTACGTCCTCAGGAGCCGCTTCACGCCGGAGAGAGGATTCCTTGTCGACAGCCAGCGAGGCGGTCACGGCTACATCCGCATTCTCCGGCTGGCTTTCAGGTTTCCCGAGGATCGTGTGAACCATATCGAAGACCTCGTTGGGGAAACTCTCTCCGAGGCCGAGGCAAAAAGACTTCTCCTGAACCTGCAGCACCGCCAGATGATCACCGGGAGGGAACGCCTGCTGATCGAGGTGGCCCTTCGGTACCAGGAGGAAGTTGCACGATCCCTTTTCGACCTTTCCCCCTATCGCCGGGATGTCATGAATGCCGAACTCCTGAAGAGGATGCTCAGGAGCCTGGTCCTTTCATAGGTCAGTCCCATGCTCTGCGAAAAGTGCGGAAAAAAGAACGCTGATGTTCATATCCGGCAAGTGGTGCAGGGAGTGGTCTCCGAACACCATCTTTGCAGGGACTGTTCGCGTGAACTTTCACCCAACTGGAAGCCGGGCAGCGATTTTCTCGAGTTTTCCATTGGGACCTTTTTGGAGAACCTCTGCAAAAACCTGGGCCCCGTGAAACCCGAGGAAGGAAAGGCATGCCAGGATATCCCACCCTGTTCCCGCTGCGGACTCGAATTCGAAGATTTCAGGAAAGCGGGGCAGTTTGGCTGCGCAGGCTGTTATGAAGCCTTCAGGGAATGGATCCGTCCCCTTTTTGCCCGTATCCATGGTTCTGAAAGCTACAGGGGACCTGCTCCCGATGGAGGCTCCACCCAGGGCATCGACGCCGACTTGGCCCTCTTGAAGAACCAGTTGAAGGAAGCTGTTGCCGCTGAACGGTACGAGATGGCGGCGACCCTGAGGGATCGGATAAGGGTCCTGGAAGGGAGGCTCGCGGATGGACGCTGAAGGGATCCTTTCCCTGCCATTGGCATGGGCGGAGGGAAAGGGCAATTCCGCTGATGTCATTGTATCCAGCCGGGTCCGGCTTGCAAGGAACCTGGATCGCTTCCCTTTCGTAACCCGCGCGACGCCGGAGGAGAGGAAATCGGTCGCAGAAGCGGTGCGCGAAGCGATCGAGTCCGAGCCGCTTTTCAGGGAGTGTACCTGCTGCCCAGTTTGCGAGCTCGAAGCCCTTTCAAGGGGCCTCCTGGTCGAAAGACGGCTGATGAGCCCGGGTTTCCTTAAGGGCTGCCCGGAGAGAGTCCTTTTCATCGATGCAAAGGGTATCGTTTCCGTCATGGTGAACGAGGAAGACCACCTCAGGATACAGGTTCTTCTCGGTGGGCTGGCTCTCTGCGAGGCCTCGCGAATCGCTTCATCGATCGATCGCATCCTCACCCGGCTGGGGTTTGCCTTCGACTCGGAATTCGGCTTTCTCACGACTTGCCCGACGAACGTGGGAACGGGCCTGAGGGCTTCTGTCATGCTCCACCTGCCGGCCTTGAAGATGTCGCACGCCATGCCGGAAATCATTGCCCAATCCGGTCGCCTGGGGCTCGTTGTCAGGGGAGCCTACGGTGAAGGGACGACTTCTGCCGGATCCCTCTACCAGGTTTCGAACCAGGTGACGTTAGGGCTCTCACCGGAAGAACTGATCGAGAAGGTGGAGGCCATCGCTTCCCGTCTCGCCGAGCAGGAAGGGCGGGCCAGGGATGTCCTCCTGAAAGGGCAGAAAACCCTGGAAGATCGACTCTGGAGGGCGTGGGGAACCCTCTCCCATGCTCGGCGAATCGGTCTTTCCGAAGCAATGGAGTGCCTTTCGCTTGTAAGAATGGGACAGGAGGCGGGACTTGGGGCGCCTTTCAACAAGATGCCGTGGGGCCGTCTTTTTTTGGATATCCAGCCCGGGCACGTCCAGGCCAGGACGGGTCGCCAGCTTTCGGAGGAAGAAACCGAGGTTGCGCGGGCTGAGTTGATAAGGAATGCCTTGGCCCAACTGTAAAAGGGGGCCGCAAACCGGCCGAAAGGGGTAAGCAGAATGTGGCAATTTTTTACCGAAAGGGGAAAACGCGTTGTCCAGCTGGCGCATCGTGAGGCGCTTGCCCTGGGGCACGACGTGATAGGGACTGAACATCTTCTTCTCGGCCTCGTGGCTGAGGGTGAGGGAGTGGCTGCCCAGGTCCTTCGAAACTCCGGCATGGAACTTTCCGACGTGAGAAGCAGGGTTGAGGCGGCGGTCGGCAAGGGACACCCGAGGGACAAGCCCCTTGACCTGCCCCTGAGCCCACGAGCCAAGCGCGTCCTGGATCTTGCGATGCGCGAAGCCAGGAATATGGGGGTCAATTATGTCGGGACCGAGCACATCCTCCTCGGCCTCCTCGCAGAGGGAGAGGGAGTAGCGGCCCAGGTCCTGACTGCAATGGGGCTTGAAATACAAAGTGTGAGGGAAGAAATTTCGTCGACCCTGTCGGGAGGCGAAATGGGGCCTGCACGCGGACAGGCGGGAGTCGAAAGCCCTACGGTAGCTTCGAACCGGGTTAACCGTTCCCGGACACCGACTCTCGATTCGCTGGGAATAGACCTGACCGAAATGGCGAGAAAGCGAGACTTGGATCCGGTTATCGGTCGGACGAAAGAAATCCAGCGCCTGATCCAGATCCTCTCGAGGAGGACAAAGAACAACCCTGTCTTGATCGGGGAACCTGGCGTGGGAAAAACTGCGATAGTGGAAGGGCTCGCCCAAAAAGTGGTTGCCGGAGACGTTCCGGAGATCCTCAAAGGGAAGCGGGTCGTCCAGCTCAACATGGGGAACCTCGTGGCGGGAACGAAGTACCGTGGAGAGTTCGAGGAAAGGCTTCGGAAGCTGGTCAAGGAGCTTGTCGAATCGAAGGATGTCGTCCTCTTTATCGATGAGGTCCATACGATCGTTGGCGCTGGTGGGGCAGAGGGGGCCGTCGACGCGGCCAACATCCTCAAGCCCAGCCTCTCGAAGGGTGATTTCCAGGTTGTTGGGGCAACGACGTTCGATGAATATCGCAAACACATCGAAAAGGACGCTGCCCTGGAGAGGCGCTTCCAACCCGTTGTCGTTCATGAGCCGGGAGTGGAAGACACGATTTCGATCCTGAGGGGATTAAGAGACCGTTACGAAGCCCATCACCGGGTAAAAATCGAGGACAGTGCCCTGGAGACGGCCTCCCGCCTCGGCGAGCGGTATATTTCCGACCGGTTCCTGCCGGATAAGGCGATCGACCTGATCGACGAGGCGGCAGCCCGTGCCCGCCTGAAGACGATGGAGACCCCTGCGGACCTGAAGGAACTAGAGAGGAACCTTGAAAACGTACTGAAGGAAAAGGAATCGGCTGTTTCTTCACAGGAGTTTGAAAAGGCAGCGAGGCTTCGCGACGAGGAGCGGAAGGTCTCGGATGAACTGGAAGAGAAGCGTGCAAGCTGGCTTCTCCGCAGGAACCAGGAGGAACCTGTGGTAAATGGCGAGGATATTGCCGCCATTGTTTCGGAATGGACGGGCATTCCCGTCATCCAGTTGACCGAAGAGGAAACAGCCCGCCTTTTGAGGATGGAAGAGGAACTTCACCGGCGCATGGTGGGACAGCAGGAGGCGGTGAACGCAGTTTCCCGTGCGGTACGAAGGGCCCGCAGTGGGTTGAAGGACCCGAAGAGACCGGTGGGAAGCTTCCTGTTCATGGGGCCGACAGGAGTGGGAAAGACCGAAATGGCAAAGGCCCTGGCGGCCTTTCTTTTCGGCAGTGAAGAGGCGATGGTTCGCTACGACATGAGCGAGTACATGGAGCGCCACGAGGTCTCCAAGCTCATCGGAGCCCCGCCGGGTTACGTGGGGTACGAAGAGGGGGGCAAGCTGACCGAAGCGATCCGGCGGCGCCCCTACGCGGTCATCCTTTTTGACGAAATCGAAAAGGCCCATCCCGATGTGTTCAATCTCCTTCTCCAAATCCTCGAAGACGGCCGACTGACCGACGGGCAGGGGCGTGCCGTTGATTTTCGAAACACGGTGGTCATCATGACGAGCAACGTCGGGGCCCGGGACCTGGCGAAAGGGCAGGGCTTGGGGTTTGCAGCGGAAAAGGGGCTGAGCGAGGGAGATCACCAGAAGGCGAAGGAGAGGGTCCTCGAAGCGATGAAACAGGCTTTTCGCCCGGAATTCCTAAACCGCGTGGACGACATCGTCGTCTTCCGCTCTCTCTCGAAAGAAGAATTGCTCAGGATCGTGGACCTGATGCTTGCGGAAGTCGAGAGGCGCGTAAAGGAGCGAGGAATCGGGGTCAGGGTTTCGTCGGAGGCACGCGAATTCCTCCTGGATAAGGGCTACGACCCGAAATACGGTGCGAGGCCCCTGAGGCGGACTATCCAGCGCATGGTGGAAGATCGCCTTGCCGACCTATTCCTGGAAGGACGTTTCAAGGACGGGAAAAGGGTGGAAATCGAAGTGGAAGGCGACCAGCTCGCTTTTCGAGAAATACCGGCCTGAAAACGTTCGGGGCGGAATAACATCAACCGGGGAGGAGCAAAACTTGAAAAAGTCGCTCATTTTTGTCGGAATACTGGTTTCCCTCTTGGCCTTCTCTTCAATCCAGGCCACTGCTGCAGAACAGGCTCCGGTCATGAAGGCCGGGACAGAGAGCGTAACGGCTGACGACCTGCTGTTCCTGCTGACCCAGAAAGCCGGGGGGAACGAAGCGATGGCCGGGATGGTCGCTTCAGGGATGACCATCGAGGAAAAGAAGGATTTCCTGAAGGATATCGGCGACTTGCTCCTGGTTTTCCAGGCTGCCCAGCTGAAGGGCCTCCACCTAAACCCTGTCGTGGCTGCAAAGATTCGCTGGGACGCGGTGAACACGATGGCCCAGGCCTACGTCGAAAAGGAAGCGGCAGGCTGGGACATGGGCGAAAAGGCGATGCGCGGCTATTTCGAGGCCCATAAGGCCAATTATGCTGTAAAGGAAGCTGTCCATGCCCGCCACATCCTGGTCGAATCCGAAGCGGAGGCACGTAGTCTTCTGCTGCAGGCCCTTGCGGGGTCGGACTTCGGCGAGCTGGCGGTGCGGGCAAGCAAGGACCAGGGGTCAGCCGAAAAAGGCGGCGATCTGGGCTGGATTGAAAAGGGGGATACCGTCCCGGCATTCGAGGAAGCGGCTTTTTCGGCTAGGCAGGGAAATCTTGCAGGCCCGGTCCAGAGTGAATATGGATGGCACGTGATCCAGGTTCTTGGCCGGAGGCCAGCGGGAGAAGGGCTTTACGAGGCTGCAAAACCGCAGGTTGCAAGGGACCTCCAGCAATCGTACCTGGAAGCGGTGCTGGCGAGTTTACGATCTGGGGCAAAGATCTCCATAGACGAAAAGCAGCTTGCCAAGCTGGGGCAATAGCGAAGAATCAATAAGGGCCGGGAAGAAGTTCCCGGCCCTTATTGATTCCAATTAACGGCCTGGCAGTCGGGGCTTTGCGCTGGACAGCCTTGCCAATGGCCGTATAATGTTGGTGGCAAACCAAAAGAAACTGGGGGGTGTAAGCCGGTTCAGGAAGAGCCCGAAAGGCGTATTCATGAGACACGGTAGACAAGAAAGGGGGAAATCACGGTCATGACGGAAGAAATGGTAGGCAAGAAACCCAGTTTTGGGGTTGCGGTCATGGTTGTTCTGGTAGCGGCTGTCATCATAGGGTATAGCGTCCTCAAGCTTGAGGCTGAAGTCCACATCCCTCTCGTCCTTTGCGCACTTTTCGCTGCGCTGGTCGGACGGTGGGTCCTCGGCATTCCCTGGAAGACCATCGAGGAAGGCATGATCAACGGAATCGTACTGGCACTCCAGGCTGTTCTTATCCTGTATATCGTCGGCATGATCATCGGTGCCTGGATCCAGAGCGGCGTCGTCCCCAGCCTGATCTATTACGGACTTGACCTGCTTTCGCCCCGGTGGTTCCTCCTGGCCACACTGCTGATCTGCTCGGTCGTTTCCCTTTCGACCGGGACCTCCTGGGGTACGACCGGGACGGTCGGAATCGCGCTGATGGGCGTAGCCATGGGACTTGGCATTCCCGCTGCACTGGCGGCCGGCGTCGTCATCTCGGGGGCCTATTTCGGCGACAAGATGTCCCCGCTTTCCGACACGACCAACCTGGCCCCGGCCATCGCAGGAACCGACCTTTTCCAGCACATCCGGGCCATGATCTGGACCACGGGGCCGACCTACCTCCTCGTTTGCGCCATCACGATCGTGCTCGGTATGAGGTACGGCGGAGGGACTCTCGACGCGGCCAAGATCAGCGCGATCCAGGCCGTCATGTCCCACGAGTTCAGCATCAGCCTCCTCGGTTTTGTTCCCCCGCTTTTGGTCATCGCCCTCTGTGTCCTGAAAATGCCCGCCATCCCCGGCCTTTTCGCCGGCGTTGTGGCGGGTGCGGTCATCGCGGCCTTCCAGGGCCTCGGTATCGGGGACATCATGAACGTGATCCAGAATGGCTACTCGGCCACCCTCTCGGCCACCCTGGCCGAGGCTGAAGACCTGACGGCGGTTGCCAAGGCTCTGGCGGAGAGCAACATCCTGGGCGTGACTCCGGAGATGGCGAAAGAGGTCGGCGGAATGCTGAACGACCTGCTTACCCGCGGCGGCATGCAGTCCATGAACTGGACGATCTCCCTGATCATCTGTGCCCTTTCCTTCGGCGGCATCATGGAAAGGTGCGGCTTCCTGGAGGTCATGCTCCGGACGATCCTCAAGGGCGTCAAGAGCGTTGGCGGGCTTGTCGCGTCGGTTATCGCCTCCTGCTTCATCTGCAACGTTTTCCTGGGCGACCAGTACCTCTCGATCGTCATGCCGGGACGCATGTTCCGCCTGGGGTTCGAGGAAAAGGGACTTCATCCCCGCATGCTTTCCCGCTCCCTTGAAGACGCCGGGACCCTGACCTCGGTGCTGATCCCATGGAACACCTGCGGTGCCTACAACAGCGGGGTTTTGGGAGTCCCGACCGTGGAATACCTTCCCTACGCGTTCCTCAACTACCTGAACCCGCTCATGGCGATCCTGCTGACTTACCTGGGCATCGGGACAGCATGGAAAGGCAAGGAAGGCGAACCTGTGATCACGAAGGAGAAACCGGCCGGGCTTTAGGGAAAGGGATCTTGTTTTGTGAGAGAATGACGGGGAGGGGCCGATAAAGGCCCTCCCCGCTTCTTTTCCAGACCAGACTTGGAGGGATTTTCCTTTGCCTGTCCTGCTCGAATCTCGATCGAACACGCCCTTTCCCGAATGGATGCGCTGGACCTTTGGAGTTATCGGCGTCTACCTTCTAGGTGATTCGCTTCGCCGCTTCCTGATGTTCAAAGGCATGACCGTACATGCTCTGTTTGTCGGGGCAGCGATTCTTTATGCCTGCGGCTACCGGAAAAGGATCTACCTCACGGAAGAGGGGATCGTCCGGGAGACGAAAACCTGGCTTAACAGGAATCGCGAGGTTTTCCCCTGGGCCGAACTGGGGCACGTGGGACTTGCGTTTAGGCGCAAGCAGATGATGGCTTTCTTCGAGCGGGATATACTCGGCTGGAAAGTTCTTTTTGACCGATCCGAAGAAGAGACCTTGCGCGAGATCCTCGGAAAATACAGCCCTGGTATCGAGATCACGACCCTGTAAGAAAAAGGAGCGGCCCCCCCGGGGCCGCTCCTTTTTTAATGTGGCCGGGACTAATCGTTGATTTCGAAGGTCCCTCTCTTTTCGACGACGTCGGTGCCGTCTTCTTTCCTCCAGTAAATCCCTATCTTCATGTAGGTCAGGATAATCGCCATGAGCGGGTTGCCCCAGTTCAGGAAGGCATAGGGCCCGTAGACGAGTGGGCCGACACCGAGCACGCTGGTCTGGTAGGCTCCGCAGGTGTTCCAGGGGACGAGGGCAGAGGTCAGCGTCCCGGCGTCTTCCAGCGTGCGGGACAGCATCCGCGGTGCCAGGCCGGATTTCTGGAAGGTATTCCGGAACATCCTTCCGGGGACGACAAGGGACAGGTACTGGTCGCCGAGGAAGATGTTCGAGATGATGCAGGAACCGATTACGGCGGTGATGAGCGTGCCGACCTTGCGGATTCCCTTTGTCAGGGTCCCGATGATCGTTTCGAGGAAACCGCAGGCTTCCATGACCCCTCCGAAGGAGAGGGCAACGAAGATGAGGGAGATGGACCACATCATCGACTGGAGACCGCCGCGGGAAACGAGCTTGGAAACGGTCGCGGCAACTTCCTTGCCCAGTTCGGGAGCGACTCCGGCGATCCCTGCCTTGGTCATTGCCGCGGCAGCCGCGGCAAGATCAGCAGCGCCAGAAACCTCTTCCGAGATGGAGGCAGAGTAGCCATTCTGCACGACGTTCATGATGTCCCCGATTCCGGAACCGGAAAGGAACGCCATAGCGATTCCCGCGAAAAGGCCCGCGAAGAGGCCCGGAATCGCGGGCATCTTCATGACCGCGAGGGCGATAACGAGAACGGGGGGGATGAGGCAGGCAAGCGAGATCGGGAATTCCGCCCGCATGAAGGACTGGATCGCGTGGATCCTCGATGCGTCAAGCTCTCCGCCGCCGTAGCGAAAACCAATGAAGGTCAGGACGGCGAGGATGATGATGTAGGTCGGGCCCGTCGTCCAGACCATGGCTTTGATATGGTCGAACAGTTCCGCTCCGGAAACCGCGGGGGAGAGGTTCGTCGTGTCGGAAAGCGGGGACATCTTGTCGCCGAAGTAGGCTCCGGAAATGATGACACCAGCCGTGATCGGGACGGGGACGCCCAAACCGTTTCCAATCCCCAGCATTGCAATACCGATCGTGGCGGTTGTCGTCCAGGAGGAACCGGTGGCCAGGGAAACGACCGAACAGGTCAGCAGGGTCGCCACGAGGAAGATAGACGGCTTGAGGATCATGAGGCCGTAGTAGATCAGGCCCGGGACGACGCCCGACTGGATCCAGGCGCCGATGATCATGCCGATGATCATGAGGATGAGGGTCGCCTGAAGGGCGACGGCGATGTTGTTGATCATCCCCTCTTCCATCTCTTTCCAGGGAACGCCGAGGATGAAGCGTCCGACGAGTGCCGCGAAGACCGCTGCCGCCAGGATGGGCATGTGGGCTTCCGCTTCGAGTTTCAGGATTCCGTAACTGATGAAAAATGCCGCAACAACAAAAACACCCACTGAAAGAGCGAAGCTTGGGGCCTTTCTTATTTTTTCCGTTGCCATAAAAGGATCGCCTCCCCTCGATTTTTTCCTGTCCAGGTTGCCGGGGAACCAGAAAAGCCATTAATACCCTTGGAAAATATGAAGAAGTGCCAACCACCCCCAATTCAATGAAAAAATCTTTAC
>DJHE01000016.1:0-14268 GCA_002432945.1 Synergistaceae bacterium UBA5827
CGCGGCTTCGAAAACTCGTGGACACGATAAGCGACCTGTCCTGCATCCGCACCGAATCGGAAGGCGAAGCCCTGATCGTGGAATCCCGCCTGATCCGTCGCTACCAGCCTTTCTTCAACGTTGAACTCAAGATGGGAGAGCGCTACCCCTGGATCAAGCTGACGAAAGAACACTTCCCGCGCCTTGAAATTACCCGGCATAAGGAGGATGACGGGGCCTCGTACTTCGGACCTTTCACCCGCGTCAGCGAACTGCGCCAACTGACCCGCCTGGTCGAGCGCCATTTCCCGCTCCGCACCTGCAAATCCAAGGAACCGTGCTCACCCGTCCCGGGGAGGCCCTGCGTCAGGCACGCCCTCATGAGGTGCCTCGCCCCTTGCGTTGGAGGCTGCAGCGAAACCCGTTACAGGGAAGTCGTAGCCGACCTTGAACTCCTTCTGGCCGGGAGGGTGACCGATCTCGTTGAGAGATTGCGGTCCAGGATGGACCAGGCGGCCCATGAGCTCCACTTCGAGGAAGCCGCTCGCCTCAGGGACACGATCCGTTCAATCTGGCGCTACACCCGGCAAAAAAGAAACCACGTTCTCCCAGAAGACCTGGACAAGGACACTTGGGAAGCTTTTGTCCGTCTTGAGGCTCTCCTCAACCTTTCTTCCGTCCCATGGAGGATAGACTGCTTCGACATTTCCCATTTTTCGGGAAAAGAGACCTTCGGGGTAGTCGTCGTTTTCGAACAGGGGATTCCCAATCCTTCCCTATACAGGAAGTTTGCAATACGGGATGTCGAGGGCATCGACGACTTTCGTTCCATCCAGGAAACCCTCCTGCGCCGCTACCGCCGCTCTTTGCAGGGTGAAGCCCCGCTTCCGCAGCTCATCGTCATCGACGGGGGCCCGCAGCAGCTTGTTTTTGCGGAAAAAGCCCTCCAGGAACTTGGCCTGGAGGAAATACCCATTGTCGCTCTGGCAAAACAGGAAGAAGCGGTATACACTCTTTTTGCCGAACTCCCTCTCCGGCCCGGTAGAGAGGATCCCGCCCTGCAGCTTTTGCAGAGGCTGAGGGACGAGGCTCACCGCTTTGCCGTTTCAGCCCATACCCGCAGGCGGGATAACCGAAACCTACGTTCAGTTCTCGAAGAAGTCGAAGGGGTCGGGAAGAAGAGGGCAGCGGACCTGCTTGCCCGGTTCGGAAGCATCCGGCACATTGCCTCAACTGGCCCGGAGGAGTTGGCGTCCTCTATACCGGGAATCGGCCTGGATCTTGCACGGCGCATTCTCGAACACCTGGAAGGAGTAGCCGAATGAACGAAAAGGACAGGGCAACTCACGAACATTACATGCGGATGGCCATCAGCCTGGCCGAGAGAGGGACGGGTTGCGTAAGCCCCAATCCGCGGGTTGGCTGTGTCCTGGTGAAAGACAGCGCGATCGTCGGATGGGGGTATCACCGCCGTTACGGAGGCCCCCATGCCGAGGTGGAAGCCCTTCGGATGGCGGGTAACCTCGCCGCCGGGGCGACAGCCTACGTCAACCTTGAACCCTGCTCCCATTTCGGCAAAACGCCTCCCTGCGCGCCGCAGCTCGCTGCAGCAGGGGTCGCCCGGGTAGTGGCAGGGATGAGAGACCCCAACCCCCGGGTCAACGGAACCGGAATGCACTGCCTGGAAGAAGCAGGTATCCAGACCATGACGGGGGTCCTGGAAAATGAATGCAAATGGCTCAACCGGGGGTTCATCAGGACGATGAAGCTTGGCCGTCCCTGGGTCACCGTTAAGGCCGCCATGAGCCTTGACGGCGACATTGCCCTTTCCGGGGGCGAAAGCAAGTGGATCAGCGGACCCCTTTCAAGGAGCAAGGCACACCTTCTCAGGTCGGAACACGATGCTGTCCTTGTCGGGGTGGGAACCGTCCTGGCGGACGACCCGGAATTGACAGTCCGCCTCGTTGAAGGGAAATCCCCGCTGCGAGTCGTGCTCGACAGCCAGCTTCGCACGCCTCCCCACGCGAGGGTTGTCGGGGACGGGAAATGCCTTTTCCTGGCCGGCGAAGATGCGCCAGAGGAAAGGGCTTCAGCCCTGGAACGCCGCGGAGCCAGGATCATGAGGCTTGCGATGGACGAAGCGACGGGACGTCCCTCCATTGAACGGGTTCTCTCCTCGCTCGCTTCGGAAGGGATTTCCATGCTGCTCGTCGAAGGGGGAAGTTCAGTGATCAGCGCCTTTATCAAGGCGCGGATGGTTGACGAGTACTCCCTTTTCGTCGCACCTGTCTTGCTCGGCCGAGGACTTCAAATGGCCGGTGAGCTTTCACTCGACCATATGGGTGAGGCGATCGCCCTCTCGCCTGCTAGAATAAAGCAAGTCGAAGGAGATCTATGGCTGGAGGTCAATCCCAAATGTTCACCGGCCTTGTAGAGGAAGTCGGAAACGTCCTGAAGCTGGTTCCGGGAACCGATGTAACGACGCTGGAAATCCGGGCGCCAGGAATTTCCCCTTCGCTTTCTAGGGGCCAGTCCGTTGCCGTCATGGGAGCCTGCCTTACGGTCGTCGGCCTGGGTAGGGACAGCTTCATAGCCGAAATAATGGAAGAGACCCTCCGGAAAACGAAGCTGGGAAGGCTTAAACCTTGGGATCCCGTCAACCTGGAAAGGGCATTGGCCCTCGGAGACCGCCTCGACGGGCATCTCGTGACAGGGCATATCGACGGCCTATGTTCCCTGGTATCAGCGGAGGGGCGGGGAAGGACCCGGCGCATGAGCTTTAACGCCGAAAGCGGACTTGTCCTCCTGATCGTCCCCAAAGGCTCTGTCGCCCTCGACGGCGTAAGCCTTACCGTTATCGAATCAGAACCGTCAAGAGGCCATTTCTCCGTCGGCCTGATCCCCGAGACCCTGCGCCAAACGACGCTCGGGAAGCTGGTCGAAAAAGAAACCGTGAACCTGGAGACCGATCTTATAGCCAAGTACGTCCGGCGATTCCTGTCCCCCAACGAGCGTCTCCCCCAGGAAACGGCACCCAGAGATGGGATCACCTGGGAGACCCTCCAGCAGGGTGGATGGGTCTAGTTGTTTTAGCGAGGAGGATTTCTCCGTGATCTGTAAACCTGAAGGACGTGTGTTTCACCCCATCGAGGATGCCATCGAGGATATCCGGCTCGGCAAAATGGTTATCGTCGTGGACGACGAAGACCGCGAAAACGAAGGAGATCTCGTCATGGCCGCAGAACTTGCACGGCCGGAGGATATCAATTTCATGGTGACGCACGCCCGAGGTCTTCTCTGCGTACCCGTCACAATCGACCAGGCACGTCGCCTGAAGCTCGACCAGATGGTGAAAGAAAGTTCAGATCCCCATGGAACCGCCTTTACCGTCAGCGTCGACGCCACGGAAGGGACGACGACCGGGATCAGTACCGCCGAACGGGCCCGGACGGCCCGCGTGCTTGCGAACCCGGGATCCAGGCCGGAAGACCTGAGACGTCCCGGAC
Source organism: Synergistaceae bacterium UBA5827 (assembly GCA_002432945.1). Classification (GTDB taxonomy): domain Bacteria; phylum Synergistota; class Synergistia; order Synergistales; family 79-D21; genus 79-D21. The sequence goes on from DJHE01000016.1 coordinate 3,486, forward strand.
ATATTTTCCCTCTCGCTGCAAAAAAAGGCGGGGTACTGAAACGCGCAGGACACACCGAAGCCGCAGTCGACATGGCACGGCTGGCAGGGCTGAATCCCGCCGGGGCCATCTGCGAAATCATGAATGACGACGGGTCTATGGCCCGCTTGCCACAGCTGCTTGAATTCGCTGACAGGCACAATCTTCGCATCGTTTCGATCGAAGATCTCATCCGCTACCGGCACATGCGCGACAAACTCGTGGAAAGAGTTGCCAGCGTAAGCCTCCCTACGGTTTACGGCGAATTTGTTGCCCATGCCTACCACTTTGTCCTGGACGAGAGCGAGGACATGCTGCACATCGCCCTTGTCATGGGCGACGTCGAGGGACAGGAAGGCGTCCTGGTGCGAGTCCATTCGGAATGCTTTACGGGGGATGTTCTCGGATCGCTGCGATGCGACTGCGGACCGCAGCTCCACGAGGCAATGGAAATGGTGCGCCGGGAGAGAAGGGGAGTCGTCCTCTACATGCGCCAGGAAGGACGCGGAATCGGCCTGTTTCACAAGCTCAAGGCCTACGAGCTCCAGGAGAAGGGGCTCGACACAGTCGAGGCGAACGTGGCGCTCGGCTACGATCCGGACTTGAGGGATTACGGGGTGGGCGCACAGATACTATCCGACCTTGGGCTCAAAAGCATCCGCATCCTCACCAACAATCCCAGGAAGATTGTAGGACTCCAGGGGTACGGGCTGAAAATTAACGAAAGGGTTCCGCTTGAAGTGAAAGCAAACCCCTTCAACGCTTTCTACCTCCATGCCAAGCAGGAAAAAATGGGACATCTCCTGCACCTTGAAGAACCCCCCGCGGAATACGTCGGGGAATAACTGACTGCCTCAAGAGGGGAGAGGGGAAAATCATGCAGACATTTCAGGGAAAACTGATCGGGTCAGGCCTTCGCTTCGCGCTCGTCATCTCCCGCTTCAACGAACTCATTTCCGGGAAACTCCTGGAAGGAGCAAAGGACGCCCTTGCCAGGCACGGAGTCAAGGCACAGGACATCGACGTGTTCTGGGTCCCGGGAGCATGGGAGGCACCTCTTGCTGTCAAGGAAATCGCCCTTGGCGGCCGCTATGACGCAATTGTTGCCCTTGGGGCCGTCATACGGGGAGACACCCCCCATTTCGACTACGTGGCTGGAGAAGTATCCAAGGGACTGGCCGTCATCTCCCTGGACCAGAGAATCCCCGTTGCCTTCGGAGTCCTGACCACCGACAACCTCGAGCAGGCCCTTCTGCGGGCCGGCAGCAAGGCCGGCAACAAGGGAGCGGATGCGGCTCTTGCAGCCCTGGAAATGGCCGACCTCCTGAGAGAAGTCAGGCGCATGGGGGAGGCCTGATCAATGCTCGATCCAAAACTGATCCGTGAAAATCCAGATAGTGTCCGGGAAATGCTGGCAAACCGCCATGCGTCCTGGCCGATCGACGAGGCCCTGTCGCTTGACGGCCGCAGGAGGGAACTCCTTAACGAGGTCGAGGCTCTCAAGGCCGCTCGAAACGAGGGATCCAAAAAAGTCGCAACCCTAAAGAAGGAAGACCCGGAAAAGAACAGCCTCATGGAGGAAATGCGCAAGGCAGGTACCCGCGTCAAGGCCCTCGACAGCGAACTTGCTGCCGTCGAGGGACGCTTTGAGGAACTTCTTCTCCAGCTTCCGAACATGCCCCATTCCTCAGTCCCGATAGGGACAGACGAGAACGATAACCCGGAAATCCGCCGCTGGGGAACACCTCCTGCCTTTTCGTTCGAGCCCCGTCCCCACTGGGAGATCGGGGAAGGACTCGGCATCATGGATTTCGACCGGGGTACAAGACTCGCCCAGGCCCGCTTCACGGTATTGAAGGGAGCCGGGGCAAAACTTGAAAGGGCCCTCCTGAACTTCATGCTGGACCTTCATACCCGCGAACATGGTTATGAGGAAATCGAACCCCCCTTCATGGTAAATTCGGCGACCATGCGCGGCACCGGGCAATTGCCCAAGTTCTCCGAGGAACTCTACCGCTGCGAAGGTGATGACCTCTGGCTCATCCCGACCGCGGAAGTGCCCCTTACCAACCTCCGGGCGGGAGAAATCCTGAAGGAAGAGGAACTTCCCATCAACCTTACCGCATATACGCCCTGCTTTCGGAGGGAAGCCGGCAGCTACGGCCGCGATGTCCGTGGAATGCTGCGCCAGCACCAGTTCGACAAGGTTGAAATGGTCAAGATTGTCCATCCCGATTCGAGCTACGAAGAACTTGAAAGATTGACGAACAACGCGGAGAGAGTTCTACAGATCCTTGGCCTGCCTTACCGCGTCATCTGCCTCTGCACCGGGGACATGGGCTTTGCGTCCAGCAAGACTTATGACATCGAAGTCTGGCTCCCCTCGCAGAATAAGTACAGGGAGATCAGTTCCTGCAGCAATTGCGAGGATTTCCAGGCCCGGCGCATGAATACCCGGTTCCGGTCCAAAGAGACTGGAAAAACCCGTTTCGTCCACACGTTGAATGGATCTGGAATTGCCATAGGCAGATGCCTGATCGCCGTTCTGGAAAACTGCCAGAGGGAAGACGGATCCGTCAAGATCCCCGAGCCGCTCGTTCCCTACATGGGAGGAATAGAGGAAATCCGCTAGGCAAGACGGGTCCCCTCTGCTTAAGGCGGCAGGGGACCCGCTCTTTTTCACTACATTTTGCCTCCTGTTGTGATAGAATAGTCGTGAATTTCGGCCCTCTAAAGGGCCACATTTCTTGCGCCGTGAAGGGGGATATCCATGTCGCCGATCGTGGTCCAATGGGACATCCTTTACCAGGTCGGCCTGATCGGAATCGTGTGCGTGGCATTCCAGCGCCTATTGCGCCGTTTCCTCGAGCGGGACCAGTACGATTATATGAAGGACATCCTCTTCGTGGCATGCTGGCTGGTTTTTGGCCTCGTGTCCGAAAGTTCCACTATTCGCCTGATCGTTGCGGCAGGCTGCGGCGCATGCATCATCGGGATCTGCCAGCGCACCTACCGCAATCGGGATTTGCGTTGGGCCTACCTGGTCCTTGGGGCCGCCATCGCCCTCTTTGGTCCCCGAATTTTTTTCATTGGCCTCCCCGAGGGAAGGTACCTCTACCTTTCACCCCTGGTTTCCGTCATCGTAACCGCCTTGTGGATGGGCCTTTTCCCGCTTCTCATGCAGGAACTTGACCAGGTACCGGGCTTGGCCGGGTATCTTCTTGCGACCTGCTGGAGCCTCATCCTTCTGGTGAGTTTCCCGGCGTCCCGGGCCTTTTCGGAATCCTTCTACCTCGGGACGGGCGCCCTTCTATTCCTTGCCATCTTCTGGAGCCGCCACGGACAGGTTTACCGAAGGTTGGGCGAACCTCTGGCAGCGATGTGGGGAATGCTCGCGGCAGGTGCATCGGCTATCGGCGTCAGCAAGGGGGTTGCCTTCACAACCCTCATGGTTCTTCCGATCGGGCTTTTTGCACTTCCGATCATGGAATTTTCCCTGCAAATCGTCAGCCGTGCGGTTGCAAACCGGCCGCCACAGGATGTGTCCCTCTACCGCAAACTTGTCGACAGGGGGCTGGATCACCCGACGGCCGTCCGTTTTGTTGCGGGGATATGCTCGTCCCTGGCCCTGGCAATTGCCCTGGCCCAGATGGATCTTCACCTTGCCGCCGCCGCTACGGCTGCTGGTGCGGTTGCTTTCCTCGTATTTCCGGTCCTCAGGAGGATCATTACGCCAGCGAGCCGGGAAAGCGAGAGGAACCCATCGCTTTGGGGAATCCGGGTGGACAACGTCTCCCTTAATTTCGCCCTGTCAAAAGTCAAATCGTGGGTCTCGTTCGGGAACCGGGGTTATGTCATCGTGACACCGGACGCGCTGGCTGCTCTCAGGAGCCGCTATGACAAGGCCTACCGTTCCGTCGCACGTGAGGCCGATCTCGTCCTGCCGGACGGGATGGGACTCATCCAGGCTCTTAAGATGCTTGGTACGCCCGTTCAACAGCGGATACCCGGAGTGGAATTCATGGAACAGCTCTGCAGGCTTTCCGCGTCGGAAAAGTGCCCTGTCTTTTTCCTCGGTGCAAAAGAAGGCGTTGCCAAGGCCGCGGCGGAGAAACTCTCGGCCATGTACCCTGGAATGGTCCTGGCCGGAGTCCATCACGGGTATTTCCGAAGAGACGAGGAAGAGGCTGTCTGCAGGATGATCCGTACGGCAGGGACGCGAATTCTTTTTGTGGGATTGGGAGTGCCGCACCAGGAAATGTTCATTCGCAGGAACCTGCCCGCGCTTGGGCACGTAGTCGCCATGGGGGTGGGAGGAAGCTTCGACGTCCTCTCGGGCAGGCTGAGGAGGGCTCCGGCCTACATGCAGAAGATGGGCCTGGAGTGGCTTTTCCGGCTTTGCCAGGAACCCAGGACGCGCTTCAGGAAGGACCTTGGTCTTGCCCTCTTTGCGGTGCTGGTCCTAATGAAGCGTTGCGGCGTTGACCGATGGAATGGCGGAGAGGAAGCATGAACTCCCAGGCACATGAGATCATGCACAAGGACCTCACGGCAGTAACCGAGAAGGACCGCGTGGAAGACGCTCTTCACGTCCTCTACAACCAGAGGCTGACAGGATTGCCGGTCGTAAAGGATGATTGGGTCCTGGTCGGCTTCCTCTCGGAGACCGATATCCTCCAGGCTGCATTTCCCACCTACCTTGAATTTTTGGCCCAAAGCTCCTTTCTCGACAGCTCCGAGGGAAGCCTTGTTGAGAGACTTGCCTCTGTCGCAAACCGCATCGTGGGAGAACTGATGAACACCCACCCTTGTTACGTGGAACCAACGGCAAGCCTTGTCACCGTGGCCGACATGATGATCCGAAAGAGGATCAAGCGCCTGCCTGTCGTCGAAAACGGAAGGCTTGTCGGAATCATAGACCGGGGTGCATTTTTCGAACATATGATGGAGAAACGAACTCATGGCGGAAACGAGTGAAAAGAAAGGCAAGCTGGCAAAGGCCTGGCCTGCGGAATCCGAGATAGAGGCCTACAGGAGGGAACTGGAGGCCTCTTTTTTGCAGGAGGAATCGAAACTCGAGGTTCGCCGGGACGAGGTTATCGGGCGTCTCGACGAAATGGAAAGCAACACCTTGTTACAGGCACATGGAGAGCAGGAAGCCATGAAAGCACGCCGAGAGCGGATCATGGGATCCGTACAGGATGTCCTGGACCGGCGTTTCCAAGCCTTCCTTTCCGGATTCGACAGGGAAGCCCTCCTTGAGGAACTGACACTAAAAGGCATGAACCTTCTTTGCCCCACCAGCCGGGATGTGGAGGAGGCTCCCCGTTGATTCGTGAAATGCTGAGGCTTGCCGTATGGGGCTTGACCCCGAAACGGCCCGAGATCGTAGAAACCCTGCACGATTACGGGCTCCTTCACGTCGTCAACCCGGTTGAACCGACCCCCCCGTCCGAAGAAGAAGAGACACTGAAATTTACCCGGGCAAAAGTCCTGGGCATGCTTGAAGGCCTTGAGTGGAAAGACTGGCCCTCCCTCACGGAAGAATCTCTCGCTGCGGCCAGGGAGCGGGTTGACCTCGGAATCGATGGGGTCGTCGTCGAAATCGACAGGAGCCTGGATTCCTTTCGCCAGAGGCTAGCGGCACTTCTTGACGAAAAACGCCGCCTCGCGGTTTCCCTGGCCGACCTGAAAAAAGCCCATCAGGTTGTGTTCCACTTCATTCCCTTCGTCTCCTCGGAAGACTCTTCAGATAGGGACCTGACCCTCTGGTGGGTGAAGGATACCGCCATCCAGAAAACCCTGTCCGCCCTCAGGGGCAGGATACAGAAAAAATCACCCGAGGGTGCCGAGCCTCGAGATACCCTGCGATTTCACCTTCTAAACACGGACAAGGGTCAGGCGGTCCTCGCACTCAGCGTGGGAAGCGCCTTTGCGGCTGACGCCGATGAAGTCATGCGCCACCAGGGGACCGTGCCATGGAAGGCCCCGGAGGGATTTCACCGCAGCGGGACACGTGAAACGCTTTTCGCAGTAGAAGAGGGACTTAAGGAAACGGGAAACCGCCTGGAGGCTCTCTCCGAGGAAATCTCCAGGGCGAGGGATGATTGGGGACCCCGGCTAGCCTCGCTTTACATTCTCCTCGATGAAAAATTGGAAGAAACCCTCGTGGAATCAAGAAGCCTGACACGGGGCGATACTTTTTTGATTGAAGGGTGGATCCCGGCAGATTCTCTCGAGTCACTCGTCAACTTGCTGAAATCCCGTTTCGGTGATGCGGTCCTTATCCAGTGGCGGTACCCGTCTTCCGAAGAGTGGCATCGCGTCCCTGCTCTTCTGAACAACCCTGCTGCTACACGCCCGTTTGAAATCCTCCTAAAACTGATGCCTCATCCCCTTTACAAGGGCGTGGACCCGACGACCCTCGTGGCCATCTTCTTTCCTTTTTTCTCCGGCTGCATGGTCGGAGATGCCGGTTACGGTATCCTGATCGGACTCCTCGGCCTTTGGCTTTCACGGAATACAAGGCACCCGCTCCTGCCGCCCGTTGGAAAGATCCTGATTTGGGTTTGCGGGTGGAGCATTGCCTGGGGAATCACCTTTGGAGAACTTTTCGGCGACCTCGGACACCGCCTATTCCACATGGAACCCTTATGGGTCGAACGCTCGCATGCGGTCCTTCCCGTATTGATCTTCACCATCGCCCTGGGAGTTGCTCATGTTTCCATCGGGCTTTTCCTCGGATTCCTGGAAGGTGTCCGCAAAAGGCACCGGCACCTTTGGATGGAGCGCCTTGGCTCCCTTATCGTCCTGCTTTCCCTCGTCGGGCTTCTTTTCATCGTGCGCCTCAACATGCCAAGGCCTTTTTTCTCCCTCAATATCAGCTTCCTGGTCATTGGAACCGCGCTTTTGCTGGCGGGGGGAAAGCTCGGGGGGGTCATCGAAACTTTTAGCGCACTCGGCAATGTGCTGAGTTATGTCCGAATCGCAGCCATCGGCCTTTCCTCCGCAATCCTGGCAATCGTGGCAACCCGCTTCGTCGACGTCCTCGGCTTATCCTTTCTGGGGATCCTTATGGCCCTCATCATCCACATACTGAATTTTGTCCTTGCGATCGGCGGGTCCGGGCTGCATTCTGCCCGTCTGCATTACGTCGAATTTTTCAGCAAGTTCTACCAAGGAGGCGGTAAGGAATTCCGCCCCTTCTCAAGGAGGAGATTCTCTTGGAAAAAGCCCTGTTAGCCCTTGCCGCTTCTCTCGCAATCGGAATCCCCGCCATGGCAACAGCCTACGCACAAGCCAAGATCGGCTCTGCAGGCGCTGGGACGGTGGCGGAAAAACCGGAAACTTCCGGCACGATGATCATCCTTGAGGCGATTCCAGAGACTATTGTCATCCTGGGTTTCGTTGTCGCCATCATGATGATCCTGCAACTTGCCTGAAACCGTCCTGTCAATGGGCTTCCGTAATCTTCCCGGGGATGAAAGAGAGGCGCTCGAGTCATTCAAGCGCGCTCTACAGGACGAATACGGCAGGAAACTCGAGGCGCTGAAGGAGCGTTACGAGAAGGAGTTTTCAGCGCTCATTGCCGCCCGGAGGATTGACGTCGAAACAAAGGTCCAGCGTATCCGCGAAAAGCAGGCTATCGAGTTCGAGGAAGAACTCGCAATGGCCAGGCAATCGGCCTTCCGGGAATTGCGTACGCGCGTCCTCAGCACCATAAGCGAGACAACTGGCAGGCTGGAAGAACGGGTCATGGAACAGCTCGCGTCCCTCCGCTCAAACCCGGGACTTTATGGACCCGTCCTTAACGACTTGGCCCGTGAAGCCATGGACGCCCTCGGAGCCCCGAAAGCAGTCCTTCGTGTTGCCGAGGGGGAAGCCGTTCTTCTCGAGAAAGATCAGCGGATTGCAGGTATCGAGGAAACCGCCGATCTAGCGATGGGAGGCGTCTTGGCGCTGGACGCGGAGGGCGGTACGCATCTGGTCGACAACACCCTGCAAACTCGCTGGGAAAGGTTGAAGCCGATGATTGTGGAAGAACTTTCCGGGCGATTGGCCGGTCTTGTTAGCGATGTCCAGGAACCTCTCACAGAATTACGGCTATCTTAACGCCCGGCTTCGGGCCAGGCTGGCATCGTTTATCCAGCCTCTTGACCTTCGCCGGCTTTCGGCCGGAACGATCCGGGAACTGGAACTTTTCCTTCTCGATTCGACCTATGCCGAGAGTTACCGTGCCCACCTCGTATCCCTCGAAACCTCTCCTCTCGCTCGTATCGAGATGGCAGTTTCCCTCGGGGTGGCGGAGCGGATTCGCGCAACCGTGTTTCTGTCCCAGGGAGAACCTAGGGAACTTATGAAGGTCGTGACAACCCGATCCGACCTTCATAATTGCCGCCTGGTTTTGCGTGGGCTTTCTCTGGGCCGTGATCCCGTAAAGAGCCCCAGCTGGCATGCCTATGGCGAACTCGGGACGGATTTTTTCGGAACCCTCTGGACCGCAAGCTCCGTCCTGGATGCCCGGGAAAAATGCCTGGCCAACGGGGACCCGCTCGCCCTCGCACTGGGGGAAGCCCTGGAAGCACGACAAGCAGGAGAATCTCTGCCTTTCGCGGAACGACACCTTCTGACGGCTTTTCTTGCCTATCTCAACGATCTCTTCCGGAGGATCCGCGGTTCGGGAAGCGACACGGCCATTGAGGTCCTGGGACGTTCGGTCGACCTTTGGAACATCGGGATCTGGTTCAGGAACCACCGGGAAAGAGAGAACAGCGCAAATGAAGGCATCCCCTTTCTCCCGTTCGGGAAATGGTTTTCGACAACACGACTTGAGACTTCGGCCACCATCAGGTCCCTTGTAGAAGGCACTCCCTGGATGAGGGAAATCCCGGGTGCAAACCTTGAAGAGGGATCCGACAGGACTCTCCAGGGGGAATTCAACACGGCCTTCTGGCGATGGCAATCTTTCCTTTACCGCAGGAACCTCCTTGGATTCGAGGTCGCCGTCTCCTACCTCTCACGCCTGCTCCTGGAATGGCAGAACCTTAATATCCTCGCAGTGGGACTGGCATTGGGGCATCCGTCGACGGAAATTTCGCGGCGACTTATCGATGTAACAAGCGAGGAGCGCCGCTCATGACAGCCCAACATGCGGAAAGAGTCATTGTCCTGGGGGAACAGGTTTTCGTCGACCTCTGGGCACTAATGGGATTCGAGCCACTCGTCTGTGAAGATCCTTCCGCCCTGGGAGAAATCATGAAGACTTTTCTTGAAGGAAACGTCTCTCTGGTGATCGTCGAGCAGGAATGGTTCAACAAAGTTCCCGATTTTGTCAGGCTGCGCCTTGTCAAAATGCAAAAACCCGTCTGGATAACCTTTCCAGGCCTGAAATCTTCGCTCGGTTGAGGTGAGTGCATGAACAAGATCGGCAGCGTCATCGGAATCTCGGGACCCGTTGTGCGTGCGGCCGTAAATTTTCCCGTACGGATGTTCGAGATCGTCCACGCGGGGCGAGAGTCCCTCTTGGGCGAGGTCATACGGATCCGGGGCGGAGCCGTCGACATCCAGGTATATGAGGAAACCTCCGGGATGAGAGTCGGCGAACCGGTCGCCTTTTCCGGGGAACTACTCTCCGTCGAACTTGGACCCGGCCTCTTGGGAAGCGTCCTCGACGGGATCGGCCGTCCCCTGGCGCGACTCCGCGAGGAAGGACTCTACATAGGTCGCGGGGCAAACATCGGGACGCTCGATGAATGCCGGAAGTGGTTTTTTTCTCCGCAGGCCGCCCCCGGAGACACGATCCGTCCGGGGGAATCCCTCGGAGCGCTTCCCGAAGGGGCTCGTATCCTGCACAAGGTCATGCTGCCCCCCAATAGCCTCCCTGGGCGAATAGATTGGATTGCCCCGCCCGGAGAGATGAGCCTTCGTGAACCCGTATGTCGTCTCGAAGACGGGCGGGAGATCGCTTTTTCACACCGTTGGGAAGTCAGGCGGGCCCGCCCCTTCTCCTCAAGGCTGCCTTTCAACAGGCCGCTCATGACAGGACAACGCATCCTTGACACACTTTTCCCCATGGCCCTGGGCGGGGCAGCGGTCATCCCGGGCGGATTCGGAACCGGAAAGACAGTGACGCAGCAATCCCTGGCAAAATGGTGCAATGCCGATGTCATCGTCTACATCGGTTGCGGAGAGCGCGGAAACGAAATGACCGAAGTCCTTGAGGAGTTCCCTACCCTCATGGACCCTTACCACAATATTCCGCTCATGGAGCGGATGGTCCTGATTGCCAACACTTCTAACATGCCCGTAGCCGCACGGGAAGCCAGCATCTACCTCGGAATGACGATCGCGGAATTTTACAGGGACATGGGATATGCCGTGGCCATCATGGCAGACTCGACCTCGAGGTGGGCGGAAGCCTTGCGCGAGATCGGCGGAAGGCTGGAGGAAATGCCGGGGGAAGAAGGATACCCCGCCTACCTCGGAACACGGCTCGCCCAGTATTACGAAAGAGCCGGAAGGATCACGACCATCGGAGATGCGGGGCAGGAAGGTTCAATTTCGGTCATCAACGCGGTAAGCCCCCCCGGAGGAGACTTTTCGGAGCCGGTTACCCAGTCGAGCCTGCGGCTGTCCGGGACGTTCTGGGCTCTTGACAAGACCCTAGCCCAGCAAAGGCATTTCCCCGCGATAAACTGGCAGAACAGCTACACTCTCTATGATGAATCGCTCGCCGGCATGTTCGCACAGGAGTTGGGAGAAGAGT
>DJHE01000016.1:14288-35036 GCA_002432945.1 Synergistaceae bacterium UBA5827
GGGTCCCGCCTGCGCCTCTTCCTTTCCGAAACCCTTTCCCAGGAAAAATCCCTGCTGGAATTGGTCCAGCTCGTGGGCCGGGACGGCCTTTCCGAACAGGATAAGTGGACCTTGAACCTTTCCGAGCTGTTTCGAGTTGTTTACCTTCAGCAAAATGCCTTTGACAGTATTGATGCTTTTTGTTCCTTAATGAAAATGAAGGGATTGCTCGAAACCTTAAGGGCACTCGATGGCCTTGTATCCGAACGCCTTAAAGAAGGCTTGATTTACGAACAATTTTCCGAACTTCCCCTAAGGGCTGGCTTGCTTAGACTGAGGGGAACCCCGGACGCAGACTTTCACGAAAGCGCCACACGGTGGCTCGAAGAAACGAAGGAAAGCCTTGGCAGGATAGAGGTGGTGGTTCGATGAATCTCTACAGGGAAGGATACGGATCCGTAAAGGGAATCGTCGGCCCGCTGCTTCTTGTATCGGGAGTCCGGGAAGCGGGGTTCGGGGAAAGGGTCCTGATCGAAACACCCGACGGCTTGAGGACAGGGCAGGTTCTCCAGGTTGACGGTGATCTCTGTGCCATCCAGGTTTTCGAGGGAACGATGGGACTCCATTCAGGCGGAACGACAGTCTGGCTTGAAAGGGATATCGTCCGCATTCCCGTCGGGATTTCCCTCCTGGGCCGGGTCCTGGATGGACGGGGACGGCCTGTGGACGGGACACCCCTCGCTTTTGTCGAGAAAACCATCCCGGTTAACGGATTGCCCCTAAACCCGGTAGCCCGAACAAGCCCCAATGCCTTTGTCGAGACAGGCATCTCGACGATCGACCTCATGAATACGCTGGTCAGGGGACAAAAGCTTCCCATCTTCTCCGGTGCCGGGCTTCCGGCAAACCGTCTGGCAGCGCAGATCGTGAGGCAGGCAAGCGTTCCGGGAAAAGATACATCTTTCGTCGTCGTTTTTGCAGCTATCGGCATAACAGCGCGCGAAGCCCGGTATTTCCTCGATGATTTCGAGAAAACCGGAGCCCTGAACAATGGCGTCTTTTTTATCAACCTGGCAAGCGATTCCGCGGTTGAACGACTCCTGACACCCAGGATGGCCTTAAGCGTAGCCGAATATTTCGCTTTCGAGAAAGGATATGACGTCCTAGTCGTAATGACGGACATGCTCCATTATTGCGAAGCCCTGCGTGAAATCAGCGCCGCGAGAGAAGAGGTTCCAGGTAGACGGGGTTTCCCAGGCTACATGTACTCCGATCTCGCCAGCCTCTATGAAAGGGCGGGCTGCGTGCACGGGTGTGCCGGCAGCGTCACGCAAATCCCCATCATAACGATGCCCGACGATGACATGACACATCCTGTCGTCGACCTCTCGGGCTACATCACGGAAGGGCAAATAGTCCTGGACCGGAACCTTCACGATCGCGGGATCTATCCCCCGGTAAACGTCCTTCCCAGCCTGAGCCGGCTGATGAACAAGGGGATAGGAAAGGGGCGTACCGTACCGGAGCACAGATCGATGGCAGACCAGTTATATGCCGCATATGCCCGTTCACGGGAACTCGAGCGACTCAAGCTGATCGTGGGGGAGGAGGGCCTTTCTCCGCTTGAGCACCGCTATATCCGTTTCGGTTCGGCCTTCGAAAAGCAGTTTGTTAACCAGGGAGAGTCCAGGAGAGACCTTCTGTCCTCCCTTGAAGAGTCGTGGAAGTCCCTGGCCGAACTTCCCGTTTCAGAGCTTTACCGGCTGCCCGATGACCTCGTTTCAAGCCGAATGGCCAGGGGGAAGGAAGATTAGCCCATGAGCAGGCCTCCGACAAGGGATCAACTTCTCTCCCTAAGGCGACAGATTGTCGTCGTGCAGTATGGGAAACTGCTCCTGGAGAAAAAAAGGGACGCCCTTCTCAGGGCTATCGAAGATGATCGACGACTCTTCAGGGAACTTGAAAAACGGTTCTCGGATCTTTGCGGAAAGCTTTCTTTTTCCTATTCACTCGTCCGAATTTTTGACGGACATTTCGCGCTCCGCGTCCTGAAACCCGTTTCTCCACCCCTCGAAATACACTCGGCCATCCACGTCCTAATGGGTTGTCGCTATCCGCAGTTCGAGAGTCCCTACAGCGGCCTTGCCGCGGAATCGGAGGGATTGGCCTACGACCCGGCGCTGGCATCCCTGAACCTTGACGACCTGCTTAAATCGCTCGAGGAAGGCAAGCCCCTGGTCTGGGAATTCATCAACAAGAAGGCCAAGCTCCAGGCCCTTGACCGGGAGTTGAAAAGGACACTCCAGAAAATCAACACACTCCAGCACCTGTTGTTGCCCACCTTGGAAAGAGACCTCAAGAGGATCCGGGAAATCCTTTCCGAAAGAGAACGGCAGGAACTTTTCAACATCAAGCGATTGCGGACCAAGGCTCTTCGCAAGCAGGAGCCCTACAGGACCGAAAGAGCCCTGCCGTGAGTTTCACCGAGCCCTTTGAATCCGGATCCATCCTGAAACTCCGGAAAAAGCACCCTTGCGGAAGCGAGAAGTGGAGAGTCCTCTCCATCGGGGCTTTCGTTGAATTGGAGTGCCTCGGGTGCGGGAAGAAAAAGGTTTTCGAGCCGCTTGAGCTACGACGGCTTGTTCGTTCGCGCGAGGATTGCCGGTGAAACTCCTTCTCCTCAGCGTCGGACGGGTGAGATCCGAACCACTCCGTGAAGTTTTCACCGATTATCTCCAGCGTGTGTCGAGATTCTGCCCGGTCCTCTACGAGACCGTCAAGGAAAGTCGTGGCAAGGATCCCGATTCGATGCGCGAAACAGAGGGAGAGAGAATCCTCAGGATGCTTTCCCCGCGGGATACGCTTGTTCTCCTTGACGAAAATGGGAAAATGATGACAAGTGTTAACCTGGCAAGTTGGTTATCGAATAAAATGGAATCGTCGGAGGGACGGTTATGCCTTTTGGTGGGTGGGGCATTCGGTGTTTCATCCAGGGTCCGGGAAAGGGCAGACGAGACACTGGCTCTCTCCCAGATGACATTTCCCCATGAACTTTGCCTTGTCGTTCTAGCCGAACAGGTGTACAGGGCTTTTTCGATTTTGAAGGGTTCGTCCTATCATCACGATTGAGCAAGCCATCGAAGGAGGGAATTTGCGTGAAATTCGACAAGATCCTTAAACAGGCTCAAAAAATGCAGGCCGACATGGCCAGAATCCAGGAAGAACTGGGCAAAGAGCGGGTAGAAGGAATGGCAGGAGGGGGCATGGTAAAGGCCACCGTGAACGGACAGGGTGACATCCTGGCCGTTCACCTTGAAAAGGAAGTCGTCAACCCGGAAGATACGGAGATGCTCGAGGATCTCATCGTAGCGGCCGTTAACGACGCCGTCCGGAAGAGTAGGGAAATAGCAGGGGAGCGCATGAGCGGCGTAACTGGCGGCATGGGTTTCCCGGGCATGATGTAGGGCAGGCAGGCTGGCCTTGTCCCTTCCACTCCCAATCGAAAAACTAACCGCAGCACTTTGCAGGTTACCGGGCATCGGGGAAAAAAGCGCCCGACGCATCGTGTTCCACTTGCTTGGACAACCGGCAGTTTTCAGCCGGGATTTATCCGAGGCGGTCAGAACGCTGAAGGAACGCCTGCATCCTTGCCCGGAATGCGGGAATTACACGGAAGACGACCCATGCCCGGTTTGCGCCGATCCCTTGAGGGACCGCAAAATCATGTGTGTGGTCGAAACGGCAGAGGACCTGATGTGCCTCGAACAGGCCTCGGTCTTCAACGGGCTTTACCACGTCCTGGGAGGACGCGTATCTCCCCTAGACGGTGAAGATCTTGACAACCGCGTCCTGGATGCGCTCCAGGACCGTATCCTGGAACTGGGGATAAGAGAGGTCATCATAGCAACCAACCCTTGTGTTGAAGGGGACCTCACCTACTTTGCCGTCCTTGATGCGCTCAAGAGTTGCGGAATCCGGCTGTCAAGACTGGCATACGGGCTTCCTGTCGGAGGCAGTATCGGATATGCGGACCGGGTGACACTGCATGCTGCCCTCGAAGCCAGGCAAAAGGTCGCAGGTACCGAACCGCAGGAAATCCAATAGGAAGGAGTGAGAACATGGCAGAGGGGTTTGGAAGGATCATGAAGGCAGGCACACGAATCCTGTTTGCTTTGCTAGGCGGCGTTGCAGGATACCAGATGGCCCAGTTCGCACTCAAGCAGGGCTGGTGGCCAGGAATTTCGATGAGTCACGTGATCGCGGTAAACCTATTGTTCATTGGTTTCCTGTCCCTTGCCGGCTTCATTCTTACCAGTTATTTCGTAAGAGGTCTCGGTTTGATCGGATCATTCTCCGAGAGACAACTCCAAACCACGAGTTGGCATGATATTTCGATATCCGTTATCGGCCTGATTGTTGGCCTGCTCGTCGCAAACCTGATTGCGCTCCCATTTTCACGACTACCGGCGGTTGGAAGCTACATCGCCGTGCTCCTTAACCTGACCCTGGGTTATCTGGGGGTTCGTATATTTTCCCGTCGGCGGGACGAAATTCTAACCGTGTGGTCTTCCCTGGGAGGCTTGAAGGGGAAACTGATCTTCCGCGGTAAAAAGAGCAAGCACCCGCAGCCTCAGCAACCCGAAGAGCTATACGTCGAAGAAAACCGGGGAACCGCCCCGAAAATTCTTGATACCAGCGTCATCATTGACGGTCGGATACTGGACATCGCAAAAGTTGGGTTCCTTGACGGACCGATCGCCCTTCCAAGGTTCGTGCTGACAGAACTCCAATCTGTAGCCGATTCAACGGACCCGATCAAGCGATCCAGGGGTCGCCGTGGTTTTGACGTTGTCAGCGAGCTCCAGAAACTCAAGGAAATCCAGGTTGAAGTCCTGGAGGTCACCCTCAAGGACCTGGGGTTGGAGGCAGTCGACGAGGCTCTTCTCTCCCTTGCAAAACAACTGGGGGGAAAGGTTCTCACAACGGATTACAACCTCAACATGAGGGCGCAGGTCGAGAAAGTCCTGATCCTCAACGTGAATGACCTTTCCAATTCGCTGAAACCCGTCCTTCTTCCAGGCGAAAGCCTCACGGTGGATATCCTCCGGGAGGGGAAGGAACCCAACCAGGGAGTCGGCTACCTCGAGGACGGCACGATGATTGTCGTTGAAGACGGCCAGCGATATATAGGAAGAAGAGTAGAAGTCTTCGTCACGTCCCTTCTCCAGACCTCGGCGGGAAGGATGATTTTCGGACGTTACGTCAGGGAGGTTTCGCGTTGACGGGAGGCGCTTCTTTTATCCTCGTCGCGGCCGGCAAGGGGAAACGTTTCGGCGGCGTTGTTCCCAAGCAATACTCCGAGGCGGCAAGCCACCCGCTGTGGGAATGGTCGGCCCGCCTCGCTGAGTCTCTTTCGCTTCAGTCGAATGTGGATGAACTGGTTTTCGTGGTTTCCCCGGAAGACATTGATGGCCTGTCTGGAGATATTCCCAGTTTCAGGATTCCCCTTACTCTGGCAGCCGGGGGAGAAGAGCGGTCAATTTCCGTGATGAACGGACTCATGGCTGCAAAGGGGGATGTTGTCCTTGTTCATGATGCCGCAAGACCCCTCGCATCCGAGCCCCTCTGCAGGGAACTTCTCCGGAAAGTCCACCTGACCGGAGGGGCAATCCCGGTGCTTCCTGTCACGGATGCCTTGAAGCGCGTGACATCGAAAGGGCTGGAAACCGTCAACCGGGAAGACCTTTACCGGGCACAGACCCCACAGGCCTTCGCACGCGAGGACCTGATCGACGCCCTGAAGCGGTTCGGCAGGGGAGCGCGCGATGAATCCGAAGCCTGGAATGCAGCCGGAAGACAGGTTACGCTCGTGCGGGGCGAAACGGCAAATTTAAAGGTCACTTACCCGGAAGACCTGGTTCTGGCCGAGACGATCCTTTCAGGCTCACTTGAATGGCGAACGGGACATGGCTACGATATCCATCCACTCGTTCCCGGGCGCCCTCTCGTCCTTGGAGGGATCAGGATTCCGTCAAGGCTCGGCCTCGATGGCCACTCCGATGCAGACTGCCTTTGCCATGCGGCATCCGACGCGATCCTGGGAGGAGCCGGACTACCCGACATCGGAAACCTTTTCCCTGCGACAGACCCGCAGTACAAGGACTCATTCAGCCTTTCCCTCTTACGTGAAGCGGCACGGAAGGTTCGGGAGCGGGGTTGGACGATACGCTGGATTGATCTCACTCTAATAGCCCAGGTCCCAAGGTTGGGCAACCTTGTCGAAGAGATGAAAGCTTCCATGGACAGTGCCTTGGAGTGCCCATCGGGCGTTCGGCTTGTCAACATCAAGGCAAAGTCGGGCGAGGGCATAGGAGCGACAGGAGAGGCCAAGTGCATGGAGTGCCATGCGGTCGCTACACTTTCAAGGAAAGTTTCTTTTGCGGAATTTGCCTTTTAAGGGAAAGCTTGCCCCTGGACGGCTTTTCGTATAGACTTCCGCCAAGTGTTTCACCGGGAGGTGCAAGGATCATGTTGGAGAACAGATTCGTACCATATGAAGGGTTCACATTCGATGATATTCTTCTGGTTCCTGATTACAGCGAAGTTGTTCCTACCACGGTAGACGTCCGAAGCTGGATCACCCCCCAGATTCCCCTGAACATCCCTCTCTGCAGCGCGGCCATGGATACGGTTACCGAGGGAAGGCTCGCGATTGCCGTGGCAAGGGAGGGCGGGCTCGGGATCATCCACCGTAATATGACTCCCGAAGCCCAGGTGCGGGAAATCGACAAGGTCAAGAGATCCGAATCCGGCGTTATCGTCGACCCGTTTTTCCTACCCCCGACGGCCGCGGTCCAGGAAGCCGTTTCCCTCATGGAGCACTACCACATTTCCGGGGTTCCGATCGTCAACGTGAACATGCAGCTCGTGGGTATCATCACGAACAGGGACCTTCGCTTCGTCACGGATTACGCCCAGCCCGTCAGCAACGTCATGACGAAGGAAAAATTGATCACGGCTCCTGTCGGAACGACCCTTGAGGACGCCAAGGCGATCCTCATGCGCCACAAGGTGGAGAAGTTGCCGATCGTCGATGGAAATGGAACCCTGAAGGGACTAATTACGATCAAGGACATCCAGAAGGTGAAGGATTTTCCGAATGCCTGCAAGGACTCACACGGCCGTCTCCGCGTCGGGGCCGCGGTCGGGGTCGGCAGGGATGTCCCGGAAAGGGTCGAAGCCCTGGTCAGGGGGGGAGTGGATCTTATCGTGGCTGACACGGCCCACGGCCATTCGAAGTCTGTCCTGGACACCGTCCGTTTTCTCCGGAAAACCTATCCTGACCTTCCGATCGTGGCGGGAAATATTGCAACGGCCAGGGCAGCTGAAGCCCTCATAGAGGCGGGTGCGGATTCCGTAAAGGTAGGCGTCGGCCCCGGTTCGATCTGCACGACCCGGATCGTCGCCGGGATCGGCGTACCCCAGGTTGCAGCCATCATGGAAGTCGCTCCCGTTGCCCACCGGCTCGGCAAGAAAGTTGTTGCGGATGGAGGGGTAAGGTACTCGGGCGACGTCGTCAAAGCCCTGGCCGCAGGAGCAGACTCGGTCATGATCGGTTCTCTGTTTGCCGGGACTGAAGAAAGCCCTGGAGAAGAAGTCATTTATCGAGGACGTTCCTACAAGAGCTACAGGGGAATGGGCTCTCTCGGCGCAATGAAGGAAGGCTGCAGCAAGGACCGATACTTCCAGGAAGGTGTATCAGAAGAAAAGCTTGTTCCCGAGGGTATCGAAGGACTGGTCCCCTACAAGGGAACAGCAGGAGCGGTCATTTTCCAGATGGTCGGGGGACTGCGTTCGGGCATGGGGTATGTAGGCGCTGCAAACATCGAGACGCTTCACGAGAAATCCTGCTTTGTCAAAGTTACGGCTGCCTCCGTGAAAGAAAGCCATCCGCATGATGTCGTCATCACAAAGGAGGCCCCCAACTACTGGGCCGAGTAGTTTCCTATCCTTCCTAAAGGAAACGTTCCTCCCTTGAATTAGCCCGGGAGTGCATGCTATACTCACGTTTGCGCATCTTTTTGTCCCTGTTCACGTCTAAGAGTGGGCCCCGCCCACTCTTCGTTTTTTAAGGGGGTGGAGAAAGCTCGTGGACCCGCGCAGGGAACGGCGTCTGAAGTTGTTCAAGACCCTGGAGGAAACGATAGAAAAGGCAGGCTACGAGTGCGTGGATGTCGAACTGACCCACGAGGAGGGGCGTTCGATACTTCGCGTAATCATTGATTCGACTGCCGGAATCGGTGTGGAGGATTGCGAAAAAGTCTCCAGGTCCTTAATTGCGGTTCAGGAGGGAATCGACTCTTTCTTCAAGGGGAAGCACTTCATTGAAGTCAGTTCCCCAGGGCTCGAACGTCCCCTCCGCAAAATCGAAGACTTCAGGCGTTTCCAGGGAAGCAAAGCCAGGGTTCAACTCAAGGAAAGCCTGGACGGACAGAGAAATTTCAAGGGGCAGATTCTTTCAGTCAACGACGAAAAGATCGTTTTTCTCACGGAAAACGAAGTTCCCATCGTTTTCCCGTTTGGGTCAGTTCGCAAGGCAAACCTCGTCTACGAAGGCGAGATCTAAAACGCAAGCACTAAGGTTTTGAGGAGGCATGACCATGCAGCTCGGAAAGGATTTCATCAAGGCCTTGAAGCAAATTGAGCAGGAAAAGGGGCTGTCGTCGGAAATCATCATCTCCAGCCTCGAGGCTGCTCTTGTTTCCTCTTACCGTAAGCACCGGGGAGGCAACCAGAACGTAGAGGTCCATATCGAACCCGAAAACGGAGCTATGGTTCTTTACGAAGTCAAGCAAGTCTGTGAAGAGGTCACGGACCAGGATACCCAGATGACAGTGTCCGAAGCCGAAAATATGGGTCTTCCCGACATTTCGCTGGGGGATCTTGTCCGTGTAGAGGTCTTCCCGGAAGATTTCGGGCGAATCGCGGCCCAGACGGCCCGGCAGGTCATCCTCCAGAGGATCAAGGATGCGGAACGGCAGGTCATTTTCGAAGAGTTTTCAGACCGTATCGGCAATCTCGTTAATGGGGTCATATTCAAGTCGGAAGGGGACCAGGTCCTCGTCCGATTGAACGAACGATCCGAAGCGATTCTCCCCCGGGAGGAACGGATCCTGGCCGAAGCCTACAATTCCGGCGAGCGAATGAAATTCCTTCTCCTGGATGTGCGCCGGACGAGCAAGGGGCCTCGCATTGTAGTTTCCCGCACACACCCGGGTCTTTTGCGCAGGCTGCTGGAACTCGAAGTGCCGGAAATTCGGGAGGGGACCGTGGAGATCCGGGGCATCGTTCGAGAAGCCGGAGCCAGGGCCAAGGTCGCCGTCTCAACGCTGGACCCTAACGTCGACCCCGTCGGTGCCTGCGTCGGAAACAAGGGAACCCGCATCAAGTCTATAAGCGCCGAACTTCGCGACGAACGCATCGACATTATCATCTGGAACACGGACCCTCTCCAGTACGTGCGAAATTCACTTTCGCCCGCAAAGGTCGTGAAAGTCGAGCCTGTCCTGGAGTCGGAGAAATCCGTTAAAGTTTACGTGAGGCCCGACCAGCTTTCGCTGGCGATCGGCAAGGCCGGTCAGAACGTCCGCCTTGCTGCCCGGCTGACAGGCTGGAAAATTGACATCAAGGTGCTGGAACCCGAAAGGATGCCCACTTTGCAGGATCTCTTTGAAGATATAATCAAGGGAGAAACGAAAGATTTATGGTCCGAAGAGAAACCGGAGCGCGAACAGTAAAGAGAGTCCGCCCACGGACCTGTGTCGGGTGCGGGGTTGAATCTGCGAAAAAGGGCCTGCTCAGGATCGTGAGAAAAAACGATGGCGAACTTGCGATCGATCTTACCGGGCGAGCGCCCGGGCGAGGGGCTTATCTTTGCGCAAACCTCGAATGCCTGAAGGAAGCCCGCAGAAGGAAGGCTCTTTCCCGGTGCCTCAAGGTCGAGGTCCCAGCCTCCTTTTACGAGGAAATCGCAGCGGCGATCGCAAGCCTGTCCGCGCAGGAGGGTTCGGCTTGAACGATGGAGTGAAGCGAAACCTTCTGCTGAAAATAGGGCTCGCGCGCCGGGCAGGTTTGGCCGTGATCGGGCAGGACAGGATACGAACCGAGATATCTGCAGGAAAAGCCCCGCTTCTCGTTTTTCTTTCAAACGATGCTTCTTCTGCCGTGGAGCGCCGGTTCCTGTCCGCTGCAGCAAAGAGAGGGGATCGCGCCGTTCATCTGGAATCGGTCTCGCGCTGGGAACTCGGAGCAGCCTTGGGGCTCGCTTCAGTCCAGGTTGTGGGCTTGCCTCTGGCCAGCCAGTTTGCCGAAATGCTCCTGGAGGATTTGAGACGGGAAGGTGATGTCATTTGAGTAAGATAAGAGTTTACGAACTCGCCAAGATGCTGGAGGTTTCCAACAAGGAGTTGATGGAAATCCTCCAGGTTCTGGCCGTGGACGTGAAAACGCACATGAGTTCCATCGACACGGATGTTGCGCAGATCCTGGAGGAAACAGTCCGTGAGCGCCGTAAGAAAGACTCCGCCGCAGGAAAAGAGCGACCGGCTATCGAAGAAGAGGCCTTCCTGCCCGAAACCGTGGAAATTCCGGCCGGGATCACGATTCGGGAGGTCGCCGAACGGCTGGGTCTTGGGACGGCAGAGGTTGTCAAGTACCTGGTCACTACGGGCCTGATGGTCCCTGCAACAGCCAGGATTGACGGAGCTACCCTCTCGAAGATCGAAGAACTCGCTGGGAAACACCTGAAGCTTTTGCAGGAGACCGAACCTCTACAGGAGGTCCCAACCATCCGCAAAAAGAAGGCCCCCTTGGAAAGCGGCATGGTTGACAGGCCCCCGATCGTCACGGTCATGGGACATGTAGACCATGGCAAGACCACGCTTCTGGACTACATTCGCAAGACAGCCGTCGCGGACAAGGAAGCCGGGGGAATCACCCAACACATCGGGGCCTCGGTCGTAGAGCGCGAAGGAAAGAAGATCGTCTTCCTTGATACCCCCGGACATGAGGCTTTCACCTCCATGCGTGCCCGCGGTGCACAGGTCACCGATATCGCGATTCTCGTTTGCGCGGCGGACGACGGAGTCATGCCCCAAACGGTTGAAGCCTTGAACCATGCTAAGGCAGCCGGCGTGCCGATCATCGTTGCCGTCAACAAGATAGACAAACCGGATGCACGTCCCGATCGTGTTCGGCAGCAGCTCTCAGACCAGGGACTGATCCCGGAGGAGTGGGGTGGAGACACCGTCTTTGTCGACGTTTCGGCCAAGACCGGGCTCGGGATGGACCAATTGCTCGAAATGATCCTGCTTGTGGCGGAGATGGCAGAGCTAAAGGCTAACCCGGCCCAGGATGGTGAAGGCGTAGTCGTAGAGGCCAAGCTTGATAAGGGCAAGGGCCCCGTTGCAACCCTGATCGTCCAGAACGGAACCCTCCGTCGCGGAGACATCATCCTTTGCGAGAGCACATGTGGCCGCGTACGCGGCCTCCTCGACGACCAAGGGGCGTGGGTCGTCGAAGCAGGCCCAAGCACACCCGTCGAAGTATTGGGCCTGGATAGCCTGCCAAGCCCGGGGGAGCGTTTCCGCAAGGCATTGAACGAACGCGAGGCACGTGATTGCATTGATTCCCGTGCGCAGGCTCTCAGGGAAGCCGAGCGGGGAACCGCGCGCAGGCTAACCCTCGAGGAGTTCTACCAGCAGCTCAAGGAAGGGGAAACCAGTGTATTCAGCCTCGTGCTGAAATGCGATGTCCAAGGATCCCTTGAAGCCTTGCGAGGATCCCTGCTCAAGCTGGGAACTGATGAAGTCGGCATTAACATTGTCCATGAAGGCGTCGGTCGCATTTCGGAATCTGACGTCATGCTTGCAGCTGCATCCAAGGCGGTTATCATCGGTTTCAACGTCCGCCCTGATTCGAATGCTAAGAAGATCGCCGACGCTGAAGGCATCGAAATCCGACTTTACAACATTATTTACGATGTCATTGACGATATCCGTTCAGCCATGGAGGGCCTCCTGGCACCGGCTCTTAGGGAAAAGATCCTTGGGCAGGCCGAGATCAGGGCTTCCTTCAAGGTGCCCAAGGTAGGCAAGATCGCCGGGAGCTACGTCCTTGAGGGAACAATCCGCCGCAACGGGAAGATCAGGCTAATCAGGGATGGCGTCGTTTACTGGGACGGAACCCTATCCAGCCTCAAACGCTTCAAGGATGACGCCCGGGAAGTGACAAACGGTTTCGAGTGCGGGATGAGCTTCACGAATTTCCACGACTTCAAGGAAGGCGACCACGTCGAATGCTACGAGATCGTGGAGGAGAAACGCCACTTCGATTAAATGGTTCAGCCTGTTATTTCGGGCTCCTGCTCGCGGATATTGAAATCCCTGGCAGCAGGAGCCTGAAAGACCGGCGCCAGGTTGTCCGTTCGCTCCTGGAACAGGCCAGGCGATGCGCAAACGTTTCCGCATCAGATCTGGGCCCGTCCGATTCATGGACGAAAGCCTGCCTTTCGTTTGCTTGCACAGCGAACGAAATTGGCCATGTGCGCTTTATCTTGGACCAGGTGGAAGGCGTTCTCGATCGGGGGACCTTCAGCCTGGATTTCGAAATGCTCGCCTCGCGAAGAAAGGTCGGTTCCTATGACGAGTTTTCGAATAGAGAGGATTAACAAGGAATTTATGAGGGAGATCTCGCTGCTTCTTCAGGGCCGCATCAAGAACGAGTGGGCTCGAAAAGCGATTCTGACAGGAGTGGAATGCTCTCGGGATCTCGGTTTTGCCAAGGTCTACTTCACGACGATCGACCCTGCGGAACAAGAAACCGTCAAGGCTGGCCTGGATTCCGTGGAAGGCCTTATCCGAAGCATCCTGGGCAAGGAAATGCGCCTCCGCACTATCCCGGAGTTTCGCTTTATAGTCGATCTTAGCGAAGAAAAGGCACGCGTGATGGACGCAGTCCTCGACAGCCTGAAGAGCCCCGCCCCCGCCAACGAAAACCCCTCGGAAGAAGGGGACCCCGGCAATGATGATGGCGAGGACGAATAACACGGAAATGCTTCCTTCTGATACTCTCCTCGAAGTGGTTGCAGAACTTTGCAAATACCCGAAATGGATTCTCTTTTCTCACGAGCAACCAGACGGAGATACTCTTGGCTGCGGGAGCGCATTTTTTCGCTTTGCGACTCGCTCCGGAAAATCCGCTCGTTGGATGGGGCCGGACCCGATTCCTGCGGCCTATGCCTTTCTCCCTGGATCGGACCAGTACGAGGTCGCCCATGATTTGTCCGCTGAGGAAGGATCCCTACTCGTCTTCATTGACACGACAACTCCCGAAAGGACCCTCTCCGTTTCGAGCATTTCCGGGTTGCCTTCCGTCAATATCGACCATCATGGCGACAACACCAGGTTCGCGACAGTGAACCTCGTCGATCCGAGCGCCGGGGCAACAGCTGAGCTGGCCTGGGAGATTCTCCTTCGGATGGGAGACAGCCTCTCACTTGACGAAGCAATGGGACTTTATGCAGGGCTTGTAACGGACACGGGACGGTTCTCCTACTCGTGTACAACTTCCCGCTCTCATCTAATCGCATCCGACCTCCTCGAGAGGGGGATACGCCCCGAACTCATGGACCTGCTGCTTTACTGCAACTTGACCCCACAAGCCCTCAGGCTGAGAGGGCGCGCATTTTCAAGGCTGGATTATGACCCGGACCGTGGGATTGCGTATACGTGGCTCTCAAAGAGCGACTTTGAAGAGACCGGAGCTGATTTTTCCGAAACCGAGGGATTATCAAGCGACCTTCTGCGTATCAGGGATTCACAATTTTCAGCCCTCCTTGTCGAAAACAACGCCAGTGTCCGGGTAAGCCTCCGGTCGAGAGGAAAGATTTCCGCCGCGGATGTTGCCCACAGGCATGGTGGTGGGGGACATCCCAATGCAGCCGGGATGAGGCTGCCACTTCCTATCGAAAGAGCCATCGATCTTTTCAAGGAAGAGATGCTTGAATCCCATGGCTGACGGACTCTTGCTCCTGGACAAGCAAGCGGGTGAAACCAGCACGGGTTGTGTCGAGAAAGTCTGGAAAATACTTGGCAGGAAATCCAAGGTCGGGCACGGCGGAACTCTGGACAGTCCTGCTTCGGGTCTGCTGGTTATTCTGGTGGGAGCCGCCACGCGCACCTGTTCATTCGTCCAAAACCTGCCAAAGACATACGACGTGGAGGCACAGCTTGGCGCTTTCTCTGATACGGACGATGCGACCGGAAATATCCAGAGGAAATCCGAGTGGAAGCATGTTTCACATGAAAGCATCGAAAGGGAAATGATGGGCTTTCTTGGAATGCGCCTCCAGGTCCCCCCTTCGATCTCTGCCGTCCATGTCGCAGGAAGGCGAGCTCATGAATTGGCGCGTTCGGGAGAAAGGACATGCCTTTCTTCCAGACCCGTCACGATCACGTCATTTTCCGAGGCATCGGGGCCGGATCCTCTGGGCAGGATCCGCTTCAAAATCCAATGCCACAAGGGAACCTACGTGCGAAGCCTGGTCCGTGACCTCGGCAACCGCCTCTGCTGCGGAGCCTATGTGGTTTCCCTGAAGAGACTTTCCATTGGCCGGTTCAACCTCGAAGATTCCCTCCCCCTGGCGAACCTTACCACGATCGGCCAGGCGTTTCCCGAAAAAAACCTTCTGCCGCTTGACCGGTTGCTGGATCATTTCGTCACCTACCGAGTTCCGCAGGAACTCGAAAAAGATGTTCGAAACGGCCGGCCAATACCATTTGATTCCCTGGCAAGAGCCCATTGGGGGCGTATTCCAGAATCTGGACATGTCGCGCTTCGGGCAGAGAACCTTTTTTGTTTCGCATTGCCGGAAGAAAAGCCGAAAGGACCCTGCTGTTACAGGCCGGACGTAGTCCTGGCACTTGGGGAACAGCGATGATTGCCGCACTTGGAGCCTTCGACGGATTTCACCTCGGGCATGCCCGCCTTTTCGAAATCGCCAGGGAGCGAGCTCTTTGTCGAAATGACGAGTGGGGCGTGATCACTTTTCGCCCCCACCCGCAAGCCCTGTTCGGCGGGACATCCTTCCGTTACCTGTTTACGGAATCCGAAAGGGAAGCCCTGGGCCATTTTCACCGAATTCCGCGCTTCGAAAGAATTCCCTTCACGAGGGGACTCGCTGATATGAAACCCTCGGATTTCCTGGATTGGATCGGCCAGAACTACGGCATTTCCGGCCTGGTCGTGGGGGATAATTTTCATTTCGGCAGGGGAAGGTCGGGAAACTGTGCCTTCCTGCAGGAGGAAGGAGTCGCAAGGAAATGGTCGGTGGACATTGTTCCGCCGGTCAGGGTGGGGCACGAGAATGTCAGTAGTACGTTGATCAGGCAAAAAGTCTCGATTGGGGAAACGCGGGCAGCCGAACCCCTTCTCGGGCACCCGTTTTTCCTCTCCGGAACCGTTGTACGGGGGGACCAGAGAGGAAGGGAACTCGGCTTTCCGACGGCGAACCTGTCAATTCCTGCAGAAAAGCTTGTCCCGCAAAGAGGAGTCTACACGGCGGCTGTCCTCTTGGAGAAAAAGTGGCACCCCGCTGCACTCAACATCGGGTTCAATCCAACCTTTTCCGGAATCAGGGCCCTTCGGGTCGAGGCCCACCTGATCAGTTTCAACGGCGACCTTTACGGACGCCAACTCGTGGTCCTTTTCCTCAATCGACTCAGGGGAGAAATCCAGTTTCCAGGAATCCAGGAACTGATCATCAGGATGCACCAAGATATTTCGGAGGCCGACTCCTTCTGGCGCAGCTATTCAACAGGGCATAAAGAGCGATTGGACCACCTCGCGGAAAGTTTTTGGGAAACTTTGAGAGATTGAAGCCCCATTCGACCCGTGGTAAGATATCGGTCGTTCCGGTGGGCCCGTAGCTCAGGTGGATAGAGCGACGGCCTCCTAAGCCGTAGGAGTGCGACGAAGGCCATAAACCCTTGCGGTTACTATATAGACGAACTTACCAAGGTTCTCAGGAGTGACGGCCTACGCGTTTCGATAGCCGTTTTAAAAGGAAACTTTTGCATCGTTTTTGTTTATTTTTTACTCACTCAGGACCCCTTCGGGGGTCCTTTTCTGTTTACGGGGACGGCCTTTCCCCGGAGCTTCCCTCCACGAACCCCCGTTGGTTTTCTTCTCTTCCCGCACTCAGGGCAATAGTTGTTTTCTCCTTGCCGTGGATGTTTCCCCTCACGACAATACATGTTCCCGCACATTGAGCATCGGAGGATCCATTTTGCCCCAAAGAGGAGTTCTGCCATCTCAAGCCAGAGGCTGGATTCTATGCCAAAGCCTGGAGTCGTCTCGAAGCACAGTTGTCCAGAATCAGGAACCACGAGCCGAGTAACTGCACGGGCAGTTTCAGGCTGAAGTTTCCCAGCAAGGAAGAGGGCTATGAAGCGGCAAGCAACTTTTTGGAGCCCACCCCAGGTTTTGAGCCCCTTCTGAACCAGCCGAAGAGGGGGCATGACCTCGTAATTCCACTCAAAGACGTGGTGCCATAGGTCCCAGGCGGAAGGCCATCCCATATCCAAAACCTGGATCTTTTCAAGGAGTTCGGCAAGCCGCCATTCGCTCGGTTCTTCCCCAAACCCCAAGGCCATGTCATAAAGGCTGGCCAACGCCTCAGCAAGAAGCCCTAGGTTCTTATAGGCCGCTAAAGGCTCACGTAGGTTCCAACGACACCCCCCCTTTACCTCACGAATCGTCCCTTCGCTTCTCACTGGGTGCAGGAAGTGCCAGGCGGGGCCAAAGCGGTAATCAAGGCCAGCGTGGTTATGGTGTGAGCAGATCCAAAGAGGCCCGTAGTTCTCCGCAAACCTAAGGATACGTTCGGGGCTGGCGTTTGCAAGGGAGAGCACCGCATCCAAAACCCCCTGCTTTGGCCGTTTCTCGATCCAGGAGAGTGGGTCTGGGTGAGCATCGGAAGTTCCGCAAGCTATCCCGCCTGAAAGAGCGACCTTGACGGTCCGTGAATACAGGCTTCCGTTCAGGTAGGACAATTCTTCGTCTTCCGGGGATTTCCCCAGGGCAGCGTGAATGAAGCCGAAAAACCTTTCGCTTGCAATCTCCCTTTCCCGTTCAGGAGAAACCTTTTCCCCGTTCTCTTCAAACGCCCTCGGTTTAAGGAAATGGTCGATTGCGTCTTTCGCCTTGCCCGGTGCATCGAACACGAGAGAATCCTCTTCGATCCGGATACTACTGGGCACGTAAAGGATAGGACCCCCTCCGAACCGTGTCCCGATGGTTCCGTTTTTTTCAACCTTCCCGCTCAGTTCCAAAGATTCACGTGCAGCCCTTCTCACAAATTCGCCTCCCCAAGCAAAAGGAGAAACTTCAAAAGCAACTTCAAATACCGTTTTTTTCACTTCTCTGGTTGTTATTATCTCATCAGCATCACCAGAAGGCAAGAAAGGAGGTGAAGAAATGACGATTCTTAGAGCCCTGAGGATGGAGCGTAGGCTTCCGATCGTAGAGGTGGCCTTCCATGTGGGAATGGACGACGGGACCTACAGCAAGGCTGAGCGTGGATTCAAGCGGTTCCCTGAACGGGTGAGGGAAAGAGTTGCCGGTTTCTTCGGTGTGGAACAGGGTGAGCTTTTCGAGGAATCGGGCTATGCACGAAAAAACTAACCCCCGGTCGGACTCCGGGGGTAAAGAAGAGGTGAAACTAAATGTCGAACTGGAATTGTCAAAAGCATACAACCAGCAAACCTATCATGTCAACCTTCGACGGGTCACCGCTTGTGGTGGGAAGGTTTGACGAGAAATCCCACTCCTTCCTGAACATCGTGAAAGCATCGGATCGTTTCAGGACCCATGACGCCTACGGCTTCGACGAGCCAGCCGTGGAGGAGTTGAAGAAGTTGGGGTGCCTGGAGATCGAGCTTCAGATTGCCGGAGGCAATCGGCACCGGATCGATTTCCAGACCTTCCTGAAGCAGGCTCGCCGGATCGATTGGCCTAAACGGGGTGAAACTCGCTTCCCCGCAAGGCTGTATGTTCCCATGAGCTTCTGGCAAGTCGTCCAGGATGAACCGGCAATACCGGCGGTCATGGAAAAGCTGGCTGGTATGGACGACGGGAACCCGGAAGGACTGCCCCAGGTTGAAGAGCCGGTCCTGGCTACTCTTTTCGACGAAAACTCCCTTCGTGCGGTGAATCTCCTGGTCATCGGCTGGCAACGGATCGGCGGAGAGCTCAACGGCTACCCGCGGCGTTTCCGGGCGACAATACACTGTGACGAGTGTTCCACGAAGTTCGAATCGGAGGTTCCGCGTTTTGACCCATGCCCCAAGTGCGGGGCACCCACGGGGCAAATGCATTGTTGTTGTATTGACGTTCTTCCCATCGCTCCCAAGAGGAAATATGCCGTCAGAAGAGAGCTTCTTGTCGTGGATTCCCAGGAAGGGCAAGAGGAAATCGAAATCCTTGAGATCCTGGCCGCAAGCCCGGCCAAGGAAGGTGTGGCGGCATGACCTCCACCCTTGAGGCCGAAAAAACCTTCAGCCTCGACGAGGCCCTGAAGGTTTGCGATTCCCTGCGGGCCCAGGGTCTTCCTGAAAGCGTCATCCAGAATTTCCAGAAATATGCTGGCTGTGACACCCCACCCTTGGAGCTTCTCCGGCAGGAATTCGGCCTCCCCGTGCAAGCCATCGCCCAGGTGGGAAGATCCGCGGACGCGGAGATCCTCCTGACCCTCCAGGACGGTTCACAGGTGAGCCTCGGGAGCGTCAGCGATATTCACGCCTTCCGGAAGGTGAAGGAAAGGCTCTTTGCCGAAAATGGCCTTGTCCTTCGCTCGGGACTTCGTAAACAGTGGGACGGCATCCTGAAGGCCATTGCCCAGCTCAAGACCGTGATCGAGGCACCGGATACGGACAGGGACCTTTTGATGACGGTCCTGAACGACATCTGGAGGAATTCCTTCCGGATCGGGGCCGAATACACCCACGGCAGCACGTCCCTTAGCCTGAACCTGGACGACGAACGAAACGAGGACGCCGTTGTCCTGACCCTCGAAACGTCCGAGAAAGGGCTCAAGACGCCCGTGGGCCGCCTGATCGTCCGCACCACGAGCATCATCCGCCGCCTGAGCCTCTGCGAGGTGGCCCAGGTGAGCCGGAAGGTCGTCACCAGGGAGTTGTGCAAGATCGGCTTCACGGCGATCCGCGTGAACCTGGCAGGCAAACGGATCGGGACAGGGGCCCGCGATCAGGTGAGGGCATGGGTTTCGCCTGCGGAATTCGACAGGGTGCTTAGGGGGCTGTGACCCCCTATAGTACCCCACTTTTTTTTCTTGCTGAAAAAGGGTCTGTCACACGTCATTCTGTCACAGATGAAGGGAAAAACCTTGGTAACACTACCTTCCACAAGTGACAATTTGTGACGAAAGAGGACCTTCTAAAGATAGTCCAGATTTTTAAGAAGAAAGAAAAGAAGTGGGGTACTATAGGGGCTTTTTGAATTATGAGAGCCCCTAAAAGGAAAGCGGGTGTGACCTGAAGGGGGGTGTGGGTCTTCTACGGAGTTCTTGCTGTGAACCGGCGGTTTCCCGATTCTCTTGGAAAGGAGCGGTCCAGGCGGTGAATCCCTTCGAGACGAGGCGGAAGCTTATGGATCTGATCCAGGCGGTTGCGGAGTTGCATCCTCGGGGTGTGAACCTCCTGGAGGATCCGTCCGGGCTCGATGCGGCGGCATTGGCCGAGTGGGTGAAGGCCTTGGGAAGCGGTGGGGAAGTGGGCGGCTCCCGAAGGTCCCCGAATGAGAAGGCGAAGAGTCTGGAGAATCTCCTGGCTTCCTGTGTGGACCTCCTGGAGGAAATCGGAGGGTGGAACAGGGTTGTTGGTGCGGTGAAGCTTTTGAAGGAAGGGTATCCGGTCGATTGGCGAATCTTCCGGGAGTATTGGGATCTGACGGCATCGGTGGGAAAGTTTTCCCGCCTTGGAAGCGAAACAATCATTGATCGAGTGGCCCGCAGGAACGGTGTGTCAGTCCCTACGGTGTACCGGAAGCGTGACCAGGTTCCTGAACGGATAGCGATAATCACGATGCGCTTGAACCCGGACGAAGATCCGGGAAAAGTCCTGATCTAGGAGGTGGCATGAATGCATGGAATGAGGCAGAACCAGGGTATTACGTTGCAAAAGGGGAAGGTTGAAACGAATCGGCCGGCGGTGTGTCGTGTGGAAACCACCCCTCCCCGGCGGAATCTTCCTGTTCTGTGGCGGATCTGTAACCGGTGTGACCAGACCGGAATCGACAAGATGAAAGGCTTCCCTCAGCGGTGCCCGGAATGCGGCGGAAAGGGAATCATCCTGACTGAAGACGGGAAGGCTATCCTGGAGCTTCTGGAAGTCGTGGAATCCCATTCTCCCGTGACTGACGGACAGGTTCAGGAGGCTATCGAGAAAGACCAGGCAGAACGACAGGAAAGGGAAAGGCAGAGAGAAGAGCAGCGGAAGGCGGAAGAGGAGCGAGAGAAGAAGATAAGGAAAGCCTTGGAAAAAGCAGGGGTTGACCCCGATACGGTCCAGTGGTGAGAGGAATTTTTACAATTTATTGAGTGAATAAAAAAGGGAAAGTACCGAAAAAGGCTTCTGCGGATGGTTGCCTCCCGTAGAAGCCTTTGTTCTATATGACCTGCCCCCATTGTTTGTA
>DJHE01000003.1 GCA_002432945.1 Synergistaceae bacterium UBA5827
GCCGGGGCCTCTTCGTTATTCAGCAAAAGGTCAAACTAGGTATTAGCTAAACTCAGGAGGTCTTCCAGTAAACAACATCCATTTTCCAGCTTCCGGAACCGCCGGAACCGGTGCCTCCAGAAGCATAGTCTAGAACATTGTCGACCCGGTAAACGATGTTTCCTTCTTCGTCCAGAACCAGGAGGTTCCCCTCGGAATCGATCGTCATCGCCGCAAAGATGTTCTCCGTGTCATCGATGTAGGCATCATCAGGGAGAAAAGTATTTCCATGGTCTTTGGTGATTCCCGAGATATACCCCATATCAAGCGTGTAGAGGCGGCTCAGGTGCCCTTCAGGCGAATAGAGCGCCTCGTAGAGGATGTTGCTCACGAAAAGCGGGGATGCGGCGATGTCGTTGAAGTCGTAGGCATGGGATCCTGTTCCGGTCTGCAGCTGGACCATCGCCACTCCGGTTTCCATCAGCCGTATCTTCGTGTCCCCGCCCTGGCCCTGGGCCCCCTGGGTGTTCAGCTCAACCGGCGCCCTGTCAAGATCGACGATAAGCAGTCCGTAAGTGTCGTGAGGGGAAGCCCCCGGATAATTTAAAGGAGCTGTTGCGGCAAGGTAGCGATGCCCCCCGATGTAGGCGATATCGAAGTCGGTGATCGGCGGAGCGGGGTATTCGTGCGATTCATTGGTATAAATCGAGAGCAGGTGCTGGGGCGTATTGTCCGTGGTTGTATTTAGATTCCATTGGAAAAACGTCCCATTGGAAAGGTAGACGTAAACATCGCTTAGGACTGGTAGCCCCCCGGCTTGGGGGTACGCCGAAAGGATCCGGCTTGGATACCATTCCTCGAAATTGAATCCATAGGCTGCTTCATCGGGAACGGTCATAATGCCACCGTCGCGGCTGGCAAAGGTTCCGTTACGATACACCTCGCCCGTCATCGGGTTGATGTCGTACCAATGGTAATGGTTGCTCTTGTCGATGCCTACCACGAGCAGATGCCAGACCCTGTTTCCGGAGGCATCCTGTGTAAAACCGATAAGCGGCTTGGAGACGGAGTAAAAGAGGTTTTGGTAATCGGTTCCGCTGATGCTACCGCCTGTAGCATTTTCGACCACTACGCTGCTGAAGGAACTGTTCAGGCTTCTCGTGCAGGCCTGGTTTGTGACCGACCAGAGGCAAGAAGGGGCATAAGGGTCTGTCACATCGATAGCGTAGATGCCGAACACCCTGCCTGGATCCGTCACTTCAGGAGCTCCGGAGGGGCTTATGGGGCTTTGCTCTTTCAGCCACGTTCCAGGCAGTTTGTTTTCTTGCTTTGTCCCCAAGCCTGTTGTTCCAACAAGCAACCTTTTCCAGGTGTTACTCGAATCCTGGGCGTCGTGAACGGTTATCGGGCCGTCCAATACCGTCATTCGGGAGTAATAGCCGTCGTTGTTTTTCCTAGCTTGGTGGAAGGCTGCCTGCTTGAAGGCAGGGGCAGGCATGACAGACCATACCCGTTTGGCACCTGCGGTAGACCCTTCTGCTACATCGAATGCATAAAGCATCCCCTGGTTTGTGGGGAGAAAAAGGAACGTCTTCCCGGCCCAGGCAGCAGGTGTCGAATTCTTATCCACGTAGAAGGTCAGCCATGCGTCTTCTTCCCACATCAGCAGGGTCGGTGCATGCCCGGAATCTGCCAGTTCGAAGCCGGCATTTCCCTTTAGGAAATCATTCCATTCTCCCATGTTGAACCAGGTCTGGCTATTCGAGAAATTCTGGTTTGGGTAGCTCCCGGCATTGTTTGTCATCCAGTTTGCCGAGTAAGCCTTGAGAACGGACTTGCTTTGGAGGTATCCGGCCAAAGCGGAAGTATAGGACGTGGGAAAATCCAGAAACTGGTTTTGCGGGATCATCTTGAAAACCTGGCTAACGTAGTCAAAGTCGATATCGACTGGAGGAAAAGATGTGTCGCTAACCTTTACCATGACGCTCAAGTTAGCCTTGAAGAAGTTTTCGTTTGAAGCGAGACGTTCAAAAGTCACCCACGCGACGACGTCTCGTCCAATGCTCAGGAAGGAAGACGGTTCCCAGACGGCACTGGTTGTGCCTCGCACTGGCCATGTCGGCCAAAGGGTGATGTCGCTGATCGTGACAGGCGGAGTTGTGCTCTTGATCAGAGTAATTGTTGTCGAGACAAGCTTGTTGTTCACATAAACGGTGAAAGGATTCACCGCCGGAGGTTGATAACCGGGACAATCGATCCTCACCGTATATTGAGTGCTCCCATCGACCACAACGGTTTCTCCTGATGCATGCGGGCCCGATGCAACCGGGCCCACGATCGACCATGTTGCCCCCTGGGTGACTGCATCTGCGGGCAGGATTGTGATCCGTATAGATGGAGTCTGTGCTGCGTCACCCATGTTTGTGGCCACAAAAAGCACCATGGGGAAAACAAGGAAAACCACCGCTATAGCTAAAGCGCCTAACCTTTTCCTACTATTCATTGTGAGATCACCACCATTGCTTCAACTTGGAAATTTCTGCTTCCTTTGGAAGCAGTAGCCCTGATTACGAAACGGTGCGGGCCTCCACCCCCGCTCATCGGTATAACCCGACTTGGGTCGATGATCGCCGAAGTTCCTTCAGGGATACCGGACACTCCTGATCCTGTTCCTCCGGATTCAGGAACGATCGGTGGAAGTGTTTCTATCCTGCTGTTTCCATTCAGATCGTAGTTGCAATCTAAAATATCAACCGTAACCGAAATACTCGAATCAACCACTGGCGGATCCATTCCATCTCCCAGGATCGCGCCTGCTTTCGTCCTTGCCCGTATCGAATCCAAGTTTGCGTTTCCATCAAACAGCAGGATGTCTGTCTCTAGTTGATCCGCATTTTCTCGCACCAACCCCATGCCCCACTGGACACCAGACTGCGCAGCATTGTAAAGCCTGTTCTGAAGGGCAACGCTATTGGATGTGAAAAAGAGATTCTGGACAACGTAGGTGGCAACGCCTACCAGCACTGAACCGACCAATACGAGAAGGAGAACAAGGGGCAGGGCCATTCCAGGTCGTTTAGCCATTAATTTCTCACCCTCCATACCGTCCGTATGACTTTAAGCCGGTAATGCTGGTCTTCGCTGGTGATGTTGCCAAATTCATCTGACCATTCAGGGAAAAACGCAGGGCTAACGGTCTTGTCAGCCCTCCGATTTCCTCTTGCAAGGATCCATGAGGAAAGGTCTTCCCCCTGCAGCTTGAAGCGCACATCAGCGATCCCTTCTACAATGGGTTTCGCAGTTCCGAGAGTCACATCTTCCACGAAAAAACTGCCATCTTGCACGTATGCTCTCATCGCGCGGATGTGGTAAAGCTCGCCTAATCTATACAGGTGTCCGGTTGTTCGCGGTTCAATCCGATACGAGGTTGAACCATGCTTTTGAAGAACCTTGGCAACAAGAGGAGAGGAAGGAAATGTCACCCAAGCCCCTGTATCTGCGGCATTGGTGTCTATTAGCATGGAAGGAGCAACATCCAGGCTGATATCCACCGATGTTCCGGCAACTACAGATAAATCACTAGACAGGACGGCGCCGGAGGGCATCGCATAAATAACTTGTAGTGTCTTATCTACACTCGCTGTTGAAATTGAATTTCCCCAAGCGGAAATTGGGTTGCCAGAGAAGACTACGCTAACATCTCCAGAAATCCCTAATCCAGCGTTAAGGATATTTCTCTGTATAAGGGTCGTCACCATTTCTCCGCGTTGCTGAGCAGTGGTGATATCATCGCTTTGTTCAAAGTGAAGGACAATCGCATAGAAAAGACCAATCACCGATCCCATGATAATCGTAAGGATCGTGATCGAAACAAGTAGCTCCACTAGAGTAGAGCCGCATCTAAAAGAAGATAAACGTTTCTCTGAAACGCTCTTTAGGAATTGATTCGACATAATGTCGACCCCTCTTCTTTATTTGCAGTTCATCGAGAAAAATGGCGCTTGATTTCGAGGTTCTTATTCCCCATGATCCCATCCCAGGAAATACTCAAATCAACGAACTTGTTATCAACTCCGTCCGCACTAACCACCCAAGTCAGGCTGTACAACCCAATGTCTTCAGAACCGGTTTGGATCAGGTCGAAACTGGCTTCTAATGTGTCTAATTTCCCAACTGCCAGCATGACGGCTTTCTCCCGATCCACAGTGTCGCTCATCAAACGCGTCGACATGATCGGAACAAGGGTCAACGCGATCAGGATGATCCCAAGGATGACGAAAGCAACGATGGTTTCCACCAGTGAGAATCCCTGGTGTCTGCCGAAGCGGTTTCGATCGGTTTCCCAGTTGCTGGCGGCTGGACTCTTCATCGACTGTTCAGGTCCCTTTCGTATTCTTAATTTATATTGAAATGGCTTGGGAATATTCTAGCATCATCGCTGGCCGCTGAAAATTGCATTCTTTATCCGAGCTTTGCCAGCACTCCCTTTAGCGTTTCTTTTCGCTCCTTCAGCATGTTCCGGTATTCTTCCTTGTCGCTGGCCGCTATCTCCGCGCGGAGGTTTGATATGGCCTCCTCCAGGAATTCCAGCAGGACTTCCTTTTCCCGCTCGGTGAATTCGGGCATGGCCGGCACCTCCTCCAAGAATCATTTGAATCAACTTTATATTATAATTCAACTCGTCAGTAAAGCAATGGGGTAAGAGTGGCCGCGGTGGTGCTATGCTCTTATCATGTGACGAACGGATAAAACTTCCATGCCGGGGAGGGATGGTGTCTTGGAGAATTACGAGAAACTGGGAAGTTTCTACCTTGGAAGGCTGGTGGATCCCGAGAGCCGAAAATCGACGGAGTCCCTTTGCCTTTACGATTCCCGTGACCTGGTTACCCACGCGGTCTGCATCGGCATGACGGGTAGCGGGAAAACGGGTCTTTGCATCGACCTGCTGGAGGAGGCCGCCATCGACGGAATCCCTGCCCTGGTCATCGACCCGAAGGGGGACATGGGGAACCTGCTTCTCACCTTCCCCGACCTGGCACCCGCGGATTTCCTGTCATGGGTGAACGAGGAGGAAGCGGCCCGGAAGGGCCTTTCGCGGGAAGACTTTTCGAAAAGCCAGGCCGACCTGTGGCGCAAGGGCCTGGATTCCTGGGGGCAGTCGCCCGAGCGGATCCAGAACCTGAAAAACTCGGCTGAATTTGCGATTTACACTCCCGGCAGCACCGCCGGGCGGCCGGTTTCGATCCTGAAGTCCCTGTCCGTTCCCGGGGAGCCGGTGATGGAGGATGCAGAGGCCCTGAACGACGCCGTGGGGATGACGGTAACGAGTCTTTTGGGCCTGCTCGGGATCGAGTCGGATCCCTTCCAGGGGCGCGAGCACATCCTGCTGTCCAATCTCCTGGCTTCCGCCTGGAGGGACGGCCGCGACCTCGACCTGTCGAACCTTGTCCGGGACATCCAGTCGCCGCCGTTTACCCGGATCGGTGTGATGGACCTGGAGTCGTTCTTCCCGTCGAAGGAACGGTTCGGCCTTGCCATGAAGGTGAACAGCCTCCTTGCGTCGCCCGGTTTTTCCCTGTGGCTGGAGGGAGAACCCCTCGACCCGGCGAGGCTGCTTTACACCCCTGAAGGAAAACCGCGCGTGTCGATTTTCTCCATCGCCCACCTGGGTGAGAAGGAGAGGCAGTTCTTCGTTTCCATGCTGCTGAACACGGTGCTCGGCTGGGTGCGGGGCTTGCCGGGGACGACCAGTCTTCGGGCGATCCTGTACATGGACGAGATCGCGGGCTATTTCCCGCCGGTGGCGAATCCCCCGACGAAAGAGCCCTTGCTGAAGCTTTTGAAGCAGGCCCGGGCCTACGGGCTGGGGGTGGTGCTGGCGACCCAGAACCCTGTTGACCTGGATTACAAGGGGCTTGCCAATATCGGGACGTGGTTCGTGGGGCGCCTCCAGACGGAGCGCGACAAGAGCCGGGTCCTGGAAGCTCTCCAGGGAGCCGAGGCCCACATGCCGAAGGAAGTGCTTGACGGGGTTCTTTCCTCTCTTGGAAACCGGATATTCCTCCTTCACAACGTCCATGACGAGGAACCCGTTCTCTTTGAGAGCCGTTGGGCCATGAGCTACCTGTGCGGCCCGCTGACGCGGACGCAAATCAAGGCCTTGCAGGAACCGGTGGCAGTTGCGCAGGCGGGTGCCACCGTTCCAGCTGCCCTAGGTGCGGAGGTTAATAGGCCGAGAGTTTTGCAGGCACCCGTTTTGTCCCAGGGCCGGGGCGGACGGGTTCCAGTCCTTCCACCCGACATAAGCCAGGTTTTCGTGCCTCCGGCGCGCTGGGCGGGAAGCAGTCCCTTCCTTTACCGGCCCATGCTGCTGGCTTCGGGAAACGGTTCATACGCCAATGCCCGTCTGAAGGTGGACGAGAATCTGCCGTTTGTCACCCTTTGGCCCTTTGTGGACGGTCCCGTCCCCGTGGATTGGGAGCAGGGAATCGAGCTCCCGATGGGGCACTCGGAACTGGAAAAGGCTCCTCGGGGAGAAACGGCGGATTTCGAGGATCCCCCGGCTTGCCTCTCTTCAGGCAAGGAGATGACGCGCCTCGGGCGCGAGGCGCTCAAGTGGTTTGTGCGCACCCGGCGCTATGAACTTTTCGAGAGCCCCTCGCTAAAGATGGTTTCGGCTCCCGGAGAAACCGAGGGGGATTTCAGGGTACGTCTCCAGATGGCGGCACGGGAGGCAAGGGACGCGGCCGTTGAAAAGCTGAGGGCCAAGTACGCGAAGCGGATCGAGACCCTGCAGGGCCAGATCGGCCGGGCGGAACTGGCCGTCCAGCGGGAGGAGCAGGAGGCGAAGCAGCAGAAGCTGCAGACGGCGGTCTCCTTCGGGGCGACGCTCCTGGGGGCCTTCATGGGGCGCAAGGCGATCCAGATGGCATCCCTTGGGAGGGCGACAACCGCCGCCCGAGGCGTGGGCCGTTCGCTTAGGGCACAGGAGGACGTGGTCCTGGCGGGGCAGAAGTTGGAGGACCTGCAGGCCAAGCTGGAGGAGCTTGAGGCGGAGTTCGAGCGGGAAGTTGCGTCCCTGGAAGAAAAAAACAATCCAGCGACGGAGGTCCTGGGAACGGTGACGATCCGGCCCTCGGCCACGGGCACGGTGCTTCACCTCGTGGCCCTTGCGTGGGTTCCCTTCCTGGAAGGGGAGGGGGGGGTACTGAAACCGGCGTGGGGGGATTTTTAGCCCTTAGGCGGTAGGACTTTCCAGGTTCGCGCCGGCGGCCTTGTCGCCTCGCGGTGTGCCCTTCCAGAAGTTGTCGTCGAGGGAGAGACGCATGGTTTTTTGAGGCTTATCGGGGTCGGCGACTTTTACGTAAAGGAGCGGTGCTCCTTCTGCGGGGTTTTCGATGATCCAGGTCGCAAGGGTGCGGGTGCGGGTGGGGCTACTCCCCGTGCGGCAGATACTGTTGTCGGGGCCGGCGTTCTTGTCTTCGCTGAAGGCGACAAAGTCGTCGAGGGTCAGCCCGTCCGGGTCTTTCGACAAGAGTTCCCGGATCCGGTCGTAGCGTGCCCGGCTGCTCTTGGAAACCTTCTTGTTCAGGATTCGGAGCTGCTCGTTGAGGTAGTGGTTCGTCTGGGCAATGGTTCCGTTTTCGGTGATCCTGGCGGTAGCTTTGCCACCGGGGCCGACCTCGATGACGGCGACCTTGTTCCTGTCGGCGACGAGGTAGAATGCCGCGTGAGTGAACCGGTCGAGCTGCCCGGTCACTTCCTCGACGGTCGTGCAGGTTTTGAGGATCTCAGCGGACGAGATGGTCTTTTTTTGGGGGTTGCTTCGTCTTTCGTCCGGTACGACCGAGGCGGTAGCGGTCACGACGACTAGGCCTTTTTCGTTGATGCCGGCCTTGAGCCCCGTGCCTTCCGCGTCGGAGGCATAGAGGCCGAGATAGCGAAAACCGTCTCGGGGGACGACCCGCTTTATTTCCTGGACCTGGGTGGGCTCCCAATCCCGGTTCTTGGCGATCAGGGTGCCGCCGCCTTCGACTCTTTCCCCGGCGGCACCCCAGAGTGTGCAGGCAGCCGCAGCCGGGGCAAAGTTCAAGGCAAAGGCGGAGAGCCCTATTACAAGGACGATTGTTTTTGCGAGTTGCTTTCTGAATGCGGGTTCTTTCCGTGCCATGAAGATCCCCCTGGGATTTGGGGGGCACAGGAGCGGGCGGGGAAGGCAATTTCTTCGAACCTTCGGCAACCCGGCTGTCCTGGCCCTTCGGCTTTAGACCCGTGGTTTTGCGTCACCGTCTTTCAACGGTTTTGCCCTTTCGAGTTCCCTGGCAAATAAAAAGGCCTCCGACAATCTGCCGAAGGCCTTGCAGTTCAAAACGGTCACCTTCGGCAACCCGGCTGTCATGGCCTTTTCAGGCTTTAGACCCGTAGTTTTGCGTCACCGCCTTTCGGCGGTTTTGCCCTTTCGTGGTGCAATCGAAACAATTGTTCACACATTTTATATAACGAAACTGAATCTGTCAAGCGACCATCGGAAATCGAATTTATAGGTGCTGTTGTCATGGAATAGGCAAGTTGGATAATAGCCCCTAAGGTTCAGAGGGATATCCAGGAGGAGAGAGAAAATGATGAATCGGAAAAACAAGGTTTTCCTTTTCACCGCGTTTTGTGTCTTGGTGGCGGCGTTTGTTTACATGGGTTGGCAGAAGGCGGAAAGCCAGCCGAAGGGGTTGCCTGATTTCAACAACTTGTCCAAGCCGCTCGCCGACCTTCAGCCAGGGGAGGGAAACGCCCTGGTTGCCTGGGTGGTTTCCCGCCTGAAAGGGGAACCGAACCAGCCACCTTTTCCCGAAAGGCTGAGGAAGGATGCGGAGCCCCGTCTCTGCTTCATCACCCTTGCTGATGGAAAGGGAGGGCGTATGGTCGCCGTCGGCTCAGGATGGGGCCTATTGGGAGCGCTTGAGCAGGCGGCCGGTTTCCTTTCAAAGGATTCTCTCTCGAAGGATTTCCGATGGGTCAAGCTGGATATCGTCAAGGGTGCCCAGTCTCTTAAGGATCTTGATCTTGGCAAATCCCTGGGGTTTGATTCAAGCCTATTCGGGATCGCTGCGGAGGGAAAACCGAATAAGGCGCTTTTGCCGGAAGAACTCTCCCTCGCAGCCTTGGAAAGCGGAAAAGGGATATCCCTTGATCTCGCCAATCGTCTTCTTAGGGAAACGAGAGTGGGGCAAAAAGCTCAGGAAATCGCCAGGAGCACCAGGAAATACGCGGTGTTCAACACGATTTCCTATTTTGGGGACGGAAAGTCCTCCTGGCCCCTTTTCAGGGGAAACAGGGAATGGAAGGCCTACTCCGAAACGGATATTGACCTTGCCCTGGACAGGGCCGGCAAGTACCTGGCACGCGCGGTGAAGGATGACGGGCGTTTCGTTTACGAATACAAGCCTTACCGGGGGCGAGAGGTGCCGGAATACAACATTCTCCGGCATGCCGGGACGGTCTTTGCCATGATGGAACTTTACGGGGTGCGTAAGGACCCAGAGGTCCGAAAGGCCGCTGAAAGGGCAATCGGCTACCTCTTGAGGCAGGTCAGGGGGGGAAGCATTGCAGGAAAGCCCGTGAAGTTCGTGGTGGAGCAGGGAGAGGTCAAGCTGGGAGGCAACGGTTTGGCTGCGCTCGCCCTGGCCGAATACGCCCGTGTTACGGGCAATCGGAAGTACGACGACGTGATGAGGGGGCTCGGAGAGTGGATACTGGCGACACAGGACGCCAACGGGCGTTTCAAGGTCCATAAGCAAAGTTTCCCCTTGGGAAGAGTCTCAAGCTTCCAGTCGGAATATTACCCGGGTGAGGCGATCTTTGCCTTGATGCGCATTTATGGCCTGACTGGCGAGAAGAAGTGGCTCGATGGGGCGGATGCCGGTGCCCGTTACCAATTAAAGGTGTTTTCACTGCTGGATGACAAACGACTGCCGCACGATCACTGGCTGCTCTATGGCCTGAACGAAGTCCATCGCAAGCGGCCGCGGCCCGAGTTCGTCGATGGGGCGATGCGCTTTGCCCGGGTCATTATCCAGGCTCAGCATACGCGGGAGAACCAACCGCAACCGGATTGGGACGGGGGCTATTACAAGCCGCCCCGCTCTGCTCCCACGGCGACGCGGATGGAAGGATTGAACTCGGCCTATGCCCTGGCAAGGGATTTCGGGAGAGGTGCGGATGCAAAACAGATCCGGTGGTCAATCGAAAAGGGAACGGGTTTCCTCTTGAGGATGCAGGTCGGGCCGGAAATTGCGATGTATTGCCAGGACCCGGAAGCCAGCCTGGGAGGTTTCAGGGAAAGCCTTGCCCGAGCCTCGATTCGGGTCGATTATGTCCAGCACTCTATTTCTGCATTGCTACGCAGGCCGAAATAAACTCCCGCGCTTCCTATTGACCCGTTGGTTTCATATGCTAAAATAATATAGATTCATTTCAGTTTGGGCTTTAAGGGTATTAGTGCATGATTTCTGAATACGGGGAGGTTGGTTTGGATATATACAAATAATAATAGTTTTTATTAGTTATTTATAAACTTAAGATTAACGGCTTACGCGCACGTTGCTTATTTCTATCAATCCGCAAGTTCGCTATGTAACATCCAATAACGATTTTATTTGTATTCCTTGCTGGAGTTTCGTGCGAAAGGGGTGGAGAAAATGAGAAGAAACCTGAAGCGAATCAGTGTGGTTCTCATCCTGGCTTACGTGGTTTTCACGAGGATCGTGACGCCGAGTTATCTTGCCTTTGCCTTCAGGGGGCCCGTCAGCAACCTTGAAGAAGAGTACGTCTGCAACTGGAACCTGGTCAATGCAGAGGACGTGACGGAGGAGAACCTCCAGTTCCTGCTTGACACGGGTGTCTGCCAGAAGATCGGTGATGTGGCGGAGCAGCCGCTGCTTGCCCCTGGGGATGACGATGACGACGAAGGCGGCGTGACCCCGGACGAGAAGGATGGCCCGGGCGACCGGGACACCGGCGACGATGACGACGACGACGACGATGACGACGACGACGACGGCGACGATGACGACGACGATGACGA
>DJHE01000004.1:0-12534 GCA_002432945.1 Synergistaceae bacterium UBA5827
CGCCACTTCGCAAACCTGGCCCCCATCAGGGAATATTCGGCGAGGCGGTCACGCAACCCGTCCAGGCCTTCGGTGATTTTCTCGCCCGGATGGCCTGCCATCGGCTTTGCGCCTGCATCCACCTTAATGCCGGGAATGATCCCCGCGTTGCTTAGCGCTTCCGCGAAGGGAGTGCCGTCGCCCAGGTGCTGGCGAATCGTTTCGTCATAGAGGATCGCCCCGCTGATGAATTCGCTCAGGCCGGGTGTGGTCACGATCCACTCCCGGTAGGCCCGTCGGGTCTCGGGGGTCTGGGGGATCCCGAGCGGGGCAAACCGCTTGTTGCAGGTTGGCGTGCTTTCATCCATCGCCAGCAATCCTTTATTGTTGTCGACCATTGCTCTCGCTGTTTCCACAAGCTCTTTCAGGCTCATTCCAAAACACCTCCTTAAGCCTTTTTAGCTCTCACCGGCCCTACAGGAATCTTGCCTCATGCCGCAACAAAGCGACCGGTTTCAGTCTCACTGTCATTGATTAGTATATCGCCTATGCAGGAATCTAACTCCACTGTATAGCGACACACGATCGTGAAGGCGGCGATCCCTTAAAATAGGGCTAGTCACCGCAAAACGTCCCTCGACGAGGAGGTCGGAAAATGAAGGTTATCCTGGTGAACGGGAGTCCCCACGAAAAAGGCTGCACGGATACGGCGCTTGAAACCGTGGCGAAAACGCTGAACGAGGAAGGCATCGAAACGAGGATTTTCCATCTGGGCACGAAACCCCTGATCGGCTGCACGGCCTGCGGGGCCTGCGCCAAAACCGGGCGGTGCGTTTATGACGACAGGGTCAACGAGTTTCTGGACCTGGCCGAAGAGGCCGACGGGTTCGTGTTCGGGTCGCCGGTGCACTACGCTTCCGCGGGCGGGGCGATCGTCTCCTTCATGGACCGCGCGTTCTACGCCGGTTCGAATTCGGCAAAACTGCCTTTCTATCTCAAACCGGCCGCGGCCGTCGTGTCCGCCAGGCGGGCCGGGACAACCGCCGCCTTCGACCAGCTCAACAAGTATTTCACCATCTCGCAGATGCCCGTCATCTCGTCCCGCTACTGGAACATGGTCCACGGCACGAAGCCGGAAGACGTGGAAAACGACGCCGAGGGCCTGCAGATCATGCGGGTTCTGGCCCGGAACATGGCCTGGTTTTTGAAGTGCAAGGAAGCCGGCAGGAAGGCGGGCGTCCCGTTCCCCCAAAGGGAAGAAAACATCCGGACGAACTTCATCCGGTAAGCAACGGTCGCAGGGAAGAACAAGAAATAAAGCAGGGGCCTCCCGATACGGGGAGGCCCCTCCGTCAAGCTGATGACAAAGGCCCCCAAAAGATCCTTCGTCATTTTGCATCTACCGTCACTTTCTCACGAACCGCGATCAAGGCCCAGCTTTTCCTAATCCCTTTCCCGAATCAGAGGCAAGGTAGAGCAGTGAATTCCGCCGCCATGTTTCCTGCACTCCTCGTAGGGAATCGGAATCACGGTCAGCCCCCTTGTAGCCAACGCGTCAGCCGTCCAGTTTGCAGAGCTGTCCATGATCAACTTGCCGGGTGCGATAGCAAGGTTGTTGATCGCAGCTACGGCGTTGTCCCTGAAATCGATGGGAATCGCCTCGATTCCCAGTTCCGCCAGCTTCTCCAGAAACCAGTAGGGCAAACGTTCCACGTTGACCAGCGCCTTGTCGTGATCGATCATCATGAGGGCCCCGTCGATATGCATGCTGTACCCGGTCAGCGGTACTTCGATCAGTTCGATCCCCTGGTGACGGAGAACACCCCGAAGCTGATCCACTCCTTCGTTGTTTTGCCTCAGGCTGAGCCCCACAACTGCGTGGGTTTCGTCCAGAAGGGAAAAACTCCCACCCTCAAGTAGCCCGGCACCGTGAACCGTGTGTAGGATCGGCATGCCGAGATTCGCCAAAAACTTCGTGACGTAGGCTTCTTCCCCACGACGCCCTGTTCCGAAAGGTCCGCCGACCGGCCCCATCCTCGAGAGAATGGCCCCTCCCCGTACGACGATCGCATTGTCCCGCACAAACATCGCGTTCGGATCGCGGGGGCCCCCGTCCACATACGCAACTTCTACGTCGTTTTCCCTCAAGGTCCTCGCTAGCCGGTCATGTTCCTCCTGCATCCGGCCAAGGTCCGGCCCCTTGTCGGATCGGAAGTACCATTGCTCCTCGTCATCGATCAGTGCATCGATCGAGGGGTCGTACTTATCGGAAGTCATGACCCTGATCTCGTCCTGAGGCCTATGAAG
This sequence comes from Synergistaceae bacterium UBA5827, assembly GCA_002432945.1. Classification (GTDB taxonomy): domain Bacteria; phylum Synergistota; class Synergistia; order Synergistales; family 79-D21; genus 79-D21. Next base: position 2,287 of record DJHE01000004.1, read on the forward strand.
CATGATCATACGGATCCGCCCCACGTCGTTGAAGACACCCCATCTTCTTCCCCAGACCCGCCGCTGCATTTCCTCCTCTTCAAAAACGGGGGTTGCTTTGGGTGGAATACGTTTTAGGACAACATGGTAGTATTGCGAGCTTTCTCTCAAAACTGGCAACATCGGGTACCTACGCTTCCGTTTCACATGGAAGGGCTTCTGCCGGACGGGTTCGCTGGATCACGGGTTCTCCGTTATTTCCCCTCCATGCGATTCCAATGCCCATGTAGGTCAAAACCGCGGACATGATCGGGTTCATCCAGTTCAAAAAGGCATAGGGAAGATACTCAAGGGTGGGTACCCCGAAAAGCCCCGCATGGTAAGCTCCACAGGAGTTCCACGGGACGAGGACGGAGGTGATGGTTCCGGCATCTTCTAGCGATCGGGAGAGCATCCGCGAATGAAGCCCCTTCTCTTCGTAGGTCTTCTTGAACATCCTTCCCGGGATGATGATGGCGAGATATTGATCCGCTAGGAGAATATTCGTCACGACACTAGACAAGAGAGTGGTGAAAACCAATCCACCAACGGTGCGAACCCGGTAGAGAAGTTTTTCCAGGATGACGTCCAGGTATCCGCACTTTTCCATAACCCCGCCGAAGGCAAGAGCGCAAAAGCTCAAAGAAACCGTCCAATTCATGGACTGGAGACCGCCGCGCCCCAGTAGTTTCTCCAATAGCGCCCCCACTTCCTTAGCCGTGGCGGGAACGATGCCCGTAAGGGAGTTATCGTTCAGGAGTTTCAACAAATCCGCATCGCTTGCGGCATTGCCGAGTGCAGCGGAAATCGTGGGGGAATACCCGTTCTGCAGAACATTGAGAATATCAGGAAAGCTGATTCCCTGAAAGATCGCCATCACTCCGCTGGCGAAGATGCCGATGACAAGGCCCGGAAGAGCCGGTATTTTCGCGGCCACAAGTCCGATGACAAGAAGAGGCGGGACAAGCCCAAGCGGCGTGATGTGGAATTCATGGGCCAGGATTTCTTTGATGGCGCTAATTCTGGCCGCATCCAGAGTTCCGCCGGAATACTTCATGCCAAGGATCACACAGATCCCCATCACGATAAGGTAGGTCGGACCCGTCGTCCAGATCATCGCCCGGATATGCTGAAAAAGATCTGATCCTGCAACGGCCGGTGCCAGGTTCGTCGTGTCGGAGAGGGGGGACATCTTGTCGCCCAGGTAGGCTCCGGAAATAATAACTCCAGCCGCAAGAGGCATGGGCACTCCAAGCCCTGCAGCAATGCCGATCAGGGCGATCCCCACAGTGCCCGATGTTCCCCAGGAACTACCCGTAGCCAAAGAAACGATCGAACAGATAAGGAGCGTGGAGAGAAGGAAGATCGAGGGTTTCAGGATCGAAAGACCGTAGTAAACCATGCTTGGGACGATTCCGCCCTGAATCCAGGAGGCAACTACCATCCCGATGGTGTACATAATGAGAATTGCCGACATGGCAACGGTAATCCCGTTGACCATGCCTTCTTCAATCTCAGACCATTTTTTGTGGAGAACGACAAGTCCGAACACAGCGGCAAAAACCGTTGCAACAAGAAGTGGTATATGGGCCTCGATCTTCCAAACGAGTACGGAAGCCCCAATGATTCCGATCGCAAATCCGATGACGATCAACGATTCAAGTAAATTCGGCTTCCGGACAGATCCTTCAGACATTCCTAACACCTCCATCCAAATGATTGCCGAGCTCAGATAACAGGAACAGATTCCCGTTTAAGGAAGGCGGTCATGCAGTGAACCGCACCCCATCCTTTGACGATCTCGGAAAGGTCGACTTCGATGCACTGGATTCCCGCTTCCTCCAAGATTGATTTCGTCCCCGGGTTCCCTTTGGGCATGACGACCGTTCCCGGACGGATCGCAACGAAATTGATACCGAAGGTGAGCTTGATTTCCTCCACGTGCGGGTTCTCAAGAATCCTGAACCCCCGATCCATTAGGGGCTTGCACACTTCATACGGAACCTGCCAGGGGAAAAGCATGACGGTCCGGGTATCCGGGAAATTCATCAAGCCGTCCAGGTGAGCATGCCCGTACGGAATAGGGAACCTGATGAAATCGGTCACTCCCATATCCCTCAATTCCCGCTCAACCTGCTTGGCTCCCTCTTCGTTTGCTCGACAACCCGTTCCCAGAACAACGGTTTTCCTGTCCACCCACATCAGGCAGGCCCCTTCAAAAATACCGTTCCCGTTTATCGTTTTGACGATGGGAACGCCGAGACGGGAAAGCGCTTCGGCTGCATGGCGCTCTTCTCCTCTTCTCGCTTCCATGGCCGGGCGGCAGACGATCGCGCCTTCTGGCGTCATCAGCACCTGATCCCGCATGAAAAGAGCATTGGGTCGATCAAGACGGTAACCGTCAACATAATGAACCGCTATACCATGCGACCGATAAACCTCAGCAAGGGCGTCGTGCTCGGCCCTGGCCTTATCCGCTGTGATCATCGACTTGAACCTCACGGCCGCCGGATCGGTTACGGCATCAAGCTCGGGCCCGGGGCGCCTCATCAGAACCGCCCTGAGCGTCCCGACTTCCGAGTCGCAGTACCAATCGCCCCAATACGTCGGCATGGCCTCAGAGAAGCTTTGTTCACTGGGAAACCAGCGTTCTCCCTTGATCGTTATCTGCTGCATTCCAAATCCACTCTCCTTTTCATTTCCGGTTCAAAACGGCTGAAAACAAGCGGATTCCCACCTGACAAGCCGAGGCGCCCCTTCATGTAGACCCGATCGAGTGTCCAGTCGTTCGTAAACGCAAGCAAGTCCGCGTCTGCTCCAACCGAGATCGTTCCCTTTGCCGGGTACAGCCCCAGGCGTTGAGCCGGATACCGGCTGGCAAAGGAAATGGCCAAATCGGGCTCGATTCCGTCCTGGATCATGGCGCGGACATTGTCCCAAAGGGAAAGAACCCGCTCCATGTAAAGCCCCACGCATTTTTGGTTTTCATCTCGGATGGGCAGGCCGACGTTTCCGTCCGAACTTAGGGTGATCAGCTCAGGAGCGACTCCTTTCCCGAGGATTTCTGCAATCGCCTTCGACGCCTTGATCGACGTGAGGCAACCCCGGGCAGGTTCCAGAATCGCGCTGAAATCGATCGGGTTGCCCGCCAGTGCGTAGGCGACTGCGCCGTCCAGCAAATCTCTGTTTGTATTGCAATGAGTGGGCACAAACCGATCCGAAGGGACCCCCGAAATTTCCTGAACTTTCCTCAAATAGGCATAGGGATCTCCGTATTCGGCAACGTGAATGTGGAGCAGGCCGGGTTTTCCGCTCTGCAAGCCGGCAACATACGCTTCGCTGGCAAGACGTGACATTTCTTCCGGGGAGGGGTGTGAAGAGAATTTGTCCGTGATCGTGATCTTGACTCCCAGGACATATGGAAGCGTGACGATATCTTCGGGCGCGCTGCCCGTGATGCTGGGAGAAGGGAATCTGAAATTGCCGGTGTACATGTAGGCGGATAAACCTTCGGCTCGTAAGGCTTGCACCTTGCAGTTCAGGTTCCTGAGATCCTCGCAGCCGTAGCCAAGGCCCAGCACCCCCACTGCGGTCGTCACCCCGCCGCGAAGAAAATCGGAAATGAAGATCTCGGGTGTCTTACTGGTGAAGCCGTCATCCCAGGTCGCTCCGATGAAATGAACGTGAGCGTCGACGAGCCCGGGCGAAACATAGGCTCCCTGAAGGTCCGTCTCCTCCACGCTCAGGTTGCCGATCTCGATTCGATCCTGGATCGCCGCAATCTTCCCTCCGGCGACCAGGATATCCCGGTACTCCCCGGAGGCGGCATGGGGTTCTGTCAGCAAAAGCCTCGCGTTTCTCAACAGCAACATTTCGAATCCCTCCCTTTCATCCATAGACGACCTGCAAGGTCGGTTACTCCTTCATCAAGTCAACTCCCCGGTATTCTTTGAGAAGCCTGGAGTGGTAATTCAACATCGAGAGGGTGGAAAGGATGTGATCTTCCATCAGCTTTTTCGCCTCATTGGGCTGGTTTCCGAAAATCGCCCTGACGAGTTTTTGGTGTCCGATATGGCTTTCGGAACGGTCCGGGTCGCGGAGAAGCTTCACCTTGTCGGTTTCGACAAAAAAGGAATCGAAAAAGAGGACATAAAGCTCGCTTCTCCAGTAGTAGTGGTGAATGACCTCTTCCATGTAGCGATTTCCGGTTAAGCGGGCAATTCCGTAATGAAGGTCCTGGTTGACTTTGTAAACAGATGAGTCGCCGTGAAAATAACATTCCCGTTCCTTTTCCAGCAGGTCAAGGAAATAGGGATGCTGATCTTCCGTCGCTTTTTTAGCGGCCTCAAAAGCGATGTTTGGTTCGGTGATCAAACGAACCTTGAACAAATCCTCAAGGTCTTTTCGCGAAAGGCCGGGAATCACGCACCCCCGATTCTTCCGACTCTCCAGCAGGCCTTCCGCGACCAGCCTCCGCAACGCATTTCGGATCGGCGTCCTGCTGACTCCCAATTCTTTCGAAAGCTCCGACTCGGTAATGGGGAAACCCGGCAGAAGCTTCCCCTCGATGATCGCGGCAATGATGGCCTCGTAAGCCTTTTCCTCGGCATTCCGATTTTCCGCCATGATCCGACCTTCTTCCCTCCCCCGGTTTGACTTTTATTAATATAGTTAATCATTTTGTATTCTTTATCGTGTTCTTTTCGATTATATTTTCCCGATTCGAAATGTCAAGTCTGCATGCAAAATTACCGCTATTGGATTACCCATAACCCTAGGGGGAATAAAAAAGGGGCCTTCCCCCGTGGGAAAGCCCCCGTCTTTCTACGAACTGTTTTGCCCCGGCAACACGGTCTCGGACTCCTCTCCAAGCTTCGCTCCCCTTTGAAGCCCCTAGGGGGCCATTCCGGCAATCTCAGTCACTCCCGATTCTTTTCGATTTCCACAATACCCGTCGTTCCGTCGATCTTCACCCAGTCGCCCGTTTCGATCACTTTTACGGGATCCGCGTCTTCAAAATCCACCACCGCGGGCAGGTTCAGACTTGCCAGGGCCACGCCCAGCCTGCCGTCGACCTTTGTGGAAACCCACCCCGCCGGCCGGACGCCCTTGAGAAATGCGCACTTGAAGTGAGCCGAGAAACCGTTCGAACCCTTTGCGCAGGGAATGACCAGGATCGCGTCCCGGATGCTCCTGCCGCAGCAGGGGTTGCTTTTCTCATGGATCACTCCGTCCAGGTCGCCGAGCGCACCCGAGTTTCCCGCGATGCTGTCGGGACACACCAGGGCCGCTCCCTCGGCGATCCCCGGAATCGCTCCCCTTCCCCTGATCACGATTTTTTCCATGTTCGTTTCTCCCATTTGCCAAGCAGGGCCGCGTTCAGGCATTCCCGGATGTCGCCGAAATAGACGGGGACCCCAGTCTGGTTTTTGATGTTGAAGGCCTGTTTTGCCCCGTTGATCGCCATGCCGGTCGCGTGCCTGTGGCAGTCTTCCCTCATGACGACGGGACAGCTGCCGGTCAGCACGCAGGCCCCGGAATCCTCGATCGTCCGGGTGTAGCCGTTCAGGTCCGACATCGATTTGGTGGCGTAGTCGGTCCATACGAGGAGTTCACCCCCCCCGCCTGATCCGTTTCCCCCGCAGGGACTCCGCGACCCCTTTCAGCTCGTCCAGGGAAAGGTGCGGACACCCGATGCTGACGTAATCGACCGGGCCTGAGCCCTTGTCGCAGATCATCTCGAAGGACTCGACGCAATCTTCCCGGGAAACCGTGATCTCGTACGGGGGCTTCCGGCCATCCGTGGCCATTTCCAGGGTGTGCGCCTCGGGGGTGACGCCGACGATGTGGCAGAGTTCCGTGCTGCTCGTGACGGCGATCGAGGAGGCGAACTGCTTGAGCCTGTCGATGTCGGGCTTCGGGAAATCCCCCGCGACGACGGGAACGACGTGTTTGGGCATGAGCCGGCCTATCGTGAATCCAAGCAGGTCCCAGTCGAAGGCCGTTTCGAGCCGGCATTCCACATTGACGAGGCACGTCGCGCGCCGGCCGCTTCTGACATGCATGCCCCATTTCGGAGTTCTGCCGGTTATCGCCGCGCAAACGGCGGCTTCCACCCCGTCGGAGTTCCCCATGGCCCCGAACACCGAGTTGCTGATCACCACGTTGCTGGATTCCGTGGAAACGAAATGCTCCCCCATGATCGGGATCCAGCCGACGTAATAGGGGGTGCAGGATTCGACGATTTTCACCCCGCACTCCTTCGTGGCCTGCAGATAGGACCAGTTCCGGTCGATCAGCTCTTTCGAGACGTGGGAGCGCCTGTACTCGGCGAAATCGCACGCCCCGGCGCATGTCTGGGTTTTGCACCCCTCGGCGAACCGGGCGAAATCCAGAGCCTTTTCCGAGCAGAGGTAGAATTCCGAGAAAATTTTTCCGTAGTCCGTAGCGGGATCGTAGCAGTCCAGGTAACGCTGGGCTCCGATGAAGAGCGTCGCCCGCGACACTTCGACAAGCTCTTCGGCGCCAAGGACATCCGCGTACCGGACGATGAACTCCATGGCTTTTCCCCGAAACTCTCCGAGGTCGCCCTCAAGCATTCGTTTTTCTTTATCCGTCAGGTGGACCACGCGGCATCAGTCCCTGTTGAGCTCTTCAACAACCTCGCGGATCCCCAGGTCTCCGGGTTTGGAAAGCAGCGACAGCCACTTTTCCTGCCTGCCCGGACACAGGAACGGCCTCGTGATACGTTTGAACTTTTCGGTGATCCAGACCATGTCCACGTTGTCGGAGGCTTCTCCCGGCGCGGCGAACACTTCCGATTGCAGGGCCTTGCCGCTCTCCAGCCGGATCTCCACCCATGCCAGCCTCTTCTGGGGGATNNGAACTGGTTCTCCATGGCGGGGTCCACGACGAACTCCAGCTTCTTCATCATTTCGAGGACTTTTTCGTTTCCCAGCGCCTCGTCGCAGACCTGGGAATAGCCCACGTCCCCATGAACGAGGGCCGCGGCTACGGGGTAGGCGATGTTGTACTGCGCTTCGTCGGTGTTCGTCGGAACGATCTTGCTCAACCTGGAGGCGGCGACGAAGGTGTTGACTTTCACATGTTCCACTTCGTCCGCCGAAAAACCGTGATCCTTCATCAGGGCCAGACAGGCCGCGATGGGCTGGTGCGCCCAGCGGCAGCAGGTGAAGGGCTTGAAGTAGAGATTCGTGATCTCGTATCGGGAACCCAGAGTATCGAGAAGGTGCCGGTATTCGGGCATTTCCAGCAGGTGGGTTTTCCCGATGTAGCCCGCCATGGCTTCCATTACGGCGATTGCCCCCACCAGGGTTCCGAAGGGGACGGCATCCTTGTTCATGGAAGGGTATTCCACCGCGTGCATGACCGGCGCCAATGGCGCGTGGAAATCGGCGATGGACAGGGCCCGGTTGAGCGTTTCGGGACCAAGGCCGAAAATCCGCCCCACTCCCGCCGCGGTGCCGAACGCCCCGTAGGCTCCCGTGCTGTGCAGGAAGCCGTAGTGGTCCTGCAGGGCCAGGGCCCAGCGGACGGCGACCTCGTAAGCGACGACCAGGGCGGTGAGGTAGGACGTGTAGGAAATGTCACGCTCCAGCGCCGAGGAAAGGATCCCGCCGACGAAAGAGGTGCCGGGATGTCCCTTGATCATGTTGTGTCCGTCGTCGATATCGAATGAATTCGAGGCATGCCCCATCGCCATGGTCGCCCCCAGGAAGCTCAGCCGCTCCCCGGAGCCGACGACGGGAACCTCCCCGCCCTGGAAAACCTGTTTCGCCAGCTTCAATCCCACTTCGTGCTGCTTCCCCCTGCTGCCCAGGAGCAGGGCCATCATCAGGTCGATCGAGCAGACAACGGCGCGATCCTGGACCTTGCCGGGAAAATCTTCCCACTTCGCGCCAAGGATGAAGTTCTCCAGCCTGTAATCCGTTTCAAAAATCATTTTCCGATCACCTTCCGCCTTCAAGGTCGCGAGGGAGTAAAGGGCCAAGGTTTCGGCAGTTGACGGACTACCTTTCCCTGGCCCTTCCGATCCGTTTCTTTGAGGGGTGGTTCCCCGAACTTACTTCTTAATGAGTCCCTTTTCCTTGTAGAACTTCACCGCGCCGGGATGCAGGTTGTCGACGTCGAGGCCGTTCAGCGCGTTCTTCAGGGAAAGATCTCCGCCGCGCGCATGGGCGGCTGCGATCTGCGGCAGGTTCTTGAACAGGGTGTCGAGGAAGTTGTAGACGAATTCGTCCGACAGGTCCGCCCGGCATTGCAGAGTCGCGGGAACCGCGATCGTGCTGATGTCCTCCATCAGGCTGCCGTACTGCTTCTTGGTGATCTTGACGGGGACGCAGAACGGATGGGTCTTCTTGAGTTTGTTCACCATGTCGCTGGAGAAGTTGAGCAGCCTCACCTTGTGCTGGGTGCCGAGTTCCAGGATGCCGGAGGTCGGAACGCCGGCCCAGATGAACGCGGCGTCGAGGGTCTTGTCCTTCAGGCCGGAGGATGCGTCGCCGAAGCCAAGGAAATCTTCGTTGATATCCGCGTAGGTCAGGCCGTAAAGCCCAAGAAGATCCTTGGCCATCGTTTCAGTGCCGCTGCCCGGGGAACCTACCGCAACCCGCTTGCCCTTCAGGTCGGAGATCGTCTTGATCTTGCCGTCGAGCGTGACGACCTGGACCGCTTCGGGATACATGCTGACGAGCGCCCTGAGGTTCTTGATGTCCTCGTTGGCGAAAGCGCCCTTCTTTCGGGGTGCGTTGTAGGCCGAAGAGGCATCGACGAAACCGATGTCGATCTTGTTCCTGTAGATCAGCATGGTGTTTTCAACGGCTCCGCCCGTGGATTCCGCCGTGCAGTTGTAGCCGGGGATGTTCTTCGTGATGAGGTTGGCCAGAGCCCCGCCAAGCGGGTAATACACCCCGGTCACGCCGCCCGTCCCGAGTGAAAGGTAGGTTTCGGCCGCCGAAACTCCGCAACCCGACAGGATCAGCGCCAATACCAGGACAGCACCAAGAGCCACGTTCTTCTTCATTTCGGAATTTCCCTCCTTATGGTTGGTTGGAAGCACGGAAAAGCATTCCGTTCGACCCAGGTAGAGCGTCTTTCCGAGACCACGCGGGTTCTCAAAACCGGACGGATTCTCCCCCCTTCATACGACCCCCTCGGGCTGTGCCCTGAGGTGGAACTTCTGGTAAAAGCCAACCGCCAAAATAAGGCCGACGCCGGCAACATCGGTAAAGGCGGAAGGATGAATGACCATCATCGTTCCGCAGAACATGGCGAACCGTACCCAGATTTTCATCGGGCCGAAGAAATAGCCGATGCTGGCCGCCGACAGGCATGTGAGGCCGACGAACGAGCTGAACAGCCCGAAGAGCATGCCCTTTGTCGTAACATCGACGAACAAGAGCGAGGGGTAATAGCAGAACATGAAGGGAATGAAGAACGCCCCGATTGAAATCTTCAGACCCTGCAAGGCGGTTTCGACTCCCGGGGCCTTTGCGATCGCGGCCCCCGCGTACGAGGTCAGGGCAACGGGAGGGGTCACTTCCGCGATAACCCCGAAATAGAGGATGAAAAGATGAGCGCCGACCAGAGGCACACCCAGCTTCACGAGCGCCGGGGCGGCGATCGCCGAGAGTACGATGTACTTCGCCGTCGTCGGCAGCCCCATGCCGAGAATGATGGAAGCGACCATCGTGAGGAGGAGCGTCGGCAGCAGTTGTCCTCCGGAGAGCTGCAAAATGAGGTCGGACAGCTTCAGCCCGATTCCGGTCAGGGTGATGACGCCCGTCACGATTCCGCAGATTGCGCACGCGGCGCAAACGGTGATCGAGTTGTAGGAGGATTTCGTGATCGCCTCGAAGAACCGCGCGGGGTTCATGCGGGTTTCTTTGCTGAAGAATGAACCGACGACCATGACGAGCGTGGCGTAAAGGGCCGCCTTGAGCGGAGTGTAACCCACGATGAGAAGCCCGATCAGCGTGAAGACGGGGAACAGGAGGGGAAGGCAACGCTTCGTCGTCGCCCAGATGGGCGGAACCTGGTCCTTTGGAACCGTCTTCAGCTTCGTCCTTCTGGCCTCGAGATCGACCGAGAGCATGACGGAAACATAGTAAAGAACGGCCGGGATCGCCGCCGAGATGCAGATCTTCAGGTAGCTGATGCCGGTCATCTCGGCCATGATGAAGGCGGCCGCACCCATGACCGGGGGCATGA
>DJHE01000004.1:12541-13625 GCA_002432945.1 Synergistaceae bacterium UBA5827
CTTCATCAGGGGGATGGTGAAGCTGCCCGTCGTCACGACGTTCGCGAGCATTCCCATCATGATGAGGGGCGTCATCGTGGTCAGGAGGTAATTCGAAAAGGCGACGATCTGCCCGATCGTCAGGTTCCCCCGGCTCGCATCCAGGCCTCCTGCCCAGATTACGGTCACGATCCCGATGTTCACGAGGATCGTGAGCACGGGAGGCATGGTCGACATGAAAAGCATGACGCCTGTTGAACGCTCGGTGAGATCCCTGTTCGCGTCCTCAAACCTTCGGACTTCTTCGGGCCCGCGAACGAAAGCCTTGACCAGGCGAACCCCGGCGATATTTTCCTGCAGGATCGAGTTCAGGACATCCAGTTTCTGCTGGACGCCCCGGAACAGCGGCTCCATTTTCAGGATGAAGAAGAGGAGCACGATGATCGTGCCAAGCAGGAGCGGAAGGATGGACAGGGCAAGGTCCCGGCTGGTTCTCCACATCAGGATGAGGCTCCCGGTCATCAGGAGCGGAGCGCGGGTGCCGATGCGAAGGGAGACCTGGACCAGGCTTTTGAACGTGTTGACGTCACTGGTCAGGCGGGTCAGCAGGAGTCCCGTCTTCCTCCGGTCGAGGTTCCCGAAGGAAAAGGACTGTATCTTGTTGAAAAGGGCCACCCGAAGGTCCCGTGCAAGCCCTTCCCCCACCTGGACTGAAAAGACATTGTTGCCGATGGCAACCACTGTGGCCAGGCCGGAAATCGCCAGCATAAGGAGCGCCGTGCGCAGCACCAGTGCCGGGTCATGCCGTCCGATTCCCTGGTCGATGATCCGTTGGATAAGCCTTGGGATGGTCAGGTCCATGAAAACAAGCGTGCAGAGCAGGAGGAGGGCCGCCAGGGCCCTTTTCCAATAAGGTTTTACAAACGCAAGAAGCGTTCGAACGGCCTGGGGAGCTTCACCCGCTTTTTCCGGAAAGCCGCTTTCATTCATCGGCTGGACTTTCCCTGTTAAACGGCTACCCCGTATTCCCCGCGTCGTGCATCACGGTTGTCCCTGGCCCGGCTAAAAAGGGTTTGCTGTGCCGCCGGCACGTTTCGCTCCTCGC
>DJHE01000013.1 GCA_002432945.1 Synergistaceae bacterium UBA5827
ACGAGATCGCCCAGGCCGAAGCGGCAACCGGTAAACCCTTCATCCGTACCTGGGTCCACAATGGCTACCTTCTCATGGACAACGAAAAAATGTCCAAGTCGCTGGGAAACTTCCTGACCGCCAGGGAGATGCGGAAAAGCTTTTCCCCACTTGCAATACGCCTTTTCATGATAAGTGCCCATTATCGCTCCCCCATAAACTTTTCGGACGACTCCCTGAAGCAGGCCACGGCTGCCGTGGAAAGGCTCAGGAATTGCTGGGTTGCCCTGCAGGAAGCCAAAGCGGTGCCATCAGCCAGTCCGGAAGGGCCGGCAGGCATGCTCACGAAAGAGATTGGCAGGTTGAAGGGGCGTTTTCGTGACGAGATGGAGGATGACCTCAACACCGCGGGGGCCTTGGGAGTACTCTTCGAAGCGGTGAAAGCGATCAACAGCGCCCTGCGGGAAACGCCTCCCCCGGATGGCCAATCCCTAAAGGAAGCCGAAGCCTTCCTGATTGACGCAGATGATGTGCTTGGGGTCGTCGGAATCGGGAAGGAAAAAGATTCCGGACCTTCAGACGAGGAAGTCGAAGGTAAAATCCTCGAAAGGACTGCGGCGAAAATGGCGAAGGATTTCAAGCAGGCGGATGCGATAAGGGCCGAACTGCTCGAACGGGGCGTGGTCCTGGAGGATACGGCCCAGGGCACACGCTGGAAGCGGCAAATCTGAACCGCCCGAAACCGGTGAAAAGCCCAGGGAGAAGGTCCAGCCAGAGGACCTTCTCCCCTTTTTTTGCCCGCCCCATTCTTTCGAGTTCCCGTGGTATCATTAACGAGAGGTAACAAGAAGCACATACAAGGAGGGGTATTAAATGAAAATTCTAGTCCTGTTCTATTCAATGTATGGTCATGTCTATCGCATGGCGGAAGCTGTCGCTGACGGAGCCCGTGCAGTCCCCGGGGCGGAAGTTGTCGTCAAGCGGGTCCCGGAAACCCTGCCGCGCGAAGTGATTGAAAAGATGGGAGCCGTTGAAGCCCAGAAAGCCTTCGAATCGGTGCCGGTGGCAACCGTAGCCGACCTGGCCGAGGCGGATGCGGTTATCTTCGGCACCCCGACCCGGTTCGGCAACATGGCTGCACAGATGCGCAGCTTCCTCGACGCCACGGGGGGTATCTGGGTGCAGGGTGCCCTTGTCGGGAAGGTGGGGGGGGTTTTCACGAGCACGGGGACACAGCACGGTGGCCAGGAGTCGACCCTGCTAACCTTCCAGGTGACCCTTCTCCATCACGGGATGCTCATCGCCGGTCTTCCCTACGCGTTCCAGGGGCAGACCAACAACGAAGGGATCGTGGGGGGCAGTCCCTACGGCGCGACGACGGTTGCAGGGACGAGCGGAGAACGTTTGCCGGGCGACTTGGACCTGGCCGGTGCCCGATACCAGGGAAAGTATGTCGCACTCCTGGCTTCAAGCCTGGCTGCAAATCGCGCCCAAATGCTGGATCAAATGAAGGCATAGGCTCTTTTTTCCACCGGGGCCGCCGGTAATTACCGGTGGCCCCGGTTTTTTTTTGACAGATGCAGTATAATACTCATTTGTCCGGTTTCGGCCGGGGCTCCATTATTCCCTTTTGGAAGGATCTGTCCCATGAGAGACATTGGAAAAATTCGAAACGTTGCGATCATTGCCCATATCGACCACGGAAAGACTACTCTGCTGGACTCGGTTTTTCGTGCGGCACGCGTGTTCCGTGAAAACGCGAAGGTCGAGGAAAGAGTCATGGACAACAACGAGCTGGAGCGGGAGAGAGGCATTACCATCCGGGCCAAGCACTGTTCCGTGGAGTGGAAGGACACGCTCATCAACATCATCGATACTCCCGGCCATGCGGATTTTTCAGGAGAAGTCGAAAGGGTCCTTTCGATGGTGGATTCAGTTCTTTTGCTTGTCGACGCCAACGAAGGCCCCATGCCCCAGACCCGCTATGTCCTGATGCGGGCCCTCAAGGCGGGCTTGAAGCCGATCGTCGTGGTCAACAAGGTTGATCGCCCGAACGCTTCGGTCCAGAACGCCCTCAACGCGACCTTCGACCTCTTTTTCGAACTTGGTGCAACAGAAGAACAGGCCGATTTCCCCGTCCTTTACGGTTCGGGTCTCCACGGCTGGTTTGTCCGTGACATGGAGCGCGACGAGCACGCGGGGATGGATGCCCTTTTTGAAACGATCGTGGAAAATGTCGCTCCTCCGTCGGGTGATCCTGGAAAACCGTTCCTGCTCCAGTCCACCACCCTTGCCTGGAACGACTACATCGGCCGCATCGGCTGCGGTAAAGTCCTGCAAGGGCGGGTCAAGGTGGGAGACCCGATCCTGCGGACCGGTACCTCCTGGAAGGGGCACGACAGGAAGGATTGGGAAGTCTCCGGGCGGGAGAGCGCAAAAGTAACTCACCTCTGGGTGACGCACGGACTCCAGCTTGTCGAGGCCGAGGAAGTCGGGGCCGGTGACGTGGTGTGGATTGCGGGACCCGAGGAAATACAAATCGGTGATACGCTTGCTGCCGCAGAAACACCGGACATCGTGCTGCCCCCGCTGACGATCGAGGAACCGACCGTATCCATGTTCTTCCTCGTGAATACGGGTCCCTTTTCGGGAAAAGAAGGGCGTGCCGTAACGCTTAGGCAGATACGAGACCGACTGATGCGCGAGGCCAGGGTTAACGTTGCACTGAGAGTGGAAGACCTGGGGCGTCCCGACGGTATCAAGGTTTCCGGCCGAGGGGAACTGCACCTTGCCATCCTGATCGAGGAAATGCGCCGGGAGGGAATGGAGTTCTGCGTGTCCAGGCCTGAAGTCATCACAGACAGGGATTTCGAGGGGAACCTTCTCGAGCCGATCGAACAGCTGATCATCGATGTTCCCGAGGAACACCAGGGGGTCGTCATCGAAAAGGTGTCGAAGCGAAAGGGCGAGTTCACGAGCGTCCAAAACCTGGGGACGGGACTTCTCCGGCTCGAGTTCAACATTCCCACGCGTGGCCTGATCGGGTACAGGAACGAGTTCCTTACGGATACCCGCGGCCTGGGAATCATGTCGTCCCGCTTTATCGGCTATGACCTGTGGAGGGGCGAGGTGACCGGGCGAAACAGGGGTTCGCTGGTGAGCATGGACACTGGCGAAGCGACGAGTTACCAGCTCGAAAACCTCCAGGAAAGGGGAACCCTTTTCGTTTCCCCGATGGACAGGGTTTACGAGGGGATGGTCGTCGGTGAGCATGCGAGGACAAACGATCTTCCCTGCAACCCGACAAAGAAAAAGCACGTGACCAACCATAGGTCGGCCACGAAAGACAACACGGTCATACTGGATGTTCCACGCCGCCTGACGCTTGATACCGCGCTGGAATGGATTGCCGAGGACGAACTCGTTGAAGTCTCCCCCCTGTCTGTGCGAGTCAGGAAGATCATCCTGAACCACGATGCCCGCAAAAAGGCTGCCCGGCGGGGATCCGGGGACGAGGACGCCGCTTAGGCGTCACGGAGGGCCCGGATGAAAGGCTTTGTCTTTAACGCGCCGACGACGGTCGTTTTCGGCAGCGGGTCGATCGCTTCCATAGCCGGACAGATTTCAAGGCTGGGCTGCAAGAATCCGCTTGTCATCACCGGTCCCAGGATCGGATCTTCCCCGTTGCTCGATGAACTGAAAGGTCCCCTTGAAGAAGCGGGACTCGGGTTCAGGGTCTACGACGGTGTGAGCCCCGAACCTCCCGCAGAAACCATAGCCGAGGCTGTTAATGTTATCCGGCAGGGAGGATACGACCTTTTGGTCGGTTTTGGGGGCGGCAGCACGATGGATTTCGCGAAGATCGCCTCGATCCTTGCCGTTCACGATGTCCGGATAGAAGATATGGCGGGGAATGACCGGGTTCCTGCAAAGGGACTCCCGACGATCATGGTCCCCACGACATCCGGGAGCGGATCGGAAGTCTCTCCGGTTGCTGTCCTTTCCTTTCCCGACCAGGGGATGAAGAGAGGGATTGCGAGCCGTCGCCTTATACCGGATGCTGCCCTGGTGGATCCTGTCCTGACCCTTGGACTCCCCTCGTGGATCACGGCCAACACCGGGGTGGATGCCCTGATCCACGGGGTCGAATCTTTCCTGTCGGTCAAGGCGAATCCCCTTAGCGAGAATCTTTCCCTCATGGCTTGCGAGAACATCGCCAGGAACCTTGTCCGGGCCGTTCATTACGGTGGAGACCTCGAGGCAAGGGAGGGAATGTCGCTGGGCAGCCTGACGGCGGGTTTGGCTTTCTCGATGGCGGGGACTGCAGCTGTGCATGCCCTTGCGTATCCACTCGGGGGCCAATTCCACGTCCCGCACGGTGCGGCCAATGCCGTCATGCTGCGGCCGCTTCTCGAGTTCAATCTCCCCGCTTGCCAGGGACGGTTCGCACGGCTGGCGATGGCTTTTGGCGTCGCTATCCCTGGGGATTTGCAGGCATCTGCGGAAGCCTTCATCAGGCTCGTGGTCGAACTGAGCGAAAAGGCGGGGGTCAAGACTCACCTCAGGGATCTCGGCATTCCCAGGGGTGCCCTCTCTACCATGGCGGATGCGGCGATGGAGGAAGTCCGCCTTCTCGAGAACAACCCGCGCGCGCTGACCCGGGAAGACGCTGAGCGGCTCTATTGCGCAGCCTGGTAGCCCGGTTCCGTCCCGGTTTTACAGCCTTCCGCAAGGATGGGCCCGATCTGCTCCAGCATGTGGGCGGTATGGGACCCCCTCCAGAAAATCCGTTGACATGAAGGGCAAATATGGAAGGAATCGTAAAAAAGACGGGTCATGGGCTGGAGTCGGTCCATGACCTTTTCTTTTTCGACCGGGACAAGAAGGGTGTTGCACCGGACGCATCGCGTAAAGGGTTTTGCCAGGCAAGCCAGTCCATATTGGTGAACGACTTCCGCCAGCTGTTCCCACGGATCCTGGCTTCGGACCAGGCAACCGAAAAGCACGAGACTCCGCTTCAGGAGGTTCCTGTCCCTGGAAAGGACGACGCGATTCTCTTCCCGTGCCTGGAGAGAGATATCACTATCGTCAAACCCCGGGTCCATGACCGTGTCAAAACCCAGGAGGCGAAGCAGTTTTCCCGCTCCGGCGACATTGATGTCCGCGATGAAAGTGACGCTGGCGGCAGAATGTGACTGAACCGCCTGTTTCCAGGGAGACGGCCTCGGAGGGGTGTGGGGGAAGGCTTCCAGCCTGTCATCGAAACCGACGGGGGCAAGGAGGTCCGAATCCCGGCCGTTCACGGTCAACCTTCCTATTTCGGTGTGGGGAATCCCCAGCGTTTCAATGAGATCCTTCGCCGCCCTCGGGAAAGCCCTGCGTGGAGGCGGGCTTGCCCTTCTGTCCAGAAGCTCGGCCAAGGTTTCGTGAAAGATGATGTCGGGCATTCAATTCGCTCTCCTCTCACTTGTCCTGGCAGGGACTGGGTGGGAAAATGGCCCCATGCCTGAAAATACCAGTGGAAGCGTTAGCTTGCAAGGAGAAATCGAGAGGATCACCTACCGCGATGAGAAGACCGGTTATAGCGTGATCCGCCTGAGAATCGCGGGAGCGGCCAAGCCTGTAACGGTTGTGGGAATCCTTCCCGTCGCTTCGATAGGGGAAGCGCTTTCCCTGATGGGTGAGTGGGTGGTCCACCCCCGCTTCGGGAAGCAGTTCCAGGCTCGTTCCTGTCGGCCTTCGGTTCCGGTAACCGCTGCCGGTATCGAGCGCTACCTCGGGAGCGGGGCCATCAAGGGTGTCGGCCCGGTGACGGCGAGGAGGATCGTCCAGGAATTCGGGGAGAAAGCCCTTGACGTCCTGGATCGAGAGCCTGAAAGCATTGCCCGCGTGACCGGAATTGGCAAGGCGCGGCTCAACGTGATCAAGGCCGGGTGGAAAGCGAGGACCGTTGCGAGGGAAGCACTGCTTTTCCTTTATTCGGTCGGGGTGAGTGCGGGCCTTGCCGAAAAAATCCAGCGGCGTTACGGCGACTTCACCGTTGAGCGAATAAGGGAGAATCCGTATCGTCTTGCCGAAGAGGTCTGGGGCATCGGTTTCCTTACCGCCGACCGCATCGCGGCCCAGATGGGCTTTTCGCCGGATTGTTCCTTCCGGGTGGATGCAGGCATCCTTCACACTCTTCGTACGCTTTCCGAGGCCGGCCACCTCTATTCCCCCCTCCCGGGACTCCTGTCCCGCGCTTCCGCTCTCCTTGGGGCGGAACCGGAAACCCTTCTCGAGGCCGTCGCAAGGGGTGTTGATCGAGGCGAACTGGTCGTCGAGGAGAAGGGAGGAGAAGAAGCCGTCTACCTCATGTCCGCCTATCGTTCGGAAAAGCACGTCGCCCAATGCCTGAAAGTCCTGCTTTCCTCTCCCCCGCTCCGTGAAGGGCTTGGAGACACCTTTGGAGAGTTTGTCCGCCAGTACCCGGTCCACCTGTCGGCGAAACAGGTTGAAGCCCTTCAGCTTTCGCTGGAGGGGAGGGTCCTCATTGTCACAGGAGGCCCGGGAACGGGGAAGACGACTCTCGTAAAGGCGATCCTCAAGCTCCATGAGGGCCATAAGAAACGGATTACCCTTGCCGCTCCCACGGGGCGCGCGGCAAAGCGCTTGCAGGAAACGACGGGGCAAAACGCCAGGACCGTTCACCGGCTCCTTGAATACAAGGTCCAGGACGGCACGTTTGCCCGCTGTGCGGAAAATCCACTGGCCTGCGACCTCCTCGTTGTTGACGAAGTCTCGATGCTCGATACACAGATGGCAGCCCACCTTTTCGATGCGGTTCCACCAGGGGCTTCCCTCATCCTGGTCGGCGACGCGGATCAACTCCCATCGGTGGGGCCGGGAAACGTCCTCAGGGAATGCATCGCTTCTGGAGTGATCCCAGTCGTTGAGCTCAACGAGATATTCCGGCAAAGCAGGGAAAGCCTGATCATCGTCAACGCCCACCGGGTCAGGGAAGGGCTCATGCCGCTCTTTGCCGGGGAAGCGGAGGCGCGGAAGGGGTTCCATTTTATCGCGGAAGAGGACCCGGAAAAGGTCGCCCTGAAGGTTTGCGAGCTCGTGTCCAGGACTCTGCCGCAACGTTTTGGCCTTGACCCGCTCGAAGATATCCAGGTGCTCTGCCCGATGCACAAGGGGGAGTCCGGCGCAATTGCCCTTAACGAAAGCCTCCAGGAAGCCCTAAACGGCCTCTCCGCAGGGTTTCATCGCGGAGGGAAGACTTTCAGGATCGGCGACCGGGTCATGCAGGTCAAGAACGATTACGAGAAGGATGTTTTCAATGGGGATATCGGCAGAATCGTGGGGATCGACGAGGAAGAGCAGGTCTTGGCGATTGCGTTTGACGGGAGGGTGATCCCCTATGTTTTCATGGACCTGGACCAGGTAATCCCCGCTTACGCGATCACCGTCCATAAATCCCAGGGTTCGGAATACCCGGCCGTCGTCATCCCCTTGACGACCCAGCATTACCTCATGCTCCAGAGGAATCTCCTCTACACGGCCCTTACCAGGGCACGTCGCCTTGCCGTAATTGTCGGAACGAAAAAAGCACTTGCCATCGCCGTCAAGAACGATAAGGTCCAGTTGAGGTGCAGTCGATTGGCACTTCGCTTGAGCCAGCCGTGAGGTCCCGGGTTAGATGGATTCAAAGAGTTCGGCAGGTGAAATGGAAAGGGACAGTTTCCACGCTCCCCGCCCTTCCCTCTCGAGCCGCAAGACCCCTCCCGCAGCGATCGGGAACGAATCGGCATCGGCCCGGCCGCAAACAAGCAGACTAGCCAGCCTTGGCAGAAACGGCGAGTGACCTGCAATGAGCAGGTCGCCGGACATCTGGGCCAGTTCCTCGGCAAAGGGGCCAGGTTCGTCCTTTGGGGCAAAGCCTTTTCTTGGCTCGGCCTTTATGGACAATCCCATTTCTCCGATCAGCCTGTCCGCAGTTTGCCTGGCCCTGAGCTTGTCGCTGCATAAAAAAGCTTGCGGTTGGGCACCGATGCCCTTCAGGAATTGTCCCGTCAGGGCCACCTGCTGGATGCCGCGCGCAGAAAGCGGCCTTTCCGGGTTCACGGTTTCGTCAACGGCTTCACCGTGGCGTACGAGGAAAAGGATCATCGGGTTCTCTCCCCCTTTCAATCCGGATACCGAAAGCCTCTGCCCAATCCTTGCATGCAGGATCAGGATCCCGGATCAACGCCCTGCAGGGTGTTCCTTCCACCCCCCGTGTTTTAAGGGGGAAAGCATGAAGGAAGGCAATCCTGTTCCTCACAGCGCAAAGATTCACGAGTCCTTCTAGTAGAAGTATTTCCTTCAGGCAAAAGAACAAGTTGACTTCAAAGTTTTGCGACTTCCTCGATTCCAGGCCGACCGAATCGATTCCAACCAGGCGAAAAGAGGTCTCGTCAGCCAGGAAAGTTGCCGCACCGGGTGAAAGTCCCGGGCGTCTTTCAGGGTCAAGGACTCCGTTTGCCAGGACTTCGTCCATGTGCCCGGTGCGAAGGATAAGTATGGGCAAAGCCCTTTCTTCAGCACGGATCAGGGCCTTCAGGTCTTCCTCCGTCGTGTCGGTTCCCCGCTTTTCGAGATCGATGATGAGGCAGGGTCCTTCGAAAGTCTCGATAGGAAATAGGTCGATCGTCTTCCCATGCTCAAGGAAATAATGCGGTCCCTGGATGTGGGTCCCGGATTGGGTGCAAAACGAAAGATCGTAAACGAACTCCCGGTTATTCCCGGGAACGCGGTTGTGCGGCCCGTTTCTTGATAAGGCCGGGTTGCCGGGAAAGACAAAATCTTCCAGGCACTGGGAAACGTCGACCAGGCGGGAAAGGGGTGCCGGGCTCAGGACCATTTCAGCTTGTTGTGTTCCTGGACGAAGGCTTCGACCTTTTGGTACTCCTCGTGCTCCCGCTCGATTTCTCGCCGCCGGTCATCCAGTTTGCGCTCAATGGTTTCCATCAAGCGCTCGTTGAACTCCTTTGCATCGTGGTTGACCAGGTCCGTGTAGAAAGCAAGAGATTCCACCTCGCGCCGGACCCTGTCCGAGGCATTGTCAATGGGGATGGACAGGACGACGTTGCCGTCAGCCAGGTCTCCGGTCGGGGCAGGCCCATTCGTACGTGTGGGGATGTAGTCGAAAAGGGATTCGGGGCCGATGTAGGGGATCGAAATAATCACGTGGCTCTTGTAGATCGGGACGGGACGGCCGTTTTTCTCTACACGTCCAATCTCGAGTTTTTTCAGTTCGGAAAGCTTCATTCTTTTCAGGTCCAGGTCGATATGCCCGATGCTGTACCGGCGGTAGAAGGATTCAATGCTTTTCTGCCTGCCGATTTCGACGACATCGGGGAGGTCCAGCCTTTTCACGTCCTCTTCGATTTCACTGAAAATCATGGAAAAGCGCTCTTCAATCTTCCTCTCGGAAAAAAACGTTTTCATGCATTTTCCCCTCTTCCGTAAGCGTCCTCGTCCCTTCAAGATTAGCACAAGGAGCTCCGGATGGGGACAACAAAAACGCAGTCCCTGGATGGAAGGGGCTGCGCAGGTTATTTTTGTGGCGGAGGCGTGTGGGAATCGAACCCACCGAGGCGGCCGCAGAGCCACCCCCGCCGGGTTTGAAGCCCGGGGTCATCACCAGACAGCACTCGCCTCCGTGACTGCTAGCCTATTGTAGGGAATGGCCCGGTTCCTGTCCAGACGATTGGGCGTTTCCGGTATTGAAGGGGTTTTCACGGAGGAAACGAGCCTTGCCCCTGATGCGGGTCAACGCGTTTTCGACCTTTTTCGGTGCCCAGTCAAGCAACTCGGCGGCCCCGCTGCTGGAACCCGTGTAAAGGTAAGCTTCCATGCAGATCAGTTCGAAGGGGCTAAGGAGGCTGAAAAGGGAGTTTCTTGCCAAGCCCAGGTCGATTTCCTCATCCGGCCGGGTTTCAAAGGCGAGGCCTTCCATCTCGTCATCTGTCAGGGATAAGGACGGACGCAGGCGGCGGAGGTAGGAAATCATACGGTTCCTGGCGCACCGACGGGCGAAAGCGGCAAAGGGGCCCCTATCGGGATCGTAGGAAGAATACGCCAGTATCAGGCTGAGAAAGCCCTCCTGGACCAGGTCTTCCCGGAGATCCGGGTCCGAGGGTGCAAGGGCCCGGGCGATCCTCCGGATAAGGGGGGTCATTTCGACAAGGATATTTTCTTCGAGCCCTTCCCGCCGGGTTTTCTCTCCTCTTTCCAAGTTAATCGATGACCTCTATGACAATGGATGGTGAAGTCGCTTCCCGTGAAACGGTGAAGGCTTCCTCGAGGAGGCGCAGGGCGGTTTCCGTCCCGGCTCCCCTGCGGTGGTAAACGGTGAATACGGGATCCCCCGGGTTAATCTCATCTCCGGTCTTCGCCATGACCTCGATGGCGACACCGTGGTCGATTGCGTCTTCCTTGCGCTGCCGGCCTCCACCAAGATGACGGAGTGCGGTCCCGACCGTGTTCGTTTCAAAGGAAGATATTTTCCCAGCGGACTTTGACCGGATGACAGTTTGTTCGGGGGAAAGGGGCAGCATGTCTTCCGGAAAATCGATGCAGCCGGGCTCAGCCCCCTGGGCTTCGAGAAGGAGCCGGAAGCGTTCAAGGGCGGTTCCGCTCTTAAGGGCCTCGGCACAAAGTTTTTCCCCTTCAATCGGGTTGGAAACCCCACCTGCAAGGAAAATCATGGCGCCACCCAAAGCGGTGCATAGGGAAGTCGTATCCTTAGGCCCGGAGTTCTTGAGGACAGAGATGGCCTCCCGAACTTCGGCGGCGTTGCCGACCCACCGTCCAAGCGGCTGGTCCATTCCCGAGATCAACGCCATACTCTTTCGGCCGAGGGAACCGGAAAGGTTTACAAGCTGGCGGGCAAGCGCACGAGATTCATCGAGGGTCTGCATGAAGGCCCCGCTGCCGGTCTTGACGTCGAATACAAACGAGCGGCTGCCTCCTGCGAGCTTCTTGCTCAGGATGCTGCTGGCGATCAGGGGAATGGACGGAATCGTCCCCGTAACATCACGAAGTTCATAGAAGCGTTTTTCAGCCGGGGCCAGGTCCCCGGAATGCCCGCTGATGGCACAGCCGATACGCTCGACCTGGCTAACGAATTCGTCCATGGAGAGGTGGGCCTTGAAGCCGGCGATGCTTTCAAGCTTGTCCACCGTACCCCCTGTAAAGCCGAGTCCTCTTCCGCTGAGCTTTGCTACCCGGGCCCCGCAAGCTGCCACGAGGGGAACCAGGACAAGGCTGGTCTTGTCGCCTACCCCGCCAGTGCTGTGTTTATCCACGCAAGCCAAACCCTGCGGAAAGTTCACCATCCTGCCCGAGGAAGCCAGGGCGAGAGTGAAAGCCTCGAGTTCCTTTTCGCTGAGCCCCCGCAAAAATGCGGCCATGAGCCACGCTGATGCCTGGTAGTCGGGAATCGTACCCTGTTGGAAGGCCTTTACAAAATCCCCCAGCTGTTCCGGGGTGTGTTCTTTGCCGTCCCTCTTGTTTTCGATGAACCTGACCGGGTCAAGCATGAGGTTCCTCCAGCTTTTTGACCAGCCCTTCGACCAGGCGGACAAGGGAAACCGATGCCTTCTCCATTTCCAGCAGGACTTCCTGGTGGGTCAACACCTGGCCTGTCATTCCCGCCGCTGCGTTTGCGACACAGGAGATGGCGCAGGTTCGCATCCCCATGTGGCGAGCGACGATGACTTCCGGGACCGTGGACATGCCCACCAGATCGGCACCAAGGACCCGTGCCATGCGAATCTCCGCGGGGGTTTCGAAGGACGGACCCGTAAAGGCCACGTAGGTTCCCCTCTTGAGCAGGATACCTTTCTCGCTGGCGGACTCCTCCGCAAGGAGCTGAAGTTCCGGATCGTAAGCGTGTAGCATGTCCGGGAAGCGTGGTCCCCATTCATCGACATTTGGGCCCATCAGGGGATTGGTGCCCAGAAGGTTGATGTGGTCCTGGATGAGGACGAGGTCGCCTGAGCGGAGCCCGTGGTGAATGCCTCCGGAGGCGTTTGTCGGAATGTAGAAGGGAATCCCCCAGGTCCCGAATACACGGGTTGAAAAAGTCACTTCGTCCATCGAGAACCCCTCGTAATAATGGACCCTACCCTGCTGTACGACGACGGGGCGTCCCTCGAGCTTGCCGAATACGAGTTTTGCGGCATGCCCTGGGGCTGTCGAAACCGGCCAGTAGGGTATCTCCCTGAAGGAGATGGAACGGGCTTCCTCCAAGTGGTGGGCCAGGGCTCCAAGTCCTGATCCAAGGACGATGGCCGCAAGCGGGCGGTAAGGGATCCTTTCCTTCAGCCATGAAAGAGCTTCTCTTGTACGTTGCGGCTGGTTTGCCTCCATGGTCGGTTCCTCCCTTTTTCGCTGCTTTCTCAGGCTCTCGGGTGACACCGGTCGTAGATGTCCCTGAGCTCGATATCGAAATGGGTGTAGCGCTCCGTTGTGCCTATGGAGGCATGTCCCAGGAGTTCCTGGAGCGTCCTCAAGTCCATCCCGTGCCGTAGAAGGTGGGTGGCGAAGGAGTGCCGGAGAACATGCGGATGCAGCCGGGACAGGGGAATACCCGCCTGGTGTCCCCTCTTCTGGACGATTCGCCACACGTCTTCCCTCCGCAGGGGGTTCCCCGAGCGAGTTAGGAAGACTCCCTCCCCCTTGGGCCTGAAAGCAGGCCGGGTCTCGCAGACATAGCGCTGGAGCACCTTGCGGCTGGTGCCAACCAGGGGAACGATGCGTTCCTTGTCTCCTTTTCCCGTGACGCGGAGGATCCCGGCTGCGAAATCGGTATCGCCAAGCCTGATCCGGCAGGCTTCACTTGCCCTGAGGCCGCATCCGTAAACGGTTTCAAGGAGCGCCCTGTCCCTCTTGTCCATCGGGCTTGTACCGGAGCAGGCCTGGATGATCCTTTCGATTTCCCCTTCGCCAAGGATTTGCGGGAGCTTCCGGTCCTTGGAGGGCAGGGGGAGGCGTTCGGAACTCGCGGGGCGGAGGCCCTCTTCCTCGAGAAAGCGTTTCCAGGTCCTGAGGGTGGCGGCATGGCGCTGGAGGGTGCTCTTGCTTCTCGAAAGCGAGGCAAGATGGCGGAGATAGCGTGCCAGTCCAGCCGAATCGGGGACATCTTCCGTGAGTCCCGATGCCTGCGCGAAGGAAAACCAGCTCTTCATGTCAGCGCGGTAGGACGCCACTGTATTGGCACTGGCGCCTCTTTCGAATTCCAGGTATTCGCAGAAGGTTTTGAGGCGGATATCGGCTTCTTCGGGCAATCGCTTTCCCCCCCAAGAAAAAAGGGCAGGCGGTTTTGCCGCCTGCCCAAAGTAAAGCAGAAACTTCATCGTTTGGCGAGATACCAGGCCAGCGCTGCAACGGTCTTTGCGTCTTCGACCCTTCCGCTTGCGAGTAAATCCGGGATATCCTCCCGTTTTACCGGAACGACGCGGATGAATTCGTCTTCGTCCGGTTCGAGCCTGGACTCGACTAGATCCGCGGCAAAAAAGAGGGTGACCTTCTCATTGCTGAACCCCGGTGATGTGAAGAAGGATCCCCACTCTTCAAGGATTCCCGCGTCGTAGCCAATCTCTTCCTGGAGTTCGCGCCTTGCCGCTTCCAGGGGAGATTCACCCGTGTTCAGGATGCCGGCCGGAATTTCAAGAATCTCCTTACGGATTGCGTCGCGGTACTGGCGAATCAGGAGCACCACGCCATCCCGCCGCACCGGCAGCATTGCCACCGCTGGGCGGTGTTCGACAATTTCGCGGAGGGCGATTCTCCCTGTGGGAAGCCGGACTTCATCCAGGCGAAGGTTCAGGATGAGCCCTTCGTAGATTTTCCTGCTTGCCTGGGTGGACCACTCCCCGTCCATGGTTTTCTACTTGCCAAGCGCTTTCCGGGCTATTTCGACTCCCCTGTCGAAGGCTGCCATGTTGATCTCCACGAGGGCGGCCTTTTTCTTGCCCATCAGCTCGGCCAGGGTTGCCTTGCAGCCTTCGACACTAACCAGGTCCGAGGCTGCAGCCAAAGCTCCGAGGGTGATCACGTTGGCTACCTTTTCGTTGCCAAGTTCCAGGGCAACCGTGTTGCAGGGAACGGGAACGACCGTAATATCCTTCCGGGGGTTCGGGTAGGTAACCAGGTCCGAGTTGTAAAGGAGGACTCCGCCGGTCATGAGGTCTTCCTCGAACTTGGCGAGAGAAGGCTGGTTCATGATAACAAGGCAATCCGGGTGAGGAATGACGGGGGATCCGATCTCCTCTTCGCTGATGGCCACGCTGCAGTTTGCCGTGCCCCCTCGCATCTCGGGGCCGTAGGAGGGAATCCAGGTGACGAACCGGCCCTCTTTCATGGCCGCATGGGCTACGATCTGTCCCAGGAGGAGGACTCCCTGGCCGCCGAAACCAGCCGCAATCAGGCCGCGCAGAAACTTTGCCATTGTCTCTCTCCCCCTTCTATGCGGGCGTCTTGAACTCGCCCAGCGGGAATTCGGGCATCATGTGCTCTTCGAGCCAGTTCGTCGCGTCCACGGGCCGCAGTCCCCAGTTTGTTGGGCAAGTGGAAAGGATCTCGACGAAAGAGAATCCCTTCCCGTCGATCTGGGTCTGGAAAGCCTTCCGCAGGGCTTCTTTTGCCTTAAGGGTGTACTTCGGCTTCGCGACGCTCACGCGGGCGATGTAGGCCGGAGCCTGGAGCGTTGAAAGCATCTCGCACATGCGTATCGGGTACCCTGCGAGTTTCGGGTCGCGTCCGAGAGGGCAGGTCGTGGCTTTTTGGCCGACCAGCGTCGTGGGGGCCATCTGTCCTCCCGTCATTCCGTAAATGGCGTTGTTGAGGAAGACCACGGTAATGTGCTCTCCGCGGTTTGCTGCATGGACGATCTCGGCCATCCCGATGGAGGCCAGGTCGCCGTCCCCCTGGTAGGAGAACACGATACTGTCGGGGAGAAGGCGCTTGCAGGCGGAAGCCACGGCGGGAGCACGGCCGTGCGCTGCTTCGTAGGCGTCGACATTGATGTAGTTGTAAAGGAAGACGGCGCAGCCGACGGGTGCCACGGCGACGGTCTTTTCCTGGATGCCCAGTTCGTCTATGATTTCCGCCACGAGACGATGGGCCACCCCGTGGGTGCAGCCGGGGCAGTAATGCGTCGTGACGTCCACCATGGATTTCGGTTTTTCGAAAATCTTCGTCTCTTTCATGGGTCGGTCCCCCCTATCGCCCCAAGGCCTTGCGGACCTGGTCCTTGATTTCCTCGACCGAAGGCGTCATGCCTCCGACGCGGCCGTACATTGAAACCGGCATATCCTTCCCGACGCCTAGGCGGACGTCCTCGATCATTTGTCCGCAGCTCATTTCGACGGTAAGGATTTGCTTCACCGACTTGGGCAGGGCCTCAAGCGGCTCGTAAGGAAAGGGGAAAAGGCTGATTGGACGGAAAAGCCCGACCTTGATGCCTTCCGCACGCAATTCGTTGATCGAGGTTCGGGCGATGCGGGCGACCGTGCCGTAGGCGGCGATGAGGATTTCCGCATCGTCGGCCAGGTAGGTTTCGTGCCTCTTTTCGTTCTTCGTCATCTCAGCATACTTGGCCTGGAGTTTCCAGTTGTGGGTCTCCAGTTCCTCGGGGTCGAGGTAGAGGCTTTTCACCAGGGCCCTGCTGCCTCGTTGCTTCATGTATCCGACGGCCCATTCCGCAGGGTCGGGAAGTCCGTCCATGTGCGTTTCTTTGAACTCGACCGCCTCCATCATCTGCCCCATGAAACCATCGGCCAAAATCATGACGGGACTGCGGTATTTTTCCGCCAGGTTGAAGGCGAGCATCGTCAGGTCCACCGCTTCCTGGACCGTGCTGGGAGCCAGCACCAGGAGTCGGTAATCCCCGTGTCCGCCCCCGCGGGTGGCCTGGAAATAATCGGACTGGGAGGGCAGGATGCCTCCGAGGCCCGGGCCGCCGCGCATGATGTTCATCAGGACGCAGGGGAGTTCGGCACCCGCGATGTAGCTGATTCCCTCTGACATGAGGGAAACGCCTGGGCTGGAGGAAGAAGTCATGACTCGCTTGCCCGTGCCCGCGGCGCCGAAAATCATGTTGATCGCCGCAACTTCGCTTTCTGCCTGGAGGTAGACGCCGCCAATCTCGGGAAGTTTCTTGGACATGTATTCGGGGATTTCGTTTTGCGGGGTGATCGGATATCCGAAGAAATACTTGCAACCTGCGTGGATTGCCGCTTCAGCCAGGGCCTCGTTGCCTTTCATCAGGAATCGCTTGCCCATCTGTCGTCACCTCGCTCTAGGCGTTGCAGGCCTTGTCGTCTTCCAGTAGGAAGACTTCCAGGACCACGTCCGGACAGGTTATCGCGCACATCTTGCAGGCGATGCACCCCTCCTTGAACTGCTCCACAGGCCGGTAACCCTTGCTGTTGATCTTGTCGGAGATCCGGAGGACCTTCATTGGACATGCTGCAACACAAAGACCGCAGCTCTTGCATCGTTCCTCGTTTACCCCGACGCGTCCCTTTGCCATCACATACCACCCCTCTCCCAAGGTAATAGGATGTATCTGGAAACCGGCCAAAGGCAGACCTTTTCGCCCCTGAACCGTAGTTCCGCCTCTTCCATCGCGTCTTCGGGTACCCCCACGAAGATTATCGGCAGGTGCATCTTCAGGGCGGCTTCTTTTGCCGTCCGATAGCCCGCATAGACGTCATCGACGGTCGTTTCGGCCATGAAGTGGGCATTGCTGATGATTGCAGAAACCTTGAGACCGCTGACTCTCTCGATGGACCGGATCATGGCCTCGATTCCTTCTATGCTGGATGTTTGGGGCCTGAATGCATTGACGATTGCGACCAGGCTGTATCCCGCCTGTTCCATGCGCGGGGCGAATTGCGTCAACGCCATTGCTCCGCGGGGATCCCCGCCAATGTCGATGAGCAACCTGCCGGGGGCGTCGAATGCCCGGTCGACCTCGGGCGAGATGGAGGGTAAATCGGACCATCGTGTTCCCTTGAACGGGAGGATCACGGACAGGCCCATCCTCTCTAGCAGCGTTGAAACTTCACGAATGCAGAAGTAGGGGTTGATGATGTCAACGTCTGCCACGGTGACCGTCTCGTCGCGTTCGAGGAAAGCCGTTGCGAGGTTGAGAAGCCACTCGGATTTGCCGGAGCCGAGGGCCCCGACAACCGCAACGACCTTCTTCCACGGAAAGTGGTCCAAATCCCTTGAAAGGCCAGCCAGTTCCTTTCCTACGGTCATTCGAGAAGGTCTCCTTCTTTGACTCGGCTTCCCCTTGCCCATTCGTCTCCCCGCGTGATCTTCCTACCCTCGGGCTGCACTTCCAAAAGGATAAGGGTCCCCGTGGAGCAAGCTACGACAGGAAAGCCTTCCTCGAAGCGCACAACCTGGGCGGCGACGGGGAAATCACCTGAAACCGGGCGGGTTCTCCACACCTTGAGGCGTTTCCCTGAATGAACGCAATAAGCTCCCGGAGCGGGATTGAGGGCCCTTACCTTGTTGTGTATCCCTTCGCAGGGTTCGCTCCAGGCAATTCGCTCTTCCAGCTTATCTATCTTGGGTGCTACGGTTGAAGCGCTGTCATCTTGCGCAATGTATTCTGCATAACTCCCACAAAGACATTTTAAGCTTTTTAAAAAAATCTGGCTACCCAGAAGAGCCAAATTTTCTGTCAACTCTCCGGAGGTTGTTTCCGGGCCGACCGGAATCGACGCCTGAGCGAGGATCGGTCCCGCATCCATCGTTTCGACGAGGCGGAAAAGGGTTACGCCGGTAGTGGCCTTTCCGTCCATCAACGCCCGCTGGATCGGGGCCGCACCGCGGTAAGCGGGGAGAAGGGAGGGGTGTATGTTGAAGCAGCCCAGGCGCGGCCCGTTAAGCAAGGGATCCCGTATCAGGCGGGAAAAATCGACGACGAGGGCTAGATCGGGAGGGCTCTTGACGAGGTCCTCAAGGAGACGAGGGTCTGTAGAAGGCCTTGGGGAGTGCAGCGGTTCAAAACCGAGAAGGCGGGCCTGTTCTTCGAGGGGGGTCGGCCTTAGGGCCTTTCCTCTTCCAGCGGCGCTCGGCGGCAGGGTCACGACTCGCTCGAAGCGGAGATGGGGAGCAATCTCCCGGAAACAGAGGGCTGCAAACTCGCCCGAACCGAAGAACCAGGCTTTCAAGGGTTGTTCCTTTCTTCCCGAGCCCGCCTTAGAAGCTTCTTCCTGACGATTTCCCGTTTAAGCGGGCTGAGGTGGTCGATCATCAGGCGCCCGTCAAGATGGTCGATCTCGTGGCAGAGAGCCCTTGCCAGGAATCCTTCCGCTTCGATGGAAAAAGGTTTTCCATCGGCGTCCTGGGCTTCCACGCGAACCTTTTGCGGCCGGTGAATCTTCTCGAATATCCCGGGAAAGCTCAGGCACCCTTCATCCCCCAACTGGTCTCCCTCGGCTTGAACGACGCGGGGGTTAACGAGGATCAGGCGGTTCTCCTTCCAGAAGATCACGGACACTCGAAGGTCCACTGCCACCTGTGTCGCTGCCAGGCCGACACCGTCAAAGGCAAGCATCGTTTCCCACAGGTCGCGGATAAAGGTATTGAGGTCACGGTCGAAAACGGTCACCTCCGCGGCCGGTTTGCGTAGGGAGGGGTCCGGGTAGACGCGAACGCTGAGAAGACTCATCGTATCACCCCTATCGGGCAGGATCGCGCCGGTCGCGCACTGCACGACCGGCGCATTATAAGTATTATAGGACAGTAACTGCCTAGGCGTCGAGCATGTTCTTCAGGACATCCCCGATCGTCACGGAAGTGTCGTCTGGCTGGTAGGCCGGTTCATGGGACTTGCGCGATTCAGCTGCGCGCCTGGGTCGTGATTCATCGCGACCCTTACGGTCTTCGTCGCGGTTCTTCCTTTCCTTCTCATCCTCGATTGCGCTGAGGCTGAGGCGGATGCGGCGTTCAGCAGGATTGATCTCAAGGATGCGAGCCACGATTTCCTGCCCTTCCTGGAGGACATCCCCAGGTTTCTCCACACGCTGCCGGCTCAGCTGGGAAATGTGGATCAATCCTTCGACCCCTTCCTCAAGCTGGACGAACGCGCCGAAATCGGCAAGGCGAACCACCTTGACGGGAACGTCCTGGCGAGGCTGGAAGCGCTCCTCCACTCCGTTCCAGGGATCATTGAGCTGCTTGTAGCCAAGCCCGATCCGTTTGCGGTCCATGTCGACCTCGAGAACCTGCACTTCAACCTGCTGCCCCTTGCGGAGGACTTCCTTGGGATGCTTGATCCGGTGCCAGCTGAGGTCACCGATGTGAATGAGTCCCTCTATGCCGGGTTCGATCTCGACGAAGGCCCCAAAGTCAGTCAGGTTCGTAACGGTACCGGTGGTCCGGTCGCCGATATGCCAGCGCTCGGAAACAGTTCCCCAGGGATCCTGCAAGGTTTGGCGGATGCTCAGGGATATCCTGTTCGTCTCCTTGTCCAGCCCCAGCACCTTGACCTTTATGGTGTCACCGCGCTTGTATTGCTCGCGCGGCTTCACGTTACGCTGCCAGGCGATCTCGCTGATGTGGACCAGGCCTTCCATGTCGTTGCCGAGAGAGACGAAAATGCCGAAGGAAGTGATGCTGCTGACGGTTCCTTCGACGACATCCCCTTCGGCGACCCTGGAGTAGAAGCTTTCACGCTGGGACTGGGCCTCACGCTCGACAAGCTCCCGGCGGGAAAGGACCAGGCGTCTCTTGCTCCGTTCCTTCTCGAGGATCTTTACGTTGAACGTTTCGCCTACGAAACGCCCGGGATTGACTCCCCTGCCCTCCTGGGCGAGGTGGGAAATCGGAATGAACCCTTCTATGCCGCAGCAGTCTACAATCAGGCCGCCCTTGATTTTCCTAAGGCCTGATACGGAAAGGACCTCGTTCTCGGAGGACTCTTTCTCTATGCGGCTCCAACGCTCGTCGAATTCGGGCCTCCAGCGGCTGACCAAGAGCTGGGCTTCCTCGCCCTGGCCGACGTTGACGACCTGGACGCGGACCTTGTCCCCTTTTTGAGGTTCGGAGGCCTCGTCCACGAGGACGCGGTGTGTCCACTCCGAGCGGGGCAGGAATCCCTCGCACTTGTAGTTGACGTTCACCAGCCAGCCCGTTTCGGTCGAGCCGACGATCTCACCTTCAACGACTTTCCCCTTGTGGATTTCTTCACTGAGGTAGCCGTCATACATGCTTTCCATGCTTTCCTTGTTAACGTCGTTCATTTCCTGGTTTGTGCTTCCCATTTCCTCAACCATTCAATCCATCCCCCTTGGCGACCTTGCGCTCTCGAGTGTTGAAATAAGTTGCCGGATCAGCCAGTCCGGCGTGCTTGCGCCGGCGGCGATTCCGATGTTCTCCTTTTCCCGAACCCACCCCCCTTCCAATTCTTCGTAATGCTCTATCCATAGGGTGGGTACCCCCGATTCGCGGGAAATCTCCACCAGTTTGCCTGTATTTGCGCTGTTTTTGCCGCCGATGACGATCATTCCGTCGACTCGTGGCGCGAGGTCCATGACCGCTTGCTGCCTTTCCAGCGTGGCCCCGCAGATCGTGTTGAAAATCCGCAGTTCTTCAGCGTGAGGCAAAAGGCCTGCAACCACCCTTTCAAGAAGGGCTTCTTTCTGGGTGGTCTGGCAGACAAGGCCGACCTTTCCCTTCCCCTCATCCGGCTGGATTTCAGAGGCATTTCCCACGACACGGGCACCTTCCCCCGCATATCCCATGATGCCCTGGACTTCAGGATGACTGGCGTCGCCCACGATGATAAGGCGGTATCCCTCCTGCCTCAGGAGGGCGGCCTTTTCCTGGACGTTGCGGACAAAGGGGCATGTCCCGTCAACGATTCGATCTGTCCGGCGAAGCAGGGAAGCACGCACTTCGGGAGAAACGCCATGGGCTCGAATGAAAGCGGGTTGACCTGGAGGGATGTCAGCGGGATCCTCGACAACCACGAGACCGAGTTTTTCAAGGCGTTCGATCTCCTGGGGATTATGTATGGGGCTTCCAAGTCCGTAGATCTTTCCGACGTTTTCAAGCGCGTTTTCGAGTTCGGAAATGGCTCTTCTTACACCAAAACAGAGACCCGTAGGTCTCGCCACCGTCACCTTCAAATCCGACCGCCTCGCTGGCTTTCCGCTATTTTACCCAGGATATCGTCTCGTAGCGACGACTTCGCTTCCGAACGAGTCATATCATACCACACGGCGGGTTCAAACTTTGAAAACCAGGTCATCTGCCTTCTGGCGAAGGCGCAACTGGTCCGAATAGTGGAATCCAGGGCCTCCTCGAGCGAGATACGCCCCCTATGAAAGGCCACAAGTTCCCTGTACCCGAGTCCCTGTATCGACGGATAGCGCTCGTCGATGCCCTTTTCGAGAAGAGAGGCCACCTCCTCAGGAAAGCCGTTTTCGAACTGCTGGAGGGCCCGGAGGCAAATACGTTTCCGGATCTCCTCCCTGCTTCGATTGAGCCCGATATAGAGGGTCCGTGCAGGGAAAGTCATTGGTTCGCGCGTTTGAAAAACTTCGGAAGGGGGGTGTCCGGTTAAGGCATGGATCTCCAGGGCACGGACGACGCGAACGGCATCGTTCGGGTGGATCCTGGCAGCGGTTTCCTCGTCAAGGGCCCGCAGGCGCCGGTGCATTTCCTCTTTCCCCTCGCGCCTGATCGACTCTTCCAGGCCAAGCCGAATGCCCGGGTCCGAGGGAAGGTTTGCCGTTAGGGCGCCGGAAAGGAGAGCCCTGAAGTAGAAAGGGGTTCCCCCTACAAGGAGAATGGTTTTTCCCCTGGAACAAATTCCGTCGATGGCGGTTATGGCCAGTTCGACAAAGCGGGATGCAGAGAAACGTTCGGTGGGCTCGGCGACGTCGATGAGGTGATGCGGGATCCTTTCCCGCTCGGCCCGGGTTGCTTTGGCGGTTCCTATGTCAAGTTGCCGGTAGACCTGGCGGGAATCGACGGAAATTATCTCGGCGTTTAGGGATTCTGCCAGGTCGAGGCTGAGTTCCGTCTTGCCGACTGCGGTCGGCCCGATGATCGCCACCAGTTGGGGCAGTTCAGGGCTTGCCATCTCAGTCCCTCCTGCCGAAGTGACGTTTCATCTGGTTTCCCGCAAGCCTTAGGAGAGTCGGGCGTCCGTGAGGGCAGGCTTGCGGCGTGCGGGACAGGCCAAGTTGACGCCATAGGGCAAGAGCTTCTTCGGAAGTGAACCGATGCCCGAGCTTGACGGCTCCGTGGCAGGCGGCGTAGGCCCAGCGTCCCGCGAGGCGGGTTCCCAGCGATTCCCCGGAATTTTCGTCCAGGGCATCGAGGGTTCCCCTCAAAAGGTCGGCCGGGGAAACAGACTCGAGTCCCTTGCAGGATGGAACCGCTTGAAGAAGCATCGACCCGTCGTCCCTCCCGAGAAATGAAAAACCGAGAGCGGCAAGTTCTTCAAGGTGTTCCGCGACACCGGAAGAAAGGCTGGGGGAGAGCTCTTGCCCGAGCCCAAGCCGCTGCGAGGGGACAGGTCCTTCAAGGGCTCTGCTCAGTTCGTCGTAGAGGACACGCTCGTGAGCCGCGTGCGGGTCCATGAGCACGAGATCGTCCCCGTGGGAGTAGACAAGGAATCCCTCGGAGAAACTGCCCAGGAAGGAAACGTCTTCTGTTGAAGCGGCCTCCCCGGTTGCGCCGCCCGAAAAGACTTGGGGATGGCGGGCATTTCCTTCCGTGGGGGAAGCGACTCGTGACCAGGGCAGGATTCCTTCCTGCTCGACCAGGAAGGGGGTAGGTGGGGCGCCTGGCACTGAAAGGACAGGCAGGTCGGTTCCCACGGAGAGAAGGGCTTTCGCTGCCCCGTGGACGGCCTCGTAGATGGCCCCGGAGTTGCGAAAACGGACCTCGGCCTTCGCAGGGTGGATATTCACGTCTACGTCGCCGGGGGGGCAATCGACCAGGATGACCCATTCCCCCGCCGTTTCTGGACCCAGTGCGAAGAGTGCCGACCGGATCGTGGGCTCCGTGACCCTGCGGCTGTTAACGAAAGACAGGATTTCGGTGCGCTTTCCCGGTCTTGCGTTTGCCCGCCAGGCTTCTGCCCGGATCGTCCCCCTGTCGAAGCGGGCGACCCTGGCGTCCGAGGTTCCCAGGGTGAACTCGAGGGCTTCCCTGCGGCTTCCTCCCTCCCATCGGAAAAGGGTTTTCCCGTCCGCGACAAGGAGAAGCGCGACATGAGGGGCTGCAAGGGCCGTTTCCTGGATGACCTTCAGGATCCGTCTCTGTTCTGCCGGTGAACCCTTCAGGAATTTTCGCCGGGCCGGGAGGTTGAAGAAGAGGTCATCCACCTGGACGCGTGTTCCTGCGGCGGTTTCGACGGGTCCCCCAGAGACCGGCTGTCCGCCCTCGATTCGAAGAAAGGCTCCTTCGGGTGAACTCTCCTGTCGGCTCCTGATCTCGAAACGGCTCACGGTGGCGATGCTGGCAAGGGCTTCCCCGCGAAATCCCAATGTCGAGATTCTCTCCAGGTCTTCGATTCCTTCAAGCTTGCTGGTTGCGAATCTTTCAACGGCGAGTGGGACCTCGTCGGCGGGAATCCCGTGGCCGTCATCTTCCACGACGATGGATAGCGTCCCGCCCTGGACGAGTCGTATCGTCACGCGGGTGGCGCCGGCATCGAGGGCATTCTCGAGAAGTTCCTTCACGACGGAAGCAGGGCGCTCGATGACTTCCCCTGCAGCGATCCGGTGGGTGACGTCTTCGGGGAGACGTTTGATGGTCACTAGGCACGCACCTCCCTGGAACGCTCCTTTAGGCGGTAGAGGATTTCCAGCGCGGCCATCGGGCTGAGGCGATCCGGCTCGAGAGCCGCAATTTCGT
Source organism: Synergistaceae bacterium UBA5827 (assembly GCA_002432945.1). Taxonomy (GTDB): domain Bacteria; phylum Synergistota; class Synergistia; order Synergistales; family 79-D21; genus 79-D21. The sequence continues at coordinate 23,908 of DJHE01000013.1, forward strand.
CCAGGAGCGTTTCCTGCTCCGATGGGAAAAGGCTGAGCTGGGTCCTGGTGGATTCCCTTTGCGCGGGGGGTGCTTCGGGAAGCTTGCCCTTCGGTTGTTTCTCGAATCCCTCGAGGAGGGACTGGGCTCTCAGGACGACGGATTCGGGGATGCCGGCCAGGCGGGCAACCTCGATACCGTAGGAACGATCCGCGGGTCCGCGCTTGACCCGGTGAAGAAAGCGGATTCCATGTTCCGATTCCTCGACCGCCATGGATAGGTTCATGATCTCGGGAAAACGCCCTTCCAGGGCTGTCAGCTCGTGGAAATGGGTCGCGAAAAGGACAAGGGGGCGACATTCAAAACGGGCATGAAGGTGTTCGAGGACGGCCCAGGCAATGCTCATCCCGTCGTAGGTGGAGGTCCCGCGCCCGACTTCGTCAAGCACCACGAAGCTCCGGTTCGTCAGGTTGTTCAGTATCTGGGCGGTTTCAAGCATTTCCACGAGGAACGTGCTACGACCGAGGGCAAGCTCGTCATGGGCGCCAATCCGGGTGAAGATGCGATCCACGAGGCCGATTTCAGCTTCCTCCGCCGGGACGAAGCTTCCCATTTGGGCCATGATGACGAGCAGGGCGGCCATCCGCAGGTATGTTGATTTGCCCGCCATGTTCGGTCCGGTGAGGATCGCAATCCTCTTCCCGTTACGGTCAAGCTTGACCCTGTTCGGGGTGTAGGGGTCGTTGCCAAGGGCAAGCTCCACGACAGGGTGGCGGCCGCCCGAAATCCGGATTGACTCGCCGTCGTTCACGATAGGCCTCACGTAATGCCTCTCCCAGGCCACGTCGGCGAGGGAAGCCAGGCAGTCGAGCCGGGCCAGGACCTGCCCCGTCTTCTGGATATCTCCCGCGTAGGCCATGATCCGTTCCCGGAGGTTTTCGTAAAGGAAGGTCTCGCGCCGCTCCACTTCCTCGGAGGCCTTCATGATCTTTTCCTCGTAGGACTTTAGCTCGGGCGTCACGAACCTCTCGGCTGAAACGAGGGTCTGCCTCCGGATATATTCCGTAGGGACCTTTTCCAGCTGGGATTTGGGGATCTCGATGTAATAACCGAAAACACGGTTGCTGGCGACCTTGAGATTGGGTATGCCGGTTCGGGCACGTTCCTGGCTGGTGTAGGCGTTAAGCCAGTCCCCAGCCTGGCTCGCGAGGGCACGCCATTCGTCCAGTTCGGGGTCGGCCCCTGCGCGGATGACTCCTCCGTCGCGCAAGTTTCGCGGCGGGTTGTCAGAAAGAACGGAGGAAAGGTCTTCCAGGCAGGCGGAAAGATCCGGGGCTTCCGCCAAAAATCCATCCAGGGGTGTGTTTTGCCCCAGGAAATGCAATGCCGGGATTTCGGCCAGGGTGTCACGTATCCCGGCAAGGTCCAGCGGGGACCCGAGGTTGAGCGAAAGCCTCCCGACGGACCTCTCCACATCCCGGCAGCGCTGGAGGCAATCCATGAGGCGGGAGCGTAACCCGGCTTCGTCCTTGAGGGTTCCGACGGTATCCTGCCTTGCATGGATATCTTCCAGGTCCATCAGCGGCCGGAGAATCCAATCACCCAGCAGGCGTTTCCCCATGGGAGTCCGGCACCGGTTCAGGGCATCGAATAGGGAAATGGAGCCTGCCTCCAGGAGTTCGAGGTTCTTCTGGGATTGGGCGTCGATCCGGAGGCTCGATCCCCCTGAAAGCGGATAGAGGCGCAGCACGTGACGGGAAAGGCCGAACTGGGTTTCCTCGAAGTAGCGAAGGATAGCGCTCGCTGAACCGGCCGCGGGGTCTCCATCGTCAAGCCCGAAGCTTCTCAAGCTCGGGATGTTCCACCTTCTACAAAGCCAGGCCTCGCCCGGCCGGGGGTCGAAAAGCGTCCTGTCTTTTTCCGAGACGAGGCAAGAAGCAGGCAGGGCCTGGGCCAGTAGTGATTTCAACTTTTCCGGGCATGGACGGGGAACGATCACTTCCAGGGGACCGAAAGCCGCAAGGATTCCCAGTGTGCCGATCGGGTCGAGTGTTCCCGCTTCGAGGCGTCCCGAGCCGGGATGAAGAAGGGCGAGAGAGAAGAGGCCGTCGCGTTCGAGAAGAGCGGCGAGCCTCCCCTCCCCCTTGGCGTCCTCGGGAACGTAGGTTCCGGGTGTGACGATCCGCACGACNNCCGACGCTCGACCAATGTCCGTCCGTCCGGCTCCGTCACTTGGTCGCAGATCGCGACCTTTCTTCCAGCTCTAACCAGTTTTTCCAGGTAAGGGTCGATGGCATGGTGAGGAACGCCCGCCATCGGGATCTTCTTTTCGGTATCCCTTGCGGTGAGGGCGATGTCGAGAAGCCTGGAAGCCTCTCTCGCGTCATCGAAGAACATCTCGTAGAAGTCGCCCATGCGGAAAAACAGGAGGCAGTCCGGGTAAGCCCGCTTCCAGGTGAAATATTGTTCAAGCATGGGGGTCATGGAGACGTCGGGGTTCGGGATCATTCGTCCCTTGTCCTCCGCCTGTCAAGGAAATCCTGGAGGAAGATCGCCGCAGCGACCTTGTCGACGCGGTTTCGCCTCCTCCTCGAATCGATGTTGCCTTCGATCAGGATCTGGTGAGCCCGCGTCGTCGTGAAACGTTCGTCCATGAATTCCACTGGAATCGGGGCAATTTCCCGGGCAATCGTCTCGGCTATCCCGCGTATTTTTGCCGCCTCGGGCCCTTCAAGGCCCGTCGTGCGGACGGGAAGCCCGATGACGATCCGGTCAACGGGAGCGGATTCGACAACGAGTCGTTTAAGTTCGTCCAGCCATGCGTCCTCGACGCGCCAGACGGCGATCCCCTGGGCGAACAAGCCCAGGGGATCGGTCATCGCGACTCCGATTCGAACGGTCCCGAGATCAAGCCCGATGAGTCGTCCCATCAACCTGCCTATGGCTTCACGAAAAGGTTGCGGATTGTGCCGAGAACGGCTTCAAGGGCGGCGCTCGCCTTTTCGGGACTCTTGCCGCCTGCCTGGGCAAGGTTGGGGCGGCCTCCGCCGGAGCCGTCCACGAGCGGAGCGATCGCGCCGATGAGGCGCCCGGCATGGAAACCTCTTGCGACGGCAGTCTCGTCACCCATGGCCATGAGGGAAACCTTCCCTTCCCCGACCGAGGCAAAGACGATAACGGCCCCTTTCAGTCGGTTCTTGACGGAGTCGGCGAGTTGCCGCAAAAGGTCCATTTCCACTTCCTCAAAACATTCGGTGACCACTGAAAATTCACCAACGGGGGTTGCGGACTGGGCGTATTCGCCCGCCCTGCACAGCAGGCCCGCGAGGCGTGCTTCAGCCACCTCGCGCCGGGCAGAGGCCAGCTCCTCGAGCAGTGACCTGACCCGCTCCGGAACCTGCTCCGCTTCGTGAATCGTTAGGGTTTCGCGCACGCGGTCCATTGACTCCTGGATGGACCTCATTGCATGGTAAGCCGGCCGTCCCGCCTGGGCAGTGATTCGCCTGAGACCGGACCCGATCCCTTCTTCGCGGACGATCCTGAAAAGACCGATATCCCCCGTGGCGTCACAATGGATTCCGCCGCAAAGTTCGGTCGAAAAGCCCGGGACTCGAACCACCCTTACACGGTTTCCGTATTTCTCGCTGAAAAGGGCCTTCGCCCCCATCGATTTTGCCTTTTCAAGTTCTGTCTCAAGGGTTTCAAGAGGCGTGTTGAGGAGGACCTGTTCGTTCACGATCCGTTCGACCCGGGCCAATTCGTCCTTCGTGAGGGGGGAAAAGTGTGTGAAGTCGAAACGCAGGACTTCGGGGCTGACAAGGGAACCTGCCTGCCTCACGTGTTCGCCCAGGGTATGGATCAGGGCTTCGTGAAGCAGGTGAGTGGCCGTGTGGTGGCGGCGGATGTCCCATCGCCGCTCTTCATCGACGGTCGCGCGAACCGTGTCGCCCTTACGCAGAAGTCCTTCCGCGACGCGGATTTTAAGGACGGGGAGATCTGCCGCGGGGCTGACCGTGTCAAGGACTTCGGCTTTCAGGATGTCCGAAGTCAGGAGGCCCGTGTCCCCTACCTGGCCGCCTTTTTCAGCATAAAAGGGACTACGCTCGAGAACCACTTCCGCTTCGTCGCCAGCCTGCAGTTCTTCGACCGGCTCGCCGTCCAGGATCAGGGCCATGGCCCTGGCTTCCAGGGAAGTCCTGGCGTAGCCTTCGAACGGGATCGGCCCAAGAGATTTCGCCAGCTCGGTGTAGACATTGCCGGAAAGCGACGAAGTCACCATCTTGCTGGAACTCCTGGCCCTCTCGCGCTGGGCTTCCATCGCCTTTTCAAAGCCCGGCTTGTCAAGGGTGAATCCGGAGTCGGAACAGATTTCCTCGGTCAGTTCCAGGGGGAATCCGTAGGTATCGTAAAGCTCGAACGCAAGGTCTCCGGGAAGGACCGTTTCCTTAGTGGCGGAAAGGCGGCNNTTCGATGAGGGATGTCCCCTGTTCGAGGGTTTTGCCGAACTTTGCTTCCTCAAAATCGATGACCTGGCGGATCGCGTTCTGTCTCTCCGGAATTTCCCGGTAGTGCTCTCCCATCACCGCGATAACCGTGGGCAGAAGACCCGAAAGGAAAGACTTCTGCAGGCCCAGGAGCCTCCCCCATCGGACGGCCCTTCGAAGAAGGCGTCGGAGCACGTAGCCCCGGCCCTCGTTGGAGGGGAGGATTCCGTCGGCGATCATGAAGGAGATGGCCCTCAGGTGGTCGGAGATCACGCGGACCGCCATATCGCCGCGAGGGCTGGAACCGTAGGTGTGCCCCGTCAGGTCGCAGGCCTGGCGGATCAGGGGGAGGAAAAGGTCAGTCTCGAAATCGGTCCGGACTCCCTGGACGACGGAGGTAAGCCTCTCCAGGCCCATGCCCGTGTCGATGTTCTGCTTGGGAAGGGGAACAAGCCTCCCGTCTTCATCCCTGTTGAACTGCATGAAGACAAGGTTCCAGATTTCAAGATACCGGTCGCAGCTGCAGCCGACCTTGCAGTCCGGTTTTCCGCAGGAAAAGGAGGGGCCCTGGTCGTAAATGATCTCGGAGCAGGGGCCGCATGGACCCACTGGACCGACGGCCCAGAAGTTGTCGTCCTCCCCGAGCCTTACGATTCGGCTTTCAGGCAGGCCGACTACACGGTGCCAGATGTCGAAAGCCTCGTCATCGTCAAGGTAAATCGTCGCCGTGAGGCGGTCGGGGTCGAGCCCGACCCTTTCGGTAATGAACTCCCAGGCCCAGGGGATGACTTCCTTCTTGAAGTAATCCCCAAAGCTGAAGTTACCGAGCATTTCGAAGAAGGTATGGTGGCGTGCAGTCCGACCGACGTTTTCGATATCGTTGGTCCGTATGCACTTCTGGGATGTGGTCGCACGGTTCACCGGTGGAACCTTCATCCCGAGGAAATAAGGCTTGAAGGGAACCATCCCCGCAATGGTGAACATGATGGAAGGGTCCTCCGGCACCAGGGAAAAGCTTGGGAAGCGGCTATGCCCCCGTTCCTCGAAGAACCCCAGGAAATTTTCCCTCAATTCGTTTCCGCTTCTATATTGCATCTCTATCGCCTCCCGCGGCGCAGTTCGTCATGAATGCAAGGTCCGCCCGGAAATTATATCCTCCGTTTCAGCCCTCTAACAACTCTTTCCTGCAAATCCTCGCCTGGTGGATGATTGCCCTTTCGTCCAGGGTTTCGTATCGCCCCTTTCGGAAAAGCCACTTCCCACCTGCAAGGGTCCCCTCGACATCGGCCGAGGACCCGGAGTAGACGAGGCTTGCGCAAAGGTTTTCCGGCGTGGCTCCGACGTAATGGGGCTTGTCCAGGTTGACGAGAGCGAGGTCCGCCTGCCAGCCTGGCTTCAGGAGTCCCACGTCTTCAAAGCCGAGGGCCCTGGCCCCGTCAAGGGTGGCCATGCGCAGGACTTCAGCGGCTCGGACGGTGCAGGGATTCCTGCGAAACCCCTTGTGAAGCAGGCAGCACGTTCTCATCTCGTCCCAAATATCCAGGCGGTTGTTGCTGGCTGCCCCATCGGTTCCGAGGGCCACCCGGATGCCCTTCTCGAGGAAGGAAGGAACCGGCGCAATCCCGCTGCCGAGCTTTAGGTTGCTGTTGGGGTTGTGAGCCACGGCCATGTTGCCGCCTGCGAGGGGTTCGAGCCGATCCTCCGGGAACCAGACGCCGTGGGCCAGGATGGCATGGGGAACTTCGGACAGCCCGACTTCGAAGAGAAGATCGACAGGGTCCTTGCCGAGTTCTTCACGGATATAGCCCGCTTCCCACTCGGTTTCGAGCCAGTGTGTGTGAATCCCGACGCCAAGGTCGCGTGCGGTCATGGAAATCTCGCGGAAAGCTTCCGGGGGGACGGTGTAGATGGCATGCGGTCCAAGTTGGACGTGAATCATTCCCAAGGGTTCGTGGAAGCGCCGGACGAGGGCAACCCCTTCCTCCAGTTTCTTCTCGTCACTGCCGACGAGGCCGCGGCAAAGCGCGCAGCGCATGCCCGACTGCCGGGCTGCTTCCGCGGCCTGGTCCATGAAAAAGTACATGTCAGCGAAACAGGTGATTCCCCGGGAAACCATCTCGAGCAGGGCCAGCATCGTTCCCCAGTAGACGTGTTCCGGCCGGAGCCTTGCCTCGACGGGCCAGATCTTTTCCTGGAGCCATTCCATCAAGGGGGCCTCTTCCCCCAAACCGCGTAGCAGGGTCATCGCGGCATGGGAATGGGCATTCACGAAACCGGGGAGTACGGCCACGGAACCCTTTCCGTCAAGCTCTGCGGGCAGGGACGAGCTTCTGGGCGGGAGGATCGAATCGATTACCGGGCCCGAAAGGACAAGATCGCATGGCTGGGCCTTTTCCATTGAACTGTCGAGGAGCAGGACATCTCGCAGGAGCACAGTGCCTCACTCCTTCCAGCTGGCAAGGTACGCCCGCTGCTCGGCAGTCAGGATTTCCAGGCGGACGCCGAGGCTTTCGAGCTTCAACTCGGAAACGGAGCGATCCAGGTCCTCGGGAACGGCGAAAACCCCTGGTGAAAGGGAGGGGTTTTCGAGGAGGTAGAGGCTCGACAGGAGTTGGAGGGCGAAGCTGAGGTCCATGATCTCGATGGGGTGCCCGTCGGCGGCTGCCAGGTTCACGAGGCGTCCTTCAGCCAGCAGGTGAAGCCTGCGCCCATCCCTCAACTGGAAGCTTTCGATGTTTGTCCGCGAAATTTCCTTCCTGACGGACAAACGCTCGAGGGCGGGAATGTCGATCTCCACGTTGAAATGCCCGGCGTTGGCCAG
>DJHE01000027.1:0-50515 GCA_002432945.1 Synergistaceae bacterium UBA5827
CCAGGAGAGTGAACCCGTCCCGGCTCAGGAGGACCTCTTCCCTCTGGGAGAGGATGGGGATCCCGCCTGGGGCCATCTTGTATACGAAGTCAAAATTGACGCGGCCGAATCGATCGCTGCATTTTCGGGCAAGCTCGTCGACATCCTTGAGGATCCGGTCATGGGGTTTCCCGAACACCCTGGCGACATGGCGGCTGGAGACCACCACGCGCCCTTCTTTGACCACCAGTCCCAATGCGTTTCCCGTTTCTTCTCTCATGTGCCTTCCTCCCTGTTCAAAAAAACTGCCTGGATGACCGTGATATAATTCCCTTGAAGGTGGGTTGCACCCACTTTCAGGAGGTGAAACCCATGCCAACAAAAACCGTCCGTTCCACGATGCGCGTCGACGACAAGGGGCGCCTGACCCTTTCTGCAGATCTCCGAAAGAAACTCGGGATCGGGCCGGGAGACGTCATCTTCTGCAAGGGGAAAGAAGGCCGATTCATCTGCGCCAAGGCCATCAACCCCCTGGATGCCGTCCGCCCCTCTCTGGCCGAACGCCGTAAAATCCGGGAAGGACTTGCCGACGTCAAGGCCGGCAGAGTGACGCCCTGGGAGAAGGCCAAGGAAGAACTCGGACTATGAACCTCGACCTGACCGATGCTGCCAAAAGGGACATCCGGAAGATCCAGGACAAAAACGCGAGAAAGGCCATCGGGAAAGCCCTGGATGACTTCGCCGCCGATCCCCGTTCGGCTCCGCTCAGGAAGCTCGAGGGATACAGGAACCTCTGGCGTCTCTCCCTCGACAACTGGCGCATGGTCCTCCTCATTCGCTGGTCCGAGGATCATGCCGTCGTGGTTTGCGTAGCTGACCGCAAGGAGATCTACCAGATCGTCGGCCGAAGATTCTGAAGCCCATACCCTGACCGTTTGCTCCGCTCCTTGTCTCATTCCCCTATCCCCTCCATCGCATCTGCCAGAGAACCAATCCCTCTTGATGCCGCCTTCTCGTTCATCCACAGACACTCGACTTTCGGACAGGCCCGGTCCGCATACGCCTTGCGGTCGACCCTGACCCAGCCCCGGTAGAGTTCTTCGTAAAGCGGGCTGGCGTATCCCGAAAGCAGGACCGCCCCCTTCACTTCCTTCAACACCCCTGCCAGGAGAACGTGATCCTCTTCGCTCATCTCGTAGGGCCCGTAGGCGTTCCTGCCGCTGGACTTTGAGCGGATTTCCCCGAGGTAGGGCGGGTCCGCGTAGATGGCCGTTTCCGGGCTGTCCCATCGGGCGATGGCTGACCTCGCTTCCCCCTGCTCGATGAAGACCCCTCTGAGGCGGTCCGCCCAGGCCTCCACCTGAAACCACACGTCCTTCCATTCATCGGCCGAAGAGGTTCTGTCCTCCCTAAGGCCCCGTCTCCAGCCCGAGCGCTTCCCTCCCGTGCAAGCCCCGGTGCTCCCGTGGCTCTGGTGTCCCAGGACGATGAGCCGCCTGGCATCTTCCAGGGGATCGTTCGCTTCTTCCCGGCAGTCCAGGTATTCCCTCTCGGAACAGGGGGTGTACCGCAGCAGTCTCCTCAGTTCCTCGGGCTGTTCCCGGATGGCCCGAAAGGCGCTCGTGATCCTTCCGTAGGCGTCGTTGAGGATCTCCACCTTTGACCGGGACTTCCTCAGAAGTACAGATGCCGCCCCGCAGTACGGTTCCAGGTAGATTTTGTGAGGGGGCAGGTGGGACAGGATCCAGGGAGCGATCCTCCATTTGCCTCCGTGCCATCGGGCAATGGGACGCATGGACTAGGAAACCTCCTTTGCCTTTCTCGAGCCTCGTTTTCTGGCCTTCAGCGGCTCTTCTCCCGTTTCCTCGGCCCAGGCCGAATCCACCTGGCGGAAGTGACGGATGAGGACCTTTTCCGAGAACTTCGGGAGCCCCTGAATCGACAGAAGCTCGGTTCGGATCCGTTTCCAGGGCCAACCCGCCATCTTGCAGTCCCTAATCTCCGGATAGAGCGCCTCGACATAGAGATAGACCCTGCTCCAGCTTCTTTTCGGGACGGGGCGTCCAGCCAGCTTCACCAGGGCCTGACGTGCCTTCAATCCTCCCGGGAGATCCATGGGATCACGCTCGGCCGGCATGGCTTTCAGGCTCCCTCCCTTCTCCTGCCTTCGGGGATCTCGTCCCACTCCTTGCCGTCCAGGAACCGGCCGGCTATCCGCTTTCCCACTCTCCGGAACTTCACCGGACGATCCCCTTTTGGGACTTCTTTTCCCACACAGGAAGAGCACAGATCCCTCTCAACCCACCAGCATCCCTCGTCACAGCCGTTGTTCTCCGTGCAGCCGCAGACCCGGCAGGCTCGCGCTCCGTCCTCGGGAACGAACCATTCACCCCAGGACTTGAAGAAGAACGGGACCCGGGCGGAAACACATTGATCCCTCAACCCCCGTACCCAGTCGGGGTGCAGGGGCCGGGCTCCCGGTCCTGTTTCGCCCCCACAGATCACCCAGTCCAGGGCAAAGGCAGGATTCACCGGCCCCAACATGGGTTCCACGGAAACGAAGCGGATGGCTGAGGGGGTCTCCATAAGGACCGGGATCCGCTCGTCCGCCCGTGTCTGGTTTTCCGCCGTGACCCCGAGCCAGACGTTTTTCAGCGGCCAGGGCCAATCGGCACATTCCCCTCCGTTATCGACAACCGAAGAAATGAAGTCGTCATCGATCAGGAGGCGCTTCATTCGTCCGGGGCGCTTGGTGAGGACCATGAAGGTGTGTTCATGGGCCCAGGCCATGTTCTGGAAGATCTCGGCGAGCGTTTCTTCGGGCACGTCCTCGTGGAAGAGGTCCCCCATGCTGCAGACAAAAATCCGCCTGGGCTTCACCCATCGAAGGGGTTGACCCATCCGGCCGGCATGGACCTTCACCCTGAAGGGATCCTCCCGGTCGTAGCCAACTCGGCCTCTGAGCCGCCCCTGTGCGTTGCGTTTTGCGTAGCAGTGCTTGCACCCCTCGGAAACGGGGGAACACCCCGTGACCGGGTTCCAGGTTGCGTCTGTCCACTCGATCTTCGATCGGTCTCCCATGGGCCTTCACCTCACTGTGTGAACAGGTCGCAGATTTCCCCGGGCCAGGTGGGAACCTTGAGAGCTGCACAGGGCTTCTTTCCCCCGGAGGCGTAGGGATCCCAGAAAGCGCATCGCCGGCAGCAGAAGGCTTCCGCGTCCTGTTCGGCGCTTCGGATCTTCACGGCCGTCTCTTCCATGTCTAGTCCTCCTCATGGTTTTTCCCGTCCTCTTCTGCTGCGGCCTGAAACAGTGCCAGTCCCTCGTCGCACAGCCCGAAGACGATGGGGGTCTCCCTGCACTGGTCACAGCGCATCATGTGTTCCAGGAGGGACCGTTCGGCGACGGAAACAGATTCGAATTCATCCATGACACTCACAGCCCTTCCGCAAAGCTCAGGACTTTTCGCGGATACCACTTCGCCCCGCCCGAGTAGGCTTCCAGAGCCCTGGGAATATTTCCGTACCGGTTCAGGTAGTGCCGTAGGATCCAGGCCCCGGCAAGGATGGATCGCCGGGGCTCGAACAGGTCTTCCCGAGTAAAGATCTCGGGGTGCCGGAGAGTGAGCTCCTTCTTCCAGACCGGCCAGTTCACCTGGGTGAGGCCGAGGCAGCCCTTGTTGACCGCTTCGGGTTTCGCCCGGGATTCCGTGTGAATGAGGCCGGCGAGGATTGATTCCGGGAGGTTGTAGCGGTCTGCGGCTTCCTGCACGGCGTAGGCCATGTAGAGGGCCGTTTCCGGATCCAGGGCGGGGTTGGTTGTGAGGAAAAACCGCTTCAGGCTTTCCACACCCCGGGATTGTCCGGATTCCAGAGAAGCAGCCAGGACCGCGGAAGAGGCGAAGGCTTCCTGTTTCACCTGGCGCCATTCCGTGACGGCCATGCCCACCCCGGTGCCGAAGGTGAGTCCCGAGAGGAAGACGAAGAGGGCCAGTTTCCCGTGGCGCTTCATGATTCCATCCCCTCCTCTTTCACCCTGGAGGCCAGGGCCCGAAAGAGGGCCAATAGTCCATCGATCCGGTCGGGGCTTTTCTCCATGGAGGGCTTGATATTTCCAAAACCGTCCGTTTCCACAGCAAGGTTGTCCGCCATCCATTCCATGAGGGGGTTGTCGTCATGGGTGAGGGCACCGGACCGGAGAAGGCGGGGAAGGTCTTTCAGAACCGGGGACAGGGAAGCGAAGCCCTGCCGGATGGGAACAAGCCTGAAGCCCTTCTTCCGGAGGTCGTCGGTGAGTCCGATTCCGTTCCAGGGGTCATGGGCGATCCACAAAACGGGGTGGGATTCGGCAAATTCCCCGATCTCCCGACAGATCCGGGGAAGGTCCGTGACCCCGCCCGGGGTGACGGTGAGCCACTTTCCCTTCGCGCAGGCGGTATAGAGAAGGCCTTTCGTCCCGGGTTCCTTCAGGGCGTCTTCGGGGATCCAGAACCGGGTGAGAAGGTGGAGACGTCCGTCTTCCAGCTGGAAGAGAAAGACGGCGGCGGTAAGCTCGGTCACGCTGGTGGAGGAAACGCCGACGATGCAGGGCCGCTCGGCCAGGTCGAAGGGATCGGTATCCACGGCGCAGGCCTTCCATTCGGAGAGGGAAAAAAGCGGGGGTTCCTGAAGGCCTCCCGAGATGGGGCTATAGACGGCCTTGACCTGCGGCACGGCCTTAAGCAGTCCTTTGATCTGGTCCAGGAGGAAGGAGACCTTGACGGCCCACTCCCGGAATTCCTCCTCTCCCTGCATGGAAAACCCGATGGTGCAGGATTTGGGGTCCGATCCGGGGCGCAAAGCACATCCTTTCCCGTGAGGGGATTCGGCCTTTCCCATAAGCCCATTCTGCAGGGCATCCAGGTCGACGGGACGGATCCGGACAGTGCCGGTTTCGACTCCGCATTCAATCCTTCCGCTTGTCTTTTCCGGGCAGTTCTCCATGTTGTTGGTCACCTCGGCCTCCGCTAGAATGGAGGCGGCAGTTGGCGCTGCCGCTTCGATATACCCTTTCGCTGGTGCCCGCCCTCGTGGCGGGCTAAAACTTTTCCGAACTGGCTCATGGCTTTTCCTCAAACTGCTTACCTTCGGGAAGCTCACCAAGGATCTCCCGAATCCGTGAAGGAACACTCTTGTGAAGGATGATCTCCAGGTCCTTTCGGAACCGCTTTATAGCTCGATCCAAAGCGGGGAGTCCTTTCGCGGTGTCTCCGGAGACCATTTCCACCTGAATAGAAGCGATGACCTCTCCTTCGCCAACGGACCGATAAAACAGGTCGACCTTCATGCTGCCTTTCACCCCCTATCGATTTCGGGATCACCGATTGGCTCGAGCGCGACTTCCAAAAACATCAGGGGTCGAACTTCCTTTCCGCTCCGTCGCAGGTCCCGGCCAGGAAAGCCTCCACGCCTCCGGCTTCCTCAATCCTCCGTGCGGCAGCTAGAACCTCATCAATGAAAGGCTGGAGCGGTACTCTTTTCGCTTCGAGAAACCGACGAATTTCAAGGTTGCGAGCTTCCGATAACGCTTCCGCCATATTCACCACCTCCAATTGAGTCAAGAAAATCTCGGCCTTGGTTCAGCAAATTTGAGACACCCTGAAGGAAGCACTTTGTTTCTGGTTGGTCCGCTTTCCCGTCTTGAAGGTCCGATACGTACCCCAACACTTCCGCTGGTTCGTCGATCAAGGCGGCAATTGCTCCGACTGCGGGGATTAGACCGCAGAGGGCGTTGATGCCCCCGGTGCACGCCGCGGTTGCCCCGGGGCCGAAGTAGGGTTTCCGATCAAATCGTCGATGGTACAACCAAGTATCTTGCTCATTTGACTCAAATCGGATACACGCGGTTCCCTTTTCCCTGTCTCCCAACGGGTAATTGTTTGCCGCGAGCAACCCATTTGGGAGGCCAACTCTTCCTGCGACATTCCTTTCCGGCTACGATATTTGAATATCCCGTTCAATTTCACCCACCCCCTGTCTCCAATCAGTTTTTTATCTAGGCTTAGCAAATAATAATGCTACCATTTGGAATCATCAATAGGTCCATAGGCCTATTTGTTTCCATTCGGGTTCTTTTTAGTGAGTCTATTTGGTGGTTGTGCCATTGTCTCCAAATGGTGACAATCCTAAGGGGGGGTGAGGAACATGGAGCAACATCTCATTGCTTCACGAATAAAGGGGTTGAGACGCAAGAAGGGGATAAATCAGATCGAACTTGCTGAGCTTGTCGGGGTATCGAGACAAACGATAACGAGATGGGAAACTGGATTACGAAACCCTGATTCGGAAAACCTTGCAAAAATCGCGAAAGTTCTTCAAACAACCGTAAGTTATCTCATGGGCGAAGCTGAGCAATCACATCCTAGTTATGACGAGGCCAGCAATGTCAAAGGTCCCATGCAGGACGCCGTCTTGCTCCCAGTCCTTTCTTCCGAGATAACGGCGTGCTGCGGGGACGGCATCCCTCTTCTAGACCTCACCTCCAAAGCCTCCAGATTCGTCCCGTTCCCTAAAAGCTGGATCAGGATCTATGACGACCTGCGCCCTCCCTTCGTCATCGACGCAGAGGGAGACAGCATGGCCGGGTACGGAATCCCCGATCGATCACTTGTCGCTGTCAACCCCGCGGAAGACCTGAGATCCGGACATATAGCCGTGGTATGCATAGGTGACCAAATCGCCATCAAAAAAATTTACTTCCGTCCTACCGGGATTGAACTGCGAAGTGCCGATAGCAGGCCGCCGATATTCATCTCGCCTGAGGAGCAGGAATGCGGTTGGTTCAAAGTAATGGGAAAAGTTCTAGGAGCCCTGAGCGGCGTAGACGAGAACCCTTAAGACAAGTAGGTTTGGAGCTTCAATAAAGGATTTCGAAAGGAAAGGTAGGCGCTTTCTTTGAGTTCAGACGAGTTTGAACCCAATTCGGCTTGGAAATTCGAAGAAAAATCTCCCCCAAATAGGGAGTCTTTTGAATCCTTCAAAAAGCAAATGGATGAAAAGCTCGCTTCACAACCTAATGACGGGTTTTCCAACGTCAGAGGCCCAATTGCTGAGACTATTTCAATCCCTATCGTCCCCCTATCAGAAGTTCTTACCTGTTGCGAAGGGGGCTTTCACAAGGCCATTTTGGCACTCAGGTTCCCAAACAACACCTTTTTCCCAGCCAAGGAGATCGGGAAACTTGAAGACTACAGATATCCCTTTGCCGTTAAGTCTGACGAGGATTTTACTAGAGGATTTATTGTTCCATCGGAAGGGGAAATCATTATCAATCCTGCAGAAACAATCGAATCGGGGGATATTGCCGTCATTAGTCTGGACGGCATTATCGTCATGAAAGAAGTAACGGTGACCCCGTCAGGGTTTGAGCTTTCAAGCTCCAGGAGTCAACCCCCATTTTCGGTACCGGGAGAATACCTTTTATTCGGCCGATTCACGATCCTAGGGAAGGTTGTCGGAGTCGCGGGGCCGATCAGGAAAAGGCCAGAAAACTTCTCTATCTAATTCATAAAAACACTTTTTCTTTTACCCATCACGTAAAACTTTTTCTTGACCGGAGGCTATTGGTGGACATATACTATAGCTCGAAAGCTCTCAGAGATAGATGTTCGACAGAAAAAAAAGGCATTCGGTACTGGGGAGAACCGCTAGCCAAGAAGATACGACAGAGAATCAAAGAGTTTGAAGCCGCGACTAACTTGGGACAAATCAGCACACTCCCTCCGCCTAGATGTCATGAACTAAGGAATAATCGAGCAGGGCAATTTGCAGTTGTAATAAGCGCCAACATGCGGATTATCTTCGAACCCTAC
This sequence comes from Synergistaceae bacterium UBA5827, assembly GCA_002432945.1. Lineage (GTDB taxonomy): Bacteria > Synergistota > Synergistia > Synergistales > 79-D21 > 79-D21. Next base: position 7,829 of record DJHE01000027.1, read on the forward strand.
TACGAACAGGTTCCCTTATTGCCAGACGGCGGAGTGGATAAATCGAAAGTGACAAGAATCCGGATCCTGGAGGTGACTGACTACCATGACGATTAAGAGGGCCTATAAGGGACAATCGGATTATGCTGTTCCTCCAGGAGACACGCTTCTCGAAACGTTGAAAACAATCAGGATGTCTCAGCGCGAGCTCTCGGGACGCATGGGCATGGCGCTAAAGACCATAAATGAAATCATCCAAGGGAAAGCCCCTATTACCCCTGAGACGGCGATCGGACTCGAAACCGTACTCGGCGTGGAGGCATCTTTTTGGTTGAATCTGGAAGCTAATTTCAGGGCCGATCTTGCCAGGATCAAAAACAAGGAACAAATATCGTCGGAAATCGAAACCTCCAAAAACTTCCCCTATTCTCAGATGGCAAAGAATGATTGGTTACTCGCAACAAAGAAGCCGGAAGATCGGGTTATTCACCTTCGGAGGTTTTTCGGCGTTGCCTCCCTGAGCAACATCGACAATCTCCCTATGGCTGCAAATTTTCGAAGGAAACAGACTAAACAGACTTCTGTTTATGCCTTAATGGCATGGATAAGACAGGGCGAGATCCAGGCTCAGGAGGTTAAAACCGGCGTTTTTTCGGCCACAGCTTTGCGTGAGGCAATTCCGCATATCCGAAAACTAACAGACAGTTCTCCCGGGTTCGACTCCATACTCAAGGAAACATGCGCAGAGTGCGGCGTTGCCGTTTCGATCGTTCCAGGCATCCACGGCACTTCGGTTCAAGGCGCAACCCGTTGGATCAGCAAAGATAAGGCTCTAGTCTGCCTGAGCACCCGTTATTCCTGGTCCGATATCTTCTGGTTTTCCTTCTTCCACGAGGTTGGCCACATTTTGAAAGGACACAAAAAGAAGGAAATTTTCGTCAACTTTGGGGATCCCGGCTTTATTCCGGAAGATAAACTCCTTGAGGAAGAAGCAGACCACTTCGCCAGGGAAGCGCTAATCCCCACTAAGACTTTTTCCGCTTTCGCTGCTAAAAGAGACTTTTCAAGGCCAGCGATTGAGGCTTTCGCTGAATCAGTAGGTGTCCCCCCGGGAATAGTCGGCGGCAGATTAGTTAAGGATGGTCTATTGCACTGGAACCAAGTCGCACCCTATCGAACAAAATTATCAATCTCTCCTCGGTGCTTTCAGGACAATTAACCCGCGCTTCTCCAAAGGGGTCGTTTGAGAATGCCTCCCACACCCACGCGCTTTATCCCAGCAGCAGCCTATGCCCGTTGCTCCCTTCGTGAACAGGTCGAAAAGGGATTATCCATTCCCGCACAAATTGAGGAAATCCATCGATGGAGCAAAGAACACGGATACGAAATCGTAGCCGAATTCGTCGACGCCGGCCGCCGAGGATCTGACGACACGCGGGAGGAATTCGTCAGGTTACGCAAGCTTTCCTCCGAGAGAAAATGCCCGTGGAAGGCGATTATCATCTGGAAATCGGATCGTATGGCCAGAGACACCGAACAAGCGGCAGTGTTCAGAGGGATTCTCCGCCGCAATGGAATTGATCTCCTATCTGTTACGGAACCGAATCTCGATGGTCCTATAGGCGCCCTTATGTCCGCCGTTCTTGATGCTATCGCAGCCTTTTATTCTGGTCAGCTCGCAGAAAATGTCCTAAGAGGACAGAAACAAGGAGCCAGAGCCGGCTTTGTTCAAGGTGGCATTGCCCCGTTTGGTCTAAAAAAAATCGCAATCGAAAACGAGTATGGAAAGACAAAATGGAAGTACGCTCCTGATCCCGCAACGGCACCGTGGGTCCGATGGATTTACGATAGATACGGCGAAGGAGCGGCAATGATCGATATCGTCAAGGAACTCAATAAGCGAGCGGTCCCAACTTTAAGGGGAGGGCGTTGGCAAACCTCGCTGATTTCCAAAATCCTAAATCGACATCAACAGACCTATCTCGGTTCTCTTGTTTACAACCGAGTCAGGCTTCCAAAGGGAGCCGTGACCCAAATCCCTAAATCCCCGGATGAATGGGTTGTCACCCCGGGAGCGCATGATCCGATCATCACCATAGAGCAGGCAGAAAAAGTAAATCTTGCTCGGCAAGGAAGGCCCAGCCTTACAGCAAATCGCCAGAATGCCACCCCCACCCTCTTAGATGGACTTGTTTTCTGTGGAGTTTGTAAGAGAAGGCTGATAATTGGATCGGGACGTTGGTTAAAAGCTGGTAGCGAGGTTACTGAGCCTTACTATCACTGCTCACCCAAATCCTTCGCCAGGCTAAAAGGAATAGAAACCGAGGCGTCAGCGCACCCCGGGTATTTTGTTCCCGTCAATGTTCTTGCTCCGATAGTGACCGAAAAAATTCGCGCAAAAGTTTTGGCAGATGGCTTTGTCGATAGCCTGCAAGATCATATAGCACGGCTGGAGACCGTCCAGAAGAAAAACACCCAGAAGCAACTAGCTGCCCTAGAAAAGGAAAAGGAGAAAATAAAGGCTCGCCGGAATGCTCTAGCCGAAGCCGTCCTTGATGGTTCTATCCCGAGAGATGTTGCGAGAGGGAAACAACAGGAGATGACTCTTGCTCTTGGCGAGTTGGAGAAACAGCTTGATCAATTATCCGTGCCAGTACCTCCAAGCCCTTTGCTCCGGCTGAGCGAACTACCCCCCGAAGCCTTCCGCGAAGCCTTGAAAACTCCCAATGGCCTAAGGGCTGTAATGGTCTCCTTGGTCGAAAAAATTGAAACCTGGCCGGACCGGCATGGGACCATTTTCTACTCCGAATTATTCCCTCCCGAGGAGATCCGTTTTCCCAGGCGCCCTAGGGGTCGGCAAGCCCTCAAAGCTTAAACTCAAAACGGGTTCACATACTACACGGCTGGTGGGTGCTGAGGAAGACGGTTTCCCCCGGGTCCGGCCGGTTCGGCAAACGGTAGAACGCATGGATCGTGGCCGTTTCCCCGTGGAGGGTGGGATCCTCCTCCCGGCGGTTGCTGCCCGTTACCACCACGTCCAGGTTCGGCCCGGCGAGCACCGCCGCCCCGAATAGGTTGTTCCCCTCGGCCACCAGGCGCTCGGTGAGGGGGTAGATGTCGTACCGGATCACGTGCAGAAGGCGTTCGGCCTCGTCCAAGAAAACCACTCTCCAGTTCCACTCCATCTTACCGCTTTTGGCTGTTAGCTACACGCTAATTTTAAAGGAGACGAGCCCTCATTCTTATCTATCTATTGACAAAGATAGAGGTTCCGCTTATTTTTCTAATATTATCCGCAAGATAATATGATTAGCCAGGAGAAAACAAACATGGAGAACATCGGCAGCATCGAGAAAGCGCTGGGCGTCTTCAACCTGCTCCGGAAAGCCCCGTATTCGATGAACCTGACCGAGATCGCCGCCGGCCTGGACATGTCGAAACCGGGAGCGCTGAAGATCGTGCGCGTCCTGGAAGAAAACGCCTTCCTGGTCAAGGATCCTCAATCGAAGCACTATTCCCTCGGTCCCGCCCTTTTCCGGCTGGGCAACCTCTACCGCGAGCAAAAGGGAATCACCGAGATCGTCCAGCCCGTCCTGTTCCAGCTGACCGATTTCACCAAGGCCACCTCCTATCTCACCCTCTGGGAAAAGGACGAAGCCTTCCTCATCCTCGTCGAGGAAAACCCCAAGGAACCCTGCTATGCCCTGAAGGGAGGAGTCGTTTTCGGCGATGCGGTCCCCATCCATTGCGGGGCGTCGGCAAAACTGCTGGCCGCCTACCAGGAAAAGGCACTCGTCACCGGGATCCTCGAGAAGCGGGGATTGGAAAGGAAGGGATCCAGGACCATCGTGAACATGGAGGACCTTTTCGGGGAATACGCGTCGATCCGGGAGAAAGGCTACGCCCTGTCCGAGGACGAGTACGAAGAGGGACTGATCGCCCTTTCCGTCCCCATCGCGGGCCCCGGCGGGACGGTCCGCATGGCCCTCTCGATCTCCGGGAACAAGGCATGGCTGTCAAGGGAGGGAATTCTGGAACATCTTCCCCTCCTGCAACAGGGTGCCCGCCAGATCGCCTACAAACTGGCTTTCAGGAAATGAAACCCATCTAGGGGAGGTGCAGGAAGTGAAACGAGCTCCTTTGTTAATCCTCATCGCGCTGACGGCATGTTTCATCTTTCTCGGCGGCGACACCCGGCCCGCCGAAGCCAAGACCGAGGTCAAGTGGCGGTTCGCCGTGCCCTGGCCGAGACCCGTTCTCCAGAAGGCGTTCGACCGGTTTTGCGCCGAGGTGAAGACCAACTCGGGCGGGCGGATGGAGATCACGCTGTTCCCGGACGGCCTCCTGGGCGGGCACAACGAAACCTTTGCCGGCGTCCGGCAGGGCGAGATCGAAATGGCCATGCTCGTCCCCTACGTGAACCTCGTCCCGGGCGGCGTGGTCAACTTCATGCCCTGGACGGTGTCGAACTACGACGAGTTCTCCCTCGCCTTCAGGACTCCCAAGGGAATCCTTCACAGGGTGATGGAAAAGGCTTACGACGAGGCCAACATGCACGTCCTCTTCTCGATCTCGGGCGGCGGCTACGGACTGGGGAACAACGTCCGGCCGATCCGGAAGCCCGCCGACCTGAAGAACCTGAAGATGCGGGTCTCCTCCTCCCTCGGCATGGTCCGCGCCCTGGGCAACATGGGCAAGGGAACCGGGATGAGCATGGAGACGGTGCCCTGGTCCGAGCTGTACAACGCCCTTTCCCGGAAGGTCGTCGACGGCTGCTGGAGCACGACCAACCTCCTCGTCGCCGAGCGGCAGTACGAGGTCATGAAGTACTACACGGACCTGGGGATGGCCTGGGACGCGGCCCAGATCGCCGTCAACCGGGAAGCCTGGGAAAAACTCCCGCCGGACCTGAAAACGATCGTCGAAAAAGCCGCGAAGGGCGCCGAGGCCTACGCCCTGAACCTGCAGAAGAACGCACTGGCCGAGGATACTGAGACCCTCAAGAAGAAGGGGCTGCAGGTCGTCCAGCTCACCCCTGCCGAAAAGGAAGCCTTCTTCAAGGCCTCCGACGTGGACAGCATCTGGAAGGAAATGGTCAAGCCCTGGATGGACAAGGCGTTCCCCGGGCAGAACATGACCCAGGTCGTGCAGGCCGAGCTCGCGAAGGTGCGAGCCGAAGCCGCGAAACTGAGGAAATAGCCGCAAGCGGCCCGAAGAGCCGGATTTTCTCCCGGTTCTTCGGGCTTTTTTTCGCCCAAAGGGAGGCTTCGCCATGTTTCATCGCTTGGACCAAGCCCTGGGAGGCACCGAAAAATGGGTGGCATCCGTTTGCCTCGCCCTCACCACCGCCCTTGCCTTCATCCAGGTTTTCAACCGCTACCTTCTGCACTTCGAGATCATGGGAATCGGCGATCTTTACGTCTACATCTACGTCATCTGCCTCTACGCCTCGCTGGCCTACACGACGAAGGAGGGCGGCCACACGGCCGTGGAAGTGCTCCAAATCTTCCTCAAGCGCCGGTCGCCCAGGGCCTTGCGTCTTCACGGCCTGGCGATCCAGGCCTGTTCCCTGCTGATCCTGCTTGTTTTCCTTTCACCGGCCAGCCATACCTTCCGCGACGCCATACGGTTCCCGGAATGGTCAACCCTGGTTCCCTGGTTCAACGTCAGCTGGCTGGCCTACGCCATGACCCTCTCTCTCTGCCTCTGCGTGTACCACATGCTGAGGAACATCTACCTGTCGCTGGCCGAATCCCGGCGGTCACCGGAATAGGAGGGGGCGGACCATGGAACCCGGCATCGTCCTCAGTCTCGTCCTGTTCTTCCTCGGCCTCGCGGTCGGGATTCCCATCGGCTGGGTGTTCCTCGGGAGCACCTTCGCCGGGCTATGGCTACTGGGGGATTCCCTCAGGTTCACGGCCACCACCTTCTACCACTCCCTCAACTCGGAGATCCTCGTCGCCGTGGGATTCTTCATCTTCGCCGGGAGCCTGCTCTCCGTCTCCGGCCTCGCCGAACGGATCGTGCGGTTCTCCAATGCCCTCGTCGGGAAAGTGAAGGGTGGGCTGATCGTCGTGGCCATCGTCGCCACACTCTTCCTGGGAGCCCTGACGGGATCCTCCCTGCCCTGTATCTCCGCCCTCATCCCGCTCCTGGTGCCCGAGCTAGCGAAATACGGCTACCAGAAGCGCTACACGACGGCCGTACTCTGCGCCTCCAGCTTTCTCGGCTACCTGATCCCCCCGAGCGTCCCCGCCCTGATCTACTGCCTCGTGGCCCAGCAGTCGGTGGCCGCCCTCTTCCTCTCGACGATCTTTCCCGGGCTCCTCCTGGCGGGCGGCTACATCGTGCTGAACTACTTCATCGTCGACCAGTACCGCGACCCGAAGTTCGCCCAAGAAGAAATCCTGCCCGGCTCGCTCGAGAAGACGTCCATCCTCTCCGCCTTTGCCGGGGCCCTGCCGGCGCTCGGCTGTCCCCTGATCATCCTCGTCGGAATCTACGGCGGGATCTTCACCCCCAGCGAGGCGGGCGCAGTCGCCGTGGTCTACACCCTGCTGATCGGCAAGTTCGTCTACAAAGACCTCAAGGGCAAGGGCATCCTCGACTCGATGACATCCACGGTCGTCACCCTCGGCATGTCCACGATCCTGCTCGCGGGCGGGGCCGTCCTTACCCGGTATTTCCTCCGGTACGGTGTCGCACAGGCCTTTGCGGGCGGGCTGCTCTCCCTCTTCCAGACGAAGATGCTGATCCTCTTCTCGATCAACATCTTCCTTCTCATCCTCGGGATGTTCATCGACGGCATCCCCATCATGGTCATGGCCGTTCCCCTGATCCTGCCGATCGCGCGGGAACTGGACATCAACCTGGTCCACCTGGGGGCCCTCATTGTCGTGAACATCGGGATCGGGGTCATCACGCCCCCCTTTGCGATCTCCATCTTCTTCGGGTCCCGGCTCTCGGGCGTCCCCGCGGGGGAACTCGTCCCCCCGATCATGAAATTCCTGTTCATCGTCGCCATCCCGGTCTTGCTGCTGACCACCTACATCCCCTTCCTGTCCTGCTGGCTCCCCTCCCTTGTGCTGGGTGAAGCCATCGTGGGGCCCTGGTGACGGCCATGGCCGACCTCGTCGTCAAAAACGGGCTGATCGTGGACGGGTCGGGAAACCCCGCCTTCCGGGGCGACGTCGCCATCGAGGGCGACACCCTCACGGAAGTCGGGACTGTCACGGCAAGCGCCCGCCGGACCCTCGACGCCGGGGGGCTGGCGGTCTCCCCCGGGTTCATCGACATCCACACACACGCGGACATGGGGATCATGACCTGCCCCGGTGCCCCCAACTACATCATGCAGGGCGTGACCACGGCCGTGACCGGGAACTGCGGCCTGACCCTGGCCCCGTGCTCCGAAGCGCACCTGGCGGAGCTGGAGCAGTACCTGAAACCGTTCCTCCCGTCCTCCATGCCCGCCTTCACCTGGAGGAGCTTCGGCGATTTCATCGCGGTCATGGAGGCGGCCCGGCCGGCGATCAACCTGGTGCCGATGGTGGGGCACGGGACGCTCCGCATCGCGGTCGCCGGTTTCGAGAACCGGCTTTGCACGGAAGAAGAACTCGAATCGATGGGGCGCCTCCTGGACGAAAGCCTTTACGACGGGTGCCACGGCCTGTCGACGGGACTCTTCTACCCCCCGGGGAGCTACTCCGACCTGGCGGAACTGGAAGCCCTGTTCCCCGTCCTGGAAAAACACGGCGCCTTCTACTCTTCGCACCTCAGGAGCGAGGGGCGCTACCTGGAGGAATCCGTCCGGGAAGCCATCGCCCTGGGCGAGAAATACGGGGTGTCGGTGCAGCTGTCCCACCACAAGGCCTCGCCGCAGCCGAACTGGGGGAAGGTGGAAAAAACCCTGGCCCTCATCCGCGAGGCCCGCTCCCGCGGCGTGGAGGTGCGGTGCGACGTCTACCCCTACGACGGCAGCAGCACCACCGTGACCGCCCTGCTCCCCGCCGATACCCTCGAGGGAGGGGTGCCGGGCCTCCTGGCCCGCCTCGCGGACCCTGGCCAGCGCATGGCCCTTGTCGGGCAGATCACGAACCCCGGGGGGGGAGACGACTCCTTCATCCGCGATGTCGGATGGGACAACATCTACATCGTCTCCTGCCCGAAGGGGAACGAAATCGAGGGGAAGGCGCTCTCCTCCGTCGTCGGGCCCCTGCCCGTCGAAAACCAGGCGGAGCGCTTCCTGGACTGGCTCCTTTCCGTCGAAGGGGAAGCCCTCATGGTGGCCCGCGCGATGTCCGAGGCGGACGTTGAACAGGTCCTCGTCGACCCCGACTCCATCGTCGCCTCGGACTCCTGGGTCTCCGACCCCGCAGCGCCCGGGAAATGCCATCCCCGCGCCTACGGGACCTTCCCCCGGCTGATCGGCCGCTACGCAAGGGAAAAGGGGCTGATGAGCCTTGAAAAGGCCGTGCGGAAGATCACCGGCCTGCCGGCGCTAAAGATCGGGCTGAAGGACAGGGGCCTGGTCGCCCCCGGAATGAAGGCGGACCTGGCCCTGTTCGACCCGGAACGCTTCCTGGACGGCGCCACCTACGCGGACCCGAAACGGCATCCTTCGGGGCTGAATGCGGTGCTGATCAACGGGGAGATCGTGGTGGAAGAGGGGAAAAAATCGGGGATCCGGCCGGGGAAAGTGATCCGGAAGAGCAGTCGATAGGCGAAACCGCCCGGAAACGGTTCGAGCCTTCCCGCCCGGGGCCCCCGCAACGAGGGACCCCGGGCTTTTCCTGTCGATATCCGTTAATGCAACTCTCTCGTTTTATGCTTACAATAGGTTATCTTTCAAGCGAGGGAGGCCCGTCATGTCCGTCCGCCTGAGCGGAGTCCCGAAGAAAAACCGCCCCTTGGCCGAACGCCTGGGAGAAACCCTGGTGCCCCGCCCCTCCTCGACCTTCGTCTTTCGCCTGGAGCCCGCCTCCATCCTGGTGGTCGACCGCTCCCTGCCGCCGGAGGAAGGCTGCCTCGCCGTGGTCGCCACGGAAGCGGGGGGCCTGGCCTGCCGCCGCCTCGAGCGGGGCTTTGCCCCCTCCTCGGTCTGGGGGAGGGTCACCTGGATCCTCAAGGACCCCAACAAGGAGTAGGTTCCCGTGCGCTTTGCCCTCTGCGACTGCAACAACTTCTTCGTCTCCTGCGAACGGCTCCTCCGGCCCGACCTGGCGGGAAAGCCGGTCATCGTCCTGTCCTGCAACGACGGGTGCGTCATCTCCCGGTCCAACGAAGCCAAGGCCCTGGGCATCCCCATGGCCGAACCGTTCTTCAAGATCGCCGCCCTGGCGAAGGCCCACGACGTGGCCGTCTTCTCCACCAACTTCGCCCTCTACCACGAGGTCTCCCGGCGCGTCATGGCGGTCCTCTCCCGGTACACCGACCGCATGGAGACCTATTCCGTTGACGAGGCCTTCCTGGACCTCTCCATCGCCTCGCTGGCCGACCCCGTGGAGTACGCGCGGGGTATCCGCAGGACCCTCCTCGAGGAAATCGGGATCCCCGCCTCCATCGGCATCGCCTCCACCAAGACCCTGGCCAAGCTGGCCGCGGACAGGGGCAAGAAGGACCCCGAAACGGGAGGGGTCTTCTCCCTCGAGGGACTGGACCTGGACGCCTTCCTGGAAAAGGTCCCCGTGGGGGACGTCTGGGGGATCGGCCGGCGGTGCACCGAATCCCTCTCCCGCTCCGGCATCCGCACGGCACGCCAGTTCCGGGACGCCAAGGACGACTGGCTGCGCCTGCACTTCTCCGTCCGGGGCGTGCACACCGCCTGGGAACTGAGGGGGATCTCCTGCATCCGGCTGGTGGAGGAGGATCCCGCCCAGAAATCGATCCAGGCGTCCCGCTCCTTCGGCACTCCGGTGACCGACCTGGAAAGCCTGAAGGAGGCCGTGGCCGGGCACGTGGTCTCGGCCGGGGAACGGCTGCGGAGCCAGGGACTGGCCGCGCGGGCCCTGCAGGTCTACATCTCCACCAGCCGTTTCAGGGGCAACCTCTTCGCCCCCGCCGTCACGATGAAGATGGACGCCCCCACCTCCAGCAACCTTATCCTGGTGAAGGCCGCGCTGGAAGGGCTCGAGCGGATCTACGCCCCCGGGCACGCCTTCACGAAGGCCGGTGTGACCCTGCTCGAGCTGGGCCCCGACGGCGTGACCCAGCAGGGGCTGTTCGACGAAGAGGGAGTTCAGCTGAAGCGGAAGAAGGACCGGGCGCTGATGGCAGCCGTGGACGAGGTGAACCGGGCCCTGGGCGAGGGAACCCTGCAGCCGGCGCTGCTGTTTTCAAAAGAGAGGGAATGGGAACCGAAGCACGAGAAACTTTCGGATGGGCTGGAGGAGGGGCTGCGATGACGTACATGGACGATACCGTTTACTACCCGCAGGATGAAATGCATACGGCCCTGGTGCTGGTCACGTCGGGATGCTCCTACAACAAGTGCGCGTTCTGCTCCATGTACAAGGACGTTCAATACTGCCAGGTCCCGTTTCCGGACATGGAAATGCAATTGCGAAGCGGATACGCCTACACGGAAAAAGTGTTCCTGACAGGCGCGGACCCGATGTCCATAGGGTTTGACAGGATGAAGCGATTGCTGGACCTGATCCATCGCCATCTGCCCACTTGCGCGTGCGTGGCATCGTACGCGTCCATAAGGAACATTTCCGCCTATTCGGTCGCGGAGCTGTCCATCCTTCACGATGCGGGGCTCAGGCTCCTCTACATCGGTTTCGAAACCGGCCGGGACGACATCCTGGAACTGATGAACAAAGGCCATACGGTCAGCGAAGCGATCGAACAGGCGAAAAAACTCAACGAGGCAAAAATACCGTTCAACTCCGTCGTCATGTATGGAATCGCCGGAAAGGGCGAGTCCGTGGCCAACGCCGCTGCGACCGCCAAAATGATCAACCGGTTCGTGACGAACAGGGTCATCACCATGAACCTGACGATTTTTTACGGAACGGAGCTGAACAAGAGGGTGGAAAGAGGCGAGTTCGTTCCTGCGTCCGGGAACGAAAGGCTGCTGGAAATACGGACACTGCTGGAAAATCTCGAACCCGGGCAGCCCATGGTGTTCGATACGACCCACCCGACCAACCTCATCAAGATAAAAGGCACCCTGCCCCAGGACAAAAAACGCCTGTTGAACGAAATCGACCGTTACGGGTGCCCGGCCGATCTTTTTGAGAAAGATATTCAATAAATGTGCTAAAATCTGTACGAATTTTTCCTGGCACTCCGAGTCCTACCGTCTAAAGGCAAAGCCCAGGGGGAGATACCGATGGATTCGATCGTGCTAAACCCGATAGGGATCATCCGCACGCCGCACAAGAGCCTCGAAGGAACCCCGATCCAGCCTTGCGGGGCCTGCGGGATCCTCGGGACCGTCGAAGTGGAGGAAGCCTTCCGGGAAGGCCTGCTTGACCTCAAGGGCTTTTCGCACCTCTTCCTTCTTTACCTCTTCCATCAATCGAAAGGCTTCAACCTGACCGTCAAGCCCTTCCTCGACGATGCCAGGCATGGGGTCTTCTCCACCCGGGCGCCCAGGAGGCCCAATCCCATCGGCCTTTCCGTGGTCCGCCTGGTAGAAGTCAGGGAAGGGACGCTCCACGTGGAAGGCGTCGACATGGTCGACGGGACCCCGCTTTTGGACATCAAGCCGTTCATTCCCGATTTCGACCTGCCCTGCGGGGAAATCTGGACAGGGTGGCTCTCCGGGCGGTCCAAAAACGCAACCTCCCTCAAGGCCGACAACCGTTTCCTTTAAACCGCCTTGCCGACCTCCAATAGCTCCCCCATCCGGCCGCGGGGCGCGACGTGGACCTTCTGGCCCGGACCGGCGATCTCCCTGTGCGTCCCGGCCGCCACGCCCGGGGTGTTGTTTTCCCCGGAAAGGTGCGCCAGGCAGACCCAGGAAAAAACCTTGCCCGCTTCGGCCACCAGCCGGGCAGACTCCTCGTTGGAGATATGCCCGCCCCGACCGGAAATCCTCTGTTTTAGAAAAGCGGGGTACTTGCCGCACCGCAGCATATCGGGGTCGTAATTGCTTTCCAGGAACACCGCGTCCAGGGACCGGACGACCGTCCCCAGCCCATCAAAAACATGCCCCAGGTCCGTGAGGATCCCGAGGCGCAGGCCGCCGTCCTCGATCACGAAGACGGAACCTTCGACCGAATCGTGGGGGGTGGGGACCGTTTCTACACGGACCGGCCCGAAGTCCAGGCAATCACCGGGTGAAAAATGGCGTGCCGAACACAGGGAAGGGAAACGCCGCCTGCGGCAGATCGCTACCTCCGTCGCGGCCGGGCACCCGGCACCCACCCAAGGAATCACTACTTCACTCGTTCATGGCCCCTATAATGGGGCAGGAACGAGTGCCTGGATGGACCGGGGAGGGAAACCGATGAAACGCGAAAACGGGTGTCTTTTCTGCAGCGTCGGCGAAGAGCGCATCATTGCCGAGAATGACCTTGCCTTTGCCATCCGGGACGGGTTCCCCGTGACGGAACTGCACTCCCTTATCATCCCCAAACGGCACGTGAGCGACTATTTCGAGCTCACGAAAGAGGAACTTCTCGCCTGCAACGAACTCTTGCGGATCGTGAAAGAAGAGATCCTCGCCAGGGACACATCCGTGAAGGGCTTCAACGTCGGGGCGAACTCGGGACTCGTTGCCGGGCAAAGCATCTTCCATTGCCACATCCACCTGGTCCCCCGGAGGGAAGGCGACGTCCCCAATCCCAAGGGCGGGATCCGTCACGTCATCCCCGGCAAGGGAGCGTACTGACGGAAGCCTGGCTGTGCCGGCCGTACTAGACAGCTAAGCCGTGCTATCCAGCCTAGTTAAGCGACCGGAAATTCGCTCCTTTTCCCTCGCCTGAAGGTGTCTGCCAAGTAGCCCCTAAGGAAACTTGAATACCCGGCCTCAACGGATGGCGTGCCTTATCGCAGGGCCTTCTTCGCCAGTTCACGGTCTGCCCGAAGACGTTTCAGGCTGGATTCGATTTCCCGGCGCCTTTGGATGCTCTCGCCGATCTTCATAGCTTCGTCCCGAGGAACGAAAACGCTCTTCACCTTTTTCCCGTCGCGGAAGCAGCGGTAGAGATATTCCCGCCCCCGGATGACCTTCACCTGGAGGGACCCCTTCGGCATGGACTCCAGCTCCTTTATGTACAGGGCCTCCATCCGCTGCGATCGGTCGAGTTCTTCCCGCAGGATGCCGCGAATGATGCTTTCCTTCTCCTGCTTGACAAACCGGCTGGGCATTGGGTTTCCCTCCTTTCTTTGCTAACCAACCATATATATCATATAGCCTTTTTGTTGGTTATCAACCTTCCGATTCCGGCGAAATAACCAACAACTATCCATATTATACATTATTGTTGGTTAGCGAATCCCTCTAAAATAGCTCGACCATGCACAGCATTGTCCCGGATGCTGGGGCCGCGAGAGGGAGGGGGCACTGAGGAAAAAAGAGGTCCCTTATTATCACTTGTGATAATAAGGGACCCTCGGAGATAGTTTTATTTTAAAAATAGCTCTTTTTGATAATAAGGAATCGGGTCGCGGCTCTCCCCCTCACCTGAAGTAGTCCGCCAGGTAGGCCAGGTTCGTGCCCCCGAAGCGGAAATTCCCGTATTCCCTCAGGAAGCTCGAATACCCGGCTTCCAGGTGGCTCGAGCGGATCCCGTGCCTCATCGACAGGGCGGCCTCGATGAAGGCGGCGTACTTGTCGCAGTAGTTGACCAGGGTTCCATCGATGCGGACTTTTCCGGAGACCCCGTCCATTTCAAACTCGCGGTCCTCGAACTCCCGCGCCGTCAGTTCCCTGGCGAGGCCCCGCATCCGCTCGGGCAGAAGCGGGACGACCCGCTCCTCCATCATCTCTTCCTCGTAGGTCTTGAGCAGGCTCTCCAGCCCCTCGACGTTCCGCTTGATCGGCGAAATGATGTCCCGCGTCAAAACCTCCGGCAGGTCGTGGAACAGCCCGGCGATGAAATTCCAGGTCGACCGCTCCCGGCCACTCCCCGTCTCGGACGAGAGAAAATACGCCATGAGCGCGACGAACAGGGCGTGCCCCAGCACGGAGGTCTCCGGGACCCGCGGCGTTCCCGTCCAGCGTTTCTGGAACCGCAGCTGCCCCGCCAGGTCCACGAAAGCCGCCAGGCCTTTCTCCTTTTCCGCCATGGCCGCGGACGCGATCTTCTCCTCGACCAGGGGGATGTCCCGGTATTTCAGCAGCTGGCCTCGGATCCGTGCCTGCGTTTCCTCGAACCCGTAAAGCTTCTGGCTCAGGGGGGCGATCAGGTCGAACTCCCAGAGCGTCGCAAGGTAATGGGCGGCCCCCAGCACGCGCTCGACCTCCGCGTCGGCCGGTCCCGAAACGAGGAAGTCCCCGAAGGCCCGGTGGAAATCCCCTTCCAGGGCGCCGGTGTCCTTCTCCAGCGTCTTCAGGACGAAGTCGTCCACCGCCGGCTTGCTCGTCTCCATCAGCCAGTAAAAGACCGGGGGCTTCATGTCCGTCAGGACCGCGCGCTGCAGGAAACCGTAGACCAGCCCCTCCACGATCTCCGGCAGCTTTTGGGCCATCCCGTCCATCGAACAGGCGATGGAGACCGCGATGACCGCCTTGTGCGCCTGCTTGTCCATCTCGGTCAGGCTGAGCGGCCGGGGATGGTCGTTCCACCGCTCGATGCTGAAGGCCGAAAAGATCCGTTCGATCAACCCGCGGGAAATCATGGCATCGCCCCCCTCGAAGGCCCCTGGAACAGGCCGGGCGTCACTCCATCACGATCCGGTTGCGGCCGGGCATGTAGGCCAGGGATTTCAGCCCCTGCAGGACCTCGTTGCCGATGATGCCGTCTGCGCCGGCCATGCCCAGGCTCAGGCCGAGCATCGCGGGGAGGGTGCCGGTCACCAGGGAGAAGGCCCTGGACACCAGCTTCACCTCCAGGCGGTAGGTATCCGTCTCGAACCGGCCGAACCCCGGGTAGAAATCCTCATCCGTGCCGATCTTCGGTCCTTTCGCCAGCACATCCTCGTCCTGGAAGTAGGAAATCCGGGCCCCAGTGTCGAAGAAGAAACCGTAGGCCTGCCCGTCAACGGACGCTTCCACCAGCGGCACCCCCATGAGCGGCTTGAACGGGATCGCCTCCCCCTCCAAAGGCAGCGGAGCGCCGGGGACCACCAGCTTGCCGCGCTCGAAATCGAACAGCAGATCCCCTTCGTTCAGAACGTCCGTGCCGAGCAGCCCGTGGACTTCCGTGCCGATGAACCCGGAGAGCTGCGAAGCCGTCAGGCCCATGACGTTCCCCGGCAGCCGGAGTTCCTGTCCCCCGAAGTTCAGGCCCGATGAAGCCGCCATGCTCATGGGCGAACCCGTGTCCAGGACGAACTTCTTCCCCTCGATTTCCGCGAAAAGGTGCCCCTTCTCGAAGCTGAGACCGTACTCGTAAACCGGCATGAACGACTCCTCCTTTTCAGGCGATCTCGATTATCAGGAAAAACTCCAACTTATCCCGAAGCCCCGCACTATCCGGCACGAACAGCCTGCACTCGAGGGCCTCTTCCGGCGCAACCCGGATGTTGAGCGGCCGGCTTCCGCCCCCGCCGAGGAGGGCTTTCAGGCTGACCTCCACCCGCGGGCTGACCATATCCCCGACGAAAAGCCGGAACAGGATCGTATCGGCCACGGGGGCGAGTTCAGCTGCCAGGGCAGAACGAATCAACACGACCATGCTCTCCAGGAGCAACTCGCTTTGATCGTTCTTTCTTTCCTCTCTCCCGATAAGGATTGCGACCTCGGCATCGTCAAAGGGCGGCTTGCCGGAAAAAGTAAAACATCCGGACATCCGGCTTCTCGGATTCAACGTTTGACAATACAGGTGTCCCCCGTTATTTGCCTGGGGTGAGGGCACGTCTTTTTCCCTCCAGCATTCCTTTAAAATGTGAAAGAAGCTCGGCCGAGGGACCCGCTGAACCGCAGTCTTACACCTCTTGGGCAAGGGTGCACAGGCCATCGTGTCGAAATCACCGACCCAGCCGCGGGGACGCATGCTCGGGACCACCAGCGTTTCGGACACCCTTTGCCCGGCCTCGCTGCGCACCGCCACGAAGGCGGTTTCCGTCGAAACGATCCCGGCCGAGATGGATTCCTGTGCCAAGGCTTCACGGATCCTTTCCGACACCTGGAGTTCCCGGTTTTCCGGGTAGAGCGGTTTCTCATGCTCTTCCGATTCCAGGCCCATGGAGCCGAGGATTTCCTCGATTTCCCGTTCCGAGGGCTCCGTTTTGAGAAGCCTCTCCAAACGGGAAACGCGCAGTGCCCCGCAAAGGCCTTTCACCGACTCTGCCGGGTTTTCCGACGGGGCGGATTCCGCGATCGATTCCCCATCGGGGCCCGCCAGGACCAGCCCCGGCTTTTCGGCCCCCTCGAGCCAGCCGGCCACCCAGACCGGCCGCCCAATCGGCAAGTCCCCCAGTTCGATTCCCTCCCGGGCGCCGGCCTTGACCGCCCATTTCACGCCGGAAGCCTCTTGGATCCGTCCGTCTTTCGCGCAAAGGAGCAGATCCTGCCGCAGCGGGCGTGCCATCCCCTCCAGGACTTCCTCAAGCGCCGTGGTGATATCCGATTCCTCCGGGTTGCTGGTCAGGAAGACGGCCTCACCGCCGCTTTTTTCCGCCAGGCCGGTGACCAGGGGCTCGTTGGGCGCCGAATCGATGCAGACGACGCTGACCCGGCGGTGGTTTTTCTTTTCCGATTCACGATCGGCCAGTTGGAAAATCCTTTCGGCATCCGTCACCTGGCCGTCGGTCAGGATCACGACGTGCCGGGCAAAGTTACCGCGAGTCCTCGGCATTCTCAGGGACTGCTCAAGGGCAACCCCCAGTTCAGTTCCCCCGCGAGGCCTGATGTGATCCAACAGTGAAAGGGCTTCCGAGACATCCTTTTCCCCAAGGGGGAGGCCCCGCGTACCGAACCATCCAGCATTGCGGAACCATTCCACCGTTTGGTCGAAATACCCGACGTTGAAAACCTCATCCTCGCCCAGCCCAGACAGCAGGCTCCGGACCGCCCACGAGGCCGCCTCCCACTTCGGGCCGCCCATTGAACCCGACCGGTCCACCAGCAGGATGATCTCCCGGGGCACGGTTTCATGGACCCTGGTGTCCGGTGCCTGGACGAGCGCCAGGAACCACTGCCGCCCCTCCTCCCCCCAGCCGAACGAACGGAGGGAAATCCCCTCTGTGCCGGATTCCAGGGGGAAACGGATCACGCAGTCCTGGTCCGGGAATGCGCCCTGGTCCTCCAGGAAGAGGCGGTAAACCTGCCCCAGGGATTCCGTCCTAAGGGGGTGCGTGAGGCTCTCCGGAGCCCCGAGTCCGCGGCACTCCAGTTCCAGATTGAAGCGGTAGCCGGGATCCCACGCCACGCCCAGGGGCTGCCGACGCAAAGCTTCCATTCCCTCGTCATCCCGGGTGTAGCGGGGGGCCAGCGTCAGGGGAACCCGCAGTTCGCAAGCCCCGCGCCGGGGACGCAGCCAGAGCAGGAACCCCGTTTCGACCGTCACGTCCTCCCCCGATCTCAGCCCCGCGATCCGCAAGGTGAAGACACCCGCCCCCTCTTTTTCCAGGAGCACGGCCTGGCGCCCCTCTTCGAAGGCCTCCTCGTAATCATCCCGGGCCGTTTCGCGACGGGCGAGAGTCGTCTCGATGCGGACCTTCCCGAAGGAAACCGCCACCGACTTCACCACCGCATCCCCGGGAAGGGGAAACCGGTAAACGGCCTCGACCGCCTGTTCGGGCTCCATCCCAGGCCCCCGGAAGACCTGTTTCAGCCCCAGGTTCCCAAGCGGGCCGTCGAGACTCCCGGAAAGGACCATTTCCTTCAGGGGGCAATAAGAGATGCCCTGTTGCCGTCCCTTGCCGGGGCCTTCCAGGAGCAAAGTCGGAATTCCGTCCCGGTAAAGCGCGTTGAAATGACGTTTGTCAAACATGCACATCGTCTCCCTTTTCCGGTTTTTTCTCCGAATCGCCCCCGAAAAGGTTCCTGAGGGCACCGACCAGGCTTTCCTCCGTGAGCAGGCCGCTCGCCATCATGGCCAGGGGAGAGGTCCCCGCCCGGCAGACCGCGCCGCCCACCAGCAGGATCCGCTTGAGCGTTTCCGGCTCCATGCCCCCCTTTTCGAGTTTCGCCTCGAGGTACTCCAGCTGGGCCACGTTGCGCCCCTGCGGGACCGCCTTGCCCGTTTCCCAGCGGCTCAGCGCCACCGCCGTGACACCCAGGATCTTGGAAAACTCCTCCTGGGTGCAGCCCAGCGCCTTCCTCAAACAAAGAATTTCTTCCGCGTTCATTTCGATTCCCCGTCCCTCGTCCGATAGGATCCGGACAATATCACTTATACTCTACTAGTAGTTTTGAGTCAAGAATAAAGCCTCTTAAAAGGCCTTATTCTTTCAGTTACCTGTAATCGTCGTCGTAGACCGCTCCGCTGGGACCTTCCCACACGGGTGGCAAGGGCGGCGTCTGGTCCGGGCAATCTTTGGGAAGGACATATTTTGCCAGTTCAGGCCTCGGGATAGTCAAGCCGTAAGCCACCGCCAGGCGGGGAAAATCCTTTGGAGCCCCATCGAAATCGGAAGGAGCTGTCAAGGGAGTCACCTCGTAAGGTCCCCATCCATCGCAATGCCAACATCGTCCGAATATTTCCCCGACATAGGGGACCTTGCTTCCCCCACCACACACGAACACCTTGACGTTGTTCTTATACCACTGGCTTTCTTTTCTTCTCTTCTTGAACGCTTTTCCCCAGGCCGGATAACGGGCTTCTTCCCATATTTTATGCAGTTCATCTTTCACGATCGTCTGAATTTCCGGCCCCGTCGCTGTAAGGCTCTCCATGACCTTTTGCAGCTCGGAAAAATCCAGGTCTCGGCCATTTCTCCGGTTCCACGTGGCAACTTTGTCTTCAATCTTCGCCATGCCGCCGGGGAAAGTGACCGCGTTGTACCAGTAGGCGCATTTGTCTTCTTCCTCATCCTCGCAGAGGTTGAAAATCGAGAAATCCGTGGTTCCGGCCCCGAAGTCGATCACACCGTGGATCTTGGTTTCCGCGGCAAGAGAATTCACGTAACAAGCCATCTGTGCAACCGCCTCCGGGACGAGGTGGATTCTCGATTCACTCGTTTCGGAATCCGGAGTCCTTTCCCATATCGAGGCCGCGCTTTCGAGCAGCTCGATCGCCCTTTGCCCACCCCAATTCTCTTCTATGGCTTCCGCCACGTTAACTGCCTTCTGGAACCCTGCTCGCACTTCTTTCATCTGGTACGTGTCGATCGGAATGCAAACGTTGAAGTTAACCAACTGCTCATGGTCGAAAGTTCGCCCAAGTTGTTGCTTGATTTTCCTGATGAGGTAAGCAAGAAACGCTGCTACCATGTACCCGGGCTTCAATAAAGCCTGGTCGACCTGCTGGTTTTCACAATACCGGTCGAAATAGGCTTTCATGTGTTTATCCAGGAAAACGGGGTTGATGTCTCCGGCGAAGAGAATTTTCAGGTACCTAGCGCCCTCGTACCAGGGTTTGCCCCTGAGGAAACGGTCGGCTTCGTCCCCGAAAAGAATCCTTCCACCGTCAAAAGCGACAAGCGATGGAACTGCGTAGGGCATTTTCGGACTCGACCCCAGGTTCAGGGGCAGCACCTTACCCGCACCGCCGAGGACCCGATAGGCTAACTTGGTGTAACTCGTTCCGAAATCGATCCCCACCCAGATCTTGATTCTTTTGGATGGTAGGGGGGTGATCTTGCCCCGTCTCTCGGTTGATTTATCGGTTTCTTTGAACCTTGGATTTACAATCGTCTCCGCGATCTTCCTGTCTGTTTCTTCCGGAGACAGGAAAATATCCTCCTCAAGGTTCTCTTTCCCCGGTGACGGCTTTACCGCAAAAAGCCCAGGGACAGGAGGGGAAAGCCTTGCAGGAGCAACAGGCGGGAAAGTGACGGACTCGGTAACAGGCGTTTCTGCCCTTCCCCACTTGTCCTCTTTCTGGCTTTCCCCGGCTTCATTCTTCTGGAACAGGGACTTGAACCATTCAGTAAAACCCATGATCCCACTCTCCTCACCGGAATCAGTTATTCCTAATCTCCAAACATCCGGCACAAAGGATCCCATGTTCGACTTTCAGTTTTCTCCTAGCCTCAAGTTCCTCTACTTTTACTTTTTTTTCAGCTTCAAGGTTTCTAATCTCACCCTCTAGCATCCGAACAATCCTTTGTTCAACGACCGGTCTCTGGAGTTGGTTTTGCAATTTTTCTTTCCTTTGACTCAAGGTTCGGTCGTATGAGGAAACCAGCGTTTGAATCCGCCTATCTATGAAAACGTTATTGGCAATACTCAGCCTTTCTTTTATCTTCGCACCTCTGACCTGCATCAAACTTTCTGCCTTGTCCACAGCGTTTTGCATATCCTCTTCCTCGAAAGTGGGAGGTGGGGTAATCGAGCTTTTCCCCTTTTCCAACATTTCTCCGAAAAGGAATTCCGCATGTTCTTGATCACAGGCTTCATCCAGATACTTGTTCAGGACAACTGTCTGGAGCAAATGTTCTTCCTTGGCGGCTTCAACATCCAGCATGAAGAGAAAGAAGAAATAGAGCCCTTCGGGAATTTCGCGAGTATGCAAACATACGAAGTGACAGCTGCTAGGGGCTGCTTCTTGTCGATCAAGGAAGCTCACTATCCCACGCACGAGAGGGTGTAGTAAGTTGATAAACTCCTTTTTCGGATTTTGGAAGGCGATATCCCCATTGAAGGTGATTTCCCTCCATTTCCCATGCGTCAAGGCAATAGAATTGAAATCTCTCAATAAATCTTCCCTTGCTAGAATTTTAATCAAATCGTCTGCGGGCTGAAGCCGGCCCCATTGTTTTTCTGGGTCATAGTCGAGCTTCGTCAAAGGAGCATGGTTTTTTAGAAAGTCTTCCACAAGACCCCTTATTTGGTCCGGGGTGATATATAGCCGGTTCTTCTGTATCCTCGCAACTTCCTCCTGGAAAAATGCATCCGTACCGATAAAACGAGCGGCGTCCGATTCTATCCTGCTCAATTCAATTTCCTTATTCTGCAATACAAGCAACTTTCTACCGAGTGCTTCCTGCTCTTCCTCAGGCGTCATTTCTCTGCTGAAAAGTTCATAGGTAAGTTCTTTTGTGATTTCTCCCAGGATGAGCTCAAGTTCCCCAATGGACCGCTCAAAGATGCCGATCCTTTCGTACAGCCTTTTCAGGATCCTTTCTTCGATCGTGTCCTTGATCCAGAAATGGTAGATGGCGATGAATTCCGATTCCTGGCCGATGCGGTCCAGTCGGCCGATCCTCTGTTCCACATCCATCGGGTTCCAGGGAAGGTCGTAGTTGAAAAGGATATGGCAGAACTGGAAATCCAGTCCTTCGGACCCGACCTTGGAGGACAGAAGAACTTCGATCTCCGGGTCTTCCCTGAAGGCGTTGATCTTTTCTGCCCGATCGTCTCCGGTCACGTCCCCCGAAATCAGGGCACACCGGATACCGTCAGCGGTTAGGCGGCGCTGGAGGTATGAAAGCGTCCCCTTGAAGAAGGCAAACACGAGGATCTTGGGATTCGCTTCGGTTTGCCGAATGCTCCTGACCGACTGGATGAAGGCCTCGTATTTCGAGTCCCTGGCGTTATCTGGCCAGATACTCAGGAGTTCCGACAACTTTTGCCTTGCCACAGCCACGGTTGGAACCTGTTCCTCCCCGTTGCCGTTATTTCCGTTGTCTTCGTCGAGCAACGGATCCAAGTCCTCGAGGCCCTCGCCATTCTCGAGCAGGATTTCGCCCTCTTCCCGCATTTTCTGCCGATAATGTTCGACCATCGCCGGTATGGACGACGCCAACCGCCGTTGCGGGGTGTTCAAGATCCATGTTTCGATGAGTGCAGTTTGTCCCTTGCTCGCGGAAATTGCGCGCACGTAATTCGTCACTGCGTCATAAAAAGCCCTTTCGTAATCCGTAAACTCGACGAGAACCGGATGGGCCTGCCTCCTGGTGAAGTTTTCGTGAACCTCACGACGCCTTGTCCGGGTGTAAATGTGACTGATTAAGTTCAGGGACGAAAAAGCCCTTAGGGCTTCGATCTGGGCCCGGTTACGCTCTTTTTCGGGAGTTGCGTTTTCCACTGTCTCCTTCAGTGCAACCAAGGCGCTGCAGGCTTCAAGGTAATACGGGTTATTTCGTATGATTTCGTACCGCCCCGCAGATTCCAGGCATTCTCGGGCAGAAGAGAGGTCCGGAGGAACCCTCGACAGGGCATTTTGAGCCTGAACCACATTCTCATTGACCTTGAACCGGAACTCGGCCCCGTGTATCTCGGGGAATTCCTGACGATCCAATATCTGGAGCAAGTGAAAGAGGTTTTGTATTCCTAGCTGAACCGGGGTCGCCGTCAGCATCACCATCGAGGTCGCCCCGGCGGAAAGAGCCCTTCCCACTTGCCACTGCTTCTTTCCCGGGTTTCTCATATGATGAGCCTCGTCCACAATGACCATATCGAAATCGGGGGCAGTCTCATGTAATCGTTTAAGCAAACGGCTAGACCGGATCGTTTCAAGGGAAATGATCCCATTGAACTTGACCCTTTCCGGCGAAGCCTCGTATTGGTCAAGAATCTCCATAAAGTCAGCAACTTTGAAGATATTAAACTCCTCGTCAAAACGTGACTTCATTTCCCGTTTCCACTTATCTCGAAGCCCCGAAGGACAGACAATTAAAACTCGGCTTGCGGAAAACCGGGCCCGGAACTCAGTCAGGATCAACCCGGCTTCGATCGTCTTTCCCAAGCCAACTTCATCGCAAATCAGCACTCGGTTTTTCTCGGAATCCAGGAACTTGATCAGAGGTTTGAACTGGTAAGGATAAAAGCGGGTCCTGGAAGCATTGAAAGCATAAAGAGTGTTCTTGATCGGCTGGTTCTTCGAGAGACGTTTAACGGTAATGATTTTCAGAAATTCTTCAAAACCCGAAAATATACTCGCGACAAAATCTTGATAGGCCCCCCTCTCCGGGTTGAAGGGAAGCAGGTCGTCCTCCATGACCGACTTCACCCCATGCGGGTGCGGCCACAAAACCTTGTAGTACTGCACGCCCCCCTCAGGAACTAGGACCTTTCGAACCGTGCCATAGCGAGTGGAATCGTTCCTGTCCTGAACATCATCACCGACCTGGAAACGTGCCATGATCTCCCTCCTGTTCCTTTCAAGAGAATCGAGATCTTAAGCAATGCCAGAATTTCAGGGATTTTCTCTTACAAGGTCTTCCCCTTAGGTGGCCTCATAGATAATTCTTTTCCAGCATCGGCAGATTTCCGCCAAGACTGGCCATCTGGGCAGCGGCCTCCATTCCTACGAAGGCTACTTGCTTCTGCTCTGCGAAATCGCCGGCATGGTCCAACCTGGGAACCGCCATTCGGATCGAACAGGATTTCCCGGTCTTGACCACCTGCATGCCTTCCTTCAGCCAGGGTTCGCACGCCAGGGCAAGATCCTGCAAGCGATCCGCCTTAACAGGAGTCTGCAGGTCGATAGTGCCTTCCTTGAGCTTGTGATATATCCAGAATCCTTTGGGGAAATCGAAGGGGTGAAACTCGATCCAGGATGCGTCCGCCGGTTTCGAGCCGGGTTCTTTCATCCGCAGGTCCGGGAATCTCGCTGTGACGCCTTCCCAGTAATTGCGCCAGAAAAGGGTCACCTTGTCGTCCTGTTTCGGGGAATAGCCTCGACGGTTCTGATCGATGGCATGCTTGAGGAGTTCCTGGCGGAATCTCGCCCTTTCCGGGAACCCTTTCAAGCTGGCCCCAACCAATTCGGAAAGGGTCTCGTAAGACACCTTCGTTTCGTAAAGCCCCGCATCGGGCGTGTTCCGAAGGTAGTACTCCGGGGCAAGGATGCAGGTCGTGAAACCCTGCCATAGCCCTTCATCTATTCCCACTTCTCCCCGTTTGCGGTATCGGTTTGCCTGGTCTGGCTGAGGAATGGCATCGACCTTGTTTTCAATCAATACCGCGTGAAGGGAGCCCTCTGGGTCCGAAAACTCGACGACCAGGTCCGATTCACCAAGAGTCGGGTGACAGACCGAGTGCCACGCGCCCTTGAACTTCCAATCTTGGCCGGGGGAAAGTCCGACCAAAGAGCGAAATTTCGTCCTGAAATCTTCGTTCGCCCACAGTTCTTCGAGGATCAGTAAGTCGATATCGCGTTCGAGCACGGCTTCCACAGGCATTAAGTCCACGATGTTTGATCCTCCTTGGAAGAAAAGTTCTGCTCCCGCCTCGTTGGCGCCTATGCAAGGGTGGCTGATGATTTACCTCACCAAAAGGGGATATCAAACCTCTAGGGTACAGGTAGAATTTTCTATTCCCCTACCTTCAGGTACGTCACCTCGAAAGCCTTGCAGGGACGGTACTGCTGACCTCGGTTGGCCAGGACGAAGGCGTCGTTCATCTCGTACTGCTGGTAAATGTCCAGCCCCCGGTCTAGGCTGATCTTCCAGCCCGTATCGGTGACGATATGCCGGGCATGCATGCCACCAGACGTATTGAGCTCCCAGGTGAAGGTAACCCCGGCGATGGCGACGTTTTCTTCGATCTTGGCAAAGTTGTCCGCCTGTTTGTCCGGGTACATGCCATCGGGGGTCGTTATAAGGTGAATCTTGACCTCCTCGTCGTCGCCTTTAAGCCGGATAACCGTCTCGATCAATTCCATGAGATTCCGTATCTGGTAGAAGGCCCGGATGTAGGGGTCGGTGATCGTGATCGACGCCGCTCCCTTCAGGTACGGCCCGAAAAGGGCATCGAAGGTGACTCCCTTCTGGTTTTCCTGGAAAGCGTAATGCCCTGGTTTCGGTTCCTTTTCGGACACACCCCGCTCAGTTTTCTTCTCGTTCGCGGTATCGGCCACGGATTCCACAAGTCCCATTTCGTCCGCGCCTGCGGCAGGTTTTCTTTGGAAATACTGGGGATACTGCTGTTCCTCCAGAGTGAAAAGGTGCTGGGTCTTTCCCGATTTCAGGTCCTTGTAGCCGAAATCGACCGCAGCGTAAGTCGTATCGATCCGCATCAGCTGGTCCTTGACGCGTTTCCGCCCCTCCATGCTGAACCGGAAGATCTCCTCTATTTCTTCCCTCGATGCCTCCTGGTGGGGAAAAAGGATTTTCATCAGCCCGGAGAACGTCTTCTGCACGCCGTCCCGGTCCCGGGTGGAAATCTCCTTGAGCAGTTCGAAGTCCTCGTTGTAAAGGTGGGAGTAATCCCGGTTCCGCAGGTCCCTCATGATCTCGGCCAGGTAATCCACCACGAAACCGTACCCTTCCGAGAACATCTCCCCGCGGATGATGTCGACTTCCCAGCCGGGCAGGTAGAAATGCAGCCGGTCCAGGAAGGCCGAGTCGTGGTACTTGGCGGGCAGATCGTCGAAAAGGTCGGCATGCTTGAGCATGTAGGGAAGGTTGTGCTGCGTGTTGCCCACGAAGACCATGGAGGCCTCGGCCCCTATAGTTTCGACCCCGCGGGAGAAGGTCTTGTTGGCCATGTAGTTCTTGAGGATGTCGACGAGGGCCTTGTCGCTGGTCTTGTCCTTGCCGGCGAACTCGTCGAAAGCCACCGCGTCCCAGTAGCCCACCAGCCCAAGTTTCCCGTTCGAGTTGTTGACGAAAAGCTTCGGAACGGTGACTTCGCCGCCCGAAATCAGGATCCCGTGGGGGGAAAACTCCGAATAGATATGGGACTTGCCCGTGCCCTTCGGCCCGAGCTCAATGAGGTTGTAATTCCTTTCGCAATAGGGGATGAGTCGAACGAGCTGGAACAGCTTGCTCCTTTTCCCGAAAAGCTCCGGGTTGAACCCGATGCTCTGGACGAGCAGGTCGATCCATTCGTCCGTGGTGAACTGTTTCCGGGCCGCAACGTACCGGTCGAAATCGAAGCTCGAAAGCTGGATGGGCTTGAGCATCCCCAGGATCCAGGGGCAAATCTTGATATCCTCCGAGTATTCGTATTCCAGGTCGGCGATGCACCAGACCCCGCTCACGAGAAGGCGGGGGTGCCGCTTGACCGTGTCCGTGTCGACCAGGACTTCCTTGATCCCTAGGTTGGCGAACTGGGCCTCGTAAACACCCCGCTTGTCGTTCAGGGACACCGAAACCTTGTCGATGACCTTGTGGCGCCCCTTCTCCTTGATCGTCGACTTGACGAGCCCCGCCTCGTTCCGGTGAACGTAGTGCTTCCTGAGGATCTCCTTGACCGTTTCGATGCCCGACTCGATGCTCTTTTCGTCCTGGGTGGCGCAATACTGCCCCAGCAGGTATTCCAGGACGTAGGAGGGAACGATGGCGTTTCCCTTGACCGTCTTCACCAGGTCCTTGCGGACCACCAGTCCCTCGAAATGCTCATTGATTTTCCGGTCCAGGTCGTTCATGATCCCCCTCCTAGAAATCGAAATCGCTGGTGATCGCTCTTCGCACGGTGTAGCGCACCGATCGGTACTCCCGGTAATGGCTGGTATCAGGGATGAGTTCATCAAGCCTCAGGAAGACTTCCTGGCCGTTGAACTGTTCGGCTTTTTTCGTCAGGATGAAGCGGACCGATCTCTCCCTTGCCCGCATCTCCGGTGAATCCAGGTTGAAGTCCAACTCCTGAAGGTCTGAAAGCAGCTCACCCGTTAGAGAGTAGATCCCGGCCCGGAGCCTGCGCGCCTTCCTTTTTTCTGTTACGGGCTCGACCTGGAAGAAGGAAACGGAAAGCTGGCCCGAAGTGATGAGAGTCGAGGTCCCCTTGATGATATCGACCTCTACCTGGCTGACATCGCTCTTGCGTTTCTTGTTGATGTGGATGACCGGCAGAACGACCTCCTGCAGGCTCCCCCCGCCGTGAACGAAGCGAATGGTTGCACCGGTGAGCCTGAGTCGCTTTATCGAGCGGGCCAGCCGGACCTGGACGTCACCCTCCAGCCCCATTTTCCCTGTATCCAGGCCCCAGAGTCCTGAATTGGGTTTCAGGCCGCGCCCCAGGATAAAGCGCCGGTCTCGCATGAGGATCTCGGTTCCCTCAAGTCCCAGGTCCGTGAAATCGCTTTCGTGGACTTCACCTGATTGGAAAAGGAAACCATGGTCGGCTGTCACGAGGATATTGCTGGCGTTTGCCGCAGTGAGCTTTTTAGCGAGCCTGACCAACTCGGTCAGGGTCTGTTCCGCCGCTTCAAAAACGGTGTCCTCTGTTGAGACACTCCCCCCCGCTGCGTCGATGCGGTTGTGGTAAATATAGAGGACCTCGCAGTCCTTGAGCAGGGCGCGGGCTTCATCGCCATTCATGGCCAGGAAGTCTTCGGCCTTTACAGTTTTCCCTCGGGGTCCAAGGGTTGCCTGCAGGATCTTTTCACGGTTCGCCAAACCACGGCTATCCCTTCCATCAACCATGACGGTTCCGGCTCCATCACCCAAAAAGGCAATTTCCCTATTAGGCAAGAGCGACGCCATCCCCAGCTGGGTGAAGCTCGGGAGCATGGCAAGCATAGGCTCGAGTTTCGCCTCGTACCGGTCTTCCTTCCGGATCGCGGTTAACAGCTCCTGTCCCAGCTCGTAGCGCAAAGCATCGGAGATGATGACGACAACCTTTTTCCCTTCTGCAGTGAAAGGTTCAACCCAGTGCCGATAAAAGTCTCGCTGGAGATAGACCTCATCAGCCTTCCAGGCATCCAGCCTGTCCAGAACAGACTGCCAGCTGTCGTTCAAAGGAAGAAGGAAAACATTGACGTAAAGGTTTTCAACCTTCTGTGAGAGGCTTTCCAGTAAGCTTCGCTCTCCCGATTTCCGTGCATGGTAGCAATACTGCCGGTAAAGCTGGTCCAGCAAGTGCCAGGAACGGGCATAACGCTGCACCCCTTCGCCAAGACTCCCGATGGAGAGATCAGCCTCGCCCAGGGCCTGGAAGAAGCGCGAAGCACAGAGAATCGCCTCGTAAAGGTCCTCGAAATCCCCAAACCAGTGCCCTTGCCTGCGGAGTCTCACGAATTCCGCACAATCGACAGCGGAAAGGGTCTTCTGCTCCACTTCCCCAAGGAGGGAGCCGAGGATATTCATGTCCACGCAACGGAAGAGGTCAAGTTCCATCAACTCCCGGTAGTCCTTGGAGGCAATCCCCTTTTCGATAGAGAGGTCCCGGGCAGCCAGGTCCGATAGGGTCCTGAAAGAATCACCGTGCCGCTTGCTGTCCTTCCAGTGTTTCAGGAAAACAAGGGCATCCGCGTTTAAAGAACCCCCTTCTCCCAGGACACGCTCGTATCCCGCCAGGAAGAGGTCCAGGAGAAAACCTTTAAGACTCGGCTTTTCAGGCTCGTAACCGAACGCCACTTTCAACTGCTTCCAGAAGACACCCCAGAGGCCGGCACGATCAACGAGCCGTTGACGCTCCTCGCGCTCTTCGGCCAATTCAGCCAGGAGGCTCAGCAGGATCTCGTCGATTCGTGGTTCCGAATCGGTACAGATGGCCAACATCTTCAGTTCGAGGAGGGCTGGCGTGTCCGCTTTTCCCAGAATCTTTTTCAGGGCATCCATGCGCTTGGCGGAGGCAAAGAAAGACCGATGGTTCCTCAAGACCTCGGCAAAGTGGAAATCCAGGCCCAGCTCCGAAAGCCATAACCCAATCTGGTCCGCCCGGAAGACACAGTTCGCAAGCTGTACGTCAAGAAGCCAGTTGTCCAGGTCCCTGGGTTGAGGGCCTTCGTGGTAGAGAAGGAACTTTTGGTTGGGAGCCTCACGAAGGATCCGGTGCTTTATCGCCAGCTGGTTGTTGAGGATTTCCAGCTTCTCTACGCCGGGGACCTGCAAGGATTCATAAGCCTCCCGCATCTCCCGCTCGGCGTCGTACCAGAAAATGATCCGGTTTTTACCAAAAAGACGGGTCAGAGCCTCTTCAATCCCACTCATGAAAAGCCTCCTCCAAAACGCCGCTAATCTTCATTTTCCAGGCCCTTGATCGGCCTCAGCGCCTTGCCTAACTTGGCGTAGTTAACCTTCACCCCATCGTCGAGGTCGATTTCGATCATCTGGGCCGCCAAGGGGAACAGGACATTGCTTTCATATTCATCCAGTTCCTTGATGAGTTTTCGGATTTTCTCCATTTCCTTCAGGGCTGCCGTCTTGTCCTTGTTGGCGGTCTGTGGATTGGCCTCTACAAGCTGGAGATGTTCCATACGGCTCTTGAGTTTGGTGCGAAAATCCCTGAGGTAACTGTTCAGGACCACCGAAACGGTATCCGGACGATACCGGTGCATGTAGATGAGGGCATTGAAGCCGCCATTAGGGGAAGAGAAAAGCCAGTAAATGGGGCGCTTCTTGTACCGCTTCACGTGGTCGTCGTAAAAATCCTTCAGGAAAAATTTTCGAATGTCCTTGCCGATCGCGTTCTCGATGAAAGCGAGGTTCTCGGCATAGTGATCCTCCCCGAACGTGATTTTCAGGAACTTCTTGAACCGTTCGGTGATGTCATCGGAGAACCACTCGCCTTCAAGGATGGGGATGACGTTGTCCTCGTCGGGTGAAAAGGTGGGATTCGGAACCTGCCTCAGGTAGTCTTTTATCGTTTCGCCCTGGTTGGCCAGAATCAGGCCGGGCTTGTCCAGCGAGTAGCGGCCGAACATACAGCCCACAGCATAAGAGATCAGTTCGCGCATGGTGTCGGCCAGCAGCAATGCCTCCAGTTCTTCCTCGCTCTTGCTGTTGCCGTAACGATAGTGCGGGTTGCAGGTCAATGTGATTTCGCTAAGAGGCACATCCGGCGTCAGTTCGTCCTGCAGGCCGTAAGCCTCGATGAAGATGCGGTTGTTCTCTTCCTCCAGGTTCCACATTTTCTGCGTCATTTCTTTCCAGTGAGCGCGGACTTTCTGATACGTGTCTTTCAGTCTTGACTGACGGAACTCCGCATGTAACAGCGGAAGGCCGCTGAAGTTCCAAGATGTTTCATAGGAATCCCAGTCGGATTGGCTTTGCCCGATTAGTGTATGAACAACATCAGGCCTCTGCTGGATATCAGGAAAAGGGAATTTTGAGATTTGCCCCACCTCATAATTCATCGTGGGCATCAAAGCGCGATATAGGGTGTTCATCACAGGAGAGTTAAGGGCACCTAGAACAGGATGTAGTGATCTCCCATCGTTCGTAAATATCGAACAACCAGCAACATCAAAAAGGAACCCCGCAGGGAAATACCTGATAGAAAAACTACTAATTGTAACTTTAGACCAACTTGCAGAAGCAAGAAAATAACGATCAGGATTTCGAATAACGGATTTCGGTCTATTTGAAAAAAGCGCCTCTCCGTCATTTTCCCAATCTACAACATTGTCTTGATTCCCGTACCATTTCCTAAATCCGCCACCCTTGTTGTACGGGAACCATCTGCAGCC
This sequence comes from Synergistaceae bacterium UBA5827, assembly GCA_002432945.1. GTDB lineage: Bacteria > Synergistota > Synergistia > Synergistales > 79-D21 > 79-D21. The sequence goes on from DJHE01000027.1 coordinate 38,329, forward strand.
TGATTTTTTGGCTTCTTCTCTAGAACCCATATTAAAACCAATATTAGTAATTGACGGTTCGTGCCATTGACGGAGAAAGAGTCCATTGTCCGCAGTTGCCAACCCTTGTTTTACATCGAAATAAGCATCGAGAGGCTTATTCAAATCGAATATTGATAATGCTCTATCGCTTAGCCAGTATGCTAATGGACTTCCATGTATACGGATAAAACTCGTTTGCGAAATCTTGTAAACAGAACTATCTTCGTTAAAGAACAGCTCCCTTATTTCATCTGAACTTCGTACTATAGAATTCTTTTTAAAAAGCTTTTTATAGGTTCCTTTGCGTGAAATGGCCTCCCAATTAGGCGCTTTGTTCGGTTTGAATACCGTAAAAGCGATTGAGCCAAAATCCGCTCCAAAAATTCCGCGACCGAGGTGAAGCAAGGTGTCAATTTTAGATCTCTGCAACAGCGATCCTCGAAGATCTGCAAAGGACTGAAGAAACATCCACGAAGGAAGATTAATCATTCCCCAAAATCCGCCATCTTGGACAATTTGATCCAAACGTTCCATAAAACAAGTCATTAAATCTGATTTTCCCAATGGGTATGCTTCAGTTAGAAAAACCTTGAGATGATCGTTCATTCCTTTTGCGCCCATATATGGAGGATTCGTAACCGAAACGTGATAGTTCATATTCAGATAATTGGCTTGTCGCAGGGCTTTTAGTATCTTTTGATGGGTCCGCGTAAGGAAGAGATTTTCCGAAACATTTTTCGATTCAAGAGTCTTAAGCATCCATTGCACATCGGGAATGGCTGGCCGGATAAGGGAACCGAAGTTGTCGGCCTCTTCGAATTGCCGCAAGGTAGTTTGGAGCGATTCAGTGAACAGGTCTCGCCCAATATAATCCATGTAGTTTTTTAGTTCGCTCTTGTCGAACCGGACGTTCTCCAAAACACAGATGTTGGGCTTGACACCCTTCTGGAAAAAGCGGCGCTGCCTGGCACGGGCCTTCATGGTCAGGGCAAAGGCTGCCAGTTCTCCTGNNTCGATCTCGATGCCGTAAAGGTTATGAGTGAGGACCTTCTCCGGGATCTCTCCAGGCGGGTAGCCTTCCTCCTCGTAAATGGCATAGAGCAAGTCGAAGGCATAGGTGAGCATGTGTCCGGAACCGCAGGCAGGATCACAGATCCTGATTTGTTCCGGTGAAGTGATTTGCAAAAAATCCGTCTCCGGTTCATCCGGCTTGATGTAATAGTCCATTTTTTCAACTAACCGGGAATCCGGGTGGTTGAGCATCCAGAGCCGCCCCAGGGAGTTTTCCACAAGGTACCTGACAATCCAGTGCGGCGTGAAAAGCTGGGTCGCAGCCGGAATGTTCTCGGGCGTGATCTTCCTGTTTTTCTTCAGCCCCTCGAAGACTTCATCCTTTTTCTCCGAGATGTAGAACTGGTAAAGCCATCCGATGACTTCCACGTCGCGGCAGGTCTCTTCGGTAAGAACTTCCCTGAGGGGGGACAGAACGGAACTCTCACTGAGAAGATCGCGGGGCATGAGAAGCTCCGTGTAATCATCGATATGCTCGAACATGAAAGGCATGACCGGGTGATACCGGTTGCAAGCTGCTACGAGCAAAAGCCGGTAGGCTTCCTGCTGGGGATCACTGGAAGGAACGCTGCCTTTCAGCACTCCCTCCAACCGATCCGTTTTCAGGAAAGGCTGGAAGGCTGCATTTAAATGCCCCAGCTTGGCTTCCTGGAGGATCTCGGGCAGGGTAAAATCCCCCGCCGGTGAGACGATACCGAGCTCTGTGTAATGGTTCACGTCCATAAAGCGAAGTGCGCAAAGGCGGTTGAACCAGGTATAAGCCACCCTGTCGATTACCGCTTCCCTGGAGGTCAGGTGAATTTGCTTCTTTAGGGAGTCAATTGCGCCAGCGCTTTCCCGGAGTTCCGCGCTATCCAGCTTGAGCACCCCGCCAAGCTGGGCTTCAACTTCGGCAAGGAGCTGTCGACGGGCGTTTTGGGCGAACTTTTTCAGGGCGGACGTATCCATGCGCAACACCTTCCTCGATTTTTGTCCGTTATCTCAGGGGACCAGTATGCTGCAATTGGCGCGCACCCTTTCAAGATAGGCCCTTTCCAATTCCTGAACGTACTCGCGCACCTCATCCTCGCTCGATAGAAGTTTGCCTTTAAAAGGCGTCGGGATATCTTTCACTGAAATAACCTTTGCTTCCTCAGGTGGAGTCTCTTTGGGCGGCTGGCCAACCCTCGACGGTTTGGGTTGTGTTTTCTCCGCCGCAAGACGAATAACCTTTTCAACGATTCCAGTGAAACCTCGGCTTTTGAAACCGCTGAGCTTTTCCCGGAGGACGCCGATGAGGGTTTGATCCAGGATGGACTGTTTTTCCAATTCGAAATCGCTGGCTATTTCCTGGCGCTCCTTTTCTTCAAGAACCGACCAGGGCTGCATTTTGGAGAGGGATTCCCATAGAGCCTGCATCTCCCTTTCCGCTTTCTGCTTTTCCGACGCGACTTGGAGGACGAGACCTGTTTTCAGGCTGTCGAGAAGCCCTTTGGCTTCCTGCAGGCCACAGCCACGGAAGCAATCCTCGCTTTCCAGGATTCCTTTCAGCCGAAGGGGTTTTTCTTTCGAATCCTCTTCCAGGTAGTCGAGGTTGGTCTGCTCTTTCCGAAGAAAATTCCTGGCCTGGTCGTAAATCTCTTTCTGGCTACCCCCCATGAACTGACGAATGGGTGTAACGAGGTCCTCTTTCTTGTCGAGTAGATCCTCGAAGTCCGGTTGCTTGGAAAAAAGGTCGGCGTAGTTCTTGCCCGCTAGGTCCTTCAACCTTTCTGGAAGCCCCTGCAGAACTGAGAGGAAGGGATACTCCTTCTGCCAGACGAGGTATCTTGCAAGCTCTTCTGCAAGCTCCTTGAGCCTGGCTGACGTATTCTGTGCCAGCTTACGGGGATCGCCGTTTCCCGGCACCTCGTCGAACAACTCCTGGTGAAAGCGCTTCAAGCCAACGAGCTGGGCAGGGGTAAACTGGGCCCGTGTTTTCAGGATGATCTTGCCCTGTTCGCTCGTGTTCGGCAGGGCCCGCGCCAGTTCCCTTCCCTCCAGGAGACCGGAATCCCTGGAACACTCAACCTTGCCTTTGGCGCATAGATGCGCAAGGATGCAGAGGATCGCCGGGTAGGGCCAACCGTATGGGCGCTTCTCGAATTGTTCCACAAGGGCCTTGACCGTCAGGCGGGCGGCTTGGCCCTGGCTCCTGTAAATGGAAGATAACTCCTCCTGCTCGGCTTCGGAAAGGTCTTCCCCGTTGAAAAGAGAAGAGGCCGCATCCAGAATGGTCTCCAGGTCATTTTCAGAGAAAGTGGCATTTCCGAGCATCCGCAAGTTCGGGTAGGCCTTCCTGACGAGCTCTTCGAAACCCACTGCCAAACGGACCTTCGGATCACGGGAACTAGTTTCGATTTCCTCGCCGCGGACATAAAGTCGAACACTTCCCAGCAGTTCCTCGACCATTTTCTTCAAGGAATTCTTTCGTTCCTCGTTGCGGCTCCGCTTTTCCCTCAGGATGCGATCGACGGTCGGGTTAGAAACATGACCGATTTTCTGGGTCACATACTTTTCCGTCTGGAGGTAAAGCTGAAGGTCCTTGATAAGGCGGCTTTCGTTGGGCATGCCCATGACCAGCTCGTCCGCAACCATGGAAAGCATTCGGAGGGACTCATCCTCCCCGGCTTTTTCGTGGAACGGGCTGATCACGTGGACCGACAGTTCCTGCCCCTTGTTTCCAAAAGCCTTGCCGTCGATTTTTTTGAGTAGAGGAAAATCCTGCCCCGTCTCCGAATGGCGATACTTCGCCGAAAGGCCGAGCACCCGGTCGAACACGAACTCCTTCAGGGCATCGAAGACCAAGTCCGCATCCAGGTCGGTGTTCTTGATCTCCTCCTCGACGTCTTTTTCCTCGTTGGTAAGGAATTCGTACAGGCCCCCGTTCCGCTCGATATAGTTCTGCTGTTCCAGCAGGTTCAGCGCTCTTTCGACTTCCTTCTGGAGATCCGCCATATTGCCGTCAAACCGGTCGCGAAGCAGGACGCAGAGGTTCCGGATTGTGGGCTTGAATTCCCGGACGTACTTCACCATGAAGAGGGCTTTCAGGACACGGACGGAAAAAGGATCACCGAGATGCTGCTCGGCCATTTGAACTGCATTCTGGATCCCCGTTTTGAGAACAGTCCGGATCCCCTCGAACATGAAATCAAACGGGGCCAATTCCCCGATTTTCCGATCTGCCAGGTTGATGGCCACATCGCGGAAGACGCCGAGCATGGACCGCTCACCGACAGAGCTATATCGCCCCTCGAAGGCATTGTGGTCCGAAAGGTTCTTGATCACCAGCTGGAACAGGGGGTATTGGTAGGGAGCGAAGGGGTAGGAATCCAGGAAATGAACCTCATCCCTGTAGTTGTGATAGGTATGGCCTCCATCGGCGAAATCGAACAGGGTTCGGAAGTTGTTCCTCTGTGCCTCGTAGATCCCCTTTAACACTTCCTTGCCGCTTTGGTTCTTGTCCAGGAGTCGTTTCTGGATGACCTTTTCGACGTTCATGCTGGTGAGGTGCAGCTTGTTCGAGAACCGACCCAGTATCCTTGAGAAGTCTTCTTCCTTCCGCTTGTCCATCTCTCCTATGAGGGCATTCATCTCCTCCTGGGCCGTGACCACCAACCAAGCCCTACCCTGGCATCGGGTCGCCAGCGATTCGGCTATCGTCTGGAGGTTGGTCATCAACTTGACGCTTCCCGCGATATATTGCCCCACCTCGTCGACAAAGAAGTTCAACCGGAAGTGCTTGCCTTGCTTGTCGATATATTCCCGGACCAGCTCGGCAAAGTCCTCGATGGAAACCTTGTACTGGGTGCGATGCTTCTCGAGGACACCCTGGGCTTGTTCTTCCGAAATTTCCGCTACCTGCGCGTAAGCCTTCGAGATGTTCTTTGCCTGGAAAACGGGACGTTCACGGCCATCATTCCAGCCCAACCCGGAAATCCCCCGGTAAGCGGCCTTAAATTGTTCGTAAACGCCTTCCTTGTCCAGTTCCCGTTCGAATTGGGCGACGTATCCCAGCTTTCCGCAATAGCCGCACATGTCGTCAAAAACCTTCATGAAGACGGCCAGCAGGGCATCCGTCTCGGTTTTGCTGATGATGTCCGCCTTCTGGTCGATATTGAAGAGAACGCTCTTCGAGGGGATGGCGGCCGCTTTTCCGATCGCCCCTTTCAGCATCTCGTCCTCACATTTGGGGAGGAAGATTTCCAGGGCCGTGGAGCTTCCGATGGAGCGGTTTTCCAGCAGGTAGGAAAGGATTTTCAAGAGATGCGATTTTCCGGAACCGAAGAATCCCGAGATCCAGACCCCGTTCGCTCCTCTGTAATTGTTGTAGGCCTCGATGAAGGCATCCAGGTTCCTGGCAACCTCTGGAGTGAGGACATACTCCTCGAACTCGCTGACCAGACCGCTTTCATCATCCGCCTTGATGACCCCTTCTATGGGCCTGTCGATGGGTTTGACAAAAATGTCCCTGAGAAGCATCTCTGCGGTCCCTCCGTTCTCAGCTCTGGCAGTGGTAGATATTGAATGCCCGGTAATACCGGTCATCGTGAAGCCTCCCGAAAAGGTCCAGCGAGGATCCCCTTTCGGGCGAGAAAGTATAGGTCCCTGGGAAGAAAAGAACTGTGGGATGATCCTTGGCCGTGCTTTGAAGGTTGTTCAGGACCGTGTGCGAGCGGATATAGGGAAAAACCTCCCCCACCCCGGTAAGGAACAGGATTTGGAATTCCTGTACCGACATCTTTCGGGCAATCGCCGGGATGAGGTGTGATTGAGGCTCCAGAAGACTCTGCAGCTGCTCTTTGATGGCATCCTTCGGGGTGTCTGCCTCGACTTCGAGGAGGGCCTCCCAATCCCCTGTCTCCTGGAGGAGTCCCACCACGAGGTCATAGAGATTGATTTCGAGGACCTGGATGCCGGTACTTGCCAGGCGACTCTTGAGGGTTTTCACGAGTTGGATCATTTCTTGCGTTTCTGTCGGATCGAAAGGACAAATGAAAAAGGGGACCTCGTTGCCCAAGCCTTCGCGGTTAAGGAAGCGCTTGCCGGACATCAGCTTGAGAAGATGCTCAAAGCGTTCCTTCATGGGCGCATGCTCAAGGTCAGCGGTCACGATAGACACCTCCGGATCTCATCGTCCGACATGGGAAAAAAGGTCAACTCCTCCAGATTGCCCTCGCGGAAGAGATGAGCGAGGCCTGGGGGCAGGCTTATGGGCCGTATCTCACCCGTCGAGGTCAGCAAGTCAGCTTCGCGGAGCATTTTGAAAAGAACCTGGCGAAGCCTCACCCGGGTCGATTCGCTCAGATTTTCTACTTCTTCGTGGATTTCGGCTTTCTTGTTCAAAAAAACGTTGTAGTCGTCTGCATTCAAAGTCAAGGAAAGCTTCAGGAACTTCTCGCGGAGCACCTCGCGGGCAAAATCGGCGATAAAGGGGTAGGTCCTGCATACCGCCAACCAGAGAAGACATTGGCGTTCCTTCAGGTTCCCCTTAAGCAAGAGGACCATTTCTTCTGAAGAAAGGCTTTCCAGCCGCTTCGAAGCTTCAAGGAATATCCTTTCAAGGGACTTTATCGTCCTGGCTTGGAGCAGGTTGGATTCCCTAACCTGCTTTTTAACAGAACCCCAATCTCCCGCCTGCAGAAAAAGCTCGGCCAGTTTCAAAGACTCATCCAAGAATAAGCCGCCTGTCGAGAAAGACATAGGGTATTTGGGTTGGTGACTCAAAGATAGGGGCTCCTTTCCTTCACGATGATGCCTGTAAAATCGGGGATCTATTTGTGAGAAAGGTTCTCTTAATTCACCACACGAATTCGATTATAAACCCGGCATTGGATTGTTCCTAGTTAATAGAAACTCAGGTAGGCGACAACATAGGACGGGGGCATGGGAGGGGATAGGAAGGACTTGTCATCTTTTCAGGGATTCCGTGCTAGAACACCCTACCAGTGAAAAGTTGAATGCTAGCACGCTGGATCAATCCCAAGTGATCAACCGATGGGAATGAAAGAAAGACCGCCACCGGGGAGTCATGGGAAAAAATCATTTTCCAGCCATCAATAAATATTTTATTCGTTTTATCCACTTATATTTTTATTACTGTTAAATATTTTCATAATTTTTCCTACTTCACTAGTCGTTCCTTTTATTTCTTTAACAAATCCAGCCATTTCTTCATTTCTTATATTATCGGGGGAATGTACAAGATTGTTTCTTATTTTCCTTAAATAGTTCACTCTATTTAATAAATCCTCAGAAAAGATGTCGTTCCTTTTGTAGTAATTAATAGCTTCGAGTAATGAATGAGCATAATTATTTTTGTTACTTAAAGGTGCAGTCAACGTTTTTTCTAACACAGCCCACGCTTGAAGAAAGTTACCAATTTTACCTGGATTAACACCTAATACAATTTCTTTTTTTATCTCGTTGCATATATCTGTAAAACGATCGTCTATCGGATATAACGAATCCCTTGGTAAAATCGACAAACCATCTTCCCAAAAATCCCTAGCATTACTAATTTCTATTTTTGCTATTAACCTACGATTAAAATCCAACTCGTCTTTTGAGTCGTAATTAGTCGTGATTTCTTCTGTCGCCGAAAGATACCCTTCTTGAAAGTAGGGCCTTAAAGCTTCTGGTGGGCATATGCTAAGCAATCTTATTGTAGCCAAATCATGTTCAGAGTTTATTGAAATACGGTTCGTAAGATAAGGCAATCCAAAAATAAAAACGTATCCATTATGTCTATCTCCGTTCATTAATGCGAATGAGCATGCCACTCGTAAAGATTGAGTAAAATCTAAAAGCGGAGTTGGACATACTTCATAATGTTGGAGAATACTCCACTGAATATACTTCCGCTTTCTAACATCACTTGCCCCTGTCAGTTTTTCTTTTATTAGAAAATTACAAAGCATTTTTGAGGCAATTGATAAGGTGTCAAATTTTAAATCTATTTGCTCTTGGGTAACTCTTTCTCCACGGTATATAGAAGGGTAAAAAGAAGAAGAGTTTTCTTTGTTATAATAATCCTGCTCTTGCCCTCTAAAAAACAACTGAACATCTTTATTCCAATAGGCTATCTGTGCAACCTGCTCAACCAGTTCTCTAAAATTTTTTACTGGATATGCTTCCTTTTTTGCAACTTTCTCTTTACCCACATGTCTACCTAGAATCCCGAAGAGCTTCCCTCTAAAAGATCGCACTTAAGTTCGCCTCCATTTACATAAACAATGCTTATTATTCTTATGATTATTCTACTTCACATGACTCTTAATTCCATATTCCGCAGCCCACCGGTTTCCTAAATCCTCCAACCGGCCTTGGAAATATTGAGTATGTTTTTCTTGCGACACCAAGAAAAAGCAGACATTGCTTGTAGAGAAGCTGAAGATCTCATCAACACCCTTCACCTTGTCGAAAAGCTCTGATGCCCTCTGCTGAATGTAGGCCTGTCGATTTTTCCTCGGGAAATGTTGGTAAATCAACAACGAATGTCCTCGTTGAAAAGCTTCTTCGATCTCCGGGAAGTACAGGTACTTGCATGAATCTTTGCGCCCTTTGATGCCCAGGGGTTTTGAAGGAACCTCCATCCCGTTGTCCGGGTCGAAGAAAAGGAGATCCTTCCCGCCCAATCTCTCGAATCCCTTTGAGAAGAAGATTCTCCGACGCTTGGCATCGTCAATGAGAACCTCCTCAAAATAATCGGCATGGGGCAGAAGGTCTAGATCTTGAACCTGCCGAACGTTCCTTTCTCCGCTGACCTTTACGATATCGGACAGCCCTTTAAACAAGGGTTCGTCATGGTGCTTCCATTCCAACGGCTTGTCCAAGTAGTCTATCTTTCCGCCATCCTTGCCGCCGTCACCCTCCGTGAGCATCCACACGACACCAAGGGACATCTCGTTCCCATTTGCCAGGCAACGGAGCAAGCCATATTTCCGATAGTCGTTTTCGTCACCAACGTACTGGTTCTTCATCGGCTTACCCCTTGCCCTGCTGCCTTTGGTATCGCCAGATGTGATGATCCAGTGTCTTCGTCGTCAGGTGTGGGTATTCGGATTCCAGAGCATTGCAGGCCTCACTTAATACCCTCTGTGCCTCATCTTTGGAAAGATTTTCTCCCAGTTGATCCCTTAAGAACCCCAAGATCATCCGGTCAGGTTTCACTAAATCATTTGAGCCGGCCAACATGTAGAAGTACCGGACAGTGATGCCTGTCCCCTGGCCCTGAATAGCCATGACGGCATTCTCGAAGCTCTCTTTGCCCTGAATTTTTTCAACATCCTGGAAGTATTCGACTTTATGGAGCTTTAGGACCTGAGCAAACCGCAAGGCCGCTTCCGACTTCATGATTCCGCTCCTTGTAGAGGTCCTTTGTCGATTGGCAAGGACTGTTCCGGCAAACTTTTCGGGTCCCAGTTGAATTATCTTCTCAACAAAAGCCGAAACGGGTTCCTGCTCCTCCACCGGAGGGAGACAGAGAGGATCCTCTCTAACCCGCCTCAAGCTGTAATGCCGGCAGTAACGTTCAACAACATTTCGTGTGGACTCATACTTGGCATTGATCGAGAACACGGCGTCGAGGATGCAAAGGGGCAGGCTTTGGTAGGCATATTCTTCGGGGTTGAGTGGCTCGGACAGGTTCAGAGTGGATCGAAGGCTCTCTAACAACCTTACCAGGCGATCGCCATGGAAGGCCGGACAAGGGGGTATCTCTCGTCTTATTGCCCTGGGGGGTGAAGGGATTTTCTGGGGAAATGGTTCCAGAGTAAGAGTCAGGGCGCCTTGTTCCTCATCTAACCGGACCACATGGAGCTTTCCGTCCTCCCCGCGCTTATTGCCCCAAATCCCGTGCTTGCCGGGTTCATACCACTCGACGAAGCCAATGCCCCGTTTGGGTTGGTAAAGGAAGTCATACGGCCTATTGGCTATGCCGGGTTCCTTGGCCTTGTAGTGAATCCTCGTGTGATGGTTCACCGTGCAGGCAATGATCTCGCTTCGGATGGTGTTCGGATCCGTGCCGGGCCATTTCGACAGGATGTGTTCGGTGATTTCCAGGTAGGTTCCCCTGCCACCTAAAATCTGAATTGCTTCCTTGATCCGCTCCCATACGGTGATGTCCGCCAAGGCCGCCACCTCGATTGAAGTTATATTTAATCCGACACACGCCCTCGATTATAAACCTCGTATGGGATTGTTCACAGGCGAGGGGCTTCTGAAAAGCGGCAATATGGGACAAAACCTGGGGGTGTTTGTCATATTTCAGGAGTCCTTAAATATGACAAAGCTGGCCAGTGAAAAGTTGAAAACGTGACAAACCGGTTGAATCTCAACCATTCAACCGGTGGACATGAAAAAAGCCCCCCCTCCCTACGAGTGATGGAGAAGGGCGAACTTTCCCTCGAGCTAGCTAATTTCACATCCAGCGCTTTTCGCAGCTTCCCTAATCATATCGCTAAGAAGCCCCATATTCTTTTCGAGGTCTGTCGGTTGGAGCCTAATGCGATATGCACCCCATCCAGCATCATAGTCCATCATATCCAAGCCCGCTTGTTCAAGTCGATCTTCTAGCTCTTGCGATCTTGCTAATTTAAGATCCAGCCTCATAAAGACTTTTTTCGGACGAAACACCAGGAAATTAAACGGTGTTCCGTTTTTTGAAAGGCCGATATAAAACTTATTATATTTCAGCTCTAGGCTTGGCTCGCATTGCTTGACAATCTCAAACAGCTTATCCGCCATTTGCACTGTTTTCTTAGAACCCCTCGACTCCCAATAGGCTCGATCCGTTGTTTCCTGTACCTCTTCATCATCACCGTCCAAGCCTAGTCTTACTTGGTCCAAAACAGTAGTGAATACAAGCCCCACTTTCCCGTCCAGTTGAAGTGCGGTCATCTGCAGCGCGATAATGGGTATCATTCCATTAAAAAGGTTAATTACATTCAGAAAACGGCTTGTAATATTTTCTGCAACGATCACTGCAACATGGTCATATGCAGGATACCTCTTTCGTTCGATGTCCCAATATTCAATGGTTCGGATAATGTGACTCTCATCGGTGGCACCAAGTTGCACTTCAACCTCATAACGCCGATTTGAATCCGCCTCCTGTAACAAAAGGTCCAACCGACCTGCTTTCGGCTGAAGGCGTTCTTTGTCTTTTAGAATGACATCTCCAAGCCCTAAAAGGGTCGGATCCTCTGCTATCCTATCTTGCACCCATTTTTCACTAAGTTCGGGGTGAGTTTTTATCGAAATTTTTCCGAATTTCACAAAATTAAGCAATTGATTCCCCTCCTCGTTTGTATTCCAAATTAACCATTTGTATATGATTATAAACCTATCATAGGATTGCTCACACGCAAGGATACTTCCACAAGCGACAACATAGGAAAGAGAGTATCATTGTATCGAGCCATTCGATGAATTTAAAGTTAGAGGAGGTGGACTTTTGAGACGATCATACGAACCATTGATCATTGAGGACTTGAAGCGGCTTGGGGTGTTGGCTAAGGCCGATCGAGTGAGCCTTTTTGACCGAAAACCGGATACAGGCAAGCTTTATCGAAACCGCCTTTTTGCTGTCGCTCTGTGCCAAGGAGCAGCCCTACACTTCCTGTACGGGAAAAACGGCATAAAGGATTTCGACGTATGGAGTTTCTACACAGAGGCACCTGAGCGTCCTTTCCCCTTTAGGCGCCGCGGCGTTGCAGATTTTGGCAATCCAAAATTCGGCAAGACTGAAGATTCTCCGAGTTTTATTGGTCGAAGAGTGGATTTGCTTGCGCGATCTTTGAAGGGAGTCGACCCGAATGACCCAGTTGGCTCTTTGAGGAAATATCTATCTCAACGCGCCACAAAGTCCGCTTATTGTTTGGCAGAAAAAGCAGTCATCCTTATTGAGCCGGCGGATTTGCTGGGCTACGTTGTCTGGCCTGTAATCGATAGATGATTATTCCGTTCCTTTCACTATCCCTCCGCCCCAACCCACATGAACCCCTTTCCCGAACGGCACGCAGCGTCTCCAAAAATCCCTGTTGGAGGTGGATGGCATGTTGACTGAAAAGAAAGA
>DJHE01000027.1:50604-54630 GCA_002432945.1 Synergistaceae bacterium UBA5827
GAAGACACCCCGGTGACCCTGGAAACCATCGAAGAAGCCTTCGGGACGGAAATCCGGGACTTGGTCGAGGGGCTGACCCACCGGAAGGAATCGGAAAGTTATTCGGAGTACGTCGCGCGGGCGGGTTCGTGCTGGAAAACGCGTTGGATCAAGATGGCGGACCTGCTGGACAACATGGACACCTCAAGGCTGGTAACCGTCACGGAAGACGACAAAAAGCGCCTCGCCAAATACGCCGACGCCCTGGCGACCCTGCTGGGCCGTTGCGAGGAGGAGGGAAATTTGCCGCCGTTCGCGGAAGAGGCGCGTTCCGTCCTGGCCGGCTAGCCGCAACGAAGCCTTCGAGGTTCGGGTAAAGGACAATTTTCCCTACGAGTGAGGCAAGCACCGGTATCTGATGGGAACCTGCCCTTCCTGCCGGGATTCAAACCGTATTAGGGAGCAATCAATTTCTCTCGTTTTGCCACCCTCGGACTCGGTCCAGGCAGAAATCGAGGTCGTCCCGCACCTGGTAGACCCAGAAGCGCATCACGTCCCAACCCAGTTCCATCATTCGCTGGTTCCTGATCTGGTCCCTTCGGCTCAATTCACCGTCCCAGTTGCGATGGTACCTTTCCCCGTCGATCTCGATGTCCAGGCGCCTGTTTCCGTCCAGTACGGCGAGGTCGAGGAGGTATTTCTCCACGGCGTACTGTGGAATGGACCGGATTCCCGCCCTGTACAGCTCCCTGTAGAAAAGGCGTTCCCAGTCCGAAACGCGTTCCGGGTTGGCAACGGGGGGGTATTCTGGCCCCAGGTCTTCCTTCTGGGGCAAACGGGGTTCGTTTCCGTGCAGCCTTTCCGAGTACTTCGCAAAATCCGCGAGGTATTCGATGCCACTCTCGAGGCAGGCGCTCTTGTCACCAACGACGATCAGGGCCGCTCTTGCCCGGGTGATCGCGACGTTGAAAAGATTGGGCGTGCTCTTGAGGAAACCGAGGGCCCCGTCGGTGATCCCCGAAGAAACCACGGGGGAAAAGATCATCACGTCACGCTCGTCCCCCTGGAACTTGTGGACCGTGTCCGCAAGGAAGTCCACCTGGGCAATACGGAAAGCCAGGCGCTCATCCGAGGACACGAGATCCCTGACGCGGTTGGCCTGTGCCCGGAACGGGCTCACGACACCGATGCTGCCCGTGTAGCCCTGGTCCAGGAGCCTTCCGATCTCGCCAACGACCCCGAGAGCCTCCCGCTCGTTGACGGCCCCACCGTTGCCCGGCCGGACGGTCTTGCCCTTCAGGTCGACCCAGCGGACGGCCTTTTCTTCTTTTGAGGGGCGCTTTAGGCGGTCGTAACGGGTGGCCACACGTAGCCTTCCTTCGTAGAACTTGTGGTTGGAGAACTCGATGATATCCGCGTGGGAACGGTGGTGATCCCTAAGGGCGACGATGTCTTCGCTCCGGCAAAGGCTGGCGGCGAGATCGAAAAGCGAAAGGTTTGAATAGGACCATCCCGAACAATCTTCTATGATGCCGTGCTTACTCATGAGCTGACGATCCTGCTGCCTGGAGAGGGTGCTGATGTGGGGCAGCTGCCTGGGATCACCGATAATCACCACACGCTTCGCCCGAAACAGAAGCGGCAACGCGGAAGCGATATCGCACTGGCTCGCTTCGTCGATGATCAGGAGGTCGAAGAAATTCTTTTCAAAGGGAAGCCGCCCTCGCGCTGACAGCGAGGTGACCGCCCAGCAAGGCAGAATCGACGTGATCTTGGGGAAAAGCTGATGGTAGCGACTGAAAACGTCGCGGGCGATCTTCTGGTTTTCGTCATTTGCCGAGATGATCATTTGTAGGGTTGAATTGTAGTCGCCCAGGAGTTTTCTTTGTGTACGACCCAGGCGTGCGGGCTGGAGCCTCAGCCAGGTCTGCCAGAGGAGTTCGGAGTTTTCCGCAAGATCGTCCGTCAGTTTGCCCCACTGCCGGCTCAACTCTTCGAGGGGTATCGCGATCCTCAGGTCTTCCAGCTTCTTGAAATACTCATGAACGGCTGCGACCTGGTCAGCCCTGGTCTCCACCTGGTTCCGGTAACCGAGCCAATGGCCGAAAGTTACTTCGGCGGGCTTCCCCTCTGGGACCGGTAAGCCGATTTGAAGGGCGTGTGGGCGGAAAGCCTCCACCTTTTCGGCAAGAGTTTCGAACCGTTTCCCGCTGGCAAAGCACCGGAACAGGCGTGTAAGGATCCCCTGTTTAGACTTGTCCGCCTGGTCGATGGCGTTCACCAGGTCACGGACCAAAGAATCCAGTTCTCTGCTATCCAGCGACCGCAAACTCTTGAAAAACTCTTCACCGACCACGATCCGAATCTGCTCCACGCGCTGTTCCAGGCGATCCACCTCGTTGCGGAGGGAAACCAGCTCCTGGAGTTTTTTGTCGAGCAATTTCCAGGCTTGTTCGATTTTCGCGTGGGCTTCCTCGCAGTCTTGATAAAGCGCCCTGTCATCATCCGTCGCCACCAGGGAAAGAAGGGACACCAGGTATTGGGCAAGCTGTTCCTGGTACTGGTTGGGCCCTAAACGCAACAACACCGGCCGGGGACCAAGCGAGTTTACCCTGGCTTCGACCACGTCCACAGCCTTGTTGTTCTTGCTGGCAAAGAGGACGGTTTTGCCCTGCCAGGCCGCGTTGACTAGGATCGAGGAAACAACTTGCGATTTCCCGGTTCCGGGCGGTCCTGTGATCACGGTGAGGGGATTGGAAAGGGCCTGCCTGACAGCCTGGCGCTGCTCACTGTTCAGGGGCAGGATCTCGAGCAAGGCCTGCTGTTCCGGGGGCGGCGATTCGATATCTTCCTGGCCCAGCCACATGCCAAGCGCGGAATCCCGGTATTTCTCTTCCGTTACCTTCTGAAGCAACCCCAGCTCCGTTTCGAGCCCTTTCGTAAAAGGAGAGCCTTCGGTCGAGATTAGAATCGCGCGGTTGAAGATTCCCTTCCTTTCCAGGAAAGGAAGGGCTATGCCCTTGCTCAGGTTCCGCGGGTCGATATCCTCCTGCCAGTCCCAGTCGGGCCGAATGTCCCGAAGGCGCGCGACGAGTTCGTCGAGGTCCGGTTGTTCCTCCGGGGAATTACCGAGCCCAAGTTCTTCGGCGAGCTGAAGGGCTTCTTCCATCAGCCCGGCTTCCCCGGTGTTGGCCAAGCCTCGGAGCACTTTAAAGTTGATTTGGGGCAGGTCGTCGGAAAGAACCGGCGTGCCGAACCGGTTTTCAGCCTCCTGGAAGGAAAAGAGCAGGACGGGTTCCAGCATGAAACCTTCCCAGCCCTTGCGAGACCGGATCAGGTTCAGTCTCACCGGGTAACCGAGGAACATCGACCGTCGGGTCCGGTCACGGCGAATCCGACCGAGAAAGTTCCGCCCCTCTTCCGAATCGAACAGTGCTTCGCCCTGCGGGTCGAACATCGGGAGTCCGCTGAGTTCCACGTAGTCCACGTCTCCGTACTTGGAGGCGGCAAAGGTGCTGACTCCCCCAAGATCGTCGTGGCTCAGGCAATCGAGGTAATAACGACAAAGACGGCCCAATGGGGTATCCAGGCGTTTTGCCTCTTCCTCTTGCTGACCCGACTCCTTTTGACCCTCTTTCTTCGGGTACCAGCGGTAACTCTTGTCCTGCCTGACCTGAGCTTTCAACTGGCCGTAAAGGGCGGAATTGACCAGGGCTTTGTCCACGCCCAATTCATCGGCAATTTCCCGCACCTTTTGCCCAGGCTTGGCTTTGAGGGATTCGAGGATTTTCTCGTCCAGGTCGTTCATCAGATTCCTACCTTTTAAGAGGACAATTTGTGGTTGAATCCTTTCGAAAAGGCCGTAATTTCACGCATGCAATTAACGGCGCATAAAAAATACCATCAAGTCGTGCAAACAGGAAGAGGGGTTTTCGTCGAAAAGTCTGCCCACCTTGATTAAGAACCCCGTCCTGTCCGGCTAGCCGCCCGGCACCCCCTCTCCTCAATTTGACTTTAGCGCAACAATGCTTACAATAGGTTATCTTT
>DJHE01000008.1:0-11459 GCA_002432945.1 Synergistaceae bacterium UBA5827
CCACGGGTTAAAACCCGTGGGACTCTTTTTTCTTCTTTGTGAAAAGAATTATTAAGTTATCCTCCCTTACTTTAAAAGCTTTTTCGGGTATAATGTCAAAAGTGTCTTGAAAAGCACGACACTCATCTTTAAAGTACCTTAAAAGAGGGGGATGCCGGTGCGTAAGTTCTTTCTAGGCTTCTTGTTTTTTATGCTTCTGACCTTTTCAGGGCGAGCGGATGCCGCAGGTTTCGGAATTTACGAATGGAGCGCAAGGGGAAACGCCCTTGGCGGGGCCATGGTCGCCCGCGCAGACGATCCTTCTGCCGTTGCGTTCAACCCGGCCGGGATGGTCCAGCTTGAAGGAACCCAGATGATGTTTGGATTCACGGCTATTTCCCCGACTGCGGATGTGACTGGATATGGTATACCGGCTTATCTCATGGCAGACCCCTTTGCCACAACGGTTTCTTCAACATTTTTCCCGCCGCATTTCTATTACACGCGACAGATCAGCGACAACCAGTGGTTTGGTATTGGCTTATTCACGCGATTTGGACTGGGAACGGAATTCGAGCCGGACTGGTTCGGGCGATACAACTCCTACAAGGGGGAAATTGCCAGCGTTTCGGTAAACCCAAGCTGGGCTTGGAAGGTGAACGACAAACTCTCGCTGGGAGCTGGAATCGAAGGGATGTACTTTGCGATAGACCTGAGGAAAAGAATACCGCCGATTTCTGCCTACGGTCTTCCGGAAAACGACAGCCAGCTTGATGGGGACAGCTTCGGGTGGGGCTGGAACCTGGGACTCCTTTTCAAGCCTGTTGAAGACGTACGTTTCGGTTTGACATACCGCAGCACGATCGAGCAGGAAGTTAAAGGCGACATAAAATTTGGAAACCCTGTACCGGGCCTTTTCCCAAACACGGGCGCTGGAGGGAAAATCACGCTGCCCGACCTGTTTAGTGCGGGCGTTTTCTGGCAGGCTTCGCCGAAGCTGAGCTTCGAAGTGGATGCCGTCCTGACGCGGTGGAGCGCTTACGACAAGTTGACGATCAACTACGACGATCCTGTTGGCGGACATGACTCGACAACTTATCCGAAAAATTGGAACGACACGTGGAGGTACCAGATCGGGATCGAGTATGCCATGAACGAAAACCTTGACTTGAGGGTAGGTTATATCATTGACCCATCCCCGATACCTGACTCCACAGTGGATTACCTTGCCCCGACCAACGACCGGAAACTTTATTCGATAGGCCTTGGATACCGGAAGGGCGATTGGACGTACGATTTCGCCTACACCTACCTGGATATCAAACCCCGTGAGATAAATGGGCGCCCGGCCGATTTTATCTACGACAGCTGCCAGGATAATGCTGATGCCCACCTTTTCGGTATTTCCCTAAGCCGTAAATTCTAGCCTTGAGGAAGGAGACAAAATATGAAGGAACGCCTGGAAAGCCTTATCCTCCCCCGGCTAAAAGGGGAACTGAATGAGCGGACATTATGGTGGAAGGGCCAATGGTGGTCCTCAAACCGCTTTTTGGACCTCGTGCAAGCCTGCGAAGAAAAACTTCTCGAGGGGGGATTCGGGGAGGGGCAACGATTGGTCCTGCTCCTTCCCAACTGTCCCCTGGTGCTGGCCCTATCCATGGCTGCCTGGAAGCTTAATGGGGCCGTTGCGCCGCTCAATCTCCAATCGGGCCCCGCAGCCCTTGTAGAGAACCTGCAAGTTCTTGATCCCTGGGGAGTCGTCCTGCCAACAGGGATGGATTCTCTTCGGGAAGCGATCTCTTCCGCAGGGTACGCTGTAGCTGAGTCGGCACTTGAAGAACCGATACCTCCGGTTTGCGGGAAACCAGGCCAGCCCGACACTCCGGATACGGCGGTTGTTTTTTCCACTTCAGGGACGACCGGAACCCCCAAAGCGGTTATCATCACTCATGGGAACCTGATCGACAATACGAAGAGGGTTTTCGAGTTTGTCGAGGAACTCAGGAAAGACGATGTTTTCCTAAACGTGTTGCCTAATTTCCACACCCTCGGCTACAGCGTTTCTGGTATTCTCCCCCTGACGATAGGGTTGCCGCAGGCTCTAGTGCCGGGTTTCATGCCTCCCCAGAATGCCGTTGAAGCAATAAGGGAAGCAGGCGTGACAGTTATGGTGGCTGTCCCGACAATGGTTGCACTTACACTGGCTACGGCCTCGAAGGGGGCGGATATTGGCCATAGCCTCAGGGTCATCATCTGCGGCGGTGACCGGTTGAATCCGCAGTTTGACAAGCGGGCTCGTGAATCCATGAACCTATCGATCCTTGAGGGGTATGGCCTGACGGAGTGTTCACCCGTTGTTACGGTAAATCCAAGCCTTGAAAAAAGAAAACTGGGGACAGTCGGGCCTTTCCTGCCGGGATATGAATACAAGATCCTGGATAGGGACGGGAATCAGGTTTCGGCTGGGCAGGACGGGGTCCTATGGGTGAAGGGACCTTCCGTTACTCCCGGTTATTTCAGGAATCCGGAAAAAACGGCCGAACGGTTTAAAGGGGGATGGTTCAATACGGGAGATATCGTCAGGACGGATACGGACGGATTCGTGACGATCCTGGACAGGGATACGGATATCCTGATCGTCGGGGGGTTCAACGTCTATCCGCAGGAAGTCGAGAGAGCCCTCCAGGAGCACCCGGCGATTCACATGGCTGCGGTGATCGGTGTCCAGCATCCAGTCAGCGGTGAAATCCCGAAAGCTTTTGTCATCCTGAAGGAAAACGAGAGTGTCTCGCAGAAGGAACTGGTCCAGTTTTGCAAGGAAAAACTGGCCCACTACAAGGTTCCTCGTAAAATAGAGTTCGTTTCTTCGTTCCCGCTTTCACCAGCCGGAAAGATACTCAGGCGTAAATTGAGGGAAATCGAGAAGCAGAAGGCCGTCTCCGAGGGCTAGTCCCGGCTGATGTGGCCGGTTTTGGCCCCGCAGGCCTCTGACAGGCGCGAGGGGTCCAGGATCATCTGGAGTCCCCTGAGGCCAGCGCTAACGGATATCTCGTCAAACTCGAATGCGCTTTCGTCCATAATTACAGGGAAGGTTTTCTTTGACCCCAGAGGGGAGACTCCTCCCCTCTGGTAGCCGGTAAGGGGGAAAACTTCCTTCAAGTGGACGAGATCGCATTTCTTGTTTCCTGTCAGGGCGGCGACCGATTTGAGGTCAAGTTCCGAGTCTCCCGGAATGACCGCGAGAAAAATACCTGTCTTGTCGCCACGTACAACAAGGGTCTTGTAAACACGATCAAGGGGCATTCCTATCTTTTCTGCAACGCTTGCAGCCCCCAGGTTTTCTTCGTCAAAAGGATACTCGACAAGACGATAAGTGAAGCCGATTTGATCGAGATGTCTCGCTGCGTTTGTTTTTTTCAAGGGCTAACCCTCCGTTCAGTGGGCGGAAGAACCTTGGGTTCGCAAAATAACTGAAAAACGATATAATTCCACCATCTTCAGGAAAGGATGTCGATACGGGCGATGAAAAAGATCAAACCCATCAAGAAACTCAAGCTTTATGGGTTCAACAACCTTACGAAGAGCTTGAGCTTCAACATGTACGATATCTGTTACGCGAAACTGCCGCAACACCGCAAGGAATACATCGACTACATCGACGAGGAATATAACGCGGAACGACTAACAGCAATCCTTAGCGAAGTTGCGAACATCATTGGGGCAAACATCCTCAATATCGCTCAGCAGGACTACGACCCACAGGGCGCCAGCGTAACGATGCTGATTTCGGAAGAAAAAGTCGAATGCGGACAAACTCCGGACGGCAGCGACATTTGTTCAAGCGAGGCCCCCGGGCCCTTGCCCGAGGCAGTAGTCGCCCACCTCGACAAAAGCCACATAACGGTGCACACCTACCCGGAAAACCACCCGGACCAGGGGATCAGCACTTTCAGGGCCGATATAGACGTCTCTACCTGCGGTAAGATCTCGCCATTGAAGGCCCTGAATTATCTCCTGCATTCCTTCAATCCCGATATAGCGGTCCTGGATTACAGGGTGAGGGGGTTCACCCGGGATATAAACGGCGAGAAATTTTTTATCGACCACAAGATCAACTCGATCCAGAACTTTATTGCGGACGATATGCGCGATCGCTACCAGATGATCGATGTGAATGTCTACCAGGAGAATCTCTACATGACGAAGATGATCCTGAAGGAGTTCGACCTCGATAATTACCTCTTCGGCACAGGCAAGAAGAGCCTCCTGCCGGGAGAGAAGAAGAGGATCAAGCAGGAGCTGAAGAGGGAAATGGCGGAAATATTTTCAGGGCGAAACATCCCGAAAGTCTAGGTTTTGCTTCGGCCCTTGACAATTCCATGGCGTTCGGATATAGTTTCACAGCCGATGGCGCCATCGGTGAAGTCTATTACGTATATCTCAGGAGGCAGCAAGCTTGAAAACCAACGGTACGGTAAAGTGGTTCAACGGCACGAAGGGCTATGGGTTTGTCACGACTGATGAAGGCAAGGATGTTTTTGTCCACTTCAGCGCGATCAAAATGGAAGGCTTCAAGACGCTCGAGGAAGGCCAGCGGGTCAGCCTCGAAGTCGTGGACGGAGCCAAGGGTCCTCAGGCCGCTAACGTCGAAAAGGCATAATAACCCAACGACAAGCGAGAATCGGGAGTTGCTTCGGCAACTCCCGATTATTTTTTAAACGAAAAGGCTCCCCCTCATCACCAGCCGCACTTTCCCCGTCAATTCAACCCTCGGCCCAGCAACCAGACGGGCTTCCACAATGCCAGTCCGTTCTGACGCTTGAAGCGCCCTTAAGCAGGACTTGCCCAGTAGAGAGCCCCAATAGGGGGCGAGTACGGTATGGGCTGAACCTGTAACCGGGTCTTCGTTAATTCCTTCCCATGGGCCGAAATAGCGAGAACAAAAATCAAAACATTCAGGTCCAGGAGCCGTAACGATCACTCCCTGGGCACCGTTTCTTTCCGAAACCGCAAGAAGTTGTCGGTAATCCGGGGAGAGGGACCGGACTTCCTCGTAGGTCTCCAATGGGACCAAGAGCATTTCCGCTTCCTCCGAAAGCCAACCGGTCTTTCCATCCGTCAAGCCTAGTCCTTCCAGTATGCCAGCAGGAACCCTGCAAGGATGGGGTGGATTTGACGGGAAATCGAGCGTGAATCCGTTAGTGCTCCTACTGGCCGTCAAGGGTCCGCTTTTCGATTCGAAAAAGATTCTCTCGGCAGGATTTCCCATTTCCATGAAAATGGCTGCAGCCGTAGCCAGGGTAGCATGGCCGCAAAGGTTGACCTCCACGAGGGGAGTGAACCATCGGATGCGGAACCTTGTGGCGTTTGCGTGATCCCCGTCGATAGGCAGAATGAAGGCGGTTTCGGACAGGTTTATTTCCCCCGCGATCTTGCGCATCAGGCTTGCAGGAAGGACTTGGTCGAGGAGGCACACGGCTGCCGGGTTTCCAGTGAAAGGTCGGTCGGTGAAGGCATCCAAATGGAAAAGCTCAACCCTGTTTCCGCGAGTGGTCATGATCACCCCTCCTGAAAACATGAATTCAATCATTCCCATTATTTGCCGAATTGCGTCCCTTTGCAAACGGGGAGTGATTTGTTAAAATTCTCCACGGGCCAAGATCCGGCCCACGGGGGTCCAGCCTTGAGGCAAAAAGTTAATGAAGCTGCAGACCTTCAATTCATGCGAATGGCACTTCAACTGGCAGAAAACGCGGCGGAAACCGGCGAAATACCCGTAGGGGCGATTATCACCCGTGAGGGCCGAGTAATCGGTCGGGGGGCGAATTGCCGTGAACTGGGGATGGACCCAACCCTCCATGCGGAGATCGTAGCCATGAGGGAAGCTGCACGAGAATCAGGGACTTGGAGGCTGGAAGGCTGCACCCTCTATGTGACCCTGGAGCCATGCCCGATGTGTGCCGGCGCACTTATTCTGGCAAGAATTTCGAGGCTCGTGTTCGGCTGCCGTGACCCGAAAGCAGGGGCTTGCGGTTCTCTCTACGAAATCCCGAGAGATTCCCGTTTCAACCATAATGTTTTGGTGGAAAACGGCATTTTGCGGGAAGAGTGTGCTAGAATCTTACGGGATTTCTTCCGAGCCCGAAGGAAGGCGCGGAGAGATGGCCGAGTGGTCGAAGGCGGTCGACTCGAAATCGACTAGGTGGTCTTAAAGCCGCCTCGTGGGTTCAAATCCCACTCTCTCCGCCATTTGAAAATTTCATAGCGAGGATGCGGAGAGGTGGCTGAGTGGTCGAAGGCGCACGCCTGGAGAGCGTGTGGGCGGCCTAAACCCCGCCCCGAGGGTTCAAATCCCTCCCTCTCCGCCATTTTTTTACCCTGCCGGAGACGACTGGCAGGAGACCCAGCCCCGTGCGGCGAGACCCCGTGAACCCCGCCAGGTCCGGAAGGAAGCAACGGTAAACGGACTGTCTCGGGTGCCACGGCAAGTTGGGTTTCCTGCCAGTCGTCTCCGCCCTTTTCTGTCCATCGAACACCTGATAGACTGCTGGAGAGGGGGGTGTTTGCAGGATGGAAAACATTTTCAGGGGAACCCTGTCACCGGCTTTTGAAATGGGGGAGGGCCCTTTTGTGCTTATCCCGACATACCTCGTTCCCGTTGAGGTGTTTTCCAGGGGTATGATGACCCGTACAAGCTACTCGTTTTACACCGCCCTGGTTGACGCCGTGAGCGGTTCGGTTTCCCTGCACCCGCCAAAAGCCATCCTTGTAGACGAATCCGAGCCTCCGGAAGGCAAAAGGCTGGAACCAAAAGTCTCGGGAGAAATGGCGCTCAACCTTGCCGAGGATGCCGGGCGGTCGATGGGCAAAGGAAAGTGGACTGCAGCCTTTCGGTACAACTCGGTAATGGTGGACCGCGAAAAAATGAAGCCCACCTGGAGGGTCTGGAAGGTTGAAGGAGAAACAATGATCGATACCGTGACAGGCCGACACGAAAACGTGGGAACTCTCGTTGCAGCTATCCTCGGCGGTTGTTCACACGGTGTGGCTACTGGCGCTGGCTAGGCCTCGTCATCCTTTCCAGGTGATAGAGGAGCAAGGTCGAGCATGGCTCCAATGAGTGCCTCGAGTTCTTTCGTGTCTTCAAGGCTTTTTGTAACCAGGCACATATGAATATAATTTTTCAGGATTTCTATGCAGGCCTGTTGCATGGCCTTCCTTGCGGCAGAAAGCTGTACGAGTATATTGTGGCATGGCTTATCCTCGATAATCATGCGCTGTATGCCCCTGAGTTGGCCTTCCACACGTTTCAACCGGTTTAGCATGGCCTTGCGCTCGGGAGATAGGTTCTCCAGCTGTTCGATAAGGGATTCCTTGGGCATTTGGACCGCCTCCCCGCATATGGTATATCGTTCAAATAAAAATACCGGGTATATGCTAAGCCTTCCACACTTGAAGGTCAAGAACTTGTTGTGATATACTGCCCTTTGGCCCGAAAATCGCACACGTCCTGACAGCGGGGAGGGTGCCCCAATGGGGTCTTCCTCTGGATGAGGGGCGTGGAGGGTAAACCAGATCAGGGAGGGATACACGTTGTCTGTCGTAAGCATCAAGCAGTTGCTGGAGTGCGGCGTGCATTTTGGCCACCAGACGCGTCGGTGGAACCCGAAGATGAAACCTTACATCTTCACGGAGAGAAACGGCGTCTACATCATCGATTTGCAGAAAACAGTCAAGGGGTTGGAGAAGGCTTACGATTTCATCCGGGAAGTTTCGAAGTCCGGCGGTAGCGTCCTTTTCGTGGGAACGAAAAGGCAGGCCCAGGAAATCGTAAGGGAAGAAGCGCTCAGGTGCGGGCAGTTCTACATCAACCAGAGATGGCTTGGAGGACTCCTTACCAACTTCCCGACCATCCGCAAACGCGTGAACCGTATGATTGAACTCCAGAAGATGGAAGAGGACGGAACCTTTGAAACACTGCCGAAGAAGGAAGTCAGCGTCCTCCGGAAGCAGAAGGAAAAACTCGAGAAATACCTGATCGGGATTCGCGACATGAAGGACCTTCCCGATGCCCTTTTCATCATCGATCCGCGCCGTGAAACGATCGCAGTCCTTGAAGGCCGGAAACTGGGAATTCCCGTTGCTTCGATCGTTGACACGAACTGCGATCCGGAGGTCATCGACTACCCGATTCCCGGAAATGACGATGCCATCAGGGCAATCAAGCTGATGTTCGGGCTGATGGCAAACGCGGTCATCGAAGGACGGCAAGGCGTTGACGGGGCATTGACGCAGGAAGAAGAAAGCGCTGCTGCCGGAGAAGAGACGATCGAGGTACGAGAAAAGCTGCACGAGGTTTACGCCGAAGTTCAGGAAAAACTTGTGGAAGCAGAAATGGAAGACCGTAAGGGTTGGAAGGAGGCATAGGTTTATGGCTCTGGATATGGATGCGGTAAAAGACCTTCGTGCCCGTACGGGCGCTGGTGTTCTGGATTGCAAGAAGGCCCTCGCGGAGTGCGGCGGTGACATAGAAAAATCCGTCGATTTCCTGCGCGAAAAGGGACTCGCGAAGGCCGCAAAGAAGATCGGGCGTACGGCTTCGCAGGGAATGGTTTTCAGTTATATCCATACTAACGGGAAAATCGGCGTTCTGGTAGAGCTGAATTGCGAGACGGATTTCGTTGCCAGGACCGACGAATTCCAGGGTCTTGGCCATGAGCTTGCGATGCAGGTTGCAGCGGCCATGCCACAATATGTTTCCACCGAGGACGTCGATGCTGCAGCCCTAGAGAGGGAAAAGGAGATCTACCGTCACCAGGCGCTTGAAGAAGGAAAACCCGCGCATATCGTGGACAAGATCGCCGAAGGTCGAGTAAAGAAGTACTATGAGGAGTCCTGTCTCCTGGAACAAGCCTATATCAGGGAACCGGAGAAACATATCAAGGATTTGGTCATGGACGCTATTGCCAAGCTTGGAGAAAATATCGTCGTCCGTCGTTTCGCAAGGTTTTCGATCGGAGAATAGCGACTATAAAGGGGGCGGGGATTGTATCCTCGCCCCCTTTTTTTGCCCTTCAAAGGAGTGAAGAAAGTTGCCGCGATTTCATCGTATTCTTTTAAAGCTCTCTGGGGAGGTTCTCGCTGGAAATTCCGGTTTTGGGATCGACTATGCTGCGGTTCGAGGCATCAGTGAACAGGTGGCTAAAGTGGCCAAGGCTGGCGTCGAAATCGCCATGGTTGTCGGAGGCGGAAACATCTTCAGGGGGATCCAGGCCGAAACACAGGGTTATGATCGTGCACAGGCTGATGCGATGGGAATGCTTGCCACAGTGATCAACGCTTTGGCGCTCCAGGATGCGCTTGAAAACATGGGTGTTCCTACAAGGGTCCAAACCGCGGTTGAAATGCGGCAATTGGCTGAGCCGTTTATTCGCAGGAGGGCAATCCGCCACCTGGAGAAGGGAAGAGTCGTTATCTTTGCCGCTGGCACGGGGTCTCCCTATTTCTCGACCGACACGGCTGCTGCCCTGAGGGCGGCGGAAATCGATGCTGAATGCCTGTTGAAAGGCACAAAGGTCGATGGTATATATGATAAGGACCCGGAGAAGGATGAGAACGCGCGGTTTTTGCCCTCCATCACCTATCTCGATGCGATCAGCCAGCAATTGAAGGTCATGGACGCGGCCGCTTTCTCTCTTTGCATGGAAAACCGGATCCCTATCGTTGTTTTCAATATACTTGAAGCGGGTAATCTCGAAAAATTGCTGCTTGGAGACGGCCAGATCGGGACGATCGTATCCGCGAAGGGGAGTGGTGACTGATGCCGCAAACGGAGATGAAAACGCTCAGGCAAAAGATGGAAAAGGCCGTTGAGTTTTTCCGGGCGGAACTTCTCGGTGTGAGAACTGGACGGGCCCATCCAGCACTGGTCGAAGAAATCAGGGTCGATTACTACGGCACACCGACCCCAATCAAGCAGTTGGGGACGGTTAATGTACCCGAGGCACGTCAAATTGTCATTACGCCCTGGGACAAAAGCGCCGGGAAATTGATCGAAAAGGCAATTCAGGCTTCTTCCCTGGGTATCAACCCGAACAACGACGGAGAAAATATTCGCTTGACGATTCCGGAGCTGAATCGCGAGCGTCGTGTTGAACTGACGAAAGTTGTACGGAAATACGGAGAAGAAGCAAAGGTGGCGGTGAGAAATCTTCGCAGGGATGTCATTGAAAGCCTGAAGAAGATGGAAAAGGACAGCCGAATTACCGAGGATGACTTAAAGCGTTTCCAGAAAGAAGTTCAGGAAATGACAGACGAATACATAAAGAAACTGGAAGCCGTTTTAGAGGACAAGGAAAAGGAGATAATGGAGCAATAAGCTTGACGATTGATTTAAAAGGGCCTGCCGAGCAAAGCGGCAGGCCCTTTTTTACTTTTCTGGACATCGGGCAGGGTCCCCGGTAAAATGGAACTTGATGAAGAGTTGAGTTTATCTTCCTGCCGGGAGGAATTCTGTTGAGTAAACGTGTCGTCGTCGCACTCGGAGGAAACGCGATCTTGCAGCGAGGACAGCGCGGGACCGCGGCTGAACAGATGGAAAATGTCAGGATGACGGCTGAACAGGTTGTAAGGATGATCGATGCCGGGTACGAAGTCATCCTTACCCATGGAAACGGGCCCCAGGTTGGGACGATCCTTATCCAGAATGAACTGGGAGCCCGCCAGGTGCCGGCCATGCCGATGGATGTGTGCGGGGCGGAAAGCCAGGGCTTTATCGGTTATCTCTTTTGCCAGGCCCTAGCGAATTGTTTTTTGAGCCGAGGAGTGCTTAAATCGAGCCCTGTCTGTGTCGTTACCCAGGTTGAGGTCGATGCCGAAGATCCAGCTTTCCTGAATCCCACAAAACCCGTGGGGCCCTTTTTCACCGAGGATGAAGCAAGACGGAGGATGGGGGAACGAAATGAAACCTGGATCGAAGACGCTGGCAGGGGGTGGCGACGTGTCGTTCCTTCACCCGATCCCAAGCAGATCGTGGAGAAAGAAGCTGTAACTGCGCTTGTCGAAAAAGGCTATGTCGTAATCGCGTCAGGTGGTGGCGGTATACCGGTGGTCAAGGGGAAAGATGGAGGCCTATCGGGAATAGAAGCGGTCATTGACAAGGACTTGGCTGCAGAACGGCTGGCCCATGACGTAAATGCAGATATCCTTCTCATTCTTACGGATGTTCCGAACGTGCTGATCAACTACCGCCAGTCTTCAGAGAAAGCCCTGGGACAAGTGAAATCAGGCGATTTGGAAAAATTCAGGGAAGAAGGGCATTTCAGGGCGGGTAGCATGGGACCGAAGGTTGAAGCGACATTGAGGTTCGTGAAAAACGGCGGCAGCAGGGCCGTAATTGCCCGCCTTGACGAAGCGCTTGAAGCACTGGAAGGGACCCGGGGAACGCAGGTCGTCCGGTGAGAGAGAAAAAAGCAACACGG
>DJHE01000008.1:11467-49122 GCA_002432945.1 Synergistaceae bacterium UBA5827
CGGAGCGCACAAGTGCGCTCCGGCCCGTGTTGTCGTAGAAAATTAAAGTTCCGCCAAAAACCGTTCGAAACGTTCCATGCCTTCTTGAATGTCAGACACGGAGTTGGCGTAGGATAACCTGAGGTAACCCGGGGCCAGAAAGGCACTCCCCGGTACTGCAGCGACAAATTCGCCCTCGAGAAGCTCCTTGCAAAGGGTGATATCATCGGAAAGAATCTGGCCGCGATAAGACTTTCCGAGGCATCTCCTGATGTCCACGAAAACGTAGAATGCCCCGTCAGGCTTGGTCAACGATATGAGCGGCATCTTCAAAAGGGCCGATAACATGATTTGCCGGCGTTCCTCGAAAGCCTTACGCATCTTTTCGACATCAGGTTCGGCCTCCGCCATGGCACCTACCGAAGCCCACTGTGAGACGGCTGCAGCGTTCGATGTAAGGTGGCCCTGGATGCTTGCCATCTTGTCGATGAGATCCTTGGGGCCAAGGGCATAGCCGATTCTCCAGCCCGTCATAGCGTAGGCCTTGCTAACTCCGTTGACGATTAGTGTGGAATCCCTCAAGGAAGGAGAGGCCTGCAGGATATTCAGATGAGAGGCTTCCCCATACACAAGGCGTTCGTAAATTTCGTCAAAGATGATCCAGAGGCCATTTTTTCTTGCCACTTCGCCGATTTCTTCAAGAAGATCCTTTCCGTAGACGGCCCCCGTCGGATTGTTGGGTGTGTTGAGGAGGATTCCTACTGTCCTCGGAGTAAGCGCCTTCTGAAGCATCGAAGCGGAAGGCAGGAATCGATTCCCTGATGTGTCCACGACTACCGGATGCCCGCTGCAAAGGTTGATCTGTTCGACGTAACTGACCCAGGCCGGGGCGAAGACAACGACTTCATCGCCGGGGTCCAGGAGAGAGGCAAGGGCTTCGTAGAGCAAAGGTTTAGCCCCGCTGCCGACGAGGATCTCAGAGGTCTTGTAATCGAGCTGGAAGTGATCCCGGTAATAAGCCTGGATCGCTTCCTTGAGTTCGAGGATACCGGTAGTCAAGGTATAATGGGTTTCTCCTCGGTCCAGGGCTGCTTTCGCAGCTCTTATCGCAGAGGGAGGAGAAGTGAAATCGGGCTCACCCGCTCCAAAAGAGATCACCGGTTTGCCTTCACGCTTTAATTGCTTTGCTTTTGCGACGACTTCAAGCGTGGCTGACGGTGCTAGCTTAAGTGCTCGGTCAGAAAAGCGCACTTTTCCCACGTCCTGTCCTTATAGAAATTGGTTGTCCTGAGTAGAAATTGTAGCAGATCGGGAACAATGGCGGGTTTTCTTTTTTTCTTGTAGAAGGCATATAGTTAAGGAATTAAATAGTGAATATGGTCTTTTGAGATACCCTTGCCAATGGTATAATCCTCGTATGGCGAAGGTTAACGACCTCGGAATGGAGGGATGTCCATGAGCGTGAGATTTGTGTCACGCAATGTCGAGCTTTCGGATGATCTTAAGGATTACATGGAAAAGAAACTCGGAAAGCTGGAAAAGTTCTTTGACAAGATTCTAGATTCAAAGGTGGCCCTGAGCCATAACCGGGGAATGTTTGTCGTCGAGATCACCTCGAATGTTAACGGTGTAGTGATGCGGGGTGAGGAATACGCTCCCGAACAGAGGAAAGCTTTCGACGGTGCCATCCGCAATATCGAAACCCAGGTCAAGAAGCACAAGAACTTCCTGAAGGATCGCGCTTTCCTTAAGACGCACGATCTTACGCCGGAACTTGCAACTCTTTACGCCGCAACGGAAATGGCCATTCCGTCCGTGACAGAAGAGGAAATCGTTAAAACGAAGAAATTCCCGCTTCGCCCCATGAGCCCAACCGAGGCAACCCTGCAGATGGATTTGCTCGGGCACAGTTTTTTCGTTTTCCGTAATGCCGAGACGGGGCAAACGAATGTTGTCTACAGGAGGAAAGAAGGCGGTTTTGGACTCCTGGAACCGGAGAATTGAACCAGGGAGCCAAAGGGGCCGAAAAGGCCCCTTTTTTCTTTCATTGTAAGGACTGTTCGGGAGGTATCCAAGGATGCACGAAATGTCCCTTGTCGAAGCGGTTTTTGAATCCCTATTGCCTCTTTGTGCTGATAACGGTTGGAAAAGAGTGGAAAAGGTAACCCTGAAAATAGGAACGCTCCGGCAGGTGATACCGGAGGCGCTTCTGTTCTGTTTTGAAACGGCTGCCGCCGGGACACCGCTTGAGGGGGCCATGCTCGATATCCAGGAAGTGCCGATACGTCAAAAGTGCAGGCACTGCGGATTAGAATGGGGAGGGGAAATACCCCTGGGTCGTTGTACAGCTTGCGGCTCGACCGAGGTGGATACGATTTCCGGAGTTGAGCTGGATATTGAATCGCTGGAGGTTGCGGTTGATGACGACGAAAAAAGTTAGCATTTTCAAATCGGTACTTGCCGCTGACGAGCAGTTCGCACACTCGATACGCAAGGAAATGTCGGAAAGGGAAATACTTGTGCTTAATCTGATCGGTTCTCCGGGAGCAGGCAAGACCTCCCTTCTTGAAGAAACCTTAAAGCGACGCCGGTTCAATTCCGCGGTCGTGGAGGGGGATATCGCGACGGCACGAGACGCGGAGCGGATCGCGTCGTGTTGTGTTCCTGTTGTGCAAATTAATACTCGCGGAGGTTGCCACCTGGAAGCAAACCTGGTTTCTAAGGCGCTGAAGGCGCTTTCCCTTGAGAATGTCGATGTGGTCTTTATTGAAAATGTGGGCAACCTTGTTTGCCCTGCGGAATTTGACCTTGGCGAGGACTACAAGGTCGCCGTTTGCAGTTCTGCAGAAGGGGCTGACAAGCCCTTGAAGTACCCGCATCTGTTTCACGAATGCGGAGCTGTCGTCCTAACGAAAAAAGACCTTTTTCCGCACGTCCGCTTTGACCGCGATCTGTTCTGGAGTGATGTGGACAGCCTCAATGCGAAGGCTGCTAAATTCGAGGTAGACAACCTATCCGGAGAAGGAATCGACGGTTGGGTAGACCAAGTGGAAAAATGGCTGAACTTAAAGCGTCGGTCCTGAAAGGTTTGACGGGGCTGAACCCGAGCCAGCGGGAGGCGGTCGCCTATTGTGACGGGCCTCTTCTAGTGCTGGCGGGTGCAGGGAGCGGGAAAACCCGTGTTTTGGCTTACAAGGCTGCCTACCTGGTATCCGAAAGGGGTGTTCCTGCAGAACGCGTCCTCGCAGTCACCTTTACGAATAAGGCTGCAACAGAGATGAGGGAGCGGGTTCGTAACCTTTTGGGCTACGGTGCCAGAGGGCTCCAGGCCTGCACATTTCATTCGTTTGGGTTGCGACTCCTGCAGAGGAACCGGGATTCATTAGAAAAGGTTGGGCTTCGGAAGGATTTCGTTGTTTTTGACCGATCGGATTGTAGGTCGGTGGTGAAGGAAATACTGGAAGGTATGAACCTCGACCAGGAAAAGGTTGAAGTCCCCTGGGTCCTGGATCAGCTTTCAAAAAGGAAAACGAAGACGGTTTCTCCCGAGGAGGGGACAAGTTTCGTTGATCTGCTTCGGGAGATCGAGAAGGCTTACGAAGGTGTCCTGAAGGAACAGAACGCGGTTGATTTTGACGATCTTCTGGGACTCCCCCTGGAGCTTTTGAAGGATCACGAGATACTTGAAAAGGAACGGTCCTCCCTGGATTGGATTCTCGTTGACGAGTACCAGGACGTCAACCGGCCCCAATACAGGCTTTTGCGGAAGCTCGTGGCGGATACGGGGCGCATCATGGTTGTTGGCGACCCGGATCAATCGATCTATGGTTGGCGGGGTGCCGACATGAACATGATCCTGAACTTTGAGCGGGATTTTCCTGGGGCGAAGACCGTTCTTCTAGACCAGAATTACCGGTCGACCAGCAGAATCCTGGGAGCCTCGAACGGGCTTATTCGCAACAACCTGAAAAGGAAACCGAAGAACCTTTGGACTGCAAGGGACAAGGGGGATCCCGTGAAAATCATCCTACACGGAGATGAAAAACAGGAAGCCTCCTATGTCCTTTCCGAGATTGAAGGCCTCCGAAGGAAAGGGTATCGCTATGGCCAAATTGCCCTGCTTTACAGGGTGAACGCCTTGAGCCGTACCTACGAACAAGCCTTGCTGGGAAGGGGAATCCCTTACCGGGTCGTAAGAGGTACCGCATTTTACGAAAGAAGGGAAGTCAAGGATGTCCTTTCTTTCTTGAGGCTGGCCCTAAACCCGGCTGACGCTCTTTCACTTTACAGGATCGCAAATGTTCCGCCGAAAGGCCTTGGGAAAAAAGGGATCGAAGAATTGGCCGCATGTCTTTCTTTGAATCCGGAACTCGATCCTCGAGAGAAATGGGGAAGGATAGCAGAAAACAGGGCAGGGCTAAAACCCAAGCTTGCCGTATCCTGCGCTGCTCTTGCCGGGCAAATGACGGGTATCCTGGACAGGTCCGACAATTTTGGCAGCGCCGTTCGATTCGTCTGGGAAGAGACGGGATATGGAGATCACCTGGCGACTTCGGATCCCCGCGGTTTTGAGGAAAGGCGTGAAAACGTCATGGAACTCTTGTCCATTGCGTCAAAGCAGGAAGGCGGGCTTGGAGAAATCCTTGCTGAAATTTCGCTTTTCACGGACCTGGAAAAAATGGATGAGAGTGGAGACACCGTTAGCCTGCTGACGCTCCACGCGGCAAAAGGCCTCGAATTCCCTGTGGTCTTCATGCTGGGAATGGAGGAGGGCATTTTCCCCCATTCCCGCTGCACGGAAGGGGGAGAAGGAGTCGAGGAAGAGAGGAGGCTCTGTTATGTCGGCATGACTAGGGCGGAAGAACGCCTCTTCATGTCGGGAGCAGAAAGTCGAGTCCTTTTCGGGA
Organism: Synergistaceae bacterium UBA5827; assembly: GCA_002432945.1. Lineage (GTDB taxonomy): Bacteria > Synergistota > Synergistia > Synergistales > 79-D21 > 79-D21. Next base: position 16,354 of record DJHE01000008.1, read on the forward strand.
CGATTCTAAGAAACGGATATTCGAGGTTCCTCTGGGAAATTCCACAAGACATGGTCGAAATTTCCGAGAGAACCCGTCGCGAGGAAAGGGGCAACCCGTATGCTGGTCGTGGGTCTAACGGGAGACGTTGGGGCTGGTAAATCGACCATTTTGCGAACCTGGCATGAACAGGGTGCTGCCCTGATAGACAGCGACGAGATTGTTCGGAATCTCTGGAAAACTGGGCAATTACGTTCTGCTGCTCTTGATCGATTCGGCGACAGGGCGTTAAACCCGGCAAACGGGGAAGTCGACCTCGCCTTTGTCGCTGCGGCTGTTTTTTCAAGCACGGAAGATTACGCTTGGGTTTGCTCTCTCCTGCACCCGTTGGTCTTGAAAAGAATTGAGACAATGCTTGAAAAACTGGACGGATGGATCGTGGTTGAGCTGCCATTGCTTTTTGAGGCAGGGCGTCCTCCTTGGCTCGATCTCGTGGTATACGTGACTGCCGCGGAGGAGTTTCGAATCGCGCGAACCCGTTCCCGGGGTTGGAAAACAGGAGAATTGGGGCGAAGGGAAAAATGGCTTTTGCCCTCGAAACAAAAGGCCTTCCTTGCCGATATCGTCATTGAAAACGATGGGACGCGAGAGGACCTGGAAATACAGGCAAAATTTATGGGGAAGAGAATGGGGATCCTTTCGAAAGCAAGGGGGAAAAGTGGCCCCCTGTGCCCTGCCGAACGAAAGCGGATATTGGAGGCGATCATGGCGTGAGAGTCATCACCAGTCACATCGGCTCCGATTTCGATTCTTTTTCGAGCATGGTTGCCGCATCGAAGCTTTATGACGATTCGGTGCTCTGCTTTTCTGGGGCCGCTTGCCGAAACCTTAGGGAGTTCTTGAAGCGCTTCGGGAATCGGTGGAAGGTCATGACTCCTCGACGGATAAACTTTGACGAAGTCGACCAGCTTGTCGTAGTGGACGCGAGGTCTAGGTCACGTATAGGCCCTTTTGGATCCCTTTGCGGGAAGGAGGGAGTGGTTATCCATGTCTACGATCACCACCCGGCGGTCAGCGACGAGATCCCGGCAGAAAAATCCGTGATCGAACCCGTGGGTTCCACGACGACCCTTCTCGTGGAAAAGCTCATCGCCCTAAATATACCAATACAACCCTTAGAGGCGACTCTTTTCACCATGGGTATCTACGAGGACACAGGTGCTCTGACGTTCGGGTCTACGACAATCAGGGATTTTTATGCTGCGGCAAAATTGCGGGAACTGGGAGCCGACTTGACGATTGTCCCTCTCCATATCGAAATGAACCTAAATCCCGGTGAAAGAAAACTTCTGGACAACCTGATCGAAAGCGCTCGAATTCGCTTTATTGGCGGAGCAAAGGTCGTTCTGTCCGAAACGTCGAGTGGAGTCTATGTCGAGGGAATTTCACTTTTTGTCCACCGGCTCCGGGATTTTTTTGATGCCGACGTGGCACTGGCCGTCGTCCAAATGGAAAACAGGACCTACATCGTTGCCCGGGGCAGACCGGACCTGCTTGACGTAGCAAAATTCCTTGAAGCATGGGGTGGTGGCGGTCATCCACAGGCAGCCTCGGTGACTCTTGCCGGACACCACGCCGGAATTATGGATAGGCTTGAAAAACGCCTGGAAGAGTGCATCCGTCCGCTTATCCGGGTTCGCGATGTAATGAGCAGCCCGGTTATGGCCGTTGCACCAGGACTAGCGATCGATGACGCATACCGACTCATGATCCGGTATGGGCATGCGGCCCTTCCCGTTGTTGCTGAAAAGGGAATTTCAGGGATCATCACCCGGAAGGATCTCGACAAGGCAGAGTTACATGGGCTGGGAAACGTACCCGTTTCCGATTTCATGACCGAAGGAGCAATTTCCATTTTGCCCGAGGCTTCTGTTTCAGAGGCCCACAGGATGATGGTCCTTTTTAACATTGGCCGACTTCCGGTAATAGACTCGGAAGGAACGCTTGTCGGTATCGTTACCCGTACAGATATGCTTAGAGCCCTTTACCCGTACTCTATTGCCCATGAAGAGCAGGTGGAAGAGTTGTCCCGCCCTTGGACCGAGGATGTAGGGGAGTTGATGTCACAGGAGCTGGTACCGTGGGTCCAACTCCTCCTCAGGCGACTCGGGGAAAAGGCTGAATCGCTTGGCATGAAGGCCCACGTCGTGGGCGGGTTTGTCAGGGATCTTCTTCTCGAACGAGAAAACCTCGACCTTGACATGGTCATTGAGGGCGATGCAATCGAATTCGCACGGTCCTGGGAAAGAGACGGGTGCCGAATTGCGATACACCAGCGGTTCAAGACAGGCACCGTCATTTTCCCGGGAGGCCGCAAGGTTGATGTTGCCACGGCAAGACGTGAATTTTACGAATTCCCTGTTGCACAGCCGGAAGTCACGACCGATTCCCTGAAGCATGACCTTTACAGGCGCGATTACACCGTCAATGCAATGGCTATAACTGTCAACCCGGAAGAATGGGGGAAACTTCACGATTATTTCGGTGGGCGCCGCGATCTCCAGAAGAAGACATTGAACGTGCTTCACAATCTTAGCTTCGTGGAAGACCCGACACGAGTCCTGAGAGGAGTCAGGCTTGAACAACGACTCCATTTCAAGATCGGGCCTACGACGCATAGGCTTCTGGAAAGCTGCATTCGGGGAGGATTGATTGGGAGGTTGTCGGGAGTCCGGCTAAGGAGCGAGCTTGAGTTGATCCTGACCGAGAGGGAACCATACCCTATTGTCCGCAGGCTTTCAGAGCTTGGATTCTGGCAAAACCTATCCTCGGGCCTGCACATCGGCCTTGAGTGTAGAAAGGCATTCCTCCGCCTGTCCTTTTTCCTCAAGCGAATGGGCAGGGACCTGCCTGATCTGGGAAGTTCCGTCTGGCTGGCTTTTCTTTCCGCGCTCTTGATGGAGGCTGAAACACAAGTGGTCCTTGCAGTGATTTCGCGTCTCCAGCTGGGGCAGGAGGAGGGGCGGATCGTTCGTGAAAGCCTGGATGGCCTAGGGACGGTTGAGCAACTTCTAGGAGGCAGGCAGGAAAAGAGCAACTCCGAAATTTACAGGACGCTTGAAAATGTCTCATTTACGGTTATCCTGTTCTGGGCTGTTGCCACCGACCGATGGCGGGTCAGGCGCCGACTTCTCGTTTACCTCATGCGCCTCCATCGGATACAGCCCATGCTGACCGGCCGGGACCTTCTCGATCTTGGTTACCGGAAAGGACCTCTTATCGGGGATATCCTTGATGGCCTGAAAGTGGCTAGGCTCGAGGGAGAGGTAGAAACGCGCGAAGAAGAGGTCGACTGGGTCCTTGCCAACTTCACTGCAAGAAAGAACGGTGATTCGATTGTTCACCCTGCCTAGATTTGCCGAGCTTATCCTCAGTCTCCCTGCTGTTCTGTGGGCGATAACTTTCCATGAGTTCTGCCATGGTTACGCTGCGTACCGGCTAGGTGACCCGACTGCGATGCGGAGTGGCCGCCTGACTTTGAACCCCCTTGCACATCTGGACCCCATTGGAGCACTGATGCTTCTCGTGGCGCGTTTTGGATGGGCAAAACCCGTTCCGATCGACCCAAGGTACTTCAGGAACCCAGCCAGGGATATGGTCATCGTTTCCCTGGCCGGTGCTGCAGGCAACATTGCGACCGCTTTTGCGGTCGGGATCATCATGAGAATCCTTCCCCGGGCGGTACTCATGAATTATGCCGCCTTGAATTTCCTGGTCCTCATGGTGTTCATCAACCTTGGCCTGGCTGTTTTCAACCTGCTCCCTATCCCTCCCCTGGACGGGTCGAAGATTCTTTACGTGTTCCTGCCAGCTCGCTGGATGGGTGTCTATTACAAGCTCGAACGTTACGGGATGCTTATGCTGATGATCCTTGTGATTTTTGGTGTTGTTCAGAGAATCATGAGTCCGGTCGTCCTTTTCATTGCTTCCCTTGCCTTGCCAGGGTGGTTTCCGATATGAAAGCACGCCGCCTCTTGCTGACGAACGACGACGGGCTTTATGCACCCGGCCTGGTAACCCTGGCCAACGAACTTTTCAAGGCGGGGTACCCTTTGACGGTTGTAGCTCCTGACAGGGAAAGAAGTAGTGTGGGCCATGCGCTTACGCTGAATCGACCCATTCGTCTCTGGGAAGCCGACAGGGGAGGATATAACCAGGGAATCAAGCTTTTCGGCTGTGATGGAACCCCATCTGATTGCGTTGTCCTTGGTATGGAGGTTGCCGATCCGGAAGCGGCGTTTGTGGTTTCGGGAATCAATCGCGGCCCAAACCTCGGTGACGATTTGACCTATTCAGGTACGGTTTCGGCTGCGATGGAAGGACTTATCCTTGGGAAGGGAGCTATTGCGGTCTCCCTGAACTGCCAGAGGTCTGACTCAAAACAGCATTACGAGACAGCGGCAAGCGTCGTACTGGATGTTCTGCACTGGCTGGGAGAAAATTTACTGCCCCGCGAGGTCCTGCTGAACATCAATGTTCCTAATCTGGAAAAGGCAAGCCTAGAAGGGTACCAGGTTACTCGCAAGGGATTAAGGACATACGAAGGAAAAGTAACGGAGTTCCGAAGCCCTCACGGGACGCTTTCATACTGGATTGCGGGAAAACCGGAAGATGAGATGGCCGAGGGAACCGATGTCTGGGCCGTGGCTCACAGGAAAGTATCCATTACTCCGATCCATATGGACATGACGCATTTCCCCTCACTTGAAATGCTGAGATCCAAGGGCCTGGAGAACCTGGGCCCGGCCGCTTTTAAAGTTGACAAATAAACTTAGGGTCTGTATAATCTCCGCAATTTGGAACTTATTCGGGAAGGAGCGTAGTCGATGACACTTACTCTGGAAAGACGAGCTAGACGCATAAGACCGGACTGCCGCATCGATAACCTGGGAAACAGGGCGATGACGGGACACGCTGGTTGCAAACTCGTCGACAGAGATGAAGTGCCTAAGGCTGAAAGCACTTCTCGATTGAGAACGACCAAGTAGAAACCCCGAGCCCGCTCCGAAGAAAGGCAAAGCCAAGTAGGAGCGCGACTGGTCCCCGATAAAGGACTCCAAAAGAGGCTGATCGCCGTAAGGCGACCGGCAATCGGGGTGGTACCGCGGGCAGGTTGCTCGTCCCTTTTTTAGAGGGACGAGCTTTTTTTGTAACTAAAATTAAGGAGGAAGATCGATGGGTTACAAAGGTAAGGTTGTTTTGGCTTACAGTGGCGGCCTGGATACTTCAGTTGCGATTCTTTGGCTCAAGGAGCAGGGATACGATGTGGTCACGATGACGGCGGATGTCGGACAGGCCGTTGATCTTGAGGCAACGAAGGAAAAGGCCCTTAAAACGGGTGCTTGCAATGCTTACGTGATGGACCTCCGTGAGGAGTTCGTCGAGAATTTCGTGTGGCCAAGCCTGAAAGCGAATGCGATGTACCAGGGGACCTATCCCCTGAATTCCGCTCTTTCAAGGCCCCTGATTTCAAAATACCTGGCATGGGTGGCAGAGGTAGAGGGCGCTGTGGCTGTCGCGCACGGTTGCACCGGAAAGGGGCAGGACCAGGTTCGGATCGAGGTCTGCACGAATGCCCTGAACCCCGACCTTGCCTGCATCGCACCCGTCCGGGACTGGCAGTTCACCCGGGAGGCGGAGATCGATTTCGCAGCTGAGCACGGGATTGAAGTTTCCCTTACGAAGCAAAGCCCCTACAGCATCGACGAGAACATGTGGGGGAGGTCAATCGAGTGCGGTGTCCTGGAAGATCCGTGGAATGAATCTCCGTCAGATGCTTACAAGCTAACTGTGGACCCGTGGAACGCCCCCGATGAGATGGAGACGATCGAGATCACTTTTGAAAAAGGTATCCCCGTGGCGCTGAACGGCAAGATGATGAACGGCGTCGACTTGATCCTCGAACTGAACAAGATCGCGGGGGCCCATGGAGTCGGACGCATCGACATGATCGAGGACCGGCTCGTCGGCTTCAAGAGCCGCGAAGTCTATGAATGCCCCGCTGCAATTACCCTCCTCCAGGCGCATAAGGCACTCGAAACGCTCACGCTCAGCAAGGATCTCCTGACCGTCAAGAAGGAACTCGAAACGAAATACGCCGAACTGGCGTATGTCGGGTACTGGTTCTCACCGTTGAAAGAAGCCCTTGACGTGTTTGTCGACCATACACAGCAGTGCGTTTCGGGTGTGGTCAAGGTGCGGCTCTTCAAGGGGCAGGCGGTGGTGGTTGCCATGAAGTCCGATTCGTCCATCTACAAGCATAACCTGGCAACCTACTCGGAAGGCGATGCCTTCGATCACAAGGCCGCCGTCGGGTTTATCAAGATCTGGGGCCTTCCGATCAAGACCTGGCGTCAAGCTCATCCTGTAGAGAACATGCCAACCAAGCCTAGCCTGAAGGTCGTTGGCGAGGAATAGTTTTTTTGCCTGCATAACGTGGTTGAGGGGACCGGGCTTTTGTCCGGTCCCCTTTTTCATGAGTGTGGAAGTGATAGGATAAAGGAAAACATGAAGAAAGGGAGAGGTTCGTTGCCGAAGCAACTTTTGTTCCTTAGGCAAACCGCACTGGAAACGTCCCTGGGAGCGATAAAGACTTGTTCGCCGGAATTGCTTGTCCGGCGCTACTTTGCAACGGCCATTCGAATAGGAGGGCTTCCTTGTTCCTTTTCGGAAACGACCGAAATTTTCCTGCTTTCTATCGGGAAGGCAGCCCTTCCTATGGCAAAAGCGGCTGGGGAAATACTGGGTTGGGAAAAAATCAAAGGCTTGGTCGTGTCACGGAAGGGGCAAGAAAACTGGCAGGCTCCAATACCCCTGGACGTGATTCGGGCAGGTCACCCTTACCCGGACGAGAATTCAGTCCTTGCCGGCAAGACAGCCATAGGAAAGCTGGAGGCGCTTAAAGCAGGTGTTCCTGTGCTTTTCCTTGTTTCCGGCGGGGCTTCCTCCTTGTTCGAATTTCCACAGGATGGGGTGACGCTGGAGTGTTTACGGGGACTCACGGAAAAACTTCTTCATTCCGGAGCCTCCATCGAAGAGATCAACAAAGTGAGGGTCGCGCTATCGAAGGTAAAAGGCGGTCGACTTCTTGATGCAGCAGGAAACCGTGACAGCCTCACGTTGATTCTTTCCGACGTAGTCGGGGACAAGATGGAAGCGATTGGCTCCGGACCAACTGTGCCGAGCACCTGCAACGCGGCGAGGGAAGCGATCGAAGTCCTGGGGCGGTATCGTCTCTGGAGTATCCTCGATCCGGAAATGAAGGCCTTGCTCGAGAGGGAATCTGAAAGCTGGAAAAGGGATAACAAGTTCCCGGGGGCACGGCACGAAATCGTTGGAAATAATCGCCTCTTATGTGAAACAGCCACCGAAGAATTGAAAAGAAGAGGTTTCAATACCCTCTTCCTTGGTTCGACAATTTCTGGAGAAGCAAGAGAAATCGGGCGCTTAATGGCTGACCTGGCAAAGGAAATCCTGGTTTCAGGGAACCCGGTTCCAAAACCCGCTGCGATCGTATCCGGTGGAGAAACCGTGGTTTCTTTTAACAGCGATGCCGGGGGAATTGGAGGCCCCAACCAGGAAGTCGCGTTGTCTTTTGCCATCCATGGTGCGGATCTCCCTGAAACAGTCCTGGTATCGATAGACACGGACGGTTTTGACGGACCCACTCCCTATGCCGGGGGGCTGGCAGATGGCCAAACATGGGGAAGAATCCAGGCCTGCGGTCGCGATGCCAGGGAAGACCTTGAACAGCATAATTCGGCAAGAGCCCTGGATGCGGCATCCGCCTTTGTTGTAACGGGAAGCACGGAGACTAACCTGAATGACCTGCGCATTTTGCTCGTAGGTAATCCGGATTTGAGGAAAATCGCTGGGAGGGAAGGTGAAAACGATGAAGCCAATGGTTTTTGTTTCAAGAAACATCCCGGATAAGGGGTTGGATTTAATGAAGGGAAAAGTATCCCTCGAGGTCTGGCCCGGGGAAGATAATCCGGGCCGGGATGTTTTCCTGGAGAAGGCAGCCTCATGTGATGGGCTTGTCGTTATACCGGGAGACCCGATCGACAGTGAAGTCCTCGCTGCAGGAAAGTTCCTGAAAATCGTAAGTTGCTATGCGGTCGGATACGATTCGATCGACGTGAATGCGGCAACGGAACTCGGAATCATGGTCACAAACACTCCTGATGTCCTTACGGAAACAACGGCGGACTTGGCATTCGGGCTTCTCCTTGCGGCCGCTCGCCGAATTGGGGAGGGTGACCGAGTCATCCGGAGCGGAGGGTGGAAACATTGGGGGCCGCGGTTCATGCTGGGACAGGACGTATCGGGTGCAACCCTCGGCCTGATAGGAATGGGGCGAATTGGACAGGCAGTAAGCCGCCGGGCGAAATCTTTCGGAATGAACCTGCTTTATTACGCACGCCACCGCAATGAAATCGCTGAAAGGGAATATGGAGCTCGTTACATGGAAATGGAAACGCTATTGACCGTCTCCGATTTTGTTTCAATACATTGTCCTCTAACCTCTTCGACGGAGGGCCTTATCGGGGAAAGGCAACTTCGCGCGATGAAACCGACGTCCATCCTGGTCAACACGAGCCGAGGGAGGGTCGTTGTTGAGAAAGAACTTGTTCGCGCTCTCCAGGAAGGATGGATTTCGGGCGCAGGTCTCGATGTTTTCGAAAAAGAGCCTTTACCCCCGGATCATCCTTTCCTTTACATGGAAAACGTTATTCTTTGCCCTCACCTGGGGAGCGCAACCGTGCAGACAAGGGAGAAAATGTCGGTCATGGCCGCCGAAAACCTTCTTGCGGCCCTTGACGGACATACCCCGCGCTTTTTGGTAAACCCGACAGTCCGCCGGAAAGATTGAGGGGCGCCACTATGCTTGAAAGGCTGGATTTGAAGTTCCGCCTGGGCCGCAAGGAATACGAGAACTCCCTTGAAAACATTCATCGAGAGCTGGGTGCCCTTCAGCGCCAACTGAGGGAAAAAGGCATTCCCGTACTGGTCCTTGTCGAAGGGTGGGAAGCATCGGGGAAAGGCTATGTGATAAACGAAATGCTCCGACCGCTCGATCCCAGGGGTTTTGTCGTGAATGACGAGGCTGAGGAAGATCCAGCGGCTTACTTTTACCCACCCTTTAGGAGGTTCTGGAAGATGGTCCCCGAGAAAGGACGGATCGTTTTCCTGAACCGAAGCTGGTATAGGCAGCTCTTCGCCGGTGAAAAACCGGCATGGAAGAGTCCGGTGGAAATGGCGGCGTTCATCGCAAGGGCGACAAGATTTGAAGAAGACCTGAATGCAGAAGGGGTCTGCTTCCTGAAGATCTTCCTTCATGTAAGCGCGAAGGAGCAGAAAAGGCGAATTGAGGGGCTTGCGAAGAATCCTTCCACCAGCTGGAGGGTGTCGAGCAAGGACCTGGAGGAAAACCGGAAATACAAGCGCTACATGGAGACGTGGGAGAGTATCCTCCACCAGTCGGACAAGCCTTATTCCCCCTGGGTCTGTATTCCCGCGGAAGACGCGCAGGTCGCTGCCTTGAAGTCTCTTGAAACCCTCGTGATTTTCTTTAGGAATGCCCTGGAAACGAGAACGGAAGGATTGATCAGGGCGGGTGCACCGGTACCGCCCTCGGGCATTCTCCAACGAGTGGACCTAAAACGATCCCTAACCTCGGATGAATACAGGGAAGCGCTCCCAGGCCTGCAGAAAATGCTTTTAGAGAAGCAATACGAGCTTTACCGGAAGAGGAAAGCTCTCGTTGTCATTTTTGAAGGGTGGGATGCTGCGGGGAAGGGCGGAGCCATCAAGCGGCTAACCCAGGGCCTGGACCCGCGAGGCTACGTAGTCAACCCGGTTTCCGCCCCGAACGAATGGGAAAAGGCCCACCCTTATCTCTGGAGGTTTTGGGCCAACCTTCCGCGGCGCGGACATATAGGGATCTTTGACCGGAGTTGGTACGGGAGGGTTCTAGTTGAACGTGTAGAGGGGTTCTGCGGTGACAATGAATGGAAAAGGGCGTACGGGGAAATAAACGGGATGGAGTCCGAATGGCTCCAGTCCGGCTATGGCCTCGTAAAATTCTGGCTCCAAATCGACAGCGACGAACAACTCAGGCGTTTTCAGGAAAGAGAGGAAACGGATTACAAGAAATGGAAAATCACCCCGGAAGACTGGAGAAACCGGGAAAAATGGGACAAATACGAAGCCGCAACCGAGGAAATGCTCTTGAGGACCAGCCCGCCAAGCGCTCCCTGGACGATCGTCGAAGGAAACGACAAGCGCTACGCTCGCATAAAGGTTCTCAGGACGGTCCTTTCTTCGATGAAGGATCTTCTTCAGAAGGAGTAGCGATATGGGGTTTCTCGATCTTGTAAGGAAGCGGCGCTCGACCCGGTCTTTCTTGCCGAACCCTGTAGAAAGAGAAAAAATCGAAAGATGCCTGGAGGCAGCGCGACTGGCACCCTCTGCCTGCAACGGGCAGCCCTGGCGTTTTATTGTGGTCGAATCCCAGCCGCTGAAGGACAATCTTGCTGAAAAGGCATTCTCAGGTCCTCACAAGATGAATTCCTTTGCGATCAAGGCACCCGTTATCGTTGCTGTCGTAACCCTACCCACAAAAACGGCGGCATCCCTTGCGGGATTTTTCCGTAGGCTTTCGTATCCTTTGATCGATATCGGGATTGCCTGCGAACACTTCGTCTTGCAGGCAACAGAAGAGGGGCTGGGGACATGCTGGATAGGCTGGTTCAACGAGAGGGCGGTTAAGAATTCCCTTACCCTGAAAGGACTGGAAAGAGTTCATATCCTCCTGGCCGTTGGCTATTGCGAAAGGGAACCCCTCGCTTCAGGTAAACGCAAGAATTTGGAAGAAATGTCCGAGTACAGGTAGGAACTCTTAAATATAAGCCTGGCTCATTAATGCATAGGTAAGCAAAAAGCCTTATCCTTAAGGGTGAATCCGGTATTGATCATCATTGAGGGGGTGTTCCCTGGTATGCGCGAGAAACTGCGTCTGGATGCTGGCGTTGTCGAGGAGATGAACCGCTACCTGCTCGACTCTGATAACCCACTTGTAAACGGGGTCCTCAGGGTGATAGACAAGTACGGCACAATAGAACAGATAAACGCTCGTGCAGCGGAGGCTAGAAAACTCCCTAACCTTTTGAGCAGGCTCCGGAAAATGGAGTCTCCCTACCTTAAGGACCTTGAATGGCTCGAAGAGGCCCGTGACAAGGGGGCCTTCCCGACGATTTCCGAATTCCGCAGGAAAGCCCTTTCCGGGCAGCCACCGGTCGCTGAATATGCCGAGGACCGGGCCGTGACACTGGAAATCAGTGCACTTCAATACTTCCCATGGCTGATAGAGGAGGCGCGCAGGGCTATCGAAAAAAGGGAAGTGATGCCTGGCCGATACATCCGTGTCCGCTGTATGGAAGAGCAGGAAAAAGACCAGGGGGACACTTTGGCTATCGCTGCGGCAATGCAGATCGTGGGGGCGAGCTACGTCGAAACGCTCGATACCAAGGGAACTGACGGTTCGAATGTCCACCTTGGCGGCCCACAGACGATCACGGGCTATTTCGGGGGCATAGGCCAGCCGAACGGGCATCCTCTACTATGGCTTGACGAATTCCTCTATTACTACACAAATTACGGGATTCAGCAGGTCTTGAACATCAATCCCGGTACGGTTCTCGTCGGTTATATTGCCCATAAGCTCGGAATAGACATGGGATTCAAGATCTCGGTCTTCATGGGAAACGACAATCCGTACTCCATCTTTTGGACTCTCATGACTGCAAAGCTTTTCAGCCGTCCCGACGGCAGTACGTCTCTTGTCGGTTTCAACGTGAGCAATTCCATCAACGCAGAGTCTCTCATCACCTCTGCCGAAGTTCGCCGAAAGCTTGGGCTTGAAAGCGCGGTTAGAATTGAGCACCACGTCACGGAAACTTACAGGAGCATAGTGAGGCAGCCTTATTGCCGAAGGGAAGACCTTCTCAAGGTAGCAGCGAACTTTCCGAATATTTCAGCCAAGCATGAGGGCGGGGACCTTGAAAACGAGAGAGAAAAGGCGCACCCCTCCGACATACTGGACTATTTCAGGAGCAAGGAAGATGTCTGCAGCTCCGGGGAGATGGATTTGTTGCTCGCCAACTACATGGACAAGCACGCTGCGGTTAACTGCACTGCCGAGGCGTTGACAAGAAGCGGCTTGTCCTTCATTTCCGCACAGGCGCTCCATCGTAGGTAAGGGACAAAAGAAGCGGGGGGCCCGCTTGGACCCCCCGCTTCTTTTGTCCCTAAAAGGCTTCTTCCGGTGCGGTAGGAAGCCCGTCCAGGTCTTTCCTGTCCGTACGGATCTTTTCGGAAGCAGTTGCGCTTTGCGTTTTAAGCCTACCTAGAATGTTTGGGTCCATTAGCGCCAGTATCCTTGCGGCCAACAGTGCCGCATTCTTGGCCCCATCGATGCCCACGGACCCGACCGGAATTCCCGGAGGCATCTGTGTGACTGCGAAAAGGGCATCCTCCCCCCCGAGAGTGCCGGATGAAACGGGAACCCCGATAACCGGCAGGGACGAATGTGCGGCCAAAACCCCAGGAAGAGCTGCTGAGAGTCCCGCAACACCGATAAGGACGATCAACCCCCTGTCCTGTGCTTTCCTGGCATAGGCGACGACGTCTTCAGGTGTCCTGTGTGCGGAGGCCACGGTGATTTCGTACGGGATCCCGAGTTCAGCGAGTGATTCTGCCGCCTTTTTCCCAACAAACAGGTCCGATTTCGATCCGAGAACGATGCCAACAAGCGGTCCGGGCATTTGTATCCCTCCCTCAAGGGCGGACGGGCCAGGGAGACTGGACCGCCTTCGCTGAAATATCCGTCCGGTAAAATGCATCGGCAAAACCGATCTTCGAAACAGCTTCATAAGCTTTTGCCTTTGCCAGGGCGAGGGTTGAGGCCACTCCTACCACGGTCATGACCCTTCCTCCCGAGGTAAGAAGCCCCAGTTTCGGGTCCATGCTAGTACCAGCCTGGAAAACGAGGACTCCCTCAATTGCTTCGGCCTGGTCGATGCCTAGAACCTGGTGCCCCTTTGCGTATTTTCCTGGATATCCACCTGAAGCGAGGACGATCCCGACAGCACTGTCGACGGGCTGCCCCCAGGCAACGGAATCAAGATGGCCCGCGCAGCAAGCTTCCACGACTTCCGCCCAATCGCCCGGAAAAGCCGCGAGAACAACCTGGGCTTCCGGATCCCCAAGCCTGACGTTGTATTCGAGGACGCGGCATTTCTTTTCCCGATCGATCATCAGGCCTGCGTAAATGACCCCGCAAAAATCGATTTTTTCGGCAGCTAGACCTCTGACCGTGGGCTCCAGGATAGTGTCAAAAATTGTGTCGAGCAGGGATTCATCCGCCCAAGGAACGGGACAATAGGCCCCCATCCCACCCGTGTTAGGCCCCTTGTCACCATCGAAGGCGCGTTTATGGTCCTGGCTGGTCGGCAATAGCCTGACCGTACGGCCGTCGGTTACGGCCAGTATGGTGATTTCGGTACCCGGAAGGAAATCTTCGATCACGACAACCCTGCCTGCTTCACCGAGGTCCCCTTCAATGAGGAGGGAACTGCAAATCGTAAGGGCCTCTTCCAGCGTTTCCGGAAGGAAAGCGCCCTTTCCGGCAGCAAGGCCGTCCGCTTTGACGACATAGGGGGCCGTCCTTGATCTAAGTGCCTTTTCCGCTTCCACCATGTTCGTCACGATATCGAACGGAGCCGTGGGTATTCCGTGTCGATCCATGAATTGCTTGGAGAAAGCCTTGCTCCCCTCAAGACGTGCTCCCGACATTCCAGGGCCAAAAACGGGGATGCCCTTTTCGCGAAGGGCATCAGCCACGCCTGCAACCAAAGGAGCCTCCGGCCCGACAACGACATGGTCCGCTTTTACTCTTTCGACCAGGTCGAGAACGGCAACGGGATCGCAGGGGTCAATGTCGTGGCAGGGAGCAATCCTGGCGATTCCTGGGTTGCCGGGAGCCGCGTCGAGGGCTTCAACCCTTTCAGACTTTTCCAGGGCCCAGGCAATAGCATGCTCCCGGGCACCTCCACCGAGAAGGAGTATTTTCAATTTATTCCCACCCTTTCTTTCTAGTGGCGAAAGGTCCTCCGACCCGTGATAAAAAGAGAGACCCCGAGGGAAGTGGCCGCTTCAAAGACCTCCTTGTCACGGATGGACCCTCCAGGCTGGATGATGGCCTGTATGCCGGCTGCTGCAGCAAGCTCTATGCTGTCGGCAAACGGGAAAAAAGCGTCGCTGGCGAGAACGGCTCCGCGAGAGGACTCGCCGGCCTTGCCAAGAGCCCATTGAACGGCGTCGACTCGACTCGTGAAGCCTCGTCCAATTCCCAGGGTTTTTCCTTCGGCGGCCACGACAATGGCATTGCTCTTGCTGAGGGCACAGGATTTCCAGGCAAAAAGCAGGTCCGGCCAAAGGTCCGGACGCGGTTTTCCGATCCATTCACCGTTGCTTTCATTTGGAAGGGGAGGGAGACAATCTTCCTGCACGAGGACCCCGCTCCATGTACCGGTGTACTGGAAGGGAGAAACTCGTCCGCCTTGCCAGTGGATAACGCGCAAATTGGGTCGATTGCCAGAAAGAAATTCGACCACGCCCCGTGCATAAGAAGGTGCGACCAGAACTTCCGTGTAGTTGGCCGCTATCCTTTCCGCAGTTCTCATGTCTAGTTCACGGGTAAGGCCGACGATGCCTCCGAACGCTGAAACCGGGTCACACTCTACCGCATCCAGGTACGCCTGCTCGAGGTTGGAACCGAGGGAAATTCCCGATGGCGTCGTATGCTTGATAACAATGACCGCCGGTTCGTCCTGGAAAAGTGCGGAACCTCTCAAGGCCGCGTCCAGGTCAAGAATGTTGTTGTAGGACATTTCCTTCCCTGCAAGCTGTTTCCAGGGAAGGTCCGAAAGTGGGGGCAAGGCCAGTGCGGCTTCCTGGTGGGGATTTTCCCCGTAGCGGAGGGGGAGTACAGGCTTCAACGCAAGAGGGATCATCCCATCAAGGCTGGCAGGTTTCCCGACCTCGCGGGAAATGCCCCGGTGGATGGTCGCATCATATGAGGCCGTCGTAGCGAATCCCTTGAGCGCAAACTCCTGTCGGGTCTTGATCGTGACGTTCCCTTCGGAGGATATTTCTTCCAGGGCTTTCGAATAGTCCTTGGGATCGGTCAGTAGGATGACCTGATGATAATTTTTGGCGGCAGCCCTAATTAGGGTCACGCCTCCGATGTCAATGTTCTCAAGAAGAGTTTCCAGGTCCGATCCCTTCCGTGAAACCTCCTCAAAGGGATATAGGTTGCAGACGACCATGTCTATCAGCGGGATGCCGAAGCGCTCAACGTCGTTCAAATCTTCATCGAAATGGCGGCGTGCAAGTATTCCTCCAAAGATCGACGGGTGCAATGTTTTAACGCGTCCTCCGAGCATGTGCGGATAACCTGTAAGGTCGGCGACTTCGCGGATTTCCAGGCCCGCTTCCCTAAGCGCCCTGGCTGTGCCGGAGCTGGAGATGATCTCCCACCCGGCCCGGGACAGGCTTTTCGCCAGTTCAACGACGCCTTCCTTGTCCCAGACTGAGATGAGTGCCCGTTTTTCGCTCACGATCTTGATCTCCTTTCGGAAAACTGGATTTTACCGTTAAAAAGGTTACGCAAGGTTTGCCAGTAAAGGCGATGCTCGATTTCGTGAATCCTCGATTCCAGGCTTTCCACCGTTTCGCCCGTTTCGACGGGAATGGCTTCCTGAGCAAGGATGGGTCCGTGATCAACCCTTTCATCAACCAGGTGTACGGTCACGCCGGTTACTTTTACCCCGTATCGCCAGGCTTGCACGATTGCGTCCTTGCCGGGGAATGCGGGAAGCAGAGAGGGGTGAATGTTTACGATTTTTCCCGAAAAACGTGAAACAAATTCGGGTGACAAAATTCTCATGAAACCGGCCAGCACGATCCAGTCGATTCTTTCCTTCTCGATATCCCGTGCCATTTCCTCTTCGCAGGCGGTTCTCCCGTTTAGCTGGAAAGGATAGCGTTTTGTTTCTATTCCAAGTGCCGCCGCTCTCTCAAGGCCTCCGGCATCGGGGTTATCCGAAGCCGCAAAGACGATTTCCGCTTCCAGGTCGCCCGAACGGATTTTTTCGGCCAAGGCTTCCATGTTCGTTCCATGCCCGGAAAGAAAGACGGCTATACGCGTCATCAAAGGATTTCTCCTATAAGTAGAGGAGCCTCGCCTTCGCTCTCAAGGGTGGTCACGAGTTCCTCCAAGCCCTCCGGCGCGACGATGAAAACATAGCCTATGCCCAGGTTGAAAACGCGCCGCATCTCCTCTTCCGGTACACCTGCATCCCTGAGGAGGGAAAAAACCGGTCCCGGGGTCCACGCTTCGAAATCGATCTGTAACTTCAATCCCTTCGGAAGTACTCTCGTTATGTTTTCCTCAAGACCGCCTCCCGTAATGTGGGCCATACCCTTTACAACACCCGTTGAAGTGGCCTTCATGGCTGACCGTACGTAGAGTTTCGTAGGCGTGAGAAGAAGACGCCAGAGCGGTTCCTCGCAACCCGCAGGGATCGTGAAAAGAATGTCCTTTTCGTTTCCATCGAGGAGGGCTTTTCGAACAAGCGAAAATCCGTTGCTGTGAAGTCCGGAACTTGAAAGCCCCACAACGAGATCATTCGGCTTGATGTCTTTCCCGTCTATGAGATCGGTTTCCTTGACAATCCCAACTGCAAAACCAGCAAGGTCGAAACCGTCAGTAGGGTACACCCCCGGCATCTCTGCAGTTTCACCACCAAGGAGGGCGCAGCCGCTTTCCCTGCAGGCCTCGTGAATCGAGCGGACAACCGGTTCGTAAGCATCGATGTCGAGATGGCCGCAAGCAAGGTAATCGAGGAAAAAGAGTGGGCGTGCGCCGCAGGTGACAAGGTCGTTCACGCTCATCGCCACGAGGTCCTGCCCAAGGAACTCGAGGTGGCCGCAAGCTTTTGCAATTTCCATCTTTGTCCCGACCCCATCGCAGCAGGCCGCAAGGAGGGTTTTCCCGTCAAGGCGGTACAAACCGCTGAATCCACCTATTCCTCCGACTACGCCAGGCTGGGGAGAGTCCCCGATAATAGCCTTGATCCGCTCGACAAAGAGATTCCCATGGTCAATGCTGACACCCGAATTTTCATAGGTCAGTCCCATCTTCGTCCCCTCCCTGCAGGTAATCTCCGGTGAAGCAGGCGATGCAGAGTTCGCACCGGGGTCTTCCTATTGCTGCAACGAGGTCTTCCGGCGACATGTAGGCCAGGGAATCTGCCCCAACCATCTTCTCGAGGCTTGGCACATCGAGTTGGGCCGCGGCGAGTTCTTCGCAAGTCGGCGTATCGATACCATAATAGCAGGGGAAACGAACCGGGGGTGAGGCGATCCTTAAATGAACCGCGGATGCCCCATTTTCACTCATCATGTTCACGATCCGGCGGGCCGTCGTACCTCGAACGATTGAATCGTCAACAACGACGACTTCCTTGTCCTTGAGGAGTTCCCTTATGGGGTTCAGCTTGATTCGGACTCCGAGGTTCCTGACGAGGTCCGTGGGTTGTATGAAAGTTCTTCCGACGTAACGGTTCCGGACAACCGCGATCTCGAAAGGTTTTTGGGCTGCTTCTGCATACCCGAGGGCTGCAAGAGTTCCGCTGTCGGGCATACCCGTGATAAAGTCCGCAGAAGGACAGGGGGCCCCGATTGCAAGACGCTCCCCAAGTGCTTTCCTGACCTTGTAAACCGAACGGCCATCGATCACGCTATCGGGCCGCGCAAAGTAGACGTATTCGAAGGAACAGGCATAATGTCGCTTTGTCTTTACCGGTATCCTCACCGATTTGATTCCCGTCCCGTCAATAACGACGATCTCCCCGGGTTCGACGTCCCGGATGAATTTCGCTCCGACGATGTCGAGGGCACACGTTTCCGATGCGACATAAGTGACATCATCCCTTTCACCAAGGACGAGAGGCCGGAATCCCCATGGATCCCGTGCCGCGATCAGCCTTCTCCCAAGCATCACGGAGAGGCTGTAGGCACCTCTCAGCCGCCGGAGCGAATCGACAAGGGCGTCAAGCGGCGGCTTATGGGATTGGTGAGCCATAAGGTGAATGATGACTTCGGTATCGGTAGTGGACTGGAAAATTGCACCGCGGTTTTCAAGGTATCGCCGGATGCCATCTGCATTGGTCAGGTTACCGTTATGGGCAATGGCAATGGGTCCGCGTGCGTACTTGGCAGCCAGGGGTTGCGCATTCGCAAGCAAAGATTCACCGGTCGTGGAGTAGCGAACGTGCCCGATTGCACAGCCTGCCTTGATCGACGCGAGTTTTTTCTGGTCCAGGGCGATGTGGACAAGACCCATTCCCTTGAGGCTATGGACATTCTCCTCACCGTTGATCCATGAAATTCCCGCGGATTCCTGTCCACGGTGCTGCAGGGCGTATAAACCCAGGTAGACATCTTCAAGGACGGAGTTGCCCGCTGCCGAAAAAGCTCCGAAAACACCGCACATGTTCTAGACCCCTCTCCAGGCTTTCAAAAGCGTTTCGATGGGGAGCGGAGTGGATCTAGGGAGCCGGAGGCTCTCCCCGCGGACATTCCCCACCTGCCTTACGGGAAATCCTTTCCATATCCTGAGGAACTCAAAAGCTTTTACTGAAGGAACTGCGTAGAGGGCTCGCGCCCCTCCTTCACCGAAAAGGCTCACCGCTGGAAGAGTCGGTGTCCCTAGTTGGATTTCCGCACCCAGGCCCGATGAAATGGCTTCCTTGCAGAGGGCAATGCCAAGTCCTCCGCCAAGGATGGGAATGGCACTGTCCGCGACGTTCTTTCCGGCAGTCAGGATTGCTCTTTCCTTGAAATCGCGTTCCATCTCCGGAGAAGGTGGCACGGGAAGTCCTTTCAACATCCCCATGCACGTGACCTGGAAATGGCTGGCAGGGATCGCGGCATTATCCATCCCGACCAGGTAGAGAATGTCCCCTTCTTTCCAGTTCCCAGGAAGGAGTGGCGATTCACCGGAAGAGATCAATCCGACCGAGCAGACGAGGGGAGTAGGAAGGATCGAAAGTCCTGCGCTTTCGTTGTAAAGGCTGACATTGCCCGATACTACCGGGCAACCCAGGTCGACGCAACACTCGGCAAGCCCCTTCACTGCTTCGGAAAATTCCCAAAACTGTTCGGGATTTTCGGGTGAAGGAAAATTCAGGCAGTTTGTCATTCCCAAATGGCGTGCTCCCGCAACCCAAAGAGGGCGCAGCGAACGGGCCATCGTCTCGTAGCCGCCGCGGAAAGGGTCAAGCTGGCAGGCCCAGGGAAGCGCTTCCATGGTTATTGCCGCAATATTCCCGTTTTCCTTGATCCTTACCAGGCTTAAGGGCGCGCCAGGTCCCTGTATCGTATTAACCTGGACCATGCTGTCATATTGGCGGGTGATCCATGTTTTTTCCCTTAAAGAGGGTGAACCGATAAGCTTGAGAAGAGATTCAGCCAAGTCCGAGGGCAGGATTTCATTCTCCAACTCGAACGTCTGCCTGTTTGCAAGATTGGCAGGGGTAATAGCCGGCCACCTGATTTCAGGGCACCCTCCCCCGATCAGGGACGCCGGAAGGTCAACGGCAACGGAGCCGCCTTTTTCGAGAATAAACCGGTCTCCCTCGACTGTTTTTCCGATGACGGCGCAATCGAGGTCCCATTTTTCACCGAGCGACAGGACAAGCTCCAGTTTTTCAGGGAGGACGATCAGCAGCATTCGTTCCTGGGATTCGGAAAGTGCGATTTCCCAGGCACTCATGTCGGCTTCGCGCAAAGGCACCTTGTCGAGGTCAAGGATCATGCCGACGCCACTCTTTGCCGCAATTTCACTTGCCGAAGAAGTGATGCCGGCTGCACCCATGTCCTGCATGCTGGTCACAAGGCTGTTTTCGAGCGCTTCAAGACAGGCCTCGATCAATAGTTTCTCAACAAAGGGGTCACCTATCTGGACCTGAGGGCGACTGGCTTTCGTATCCTCACCGAGTTCGACAGAGGCAAATGCGGCTCCACCGATCCCGTCACGTCCCGTTTTGGATCCCAGCAATACGACAAGGTTCCCAGGCTCTGCGGTTTGCGAGCTCACGATGGATTCAGCATTGACAAGACCCATGCAGAAAGCATTCAGGAGGGGATTGTCTTCGTACCTGGCATCGTAAAATGTCTTTCCGCCGACAGTCGGGACACCGACGCAGTTTCCATATCCCCCCACGCCCTTGACGATCCCGTTAGAAAGGAAGATCGTCTTTCGCGAATCGGGATTGCCAAAAAAAAGGCCGTCCAGGGACGCCATCGGCCTTGCTCCCATGGCAAGGATATCCCGGATAATCCCTCCAACTCCAGTGGCCGCTCCCTGGTATGGCTCGACAGCCGAGGGATGGTTATGGCTTTCGACCTTGAAGGCGAGTCCCCAACCATCGCCTGCATCGACGACACCAGCGTTTTCGCCAACACCTTTCAAAACCGCGGGGCCTTCCTTGGGAAAAAGGCCCAGCAATGGTTTTGAAGACTTGTACGAGCAATGTTCCGACCACATGACACCGAAAATGCGCAATTCGGCCTCGTTGGGTTCCCGGCCAAGCTCGCGGCAAATGATTTCGTATTCCGAGTCGAGAAGCCCGGCTTTTCGGTGATCCAATTATTTCGACCTCCCTTCGAGCCATTCCTTGATGGAATTCCAAATGCCAAGTCCGTCCGAAGAGCCGAGGATGCGCTCGCTTGCCCTCTCCGGGTGAGGCATCAGGCCAAGCACATTGCCCCCCTTGTTGACAATGCCGGCGATTCCGTTAAGGGCGCCGTTCGGACTGTATTGTTGGCCGGCGGAACCGTCAGCGGAGGCATATCGGAAGACGACCTGGCCGTTAGCCTCGAGTTCTTCAAGTTCATTTTCCGGAAGGAAAAAGAGCCCTTCGTGATGAGCTATCGGGAACTGGACGATTTGGCCCTTTTTAAAAGCGCTCGTAAAGGGGGTGTCTGTCCTCTCGACCTTGAGGAGGCAATTGCTGCAGATGAATTCAAGGGAAATGTTCGCAAGAAGGGCACCCGGCAGCAGGCCGGTTTCGGTGAGGACCTGGAATCCATTGCAGATTCCAAGGACAAGCCCGCCTCGTGAGGCATGCTCGCGAACTGCGGGGACAATCGGGGAACGGGCGGCCATGGCGCCGCAGCGAAGGTAATCCCCGTATGAAAACCCCCCGGGCAGAACAACGAGCCCCGTATCCTGCGGGAGAGACGTTTCCTTGTGCCAGACTGCCTGAGTCGGGATACAGGACACGGCCTCCAGGGCATGGATTACGTCACGGTCGCAGTTGCTTCCCGGGAAAATGACAACCGCGGCTTTCATTCAGATAGCCTCCAAGGTCACTGAACGGGTTTCGATAAGCGGATTGACAAGCAGGTCATCACACATCGCTTCGACTTGTTTCTCCGCCTTTGGCCGTGACGTTGCTTCCAGTGAGATCATGATGGATTTCCCGATACGGACTTCTTCAACGCTCCCATAGCCCATGTTTTTCAGGCTTACTCGAACCGCCTTGCCCTGGGTGTCGAGGACTCCTTCTTTTAGTGAAACGAGGACGTGCGCACGGAATTTCATGGCTACTCCTCCTTTCCGCTCAACCTCTTCCAAATTTCGCGGTAAGCGCCAAGGACGTCTCCGAGGTCTTTCCGGAACCGGTCCTTGTCAAGCCGCTCGCCCGTCGTTGCATCCCAGAACCGGCACGTGTCGGGGGAAATCTCATCTGCGAGAAGAACGTTGCCTTCTGAATCCCGGCCGAATTCAAGCTTGAAATCCACCAGGATGATGCCCTTGCCGCGGAAAAGGTCACCAAGGACTTCATTGACTGCCAGGCTTTTCTCTTTCATGGATTTAATTTCTTCAGGAGAAGCCCAGTTGAAAAGAAGCGCGTGGTCATCGGTGATCAGAGGGTCCCCAAGGGCGTCGTCCTTCAGGTAGAACTCGACCAGGGGCCGGGGCAGCCTCATTCCTTCAGGCACGCCGAGCCTCTTGCAAAGAGTGCCCGTCGTGATGTTCCGGACCACCACTTCAATTGGCAGGATCTGAACCTTCCTTACAAGCTGGTGATTATCATCGACAAGTTTTAAGAAATGAGAAGGGATCCCTTTTTCGGAAAGGTATCCAAAAAGCCAGGCGCTTATCAGTGTGTTGTAGCGGCCTTTTCCTTCCATCTCCGCTTTCTTCTGGGCATTGAAGGCCGTCAGGCTGTTCTTGTACTCTATCAGGAGAATTTCTGGATCCCCGGTTTCAAACATCCGTTTTGCCTTTCCCTCGTAAAGCATCTTGCCGCTTTCCATCTTTGACAACCTCCCCGGATCTAGAATACTGACATTATTGCGCTAGGAATCCTATAAATCAACCCCTTAGGGGCTATTTATTTTGTTTGGGTCTTTATACTAAGGATCGAGTGGCGTTGGGTTCGCGGTAAGGGTACACTATGGCTTCGTAATATGATGATTGGAGGAGAATAATCAATGTTGACCAGCATGACAGGTTTTGGCAGGGCCACTGAAAGAAACAAAGCTGGACAATTCGTAACGGAGATTTCCAGCGTCAACCACCGTTTCCTGGAGGTATCGGTCAGGGTCCCTAGAGAGCTTCTCAGTTTCGAGACGGGCATCCAACAGAAAATACGCGAAAAGGCAAGGAGAGGGAAAGTCCAGGTCCGCTTTGAAGTCGCCTGGGCGCCGGAATTCAGGACTCTCGAACTACGCGAGGAGGTTCTTGAGTCCTATCTCGCAAGGCTGGATGATTTCTACCGAAAGATCGGAAGGGAAGGGGCGGTCGATCCTGCAGTCCTTCTATCCCTGCCGGGTGTATTTGAAACCCCGTCCCAGGATGAAGAGTCCTGGAGGGAAGAACTGGAACGTATCGTCGATGCGCTCATGGACAAAGCGATCGAAAACTGGGTTTCCATGCGGCAACAGGAGGGAAACCACACAAGGGAAGCAATCGTCCAGAACCTTGAAATCCTGGAGAACCTAACGGAAGAAATGGGCCTCGCAGCCGAAAAAGCGAAGGAAGAGGCGATTGAAAATTTGCAGAAAAGGGTTCTGGAAGTAATGGCCCAATGCGAGGAAGCCGTCAAGGAACAGCGACTTGCGCAGGAAATCGTGCTTCTTTCGGACCGTTGGGACGTTTCCGAGGAAACGGCCCGCCTGAGAAGCCATCTTGTCAAGTTCCGTGAATCCCTCAACGGGCGAGAGGCCGTCGGTAGGAAACTTGATTTCCTATCGCAGGAAATAAACCGTGAGCTAAACACGCTGGATTCGAAAGTCTCGGCTGCAAACGTCCGCTGGATGACTGTAGACGGGCGTACAACCCTTGAGAAAATCCGCGAACAGATCCAGAACGTCGAATAGGAATTTGAACAGGAAAATATCGTAGGAAACGGATCCCCCGGGGAGGGAACTCATGAAACGCGAGCATATTCGTAATTTCTGCATCATCGCCCATGTGGATCATGGCAAATCGACTTTGGCAGACCGTCTGCTGGAGCTTACAGGGACCGTTGATTCAAGGACAATGCGGGCCCAGTACCTGGATACGCTGGAACTTGAAAGGGAACGAGGAATCACTATCAAGTCCGTTCCCGTGCGGATGAATTACAAGTCGCCGGACGGCACGGATTACATCCTGAACCTCATCGATACACCGGGACACGTTGACTTCAGCTACGAGGTTTCAAG
Organism: Synergistaceae bacterium UBA5827; assembly: GCA_002432945.1. Lineage (GTDB taxonomy): Bacteria > Synergistota > Synergistia > Synergistales > 79-D21 > 79-D21. The sequence goes on from DJHE01000008.1 coordinate 40,237, forward strand.
ATCCCTGGCTGCCTGCGAGGGAGCCCTGCTCGTCGTCGATGCAGCACAGGGAGTCGAGGCGCAGACGGTAGCCAACGCCTACATGGCCGCAGAACAGGGGCTTGAGCTGGTACCGGTCATCAACAAGATTGACCTACCTTCCGCGCAACCCGAGGAAGCAAGGAGGGAACTCGAAGAGATCATCGGGGTTGATGCCCATGACGCGATCCTGGCCAGTGCGAAAGAGGGCCGTGGAGTCCCGGAGATACTTGAAAGGATCGTTAGGGATATCCCGACTCCCAAGGGACATCCGGAAGCCCCGCTCCAGGCCCTGATCTTTGATTCGATTTACGACAACTACCGGGGTGTCATCTGTTATGTCCGCATTGTTAACGGGAGGCTCAAAGCAGGACAGTCAATTCGCTTCATGGCAACGGGCAGGGAGTGTCTGGCAGAAGAAGTCGGCGTCTTCAAGCCAGGGATGACCACCGTCCAGGAACTGGAGGCAGGCGAGGTAGGGTACCTGGCGGCCAGCATCAAGACGATTCACGAGGCACATGTGGGAGATACGGTGATCGAGGGCGGAAAAACCGATTCCGTCGCCCTGCCGGGCTACAAGAAAGTGAAACCGGTTGTCTTCTGCGGGTTTTACCCGGTTGTCAACGAAGACTACCCTCAGCTCAGGGACGCTTTGGAAAAACTGCAGCTCAACGATTCGGCAATCCAGTTCGAGCCCGAAACCTCTTCCGCGCTCGGGTTCGGTTTCCGTTGCGGATTCCTCGGGTTGCTGCACATGGACATCGCTCGTGAAAGGCTGACCAGGGAATTCGATGTCGACCTCGTTGCCACGGCACCCAACGTCGTCTACCAGATCGTCAGGCCAAGCGGTGAAGTTTTCGAAGCCCACCGGCCTTCCGATTTTCCCGATGTTGGGCAGATTGAGGAAATAAGGGAACCGTACATACGATTGACCGTCTTTGTCCCTTCTGAATTCGTTGGAAAGGTCATGCAATTGTGCCAGGACAAAAGGGGGATTTTCCAGGCCATGGATTACATCACCCCCGAGAGGCTTCGCCTTTCCTACGTTCTTCCTCTGGCAGAATTCATCGTAGATTTCCACGACAAGCTCAAATCGACGACCCGGGGATATGCCTCACTCGATTACGAACAGGTCGGCTTCAGGGCTGCTGAGCTTGTGAAAGTCGATGTGCTGGTAAACCAGGAACCGATCGACGCCTTTTCATTCATTTGCCACAAGGACGCCGCGTTCCATATGGGGCAGGCTGTTGTCAGGAAACTGAAGGAATTGATTCCGCGCCAGCTTTTCGAGGTGCCAATCCAGGCAGCTATCGGGAAGAAGGTCGTCGTGCGCCAGAATGTGAAGCCGTTACGGAAGGACGTGCTGGCAAAATGTTACGGCGGGGATATCACGAGGAAGAGGAAGCTTTTAGAGAAACAGAAGGAAGGCAAGAAAAAGATGAAACAGATCGGTCGGGTATCGATTCCTCAGGAAGCTTTCCTGGCTTACCTCAACATAGGGAAGGACGAGGAGGACTAGAGGCCGGGCTATCCTGCTACCTGCATATCCCTTTCTGCCGAAGCAAATGCCGCTATTGTGCCTTTTACAGCAAAACGGCAGCCACGGAGGAAATCGGCCTCTACCTGGCAGCGCTGCGTAGAGAGCTTGTTTCATGGAAAGAGATGCTGGGGAAAAGACCTGCCATCGATACGCTCTACATCGGGGGAGGAACCCCCACGTGCCTTGACCCGAAGCAATGGGGAACCCTCTGCGGTTTGCTGGAAGAAGGACTTTCTTTTTCAAGAGGGGCCGAGGTTAGCGTTGAGGCCAACCCCGATTCGCTGCAGGACGGGCACCTGGCAGTTTGGAAATCGTGGAGGATCCTTCGAGTCAGCCTGGGGATACAAAGTTTTTCCCCCTCTGCCCTAAGATGGCTCGGACGTCTTCACGACGCAAGGAAAGCCTTGGACGCACTGGAATCCTGTCGCCAAAAAGGGTTTTGGGTCAGCGGGGACCTTCTCTTCGGAATACCTGGCCAGGATCTGGCGATTTGGCACAAGGACCTCCAGACTCTATCCCATTATGCAGGGCACGTGTCTACCTACCAGCTGACGGCTGAACCCGGGACACCCCTGGCAGACGAAATTGTCCCGACACAGTCCGAAGGGTATCCGTTTTACCGCTTTGCCCAGTGGTATTTACACCAAAAAGGATTCGTCCAGTACGAAGTTGCCAGTTTTGCACGCGGAGGGCAGTGGTGTCGCCATAACCTTTCCTACTGGCGACAGGGCAACGTCCTTGCCCTTGGTCCATCCGCCTGGGGATACGTGGATGGGTTGCGCTACAGGAACAACTGTGACCTGGATGGATACCTGTCCCAAAAAGGAGCGACTGCTTCACGGTGGAGCGAGAGGCTTTCGGATGACGACCGGGCACGCGAAGCGGCGATTCTAGCCTTGAGGACGCGATGGGGGATTCGGTGGCGTTCTTTCAGGAGACATTTCGGGGAAAAGCGGACCCGCTCCATTCATGAAATCCTTGCGGGACTTCCACGGGACCTCTTTCTACGGAGACAGGGCTGCACCGCTTTTTCCCCGAAAGGATTCCGCGTTGCGAACGCAATCTGGGAACTTCTCGTCTAGGGGGATAAATTTATGGATTATGTTCTTTTCAACGTACCTGAGGAGACAACCGATGACCTCGCAGAGCGAATACTCGGCGTTATCGCCTCGGTTGCCGTCGAAGAACTTCCCGGTTTCGAGACTTCAGTCGAACCATCCCTTCTGCCCGGCCTCAGCTTTCTCGAAACTCGGCGGGATGTCCTGGACGAGCATGGCAACCTTTGCCTGGTTCGATTATATGAGGCCGCCAACAATAGGGGATCGAGGCTCCTCATCGCCGGCGACAAGCTTTCCTTGATTGTGCCGGGTGTCGTTGAAGTTTTAAGGTCAGGCGGAGTGAAGACGCAAGAACACGGTCCCCGAGGAATCCTTCCCACAGACGAGGGCTGGTCTCTCGTCGGGATGGCATTCCCGGGATGGATCCTCCTTTTCGACCCTGAAGGGGTTTCTGTTGAAAAAGCCGAGTATAAAGGAGATGTGACCGTCATGACTCTCCCGGCAACTTCCGGATGTGTTCTCGAATCCCTTTCTCCAACGGAATCAACACCTGCGGCAATGGGCATACTGATCAGGCACATCCTTCCGTTGCTGGCTTGCGGGGAAAACCTTTAAAACGGTTCTAGAAGGATATCCGGCCGGTCAATGTGGATTATGATAGAAGCAAGTTTACGGAAAAGAGGTTGGGAAAAATGAATGAAGGGATTAGGGAGTTGCTCAAGCAGATCCCCTCAATGGAGATCCTGCTTTCGCAACCCTGGGTTACCGCATACGAAGAGAAAGTGGGCCGGCCCGCCGTCAAGGGCGTTTTTTCCGACATCATAGGAGAGATCCGTAAATCCCTGCTTGAAGGATCAACGCCAACGATCGATATCGACCGGATTTGCATCGAGGCTAAAACCAGGCTGTCAAGGCATTCGTCGCGCAGCCTGAAACCCGTCGTAAATGCAACGGGTGTCGTCATACACACGAACCTTGGCCGTTCCTGCCTGTGTGCATCCGCCGTAGAGGCCGTAATGGAGTGTTCTTCCGCTTACAGCACGCTTGAATATGACCTTTCCACTGGGGAGCGGGGGCATCGGAACAGCCATGTAGAGTGGCTACTCTGCCAGGTAACAGGTGCGGATGCGGCCGTAGTGGTGAACAACAACGCAGGAGCGGTCATCCTCTCCCTGGCCGCATTGGGCTCAGGAAGGGAAGCCATTGTTTCGCGAGGGGAACTCGTAGAAATTGGAGGATCTTTCCGGATCCCGGACATCATGTCGATTTCCGGAACTCGCCTGGTGGAAGTGGGAACGACGAATCGAACCCATCTCGAGGATTATGCCAGAGCCGTCACGGAAGATACCAGCCTGATTCTAAAAGTTCACCCTTCTAATTTCAGGGTTGTAGGATTCCGTTCGGAAGCTGCCCGTGAGGACCTGGCTGCGCTTGCAAGGGAAAAGGACCTTGTCTTCATGGAAGACCTGGGCAGCGGTTTCCTCCTCGATGCGGAAGCTTTTGGCCTCCGCGGTGAATCTTCCGTTCGTGACTGTGTCCTGGCTGGGGTTGACCTCGTGACATTTTCAGGGGACAAGATGCTTGGTGGACCTCAAGCCGGAGTGATCGCCGGTCGTTCCCAGATTGTCGAGCGTCTCCGCAAGCACCCCTTGATGAGAGCCTTAAGACCTGACAAAATGACCCTCGCTGCCCTTGAAGCGACCCTTAGGAAAGTTCTCGAAGGAAATTCGCGAGAAATTCCAACTTTAGCCATGATTTCTGCCCAGCCCGAAGGTCTCTTGCAGAAAGCCAGGCAAGTTTCGAGGCAGCTTAAAAAGAAGTTTCCTGACTTTAGCTTTTCAACGACAACCGTTCAGGATGCAGTCGGTGGGGGAAGCTATCCTGAAATTCCCCTTCCCGGGTTTGCTGTGGCAATCAGTCACCCCGTTTTTTCCTCCGGGCATTTGCAGAAAAGGCTTAGAGAGTCTGAATTCCCAGTAATCGCTTCAGCTCGGGAAGGAGTCGTTCTCTTGCATGTGAGGACGCTTAGGGATGGGGATGTCGCACGCATCGGATCCGCTCTTCGCGGGATTTCTTCGGGGACAGGGGTGGCAAGTGATGGTGCGTCATGAAATACCGCTGGTCCTCGGGACTGCAGGACACATCGACCATGGGAAGACGACCCTTGTTCGGGCACTAACAGGCGTTGACTGCGATAGGCTTGATGAGGAAAAAAGGAGAGGTATTACCATTGAGCTTGGTTTTGCCGCTCTAGAGTTGCCCGACGGGAGAACCATCAGCATCGTGGATGTCCCGGGGCACGAAAAATTCATCCGCCAGATGGTGGCGGGAGCTGCAGGAATCGATGCAGTGCTTCTCGTTGTTGCCGCGGACGAGGGGGTTATGCCTCAAACCCGGGAGCACCTCGAAATACTTGATCTCCTGGGAATCCGAAAAGGCCTGGTTGCACTGACCAAGGTCGACAGGGTCGACAAAGAATTACTCGACCTCGCAACCGAAGACGTAAGAAACCTGCTGGCGGGTACTTTTCTCGAGAGAGCCCCTCTTGTTCCCGTATCGGCGCAAGAGGGGATCGGGATCAATGAGCTCCTGGCGGAAATTAAAAAAATGACCCTTGGCTTGGAGCCACGTTCCAGCGAAGGACCTTTTTTCCTGCCTATCGACAGGGCCTTCCCGATCTCCGGTTTTGGAACGGTCGTGACAGGAACTGCCTACGCAGGTGCGGTCAAGGTTGGGGACGAAATCCAAATCCTCCCTCCCGGAAACCTTGTAAGGGTGAGGAGCTTAGAGGTTCATGAGGAGGGAGTCAATGAGGCTTTTGCAGGTCAGCGGACGGCCGTCAACCTTTCGGGCGTTGCTTTCAGGGATGTCCACCGTGGCGACGTTCTCTGTACACCGTCGCTTTTCAGGCCGACGAAGTGTCTCGATGTTTCATTCCAGGCACTGAAGAGCAACGATGAACCTTTGAAGCACTGGCAACGAGTTCGGCTCCACATCGGGACGTCGGACATCCTTGCCCGTGTTTCCTTCTTCGACCCGGGTGAAAAAGTATTCCCCGGAGAATCTTCCTTCGGGCAACTGGTTCTTGAAGAACCGATGAGCGCAGCTTTCAACCAGGGATTTGTCATCCGTGCCTACAGCCCGCTCAAGACGATAGGTGGAGGTCGCGTGCTCTTCCCGTATGCGTGGAAGCCGCGGAATAGAAAACGGAAAAACGACTACCTTGTCATGCTTGAAAAACTCTCGAACTCCGAGGGCCCGCGGGATAGGCTCATTTCAATCCTGCACTCAATGGAGATCATTCCCCTTGAAGAGGCTTCTGTATTGCTACAGGTCCTTCCATCGGAAACCAGGAGAATCGCGATAGAAGAAGACAACGCTCAGTCACTCAGTCTTCTAAGAACGGGGCCTGCTTGGCTTGTTTCCAGGGAGCGCATGACCCGCGAGTGGGAGGTTCTTTCAAGGGAGCTTTCCCTTTTCCACGAAAAGGAACCCCATCTTAGGGGCATGACTCTGGACGAGGCGGTATTAAGGGTTTTTCCGGGAGAAGATTCGCGTATTGCCAAGGCTTCTATCGCTGTTTTCCACGAAAAGGGACTCCTCGCAATGTCCGAGTCACGCGTGGGGCTTTCGGGATTCATCCCGCAGGATGAATCCCGTTTCAAGGAGGAAATTCTCCGCATCCTGGACCTCTGCAATAGGCGAGGGTTCGAGATGCCTACGCTTGACGAAGCCTTGACCGCCACAGGACTTTCAAAAGAAAATTTTTCACTACTTATCAAGCAACTGAGAGAAAACGGCAAGGTCCACCTGCTTGGGGGAGACCTTATCCTCTCAGAAGAAGTGATGTCTAGGGGAATAGATTTACTGCGAAAATGTCCTGGTGATATCACGCTTGCGGCTTTCAGGGATCTCACCGGCAGCACGAGGAAATATGCCCTTCCTTTCCTGGAGTATATGGATGCGGCTGGTGTCACGAGAAGAGTGGGTGAAAAGCGGGTCCTTAGGCCAACAAGGGCATGAAGGGGCAAGGAAACTGTAAATCCTTGTTTTTTTGCAAATTGTGTGGTAAAATGCGACAAAATGCTCCTGGGAGTGAAGTCGATGAGCGCTGATCTCTGTAGGATAAGAGCCCAGGTAGCGGTTCACAAAGGCTCAAAAGTTCGCTACCGGGCAACAAAAGGAAGGCGAAAGGTGGAGGAAAGGCAGGGAATCATCCTCGAAACCTATCCCAACCTGTTTACGATGTATGTTGAATCCCAACAAAGCACGGTCTCTTTCAGTTATGTCGAGCTCCTTACAAAAGAGGTCGAATTGGAGATTTTGCCCGGTCACGAAAAGCTTATCTAGGTACTTTCATGAGAAAGGCCTCGGCGATCAGAAGCCGGGGCCTTTTTCAATGCCCGGAAATTCCGGCGGAAAGAAGGAACGTGCGTTGGAATACTTGATTCCGTCACCTCTCAAGCTCAATTTGACCCTCCGCATTACGGGCCGGCAGGCGAATGGTCTTCATCGCCTAAACTCTCTATCCTGGCGTTTTCATGGACACGAATCAATCGTTGTCCGCCTTCCCGCGCCGGGAGGGAAAGATATTGTGCGGGTTTACAATTATGTGATAAACGGTCAGAATATTATGCTTAAGGTGCTTAACGATCTAAGAAGTCATGGATTCCCAAATATCCCTCTTGAAATAGACATAAACAAGGCAGTTCCCCCGGGAACCGGCCTCGGCTCGGGAAGCGGGAACGCAGCGGCCTTGATCGGATGGGCAAGGCGTGTATTTTCCCGTGACATCCTTGTGGGACTTGAATCCAATATCGGGGCGGACATCCCTTTCCTCGCGGGGCACGCATCTTTGGCCAGGGTCCGGGGCATTGGGGACATAATTGAACCTGTGGATGCGAATCTGCCTTTTTCTGCCTGTGTCATGATTCCGAAGTGGCGCTCGAATACGGGGGAAGCTTACCGTTCCGTCGACGACGAAACGAACGGTTGCTGGATGCCTGACGAGGATGCCTTTAACGAAAGTGAGAAGATCTTAACAGCCCTTGCCGCAAATGAGAGGGTCGGGCTGCTACCGAACGACTTTATCCCAGGCCTCGCACAGCTCCATCCGGAATATGAAGTCCTTTTCGGTATTCTTGAAAGGACCAGGGCTCTAGCCTGGGGTCTTTCTGGAAGCGGTAGCGCATTATTTGCACTTATGCCCGAACGAAGCCATTTAGAAGAACTAGGGGCAAAAATCGCCAATGCTCCAGGAATCGAGAGAATCCTATTCTGGGAGTGATGACTGTGAAAGTCCAGCGTACTGAGCGCCTTGTCAGGATCGCCTCAAGGTTTCTCCTGTTTCCTTCCCGCCTGATCTCCATGACGCAAATGGCAGACTGCTTCAAGGTTTCAAAAACGGTGATCAGTGACGATGTTTCGATCATCAACGATTCTCTCTCGGAAGAAGGAATCGGTGTCATATCGGTCGATCGGGGGAGAACTGGTGGCGCTTCCTTCCTCCCCACGTTGGGCAGCACAAAACGGAAAGAAACCCTGGAATCCATCGCCCGTCTGCTTTCCGATAAGGAAAGAGTCCTACCCGGGGGCTTGATCTATTATGGTGACATCCTCTTCGACCCGATGTATGCCTTCTGTCTTGGAATGGCGCTCGCGTCCGATTTTTCAGATAGGGAAGCAGAAGTTGTCATGACCTCCGAAGTTAAGGGAATACCCCTCGCTCTTTTTACCGCCCATGCCCTGGGTCTCCCGCTAGCGGTCTGCCGCTTCCGCAATAGGGCCTCCGACGGACCGGCGGTAGCCGTGCATTACCCAACCGGGACCGGTGATGTCCAAGCCATGTACCTGGGCACACGCCAGCTCCAGAAAGGAAAGAAGGTCCTTCTGGTGGACGACTACATGCGGGGGGGTAGCACAGCGGCAGGAATGCTCCTTATGGCAAAAGAATTCGGAGCCGAGGTTGTCGGAACGGGCGTCTTCATCGTCGCAGCCGAACCCGCCAAGAAAGCGGTTTCAGACTACCGGGCCCTTCTGAGGCTTGAAAAATCACAGGAAGGGACACCCCTTGTTTCTATCGTCATGGATAGCAATGTTTGACGCCCCTTGCCGCCTGCGTTAAAATCGGTTTCGCGAAGGAGGTGACCCCCTTTCATGCTCGTGAAGGTTAACCAGGAAGAATGTATTGGTTGCGGAGTGTGCGCCCAGATTTGCCCGGAAGTTTTTGAACTCGACGAAGACGCCGGTAAGGCCAAGGTCATCCGAGCC